>DMZH01000002.1 GCA_003484955.1 Candidatus Woesebacteria bacterium
AAGCACTGTCATTACCCCCAGCTACCTCCAAACTAATCTGGTATAATGTTTTTCGTGAACAAAAACTATTTGTTTGTGACAATTTTTCTTGTACTTCTGATTGTTGCCGGAGGAATTTTTGCTTTTTTTGGAAAGAAAAATCAAAACACAGTCTTACAAACTTCCAGCCCATCTGCTACCATTACTACTGTTGCCTCACCGACGGCTACGTTGGGGTCAGACTCGGCAAAACCAATAATGAACGTAACCGAATTAAAAATTGAAGATGAAAAAATAGGAACAGGAGATACCGCTATCGCCGGTAAAAAAGTAACCGTAAATTATGTGGGGACACTAACCGATGGATCAAAATTCGATAGCTCATATGACAGGAACGAACCCTTCATTTTTACCTTGGGGGCAGGTGAAGTTATACCCGGTTGGGACCAGGGGGTTGCCGGCATGAAGGTGGGAGGGAAAAGGATGTTAACCATCCCTTCATCTCTTGCCTATGGTGATTCAGGTATACCCGGTGCAATTCCGGGAGGAGCGACACTTATTTTTGAGGTCGAACTTTTAGGTGTTGAGTAATGTTCAAACCCAGATTAAGTAAAAAACGTTTAAGGGTTTTTATCCTAATCTTCTCTTTAGTTTTAGGTATTTCAGCTTTTATTTTTGGAAAACAAATTGAGAATCTTCAGGATCTTGGATACCTTGGTGTTTTTATTGCCAATTTGGTCGGGTCCGCAACAATATTTTTACCTGTTCCAGCACTGGCCACCACCGTTGCGGTGGGAGCTTTTCTTAACCCGATTTTAACCGGAGTATTTTCGGCGGTTGGGTCAACTATGGGGGAGCTTACTGGATATTATGCAGGCGTTGGGGGTGGGGAGTTTATAAAAAAAGATAAAAATTTTGAGAAGGTTAAAAAATGGATGAAGACGGGTGGACTTTGGGTTGTTTTTGCCCTGGCTGTCCTTCCCAACCCTCTTTTTGATCTGACTGGAGTTATCTCCGGGGCATCGGGAATTTCAATATGGAGATATCTGGTAGCGGTTTTTTCGGGAAAGTTGATTAAGTTTACGACACTGTCTTATGCAGGTTTTGGCATTCTCAAGATTTTCCAATGACAAAAAAATTTTTTAAATCAAAAAACGGCAACATATCTTTACCGATATTTTTTCCCGACGCCACACGTGCGGTTGTTCGGTCGATTGATACATCCGATCTTGAGGAAACAAAGACCCAGGGGATTTTGGTAAACACTTTTCATCTTTGGCAGGAGCTTGGAGGAGATGTTCTGAAAAAATTTGGCGGGATTGGAAAGTTTATGGATTTTAAGGGTGGAATAATCTCTGATTCGGGAGGATTCCAGGTGATGTCGGTAATTAAGTCGGGTAATGTCAAGGGTAAAATTACGGATGAGGGTGCGGTTTTTCATCCGACAAAAAAGACGAAAAAAATTCTTACTCCGGAAAAATCCATTGAATTTCAAATAAAGCTTGAAAGCGACATGGTTGTAGTACTTGATGATTTTACTGATCCAAAATCAAATTATGATGAAGCCAAAGTATCGGTTGAGCGCACAATCTCCTGGGCAAGGCGCAGTAAAGACGAGTTTTTGAAGATTTGTGATAGGAAAGGTTTGGGTAAGAATGAACGGCCATATATTTTAGGAGTTACTCAAGGCGGAAAATATCAGGATTTAAGGGAATATTGTACAAAAGAGCTTGTAAAAATTGGCTTTGACGGTTTGGGTTATGGTGGCTGGCCGATTGATGAAAAAGGGGATTTTGACTTCGAGTCCGCAAAAACCATTGCCAACAATACTCCTGAAGATTATTTTTTGTACGGACTCGGTGTGGGGAAACCTGAAGAAATCGTAAAATGCAATGAACTGGGTTTCAATGTCTTTGATTGTGTATTGCCCACTCGCGACGCCAGACATGGCAGACTCTACGTCTATGACGCAATTTCAATGGAAGAAATTGATGTCCACAACCCAAATTTTTATAAATTTTACTCACCAGATAAAGAAAGATATTTTAAAGATGACTCTCCTGTAAGCGATGCGTGTGATTGTCTTCTTTGCAAAAGATATTCAAAAGCATATTTGGCACATCTTTTCAGAATTGGGGATTTTACAGCCGGACGCTTGGCCACAATTCACAATTTAAGGTTCTATTCAATACTTATGGAGAAACTACGCTTGACAAATAGTTGACTTAATGATTATACTTGCGCACTAGTATGGAAGAGACACAAAATCAATCTCAAGGATTCTCTCAAGGAACTTCTCAACCTCAAGAAAACAGAGTTTCTTTCCCCACTGTCGGTACTGAAAAGAAAAATGGCGGAGCCAAAACTTTATTGATTGTCGGAATTTTGGTTCTTATTGGGATTCTTGGATATGTAATTTACAAGAGTGCTTCGGGTAAGGATAACGGAACCGCTTTAACCGAACCGACGCCTTATCAAAATATGGCCGCACCGGATGAGACAGTGTCCCCTATAGCCTCTCCGACCCCCACTTTAGCAGCTGCTGATAAAACAAAAGTTAAAATTCAGGTTCAAAACGGTACCGGTATAACCGGCGAGGCAGCTTACCTGGAAACATTACTAAAAGGACTCGGGTATACGAATATAACTGTAGGGAATTCACCCACCCAGAATGCTACCGATACACAAGTTAGCTATTCAAGCTCGGTTTCGAGTAGTGTAATAAGCGAAATCACCGCGAAATTAAATACTGTTTACCAAAGTGTTAAAAGCGTAAATTCAACAAGTACCGCTTATGATGTTGTAATCATTACAGGTCTTCGAAAAGGTGCTACCGCAAAACCAACATCAACGCCGACAGCGGCCCCGACCGCCATCCCGACTGCAACTCCTACCCCAGCCCCTTAAGAGTATCTTCCTTGTGATAAAATAAGTTGCAATGACAAACCTACTTGGCAGTCTGTCTGACAATTTTATCTTCCGTCTTGGAAAGTTTTCTCTTCCCGTACCGTATTGGCAGGCAATTGCTACTGTTTTTCTTCTTTTTCTGCTTGTGGTTTTGATTGCTAAGTTTAGGCGCCATTATGTCGATTGGTCGCTGAAAGGGGCGGTTTTTGGAATATTTTTCGGATTTCTTCTTGCACTCATTTTGGAAGGTTTTTTAATAATCGGAGGAAGAACCGCGTTGACTTCCGTCCTAGGCTGGAAAAATCCCCCTGCCCCTCTTGCTGATGCGCTTGATGCCGGACGTACCAGACTTGTTCAGGTTTTGGGAATCAAAAGTGAAATTCCCTCCTCATTTGCAATGGAAAACACTACGGTGCGGGGGGCAATTGAACTGCTTCAAAATTTAAACCCGGCGGATACAAAAAAGGTTAAATCAATTATCTGCACACCGTAATTAATGTTTTCCAAGTTTGATGAACTTGGGTTATACTTCAGATATGCAAGACGTTAAACAAAAAATAGAAGAGCTTTCAGTGCGTTTAAAAAAACTTATCGAGGTTGTAAAACTTCCGGAAAAAAAGAAAAAAATTGAAGAACTTGAGACAAAGGTGGGTGACCCCAACCTTTGGGGAAATCCCGAAAATGCAAGAACATTAACACAGGAGCTGTCTGATCTAAAAAAAGAAGTATCTGAAGTGGAGGAACTTGTAGAAACACTTGAGATATTAAGTGAGGTTCAGGATGATGCTGAAACAGCTAAGGCCAAAAAAACGTTGGAGAGACTGGAACTAATGTCCTATCTTGCGGGAGAGTATGACGGAAAAAATGCTTTAGTTTCAATTCATGCCGGACAGGGCGGAACTGAGGCAATGGATTGGTCAAATATGCTATATCGCATGTATTTGCGCTACTGTGAGCGCAAGGATTGGAATACGGCGACTTTGGACTACACAGCAGGTGAAGAAGCCGGAATAAAAAGTGTTACTTTTAAGGTTACCGGACATTACGCTTATGGCTACCTTAAGCATGAGGCTGGTACCCACAGGCTTGTCAGACAGTCCCCGTTTAATGCCGATAAACTCCGCCAAACATCATTTGCACTCGTTGAAGTAATGCCGGAGCTGGAAGATGTGGACCTTAGAGACGTCGAAATTAAAGATGAAGATTTGGATTGGCAGTTTATTCATGCGGGAGGGCATGGCGGTCAAAACGTAAACAAAGTCGCGACTGCGGTTCGTTTAACCCACATCCCGTCGGGAATCGTAATTACGGCCTCAACTGAACGTTTTCAGGAACAAAACCGGAAAATTGCGCTTGAACTTCTTCGTGGAAAATTGTGGCTAAGGCAACAGGAAATAGCAAAAGGGCTGAAGAAGGAACTTAAAGGCGATTATCGTCCTGCCTCCTGGGGCACTCAGATTAGAAGCTACGTTCTCCATCCTTATAAAATGGTTAAGGATCTCCGGACAGATGTTGAGACGGGGAATACGGAAAGAGTACTTGACGGTGAGATCGATGAATTTATAGATGCTGAGCTTAAAATTCATTAGTTGTTGATTTCTTGCAAGTTGTGATATATTGGGGTTATGGAGTCTCAGCGTAAAAATGTTTTACCGTTTGTCATAGGGGCATTTCTGGTTGTGTTGGCAGGGGTTGTGACTGCGTGGGTGCTGTCTTCAAAAGTAATGAATAAAAATGAAACTTCCGGTAAAGGAGCCCCCGGAGTTAAGGTAACTTCGACAGAGGCTGGAAAACTTGACCCGAACATTAAATATGATACTGCCGAAGGTATGCTCAAAGAAGGAGGCGCAAATGGGGAAGGAACCTATCATTTAGAGCGTGAAGGCGGAGTGTCTAAAAATGTATACTTGACTTCCAGCATGGTCGATTTAAACCTGTTCACGGGTAAAAAAGTTCAGATTTGGGGTGAAACGTTAGCTTCAAAAAAGGCCGGTTGGCTTATGGATGTAGCCAAGATTCAAGTTACAGAATAAGCGTTTAGCACTGGCTTTATTTGTTTTCACTTGCTACTCTAAAGTGTCCCAAAAATATGTCACGAGAAGAATCGGTTTTGATCAGTTTTAAGGGTGTTACTAAGTCTTACGGCTCAATAGTAGCCCTTAATGATGTGTCGTTTGATATAAAAAAGGGTGAGTTTGTGTTTATCACAGGAGCATCCGGCGCCGGTAAAACTACAATTTTGAAACTAATTTTGGCAGAGCTTATTCCAACCAAGGGTGAGGTTAGAGTAGATAACTTAGATATAGCCGGTATAAGCGACAAAACAATGCCTTCCTATCGTCAGAAAATTGGCACAATCTTTCAGGATTTTAAGGTTCTTTCGGAACGAACCGTTTATGAGAATGTTGCCGTTGCTCTTGCCGTCATAGGGCTTCCCGAGACGGAGTGGGAGGAAAGGGTAGAACATGTTTTGAAGCTGGTCGGTTTGGCAAAACAAGCAGACCAGTTCCCGTCACAGCTTTCCGGAGGAGAGCTGCAAAGAGTCTCTTTGGCAAGAGCTTTGTCGGTTAACCCTAAAATTGTTTTAGCGGATGAGCCAACCGGAAATCTGGATTGGGAAACATCAGAAATTTTAATGGAACTTTTGGAAAAAATTAACAAGGAAGGAAAAACGATAATTATGGCTACCCACAACGTGGAAATTCTTAAAAAATACAAGAAAAGGATAATTCATGTTTCCGATGGAAAATTGTCATATAATGAAAAAACAGAAGAGAAATGAATACACATTTTAAAACTGCCTGGAGTTATATAAGACGTTCTCCTTTTCAGGCTTTGTCTGCTTCGTTTGTTTTGACACTGACGTTTTTCGTGGCTACACTCGTCTCCGTTCTCGTGTATTCGTCTTCAAAATTACTGACATATTTTGAGACAAGGCCGCAGGTAATTGCTTTTCTGAAAAGCGATGCGGTGGACGCCAATATTGCCGATTTACAGGGTAGACTACAGGAAAATTCCCATATAAAGAACGTCAAATATGTGAGCAAGGAGGAAGCGCTTTCTATTTACAAAAAAGCCACAAGCGACAATCCGCTTTTGGGACAGCTTGTGAGCCCGTCAATTTTTCCGGCTTCTTTAGAATTTTCAGTTACAGACTTGTCTTTTGCGCAAGACACGATAGACAAACTAAAAGGAGAAAGTGTCGTTGACTCCGTTGGCTTTACCGCGGCTCTTGGCGGGGAAGCAAGTCTCAATGATGTTATCGGACGGCTAAAAACAATCACAACATATGTGAGAATAGGGGGAATTGTTTTTGTAGGGCTTTTGGCAACTACTTCTTTGGTGGTGCTTCTTGTGATCACCAGTATGCGTGTTGTCGGAAGGCGGGACGAAGTGGAAATTCTTAATTTAATTGGAGCAACAAAAGGATTCATCAGGAGTCCTATCGTGATTGAAGCTTTTATCTACACTCTTTTTGGTGTAATTCTTGGATGGGCAATTGCTTTTATCGCAATCCTTTATTTGGCACCTACGGTAGTAGCCTATTTTGGAGAAATTCCTATTTTACCCAAAGATGCCCTAGGTCTTTTTGAACTTTTTGGGGCAATCTTGGGGATAGAAATTTTCGCGGGTGTAGTACTTGCACTTTCGGGAAGTCTAATTGCTATCTCCAGGGTTAAAAAAGTGAGATAATGCCTTGGCCTTGTTGCCGGGACACGAAAAAAGTTACGCAATGAAATATGTTTTTAAGAAAATCTTTCTACTTCTTGTTTTTTCATCAATACTCTTCGGTTTTGTAAAAATCTCTTATGCTCAGACCTGCGGCAATTTGGATGAGTGTAATAAATTAATTCAGGAGTATCAGGAGCAGGTTACAAAACTTCAAGGTCAGGCAAGCACACTAAAAAATCAAATTGCCCAATTCGATGCCCAAATAAAATTAACAACTTTAAAAATTGCCCAAACCCAAGAGAAAATAAACATGCTTGGCGGGAGGATTGTTCAGCTTGGGGAATCGCTTGATTCTTTGACTCTGGCTTTTAACTCAAGAGCTGTTGAAACTTATAAGTTGTCAAAGTTTGAAAATAATTTCTATTTCGTACTTTCCGCAAGCGATCTCGGGAGCGCCGTTTCAAGGTTTCACTATTTGCAGAAAATCCAGGAAGAGGACAGAAATCTACTCCAGAGGCTTCAAGAGGCACAAACTACCTACCAAGGAGAAAAAGCCGACCAGGAAGAATTGCAAAAGCAATTAAAAACACAGCAGGCAAATTTAAATGCTCAAAAAGCTGCAAAAGCAAGACTTTTGAAAGATACGCAAAATAGTGAATCAAGATATCAACAACTTTTGGCTGAAGCAAGAGCAGAATTTGAGGCTATTCAAGGAATTTTGGCCGGAAGAGGCAAAGAAACTGAGGTGGGACACGTCGATCAAGGCGCTAAAATTGCAACAATGATTCAAGGCTCATCATGCAATTCCGGAGGAACTCATTTACACTTTACCGTAAGCCAAAACGGTGTGGCTCAAAATCCATTTAACTATCTCAAAGGGGGAATTGATTATGAAAACTGTTCAGGCTCTGGTTGTGGTAGCTCAGACGGGGATAGCTTCAATCCGACCGGCTCATGGGATTGGCCAATCAATCCTAAAATAAAGTTCAATCAGGGATATGGCAGTACGTGGGCTGTTAGAAATACTTACATAGGAAGAATTTACAGTTCTCATAACGGAATTGATATTAATAGTGGATCATCGAGTGATGTTAAAGCGGTTAAGGCTGGGGTTTTGTTCAGAGGAAGTTATGTAGGAGGTAGTGGATGTTCACTCAGATATGTTCGTGTTCACAATGACGATGGTGGTTTAGATGTTTTTTATCTTCATGTTAATTATAGCCTCTAAGTTATAGTTTCAGTAGTACTAAACTTCACTCATATAGATATATGATATGATGTATATATCAATGATTCATATCATTAGGACAAAATCATTGCATTTTGGTATTTTGTTTATTATTTTATTTTTTGGATTGTTGCCCCGGCGAGTTTCCGCTCAGGTTGTGATAAATGAAGTATTTCCAAATCCCAGTGGGTCAAGTAGTGAACCCGATGAATTTATTGAGCTTTTTAACCTGGGAACGGAACCGGTTGTTATTACGGGTTGGCAAATCTCCGATACTCAGGGGACAGTAAAAACCTATTCCATTCCTGAAAACATTTTGGGTACTGGAACATATATTAGTTTCAGAAGATCTGCCACGGGCATAGCGCTTAACAATACCGGAGATGGTGTTGAGCTTAGAGACACGGGTGGAATCTTGAAAGATTCCACGAGTTTTGGAGATATAAAAGAAGACCGTTCTTTTTCGCGAATTCCAAATGGTGTCGGTAATTTTGTCGCAGATACAGATGTGACCGAACTATCGGCCAATATTTCTCCACCGACCCCGGAACCAACACCGGTACCCCAGACACCTACACCCACACCGACGCCTACCCAAACCCCCATATTAATTATGTCTTCACAATCTTCAGCAAAAACTCCAACTCCGGTTCCAACAAAAACTCCGTCACCGGTTCCCGTAAAAACTCCATTGAGGACTAATAGTTCGACACCCATTGCAACAATAAGTGCCGGAATATCGGAAGTATTGGGAATTCGGGCAGGCCCAACCGGTTCTCCGTCGGCAAGTATTGAAGCATCACCGGATAAAAAAGCCAATTTTCCACTTCTACCCATAATCCTTATTTTTGCCGGTGTTTGCTTTGTTGCGGTCCCAATTTTTAGTATTATTAAGGATGGTAAAAAAGACTATACTGATGAGAATGAAAAACAAAGCAATGACGCTTCTTAATCTGTGGCTTCCCCCTGTGTTGTGGGCAGCGATGATATATAAATTTTCTTCCGGTACTGTGCCCATTGCCTCACAGATATATTGGCAGGACTTTGCCGTTAAAAAAATTGGTCACGTAATCCTTTTTGCAATGCTTGCAGTTCTTGTTTATAGAGCTTTAATTGGAGAGGGGGTAAATCGTAAAAAAGCCGCAATTTTGGGAGTTGTCATATCTTTTCTTTATGGAATTTCCGACGAGTTTCACCAAATGTTTACCCAGGGTCGGGAGGCAAGATTCAGAGATACTATTATCGATGGCTACGGCGCGGGAGTTGCAATGTATCTTGTTTACAGATTTATTTCCAAACTTCCCAAAAGCGCGCGTGAAATTCTACTTAGATTTGGGATAAAATAGAGATATGGCAAAAATATTAGTAACAGGAGGGGCCGGTTATATAGGGTCTTTCATGGTTCGAGAGCTTCAAAATAAAGGTTTTGAGGTTGTAATTCTGGATAATTTGTCTCAGGGGCATAAGGAATCAGTTAAGGATTTTAGATTAGAGGTTATAGATTTGGTGGAAGAAAAAGAAAAACTCGACACGCTTTTTACATCGGAAAAATTTGACGGAGTGGTACATATGGCTGGTTTTATTCAAATGGGCGAGTCCTACAGAGACCCCGCAAAGTATTATAAAAACAATGTTTACGGATTTATGAATCTTCTGGATTCCATGCAAAAAGGAGGAGTAAATAAAATTATAATTTCCAGCAGCGCCGGAGTTTATGGAAATCCAGTAAAGCTTCCTATCGAGGAGAATGATCCCAAAACCCCCCTGAATCCTTATGGTGAAACAAAATATATTTTAGAAAGAATGCTTGAAGATTATGACGCGGCTTATGGGATCAAATTTATCAGTATCCGCTATTTTAATGCTGCAGGGGCTGCGCTTGACGGCAGTATTGGAGAGGATCATCCGAAAGAAAGCCACTTAATTCCAAATATTGTTAAAAAGGCTTTGGAGGGTGAGGAAATTGAGATTTTCGGGTCAGATTACAAAACACCCGACGGAACCAATGTCAGAGATTATATCCACGTACTGGATCTTGTTGAAGCCCACTCAATAGCGATGCAAAAACTAATAGACGGGGCAGAGAGCAATGTTTACAATGCCGGAATCGGCAGGGGATATTCCAATAAGGAAATTTTAGATACGGTTAAAGAGATTGCCGGAGTAGATCTAAAAATTAAGTTTGTCTCAAGACGTCCGGGGGACGCTGATGCGCTTTTTGCATCAATTGAAAAAATCAAAAAAGACTTTTCTTGGCAGCCCAAATACGGACTTAAAGAAATTGTGGAAACAGCTGTTTTATGGCACAGGAACCATCCCTCAGGATATGCTAATATGGATTCATGAAGCTTTTTCATCTTTTAAGACATCTTTTTCTCCCCCACGAAAGCAATAATCAAAGAGCAAAAATTCTGCACCCCGGAAGCCTTTTTTTAATTGTACTCGGCCTTGTTTCTTTTCAATTTATTCTTGGTCTTGCAAACAGGTCTTTTCCCAGAGTGTTGGGTTATGCTGCCAATATCTCTCCCGAGGAAGTGATCAGACTTACAAATCAAAAACGTGTAGAAAATGGTCTTACCTCCCTGTCGGAAAACTCGAAGTTGTCCCAGGCCGCTCTTGCCAAGGGAAACGACATGCTTGCAAAAGGTTACTGGGCGCATTTCGCTCCCGACGGAACTTCTCCTTGGAATTTTTTCCTGAATTTTGGTTATAAATATAAATATGCAGGCGAAAATCTTGCAAGAGATTTTTCGGATCCCGTAAGCGCGGTTAACGCGTGGATGAGCTCTCCCACCCACAGGGAAAATATATTAAATCCGAATTATCAGGAAATAGGTATTGGAGTGGTCGAGGGAAACCTGGCCGGCACAGATACAACAATAATAGTTCAGTTTTTAGGAACCTCTCTTAATGGTGAAACAGGAAGTATTTCTGAGGCCAAGGCAAAAGGAGTAGCTGCCACAATAGAGCCTAAAAGCTCAATAGCGCCAAAGCCGACACTGGCTTCTACTCCGATTCCCACGCCGGTTCCAATCCCAACGGCGGCTCCTCCGCAAGTTACAACTTCTGAGTCGGCAATAGCTTTTGTTTCACCATTTTCTTCGACTAAAGGGATTTCACTTCTTGTCACAGGAATTCTTTTGATGGTCTTGTCGATTGACTTTATAGTCGTAAAACACAAAAGAATTGTCAGGGTTGGCGGCAGAACTTTTGCACACATAGCCTATCTTGGAATGATTTTGGCGGTTATACTAATACTGAAAGCGGGGCAGATAATATGACAGTGAGCATTTTGCTATGAGGCATTTTTTAAAACACTTAAGCCATTATATGGTGCTTTTTGGGATTCTCCTGGCCGGTTTTGCCGGTCTGATACTTTTTTCTTATGATAAAGCTTTTCAGATAGCGGTCGCATCAGCCTTGGTTTTGTCTTATGTTTCCTGGGGAGTGGCGCACCACCATCTTGATCATGACTTGCGTCTGGAGACGGTAATAGAATACCTTGTGGTGGCAATTCTTGGTTTTGTGATAATATTCTCGTTAGTAATTAGGACGTGAATTTGAGGGGGACTACGTGATATACTTCTCTCAACGATTATGAAAAGTGTCAGAAAAGCAGTCATACCGGCGGCAGGTTTTGGAACGCGTTTTCTCCCCCAAACCAAAGCAATGCCCAAGGAAATGTTACCCATTGTCGACAAGCCTGTTATTCAATATGTTGTCGAGGAGCTGGTTGAAGCCGGGATTAAAGACATCATTATTGTGACCGGATACCACAAGCGTACTATAGAAGATCATTTTGATTTTCCAAACCTTGATCTTATTGAAAATTTAAGGATGGGCGGGGAAAAGAAAAAACCCCTGTTGGAAGCTGTTGAAAAAATTGCCAACATGGCAAATTTTGTTTATGTCAGGCAAAAAGGCCCGTATGGAAACGGAACCCCACTCCTGAACGTCAGGCATTTAGTGGGAGATGAACCTTTCATCTATGCATGGAGCGACGACTTTATTCAGGCAACTCCGTCCAGATTCAAACAGCTTATAGCTGCTTATGAAAAATATGGAGGAAGTATTTTGGGGGGAATCAAGGCGACTAAAGATGAAGATTATGACCGTTATGGTTTTGCAGGCGGAACCGAATTGGAAGACGGAATTATTAAAGCGAATGTTGTGATTGAAAAACCGGGCAAGGAAAATGCTCCGTCGGATTTAGCCACTGTTTCTGGGTTTTTGTTTACCCCCGACATCTTTAAATATCTTGAAGTGGCATATGCAAACCTAAAAGCCGGAGACGAACTTTATTACAATGACGCACTCAAACTTATGCTTGCTGACGGTAAAGACGTATACGCGGCCGAAATCAAAAACGGGAAGTATTATGATACAGGAAATAAACTTGAGTACCTCAAGACAGTTGTCGAATTTGCACTTAAACACCCCGACATGAACGGCAAGTTCAGGGAATACCTCAAGTCCCTCGATCTATCATGAGTTACGACCCGAAAAAATATAGAGACCTTTTTCCCCTAGGTTTTTTTGAGTTTCAAGATAAACCAATCAGTACCTGGTTTGATTCCCACAGGCTTTTTGCTTTGAATGCAGTTCCGCAAAAAGAGAACGAAAAAATCTTGTCTCCCGGCTTGAAAGTTAAAAAAGGACACATTAAACAGGGTGGCGGATTCTCAAATTTTATGATTTTTGAGATAGACCCCAGAGAGAGAGTGTTATCTGTTGAGTTCTTCGAAGACGGGATGTATTATCCCCTTGAAGCTTTCGAGAAACTCCAAGATCCCAAACTCGTGACCAACGCCGGGTATTTCTATCTTACCGACGATGAAGAAAGGGATCCCGTTGCACCTCCGAAGGTTAGGACTGGAAATTTAGTAATTGAAGGCGGAAAACTTATTAATCTTCCCGTTCTCGACCGGAGTGCAATTGTAATTTTGAATGACGATTCGGTGAATATAAAATTTTTGGAGGCAAAAGGTGATCTTTTACTGAATGGGAATAAGTACGAGTGGGTTGGGTCCAAATCAAAAGGCAACGACGAATCAATTGTTATATACAATTCTTCAAACATAGAGATTCCTATTGTAAAAGACCCTGTTATGGGGCCTTCAAGAATGGTGAAGAAAACTTATATAGAGGCCAAACCCGGCTTTGTTTTGGCAGTGTGCAAAAGACTTGAAGGTAAGTACATTATTGAGAACATTTCTGAAACAAGGGTTTTGATTAACGATAAAGATTTGGTTGCCGGGATTCCTGAGAAAATAGAAATAAAATTCGGGGATGTTATAGAATTTCTCTCGGTTGATAGTCTTAAGTTAGAGGATGTAAAAACTGCCGTTTCCACCGGTCCGATGTTATTTCCTTCCTACGAAAAAACCAGGCAGCAGGTGGAGAAAGAGTTCTCAGTCCCCGACATGGCCAATCCCAATAATCCCCATGAAGAAACAAAAAAACTCGCAAGAGGGTGTTTGGTGAAGTTAAAAGACGGCAGACTTTGCTCCGTTCTAATAGACGGAATTCCTCAAGCGGGAGATATTTATCCTGGTGTAACCTTGAAAGAACTTATCGAGTTTGTAAATACTCACTATCCTGATTATGAGTCGGCCATAGCAACCGACCCATCATCAAGTGTAAAGGTTGTATTTAGGGAAGGTGATAAGACTGAGATTTTTGGCAATTTACATTATCTTGCGCACAAAAAAGACAAATCTGGTAAACTTGATTTCTGGCCAAACGGCAAACTGGGCAGAAAATTTAATTCTGCATTGGTTGTATACTAAAGTAGTATGAAAATTCTTGTAACAGGCGGAGCCGGTTTTATCGGCAGCAATTTTATCCGGTACTGGCTGAAGAAATATTCGGATGATGAGATTGTCAATCTTGATAAACTAACTTACGCCGGACATCTATCAACCACAAAAGATTTTTCCGGAAATAAAAACTACAAATTCATAAAAGGGGATATTTGTGATTCAAAAATTGTTGATCAGGCAATAGAAGGGACTGATATGGTTGTTCATTTTGCCGCAGAAACCCACGTAGACAGATCAATAGTGGGGCCAAAAACTTTTATTTTGACGAATTTTGTCGGTACACAGGTACTTTTGGATGCTGCAGTCAGTCATAAAGTTAAAAGATTCCATCATGTTTCAACCGATGAAGTTTTCGGTGCGCTTCCCTTGGAGTCTACCGAAAAATTTAACGAAAGTACTTTGTATAACCCCAGAAGCCCCTATTCTGCTTCAAAGGCCGGATCAGACCACCTGGTAAGGGCATACCATACCACTTATGGGTTGCCGATAACCATAACAAACTGCTCAAATAATTTTGGTCCCTATTCCGACCCTGAAAAATTTATTCCGAGAATGATAACGGATCTGATAGACGGCAGTCCTGTAAAGATTTACGGAGACGGAAAACATGTCCGCGATTGGCTTTATGTTGAAGATCATGTGAGAGCTATCGACGCCGTATTGCAAAAAGGAAAAATTGGGGAGACTTATCTGGTGGGAGGTCTAACTGAAGATATCCCAAATCTTGAAGTGGCTAAAAAATTGTTAAAGCTTTTCGGTAAAGATGAAAGCCAAATAAAATTTGTACCCGATCGGTTGGGTCACGATAGAAGATATGCTGTTGATTGGTCCAAAATAGAAAAAGAACTTGGATGGAAACCTGAACATAATTTTGAAGAGTGGCTGGTCAAAACGGTAAATTGGTATAAAGAAAATGATTGGTGGTGGAAGCCGTTAAAAGAAGAGGCGGACAAATTATATGAACGAACCGGACAAAAATAAAGTAAGCCAAATAAAGGAAACTTCCATTCCCGGAGTTCTGATAATTGAAAGTCCGGTGCGGACAGACTTGCGTGGGTTTTTCCATGAAGTTTTTCGGAAGAGTGAGCTTGATGAAAAAATAGGATCCGGTTTTAACACAGTACAGTGGAGCCACTCGATGAGTATGCCGGGAGTTATAAGGGCAATCCACACGGAAGGTTGGAATAAACTTATTTATCCTGTCACAGGGATTTTGTATGCTCCGATAGTAGATCTGCGGCCGGAAAGTGCAACTTTCGGAAAAGTTGAATATATAACAATTGATAACACCAGAGAGGATTCGAAAAGGCAAGCTCTTTTTTTGCCGAAAGGGGGAATCGGAAATTCAATATGCGTGTTGGGTACGGAGCCGCTTCACTATATGTATTTAGTTGACGAGTACTGGGATGACACGAAAGCGAAAGGTGTTGCCTGGGATGATCCGGATTTAAATATTAAATGGCCGGTAGAAAACCCAATTCTTTCAGAGAGGGATAAGAATAACCCAACCCTAAGACAGCTCTTTCCAGAAAAATTTTCCAAATGAAAAAAATATTAATAATTGGAGGGAGTGGTATGGTTGCTTCAAGGTTTATCGTTCTAGCAAAGGACAGGTTTGATATTACATCCGCCGACGAAAAAACCCTGGACATTACAAAAAGCGGTGATATTGAGGCGTACTTTGAGAAAAATACTTTTGACACTGTAATTAATTTTGCTGCCTTCACAAATGTTGATGCTGCGGAAGTGCAAAAAGGGGACGAAGGTGGACTTGTCTGGAAGCTAAACGTAGAGGGTCCGAGATCTCTGGCTAAAGTCTGTTTCGATAAAAATATATTTTTAATTCATATCTCTACCGATTTTGTGTTTCCGGGAAATGAGAAAAACCCCGGACCGTACTCTGAGGACACAGCCTTACCGGCAAACTCCGAGGGAATAGGATGGTATGGATGGACAAAAAACAAAGCAGAGAGAGTGATAGTCGATTCAGGGTGTAAATATGCAATTATCAGATATGGATATCCGTTCAGAGCAGATAAATACGACCTTAAGCTAGATTGGGCAAGAAATTTGCTCAATTTATATGATGAACATAAAATGTATTCACTGTTTACAGATCAAGCGCAAAGTATAGTTTTTATAGACGATTTAGTGAATCCGCTCGAAAAAATTATTGATGAAAAGATTGAAGGAGTGCTTCATATTGCCTCGGAAAACACAACAACACCCCATGAGTCCGGATCGTATTTACTGGAAAGGTATGCAGGCAAGCCTGTTGAAATTCAAGAAGGTTCCATGGTTGAGTTTTTGAAATCTCCCGGGAGGACTCCCAGACCGCGCCTTGGAGGACTAAAAGTTGAAAAAACAGAAAAGTTGTTGGGAATGAAGTTCAAAACCTGGCAGGAAATGATAGATGAATTTATCACACAGCTAAATTCCTGATTTTTCCTTTCTCCATTTTTTAATTTCTTTGTGGTTGCCCGAAAGAAGAACTTTAGGTACGTTCCATTTTTTATATTTTTCCGGTCTGGTGTACTGCGGATATTCCAGATAGCCCGGTTCTTTGTGGGATTCATCAACCGAAGACTCATCTTTACCAAGAACACCGGGGATTAAACGAATTATCGAATCGGTTAAAACCATTGACGGAATTTCTCCCCCCGTAAGTACGTAATCTCCGATAGATATAACTTCGTCAACAAGTTCTTCATGCACCCTGTGGTCCACACCTTCGTAATGTCCGGCTATTAAAATCAAGTGATCGGCTTTGGAGAGTTCCCGTGCTTTCTGTTGCGTGTATCTCTCACCTGTTGCGTCCAATAAAATAACTTTAGATTTTTCATTTTTAATTTTTGATTTGAGATCGTGTAATGCACGATCTAGTATGTCAACGCGGAGAACCATTCCAACCCCGCCCCCGTATGGCCTGTCATCAACGTCGCTCCTTTTTCCCTCGCCCCAATTCCTTAAGTTGTGAACATTAATCTCCAAAAGTCCCTTTGATTGGGCACGTTTGATGATGGAGGCACTGAAAGGCCCCGTAAACATTTCCGGAAAAAGCGTCAAGACATCTATTTTTATCATAACTTCATAGGTTGACAGGCTTTGCTTATCATTACTACTGTATTTTAGCAGTAGTTTCAGCTAAAGTTAATTATATGGAGAAAGTAGTAATTGTAATGCCTGCTTGGAACGAAGTGGAAAACATCAAGAGCATGATTGAGGAGTTAACTGAGAAAGAGTTTCCAAAAATTAATGCCGATATGCAGCTTCTTATTGTTGACAACCACTCAACTGATGGGACCCCCGAGGCGGTGGAAAAGGCCTCCGAGAAACACAAAAACGTTTATATTATCCAGCAAGAAAAGTCCGGACTTGGTTGGGCTTATGTTACAGGGATGCGGTATGCAATGGAAACACTTAAAGCGGATGCGATTTTAGAAATGGATGCGGATTTTCAGCACCCGCCACGCTTTGTCAAGCCAATGGTTGAGGCCTATTTAGGAGGGGCGGAATACGCAATAGGCAGCCGTTATATAAAGGGGGGTTCCGTGCCGAAAGAATGGGCAGCAAGCCGCAGGGCAATCAGTTTTTTTGGGAATTTATTTATAAGAACAGTGCTTCTTAATTTTAAGATTCACGACTTAACCACAGGTTTCAGATTGACGAAAGTCAACGGAGTCTTGGACAAAATCGATCTGGAAAAACTGCACGACTTGAATAGATTCGCCTACAAAGTGGATCTTCTTTATCAATCCCTAAAGAATTCCAAAAAGACGGTGGAAGTTCCTTTGGAGTTCGCATCCCGCACAAAGGACAAATCTAAATTTAATTGGAAAGAAATGGTAGCTACCTTCAAGCTTGCAATTATTTTAGGAATTAAAGATAAGCAAAGGTTTATAAAATTTGGAGTGGTTGGTTTTACGGGGTTTTTGGTCAACTACCTGGGTCTTGAATTTTTAAAGCGTTTGGGACTTACAACTTACTGGGCAACCCTTTTTGCAACTGAAGCGGCAATTGTCTCCAACTTTATTTTCAATAATGTCTGGACGTTTAAAGATAAGATTATAACTTCACTTAAAGATGTAGTAGTGCAATTTGCCAAATTCAACCTTTCTTCACTTTTTGCGGTTATAGTCCAGCCGCTGATTGTTTCCGGAGCAGCAAAACTTTTGGGAGATACATCTGTCGTTCGCTTTGCCGCACTGATCTTTGCATTGATATTTGTAATTGTTCCCTATAACTACATTGTCTACAATTTATTCATTTGGAAGACATGGAAACTTCCAAAAGTTTTTGTAAGGAATTAGAACTGGCCTCTGAAGCATTTAATCCGCGGTCAAAGAAGCGCTGTAAATCATCTGTTCTTTCAGTTCCACGGCGGTCTCCGTATGTGCGTTAACGGGAATTTCATTTTCGCCAATTAGAGCCTCATTTTTTAGAGTTTGTGAATGAGATATCACGTCTCTAGCATTTGGATTTTGAAGACCTCCATTATATCCGAGACCGGTAATTCTCGCTGAAGAATTTACTGCGTTGCTATTTTGTGTAATGGTTTTTTCTACTCTCCAACCTCTGGAAACTTGATACTTGTCCGATTTTACTCCGCAATCGGGACAGACATCTCTGGGAGGAAAGCTCGGCTCATCACAGTTTGAACAAACACTTCCAGCCAACAGATATCTTTGTGGGTTTGTTCTCCAATGTCTGGGGACTTCCATATAGTTCGATAACTTATTAGTCGGAAATTGTCTTAAAAACCCACGGAGATTACAGAAATGGAGCCCAATTGCTGATCGGCATTACATTTTGGGAAATGAAAGCGAGGGAATAAAGGTAGATTGGAATTAGAATAATTCCCAAAGCAATTTTGACCTCTTTCTTAACCAGGAAATCCGAAAAGGCTACAAAAAGGAACGGTACTGCCGGAAGAAAATATCTCAAAATGTCTCTGTGGGCGACGAATAAAATCATAAAGTAAAAAAGACCGGTAAAAGAAGCCAGTTCCAATTCTTTTTTCTGAATTAGTTTGTAAATACCAATTGCGCCAATTGTGTAAATGAATATTATCTCCTCAAGCCAAAAAGTTCCCACCCAGGGAGCAGAAAAGTTGAATATCTGGAAAGGAGGAAAACCCAGATGAATATTGTCCCCGGAGTGGAAATAAGCGAAGAAGTCACCAATTGTGAATTTATAAAAGACAAATACAAGAAGTAAACCAATCGGAATCAACAAAAGCGGATATGTCCTTTTCAAATTAAAGCTGACCCTTTTCTTTTGAATGGATCCAATAAGATAAAAAATTATGTAAGAGACAAAAAGAAGTATTCCAGGTGACTTTGTGAATGTCGCAGCAACTCCCCATAAAGCCGCCGGCCAAAATTTTTTGTTTTTGAAAAAGTAAATCGAAGCCAAAATACCGGCAATAAATAACGGGTCGGCGGAGCCTACTGACCTGACAATCAGCCATCTTGCTGGAAGTATTGAGAAAAGGAATGTCAAAAATATAGCGCTTTTACTGTCGACGAATTGAGATATAAGTTTTTTAAAGAAATAAATAGCAAGAGCGGAGGAGAGAAGTGTAACTATAAGCATTGCATAAGGATAATTAATGAGTATTCCAAAAACTTTTATCAAAAGAGGGAAGAGCGGGAAATGTGCCGCATAATACTCGGTTGGCAGGGGGAATTGAAAATTAGCCTTAATTAAATCCTGGTTGTACAAAGTTTTGGCAGCAACCAGATAGAGAGGGCCGTCGTAATTCGCGACGATCGTAGCCATGCCGTTTTGCGGGAGAGGGATAGTCCAAAAAGAATCGAACCTGAATAAAAATGGCAACCAGATCAAAACCACCGGAATCAGAGAAAACGCCAGAATTAAAAGGAGTTCGTTAACCTTTTTCTTCATTAGAATGATATTAGCATGAGATAAGGCCAATATGCTAGACTTCGTATGTGAACACTCTGATTAAAGAATTATCTATTTTCCTTCCCACATATAACGAAGAAGGAAGTATTGAAAAAGTAGTTAAAAATACTGCAGAAGCTGCTGCCAGAAATGCTGAAAAATGGGAATTGATAGTGGTTGATGACGGCTCCACCGACTCCACGAACAAAATTGTCGCAAAAATTACTGAATCGAATAAAAACATAAGGATTATTAAACACGAGAAGAATCTTGGCTATGGAGCATCTCTAAAAACAGGCTTTTATAACTCAAAATATGATTGGATTTCTTTTATCGATTCCGATGGCCAGTTTGATTTTTCGGAAGTTGGTAAATTCATTGAAAAACAAAAAGAAACGGGCGCAGATTTGGTAATCGGCTACTACAAAAAAAGGAGAGTTTCTTTTACGAAAGTCGTTACCAGTAAAGTTTGGGAAGCGTTTGTCTTTATTCTGTTTGGGCTGAAGGTTCATGATATTGACTGCGGTTTTAAGTTGGTTTCCAAAAAAGTAATTGAAAGTATTCCGAAATTGGAAAGCGAAAGAGGAGCGTTCATTACCAGTGAATTTTTAATAAAAGCTAAAAAGAAAGGATTTAAATTTGCCGAAGTTCCCGTAACTCATTATCCAAGATTAAAAGGTCAGGGAACCGGGAGAAAATTGAACGTAATTATTGAAAGTTTTATTGACCTTCTAAGACTGTGGAAAAAACTAAGATGAAATCCAAAATTGCCGATTTTGTCAAAAAAAACAGAAAAGAACTGATAGTTATCGGATTGATTTTACTAATCGGGGCATTTTTCAGACTATACAAAATCAGTTCTTATATGACTTTTTTGGGAGATGAAGGACGGGATGTAATAATAGTCAGGAGAATTTTTACAGAACTTCACCCGCCCCTTATCGGTCCAGGAACGTCAGTTGGGGGTATGTATCTGGGCCCCCTTTATTACTACATGATGGCAATTCCGCTTCTTATTGCGGGGTTTTCCCCGGTCGGGCCAGCAGTGATGGTTGCCTTACTTGGGGTTGCCACGATTGCCTTTATCTGGTGGGCAGGAAGGGTTTGGTTTGATAAAAGAGCAGGTCTTATTGCGGCAGGGCTTTATGCAGTTTCGCCAACCGCGATTATTTTTGCCCACTCTTCATGGAATCCGAATATCATGCCATTCTTTGCCATCCTTTCAATTTATTCTATTTGGAAAGTTTGGAAGCAAAAGAATTTAAGTTGGTTGATTGTTTTGGGAATATCCTTTGCTTTTGTTCTTCAGTCTCACTATCTGGGGCTATTGCTGGCTCCGACAATTCTTGTATTCTGGTTTTTGACATTCAGAGAACTTAGAAAAAAGAAACAGTTTAAATTTTTTATTAAAAAGTCTGTTCTCGGTTTGGTCTGTTTTTTGGTTTTAATGAGCCCGCTTTTGATATTTGATTTTAGGCATAATTTTTTAAATACAAAAGCAATTTATAAATTTTTTATAGAGCGCCAAACAAATTTTTCTTCAAGTCCAGGATCGGCAATATTCCAAATGCCAGAGATATTTAACTTTATTAATAAAAGTCTAATTGCCGGAAAAAACTCCATGGCTGCAATTGTATCCTCTGTTGTTATTGCGGCGGGTATAACTTATGCGTTTGTTGAAAATTTTGTCAAAAGGAAAAACCTCAAAATTAAAGTAGAATATTGGCTTCTTTTTTCCTGGCTGGGATTTGGTCTTATCGGTCTTGGTCTTTATAAACAAAGTATTTATGATCATTATCTTGGATTCCTTTTTCCGGTTCCATTCATATTAATTGGAGTTATTGTTTCAAAGTTAATGTCTAAGAATATTTTTACAAAAATTATCGGATGGGCTTTCCTGATTTATTTAATCGGGATTAACTTTGCAGAAAATCCATTAAGAAAAGAGCCCAATAGATTGATGCAAAGAAGTATGGATGTTTCGAGGTTGGTTTTGAATAATGTGGATGGCAAGCCATTTAATTTGGCGGTATTGGCGGAGAGGAATTACGAAGACGGATACAGATATTTCCTTGAACTTTGGGGTGGGGAAGTGCTGCATGCAGACAGATGGGATCCGTCAACAATTTCGGATCAGCTTATTGTTGTTTGTGAAAATGAGCCTGCCAAATGCGATCCGACACACTCACCAAAAGCAGAGGTTGCAAATTTCGGGATGACGAAGATTGATAAACAGTGGGAGGTTGACGGGGTTATAATATACAAATTGGTTCACACACAATGAATTACAAAGAATCATCCTTAATACTGAAAGAAATAAAAAAAGCCGACAAAATTTTAATTAATTGCCATAGAGGGCCGGATTCCGACTCTGTGGGTTCTGCTTTAGCCCTGTCAGGTGTTTTAAAGAATTTGGGAAAAGAAGTCGCAGTTATTTGTCCGAGCGACTTGCCTTCCGATTTGATGTTTTTAAAAGGCGCTAATGAGGTAATAAGGGTTAACTTTACTTCATTTGATTTTTCCGAGTATGACCTTTTTGTAATTCTTGACTCTTCAACTTACTCCATGGTTACGGGCTTAAAGGATTCTGACAAACCCGGCATCAACTCGGTGGTTATTGATCATCATATTTCAAACGAAAAATTCGGGAACATAAACTTGATTGACGCTAAAACAACGTCAACGGGGGAGCTTCTTTATAAAGTTTTTGAGGATTGGAAAATTGATTTTGATAAATTTGTCGCCGAGAGTCTTTTAACCGGAATAATTGGAGATACCGGAACTTTCCAATATCAAAATGTAGGAAAAGAAACTCTTAGAATTGCCGCGGACCTGATCGAAAAAGGTGCCGACAAAGACAAAATTGTTTACAACCTCTACAGAAATATAGAATTCAGGGAAGTAAAGATGTGGGGTAAATTTATTGAAAGCATGATGATTGAAGACAGGTTTGTCTGGTCTGCAGTTCCGCTTTCGGTCTACAAAGATTTTGGCGAATATACCTATGCCAAAGAAGATGTGGCCAATTTATTTTCCCCAATTGTTAAGGGAACCGAGTTTGGAATCATTATGATCGAAACATCCGAAAATATTCTTTCTGTAAGTTTCAGATCCAGAACCGGCTTCGATGTCTCAAAAGTTGCAAATGAGGTTGGTGGAGGCGGTCACAAAGCCGCTGCGGGAGCAAGGATTGAAGGGTTACCGTTTCAGGAAGCTGTCAATAAAGTGCTCACAGTTGCCCGAAAGTATGTTCAAAAGAATTAAAAATTTTTTCTCTACAGAAAATATTTTGGTCTCAGTCGGTTTGATAGCTGCTTTTGTAATCAGGGTTTTTAGGATTGATCAAACTTTAGGTTTTTATTATGACCAAGGCAGGGACGCTTCGGTTATTTGGGATTTAATTTATAAGGGAAAATTGTTTTTGATAGGCCCCACCACCGGCCTTCCCGGGGTTTTCCGTGGACCCTACTATTACTATTTGATTGCGCCCTTTTATTGGTTGGGAAATGGAAACCCTATCTGGCCGTATGTTTTTTTGACGTTCACAACCGTTCTTGCAATAGCTTTAATCTACTATTTAGGAAAAAAAATTCAGGATAGAACGACAGGTGTAATTGCTGCGGTCATTGCTGCGTTTTCATTTAACATTTTCCTTGCGTCCAGATGGCTTTCAAATCCAACTCCAATGCTTTTACTTTCTTTAATTCTGGTTTGGGGCATGATTAAAGTAACAGAAGGAAAAAGATGGACATGGTCGATTATTGCCACCGTTGCAGGACTGTCCCTTTTTAGCTTTGGATCTTCCGGGGAATTCTTTTATTTGCCGGCTCTGGCAATTTTCTTAGTTTGGCAGTGGAAAAACAGACCCAATCTAAAGAACCTTGTTTTATCTATTTTTTTGTTTATCTTAACTTTTGCGCCACTGGTTTTGTTTGATTTAAGGCATCAAAACATTCTTTTAAATAATTTGTTTGGAACTTTCGGTGTTGGAAGCGGAAGTTTTGGAGTTCCGACTTTGGATTTCATTAAATCCAGAACTGCGGCGTATTTTGGCATTTTTACAAATAAAATCTTTCAATCCAGCAGTAATCTTAACTCCATAGTGTTGGTGATTACCGGAATCTCGTTTTTGGCGTTTTTGCCAAAGCTATTCAAGAATAGCAAGACCAAGATAATCCTGCTCCTTTTAGGATCTGCCGTCCTTGGTCTTTACTTTTATCGTGGAAATTATGGAATTTTATATGATTACTATATGACCGGATATTATTTGATTTTTATTTTGCTTTTTGCAATTGTCTTGGGACAAATCTGGAAATATAGAATTGGTAAGATTTTTATTGCAGTCTTTTTTATCTTATTTTTTATGAATAATATTCCACATATTAGGGGAAGAATGAATGACGAATGTAATGTGTCCGAGAGTATTTGTCTACTAAACCAAAAGCAAGCCATTGATTGGATATATGAGGATGCCGGCAATAGAGATTTTAATGTTGATGTTTATGTTCCACCTGTAATTCCATATGCATATAATTATTTATTTACCTGGCTTGGTACTACAAAATATGAAAAGATGCCTCAGGACAACCAGATTCCACTGTTATATACTTTATATGAAGTTGATCCTCCGCACCCTGAACGTTTACAGGCCTGGATTGATAGACAAAAGGGTATTGGGAATATAATAAAAGAGGAGAAATTCGGCGGCATAGTTGTTCAGGAGAGACAAAGGATAAAAAAATGAAACCTTATTTAAGTGTAGTAATACCGGCTTATAACGAAGAATATAATCTAAGAACTGGAGTTCTTGAAAGTGTTTATGGCTATCTTGATAAACAAAAGTATTCCTGGGAGATTCTTTTTGTTGATGATGGTTCCTCTGACGCGACAGCGAAGATTGCGGGGGAGTTCGCCAAAAAGCACAATAATTTCTTTGTTTTGAAAGAACCGCATAGAGGGAAGGGTGGAACGGTTATAGCGGGAATGCTTAGGGCAAAAGGGGAAATAATTCTTTTCACCGACACCGACCAGGCAACCCCAATTGACCAGCTTGAAAAAATATTGCCAAAATTTAACAAAGGGTATGATGTTGTAATCGGATCTCGCCACGGAAGGGAAGGGGCGCCCCTGGTTCGAAAGATTATGGCGTACGGATTTTCTCTTCTCAGGCTCTTGGTCTTAAGGCTGCCCTTCAAAGATACACAGTGCGGGTTCAAAGCTTTTACAGACTCAGCCTCTCGGGAAACTTTTAAACGATTAAGGCTTTTCAAGGCAGATGGTGAAAGTTCCGGAGCTTCGGTTACAGCCGGCTTTGATTTGGAGATACTCTATGTTGCACGGAAGCTGGGATATAAAATTGCGGAAGTTCCGGTTGATTGGCATCATAAAGAGGGAACTAAAGTCGATCCCATTAAAGATTCGATAGAAGGTTTAAAAGGACTTCTTTCGGTTCGTATTAACGCACTTCAGGGAAAATATAAGGTCTAGTTTTGTAATTTATTACACCTATTCAAATCTGATTTGAAGAGACACTCTAAGGACATTGGCCAGTCTTTTTAAGGCTGTCTCTATTTCATGTCTATCCGTTCTATTTTTCTTTTTTCTAAAACCGTGTAGTAGGAGAAACGATTTGTTAGCTATTGCAATATAAAATATTCTTGAAATGACATAAGAAATACAGACCAAACAAGTCAGGCTATATTCCTGTATTCCTACGCAATTACTATATCATAGTAATTTATCCAATATATTTTCTGTTCCTGGAAGGAGTGGTAGCTTTATGGCTTCATCTTTGTTAAACCAGCCAAAAGAAATGTGTTCATCACTGGTTTTTATTTTGCTCGAAACTACTTTTGCATCAAAAACAATTCTAAAACATAAGTATTTTAGCCCCTTAGCTTCAATTTCGTTATAAGTTACAGTGTTCATTTTTATTTGGGATACTTTTACTCCAGTCTCCTCTTTAACTTCCCTTTCAAGGGCACCTAAAGGCAGTTCGTCTTCTTCCAACTTACCCTCTACCAGCTGCCAATGCCCGGGATATGAACTTTTTTTACTCCTCTGTAGAAGTAGTACTTTATCTTTTTCATTTTTTATAATTGCGCTGACTATAATTAATACTTTATCGATGATCATAGGGTAAGTATATCATTGTAATTTTTGATAATCCCCAACTTCTTTATTATAATCACTTACCATGATAGAAAATCCGGAAAAACAGAGAGATTTTGGCTGGCGATACTTTCACTTTATCGACAAGGCTGGTTCTCGTATTAACTTAGTTGAACATAAGACAGATATATTTGGCCTAGAAGCAAAACCTTATATGACCATGGTCGCCAAAGCTCCCGACACAGAACCTGTGCGTTTCAAAGGGGAACCGAATGTCGTTTGGGAACGAGGTGTCGGCAATCAAAGTGGAAAATTTGATTTTGTGTTTGATAACGCAAGGTTTAATGGAGAAATAACTGACACACTTGAGCATAAAGAGTTGAAGGACGTAGTTTTGTATGAAGACAAATTAAGAAGGAAAAGTCACTGGGCAGTTGATATTCCATATGGAAAAATAACTGGAGAACTACGAACACCACAAGGTGAAAAGGAAATAACAGGTTATGTATATCAAGACCGGCAATGGGGAAATATTTTAATACAAGAGTGGGTTAAAAATTGGATATGGACACATCTAGCTAACGAAAATTTATTTGTCGTAATTTTTTGCATCAATGCAACAAACGGGCAAAAATCCTGGCACTCAATAAGCAGCTTGGGTCAAAATGTTTCTGTGGATCATGATTTTGAAGTACCACACTTTCCAAAACTAGCTAATTCAAGTAACCCTGACGCTAACATTTTCCAAGCGGAGATAAAAATACCAGGCAAATTATCGACAGTGTTTACTTTGTCTCCTCAAAATGTTATGAGGTCTAGAATTGGAGAGAAGCATCCTGGCTTCTCAGCTAGTTATGTTCGTTGGTCAGTTGACGGCATTACTAACCAATCAGAAGAAACTGCACAGGGAGTTGCTGAATATATGAGCATACAAAAATTATGACAGCTGAAAATAAACAAATAGTCTTCCTGGCTGGTTATAGCGCTGCTGGCAAATCAACTTTGGCAAAAGAAATGCGCGACAACTGGGATTATACTCTGGTAGAACATCAGCCATTAGTTCACGGTATAGCTTCTAGAAAAGGTTTTAAGAGAGCTCGCCATTGGCTAGCTGGGGTGGGAGTAGAGAAATTCGCCGAAGAATCAGCGAATGAAATGGTATCGAGAACCAAAAACGTTCTTAAGGAAGGAAAGATAAGGGTTGTATTCGATGTTGCTTACGGAGTAAAAATGTTGGAACTTTTCCAAAGCGAATTTCCCGATATTTACAAATTGGTTGTTTCTGTGATTGCCGACGAAGATACTAGAACGTTAAATATTCAAAAAAGAATGGGTACCGAATCCACCGACGAAGCTCAAAAAGAACTACATTTCAGGGATAGATTCTTACGAGAGGTTGGTCTTGATGAAGTATTACAACGGAGTGATATCAAAGTAACTAATAAAGATAAACAGATTGGAGAAGTTGCCTCTGAATTAAATAAGCTCATAGCAGAATACCTCTCAGAAAAATAAAGGGTCAATTTCATACGTTATAGGACATAAAAATCAACACATTATTCCTTTAATATGTCTAAGATGTCAATTATCCTGGCGCGTGTCTTCGTGTCGAAATTTTGAATAAAGTCAAAAACAGGGGATTTATTGGATCTTGTTTTGTAATAAAAAAATACACCATTTCTTAACCATATAATATATTCAGTATATCATAATCTGGAATATTTAATTTCGGTTACAATATAATATTGATTTTCCTTTTACGGCGACTTATCAGGTCGAAGAGTGAAGTAATTCGTGTTACAATTTAGGCGTGGTCTCTAAAATTTCGGTTGTAATTAACACTCTTAACGAAGAAAAGAATATTTCTAGGGCAATTTTATCGGTTAAGGGTTTTGCGGACGAGATTGTCGTTGTTGATATGGAATCGAACGACAAAACCTGCGAAATTTCCGAAAAACTTGGCGCCAAGATATTTACTCATAAAAAAACAGGTTATGTGGAACCTGCCAGGAATTTTGCGATTTCAAAAGCAACCGGGGATTGGGTTTTGATTTTGGATGCGGATGAAGAAATTCCTCAAACTCTGGCAAAAAAAATAAAGGATATAGTAAAAAGTCCCAAAGCCGATTATTTCAGGATACCCCGAAAAAATATTATTTTTGGGAGTTGGATAGAACACACTCTTTGGTGGCCTGACTACCAGATTAGATTGTTTAGAAAAGGTAAAGTAACCTGGAACGAGCTGATCCACGCAGTTCCCATAACAGTGGGCAGCGGTGCTGACATAGCGGCTGAGGAGAAGTATGCGATATTACACCACAATTATGACTTTACGGAACAGTATTTAGAAAGACTCAATCGCTACACATCGGTTCAGTCGAATCTTTTGGTAAAAGACGGCTACAATTTTGCTTGGACGGATTTAATTAGAAAACCGTTAAAGGAATTCTCCAATCGTTACTTCGCAGGAGAGGGATACAAAGATGGCGTTCACGGTTTAGTCCTGTCCCTTCTCCAGGCCTTTTCGGAACTCACGGTTTATATAAAAGTCTGGCAAAAAAGCGGTTTCAAGGAAGAAAAAGCGGGTATTCTGGAAGTTGTTTCTGAAATGAAAAAGGGAGAAAAAGAACTGCATTTTTGGCAAAATGATTCACTTTATAAAAAAACAGGAAACATCAAATACAGAATCCGCAAAAAACTAAAGATTTAAAAATGTCTAAATCCCCAAAAGTTTCGATTGTTATTTTAACCGCTAACTCTCTTGAAATGACAAAAGAGCAACTCATTGATGTTGCCAAACTTGACACAAAGAGTATCCAAGCCGAATGTCTAATTGTCGACAATGGTAGCAACGACGGAACCGAAGAAAATCTTAAAAATTATAAACTTCCGAATATGGATTATAAATTTATCGAAACCGGGGAAAATTTGGGGTTTGCCGGCGGAAATAATGTTGGCACAAAAGATTCTCTTAAGCATGGATCCGACTATGTGATATTAATGAATAATGATCTGATTTTGCCGAAAGATGTTGTTGTGAAATTAGTGGATTTCATGGAGGGGAATCCGGAAGTTGGAATTGCCTCACCCAAAATATATTTTGCCAAGGGATATGAATTTCACAAAAACAGATATAAAGAGGGAGACTTGGGAAAAGTGTTTTGGTATGCAGGGGGAATAATTGATAGAAAGAATGCCTATTCAAGTCATAAAGGAGTGGATGAAGTCGACCGTGGACAATATGACAATGCGGCAGAGACGGATTTTGCAAACGGTGCGTGTGCGATAATCCGCAGCGGGATTTTTGAAAAAGTGGGATTTTTGGATTCATCATTTTTTCTTTATTGGGAAGACGCGGATTTTAGTCAGAGAATTAAAAATGCAGGCTATAAAGTAATGTATTATCCTGGTACACATCTCTGGCACAAAGTTTCGGCATCGACCGGGGGTTCGGGGAGTACAACCAACGATTATTTTTTGACGCGAAACAGATTTTATTTTGCAATGAGATATTTGGCGTCAAGAACAAAGTTTGCTGTTTTCAGAGATACGATAAAACTTGTGTTTACCGGAAGAAAGTGGCAAAGATGGGGGGCAATTGATGCCCTCTTGGGTGTAAAAGGAATGGGGGCGTGGAGAAAGCGATGAAAAAAACAATTTCAGCAATTATTTTAATTGGCCGGAACTACGATAAAAACCTACTTAAAAAGTGTTTGGATTCTGTAGTCTGGTGCGATGAAATAGTTAAAGTTGAAACAGAGAGTATAAAAGGAAGTTTTTCCGAGTGGAGAAATGAGGGAGCAAATAGGTCTAAAAGCGATTGGTTTTTTTATGTTGACACTGATGAAGAGGTAACACCGGAGTTGAGATTAGAGATAGGGAAAGAGATGGATGATGGAAACTTTGTCGCATATGCGATTCCCCGTAGAAACAAATTCTTGGGTCACGTCATGCACTGGGGTGGCTGGTACCCGGACTTTGTATTAAGGCTTATTAGAAAAGACAAATTAAAAGGTTGGTTCGGAGAACTTCATGAACAGCCTTTAATTGATGGGGCAGTGGGACATCTGAAACATCCGCTTCTTCACGACAGTCATCGGAATCTACATGACATGGTGGAAAAGACAAATAAATGGTCTGAAATTGAGGCGAATCTTTTGTATAAATCGGGACACCCGAGGATGAATTTTATTAGATTTTGCTCAGCGGGTTTTAGAGAATTTTGGTACAGGGGAGTCGTGAAGTTGGGTTTTCTAGATGGCACGGTGGGAATAATCGAAATCGTATATCAAATGTATAGCAGGCTGATTACCTATTCCAAGCTTTGGGAGAAACAACTAAACAAAAAGAAAGGAGTTTCATGAAAGCAGCTATATTCAATCCGTATCTGGATACAATGGGAGGAGGAGAGCGCTATACGCTAGGTTTTGCCAATGTGTTGGCAAAAAATGGGTATTGTGTTGACCTGGAATGGAAAGACCCGGAAATCAAAAAAACCCTTGAAGAAAGATTTGGAATGAACCTTGGTAATATCAATATAATTTCCGATGTCAAAAAAGGCGACGGATACGATCTTTGTTTTTGGGTTTCTGATGGGAGCATCCCTTTGATGCACAGCAGGCGCAATATTCTCCATTTTCAAGTGCCGTTCCACGACGTAAACGGAAAAAGTCTGATCAATAGGATGAAGCTTTTTAGAATAAATAAAGTTGTTTGCAACTCAAACTTCACTAAAAATGTTATCGATAAAGAATTCGGAATAAAAAGCATCGTTGTCTATCCGCCGGTCGATACGGGGAGCTTTAAGCCGAAAAGAAAAGAAAATTTAATTTTGTATGTCGGAAGATTCTCTCAAATCTTGCAGAATAAGGGACAGGATGTTTTGATCTCGGCGTTTAAAAAATTATATAACAGGGGTTTTAAAGACTGGAAATTTGTTTTAGCCGGTGGAACCGAAGTGGGGGTGGGGGAGGGATTTACCCAACTAAAAAAACTTACCGCGGGGTATCCAATAGAAATTATAGAAAGTCCGGACTTTAACGTGCTGAAAGACCTATATGGAAAAGCAAAAATCTATTGGAGTGCATCTGGAGTTAATCAGAATGAGAATGTCAGTCCTGAAAAAGTAGAACATTTTGGCATTACGGTGGTAGAGGCAATGTCCGCTGGGGGAATTCCAATAGTTTTTAATGGGGGAGGGCATAAAGAGATTGTTGAAGAATCCGTAAGTGGGTATTTATGGAAATCTTCGGAGGAGTTGGTGAGAAAAACCGTTAAGCTAATCAGCAATAATAAACAATTTCATATGTTCGAAATAAATGCAATAAAAAAATCAGGGGAGTATTCTCTTACCAATTTTGAAAATAACGTAATCTCTTATATACTTCGAAAATGAATTTTGGTAATTTGACAGCGGAAGATCTTCATAAAAATGTTCCGAAAAACTGGTATTTTGAGTCGATCAGGGTTGACCTGTTCCAAAGATTTTGGCACAGGCGAAGGTTTAAAGAAGTTTCCTCAATTATTGATCCGGTAAAAAATAAGATCTTGGATATTGGATGTAATGACGGTACTTTTTCGAAAGTAATTATTGATAAGTCAGGAGTCTCAAAACTAATTGGTATAGATGTAGTTAAAAAAACTGTCGAATGGGCGAATAAGCACTGGAAGAAAACCGGAAGAATGAAGTTTATGGTTGCCGATGCCGAAAAACTTCCATTTCCTGCACAAACTTTTGGTGCGGTTTTTGCATTGGAAGTTTTGGAGCATGTTTTTGATCCTGAAAGAGTTTTGTTGAATGTTAAGCGTGTTCTTAAAAAAGATGGCTATGCCATTTTCTTGGTACCGTCGGACAATCTTCTCTTTAGAATTATCTGGTTTTTATGGCTGCATTTTTATCCTAGAGGCAAGATCTGGCGTGAAACTCACATTCAAACATATAGAGGCAATTTTTTGGTCAAGATTTCAAAGAAAGTTGGGTTTAAAATAGTGGTAGACAAAAAATTCCTTTTAGGTATGCTACATCTTGTCAAAGTTAAAAAATGAAAAAATACGAAGTTTCGGTTGTAATTCCAAATTTCAACGGTGAAAAGCTTTTAGAAAAAAATTTGCCGTTTCTTTTGAAGGCAAAAGAGAATCCTGACAACTGCATAGTGGAAATTATAATAGTTGACGATGACTCCCAGGACGGCAGTGTCAAGCTTATTACTAAGATTTTTCCCGAAATAAGACTCATCAAACACAAGATTAACCGTGGTTTTTCTGCTGCAGTAAACACCGGGGTTAGAATGGCAAAAGGTGATCTGGTGCTTCTAATGAACACCGACGTTGTTCCGTCAGAAAACTTTCTGGTTCCTGTTTTTAAACATTTTGATAACGAAAAAGTCTTTGCGGTTTCTTTGCATGAGAAAGGTTTTGGCTGGGCTAAAGGTAGTTTTTCAGCGGGCTACATTCAATTAGGAATGGGTGAGGAGTCGGAAGCGGCACACTCAAGTTTTTATGTAAGCGGTGGAAGTGGAGTTTTCAGACGGGCTTATTGGATGAAGCTTTCCGGAATGGATGAAAAATTGTTTTCGCCTTTTTATTGGGAAGATATTGATCTTTGCTACAGGGCCGGGAAAAGAGGCTATATAAATTTGTGGGAGCCGGAAGCGAAAGTGGAGCATAATCATGAGTCTACAATTAGTAAATTTCCAAAATCATACGTACAAAGAATAAGGGAAAGAAATCAACTTCTCCTTATTTGGAAAAATATTCACAGCCCGAAATTTATTCGTAATCATGCACTTGGAGTTTTGAGAAGACTTCTCAGACACCCCGGATATATAAGGGTTGTTTTTATGGCTCTTGGAAAACTGGGGATTGTTATGAAGGAAAGAAGGAAGGAAATAAAATTAAGCAAAGTTTCAGATGAAGCAATATTTATGCGTTTTTAATAATTGATATGGAACTCTCAATTGTTATTGTTAACTTTAATACAAAAGACTTAACTGTTGGTTGCCTTAGATCAATTGAAAAGGAAGGGAAAGACTTATCTTTTGAAGTACTTTTGACGGATAATGGCAGCAGCGACGGGTCGGTTGAAGCATTCAAAAAAATAAAAGAAGAAAAATTTTGGAGGAATAGGTTTACTTTAATTTTAAATGACAGCAATGCAGGATACGCCAAGGCCAATAATCAGGGAATTAATAGGGCAAAAGGAAAATATCTTTTGCTTTTAAATAGCGACACGGTTGTTCATGAACATGCTCTTCAGAGTTTATTAAGATTTGCAAAAGCTACACCTGATGCCGGAGTAATCGGATCAAAACTTTTAAATATAGACGGGACTTTACAGATGTCCTGCTATAATTTTCCGACAATTGGAAACGCTATAAAAGAATATTGGTTCGGACAAAAAGGTCTTTTTGAAAAATTTGCGCCGATTGGTAAGAAGCCCGTTGTGGTGGATTCTGTCGTTGGCGCGGCTTTTTTAATAACTCCTGAGGCGAGGAGTAGAGTCGGTATCTTGGATGAACGCTACTTTGCATACTTTGAAGATATAGATTATTGCAGGCAGGTTTGGAAAAAGGGATTAAAAGTATATTATCTACCGGACTCCGTAATTACTCATTATCACGGGGCAACTTTCAAGAAACTTGCCGATGAAGGGCAAAGGTGGAAAAAATTGATTCCATCGAGCAAGATCTATCATGGAATTTTAAAACACTATATACTTAATGCAATCCTTTGGACAGGTCAGAAATGGCAAAAAAATTGATCCCTTTCCTCAAAAATAATTGGCTTTATCTGACAGGTGCGCTTTTGATTTTAGTTCTTTTTTTTCTCCGCTTTTACCATTTAACAATCTTTCCTGTTTTTGCCGATGAGGCAATTTATGTAAGATGGGCGCAGGTCATGCGGGCAGAAGAAACCCTCCGATTTTTGCCTTTATCTGATGGAAAACAGCCTTTATTTATGTGGGTGTTGATTCCGTTTTTGAAATTTATTCGTGACCCTCTTGCCGCTGGAAGAACGGTATCTATTCTTTCAGGTTTTGGAACGATGATTGGAATTTCATATTTGTCATACCTTTTGTTTAAAAACAAAAAAGTTGCTCTTACTGCAGGTTTAATTTATGCCGTTTCCCCTTTTTCATTTTTCTTTGACCGGATGGCACTTGTTGATGCCGTGCTTGCGATGTTTGGCGTCTGGACATTTATTTTTACCTATCTGGCGTTCACCAAGGGGAGATTGGATTTCGCAATGTTTGCCGGGTTTACTCTCGGGGGGGCATGGCTCACAAAATCTCCGGCACTTTTTTTTGCAATTATGATTCCGACACTTTGGTTATTTATAAATTGGGCAAAAGGTTTTAAAAAAAATCTTTTTATTTTTCTCAAAGCTCTATCTCTATCTCTCATCATTTTGGCAATCGGCTACGGAATGTTTAATATTCTTCGTCTTGGACCCAATTTTCACCTGATAGCCTCAAGAAATCTGGACTACGTTTATCCGATTAATCATTTTTTGGTGAGTCCTCTGGATCCACTTAAGCCATTCCTCTTGGCAGCGTGGCAATGGCTGGTAAAGATGGGGCCATGGCCATTACTGGTCCTAGGTTTAACTGGTTTATTGGTTAATTGGAAGAAAAACTGGAAACAAATGGTTGTTTTAACAATTTGGTTTTTGGGACCGATTATTGTTCAATCGGAATTCGCCAAAGTCTTTACCGCACGGTATATTTTCTTTACACTTCCGTTTTTGATTATCATTGCCGCCTCGGCATTTCTTGAAGAACGTAAAAATGTAGTAAAGATTCTGGCTTTGGTATTGGTATTTTTTGTCAGCCAATCATTAGTTTTTGACTATCAACTTTTGGTAAATCCTGCCAAGGCCAATCTGCCCCGTAGCGAAAGATCCGGATATCTTGAAGAGTGGACAGCGGGACAAGGCATTAAGGAGACCGCGGATTATCTTATTCAAAAACAGATATCAAATCCGGAGGAAAAAATTGTAATTGGCACGGAGGGATATTTCGGGACGCTTCCCGACGGTCTTCAAATGTATCTTGAGGAATCTCCCCAAATTACGGCAATAGGGGTGGGGCTAAGTTTTGACAACGTGCCACCGCAACTCCTTGGCTCCAAGAGATTTGGAGATAGGACATATCTTTTGGTTAATGCCTCGAGATTTTCCGGCGATTCCCTGTATCTGGGATTAACAAAAGTTAAGGAGTTTCCCAAAGCCCAAAAACCCGACGGCACCCATGATTCACTGCTTTTATTTGAGGTGACAAATGAAGCGCTTAAAAATAAAGCCAATTAGGGAAACCCTTAGAAAATATTTTCCCATTGTTCTGATAACCGCTTTGGCGGTGTTTCTCAGACTTTATTTGTTGGAAGAACGGGTTTCCTTTGACGCAGACCAGGAGGAAATTGCGTTTAAAGCAAAAGAAATTTTATCCGGAAATCCTGTACTTTTGGGACCTAAAACAAGCCTTGGAGGTTTTTCCATAGGGCCTGGGTTCACCTATCTTTGGGCGATATTCGCTTTCTTTTTAAAGGGGAATCCAATATCAGGAGCCTACCTTTCCGTATTTTTGGGAATACTTTTTATTGTGGGTATTTACTTAGTCACAAGAAAAGTATTTTCGGAAAATGTTGGACTTATCCTATCTTTCATTTCGGCTTTGTCTGTCAGCTTTATTTCGTGGGATCAAAATCCCTGGGCCCCTTCGTTATTTTATTTATCGGAAATCATCACTTTCTACGGAATATATTTATCAAGTTCAAAAAAATACGGTTTGCCAATTGCGGCTCTCGGTTTGGCAATAGGTTTTCAATCACACTTTGCAGTCTTTTTGCTCATCTTGCCGGTTGCGATTTATTTACTTATCTATCGTCCGGTTGTAGAAAAGAAAAACACAATTACATCTTTCTTAGTTCTTACTCTTTCAGTTTTGCCCGTTGTTATTTTTGATTTATTTAATGGATTTATTAATCTTCAAAGACTTTTATTGATTTTTTCTCTGGGACGGGAAGGATTAACTTCTCCGGTAGCGAAGATTGTGACTACACTCGTTTCGAATTCAACGAACATCCTCTGGCTGCATTTTTCAATTCCGGTAAGCCGTCTAATTTTTGTCACCACCGTCTTATATTCTTTTTGGGGAATATTCAGAAATAAAAGTTATCGTCCGCTTCTTATTCTTTCCAATCTTTTTCTTTTTATTCCATTCTTCATTTTTCTTTTTTATAAGGCAAATTTCTCCGAATACTATTTGATGACTGCAGTAATTCCTTTTTTGATTCTTTTGGGATTTATGTTTTCGACAATTAAAAATAAATTTGTAGCCCTTCTAATTCTTGGTATTTTTTCGTTTCTGAATGTTAAAAGTTTTATTTTTATATATAAACCAATGAATCTTCACGCAAAAGAACAGATCGTCCAAGAGATTGTTAAAATGGGAGGAGAAAGCGGTTATGGAGTTTCTCTGAGTACTGAATTGGGGTATGGTTTCGGCTACTCATATATTTTTGAGTATTACAATGCAAAACCGGATACACCACCTCTTAAAAATCAACAAAGAATTTTTACGATAGTTGCTCCATCCGGATACAGAGGGATAGAACCCATGATGGGGGTGGATGGGATCGGTTTACGTTGGGAGGGGTTGAAATAATCACAACGTGGTAAAATTTAGACTATGAATGCAGAAGATATGGACTCTCATCTGGACCCGACTACAGAAATATCCCTGGAAACCGTAAAAAAGCGTTCCGTGCGGGGGGTGGTGGTCCTCACAGGTAGAACATTTTTACTTCAGGTTATTACTCTTGTTGCCCAACTTTTCCTGTTTGCTTATTTAGGTAAGTATGAATTTGGAGTTTTTGCGATAGTTTCTGCAATAATTAATTTTTTAGTCTATTTTTCCGATGTAGGCCTTGCCGCAGCCCTTATCCAGAAAAAGGACAGACCAACAGACACGGATTTGAAGACAACTTTTCTTGTTCAACAGCTCTTGGTAATTGTAATAATCGCAGTTGTTTTTCTTTTAAGCCCATTTTTTACCCAAAAATTTTCCCTTGATAATGATGGGCAAATACTTTTGTACGCTCTTGCTGCCTCACTTCTTTTTTCCTCGTTGAAAAGCATTCCATCGGTTCTTTTGGAACGGAAACTTGAATTTGTAAAATTGGCATTTCCTCAAATTCTGGAACAGGTTGTCTATAACGTTGTTCTGGTTTTTTTGGCGATGAAAGGGTTTGGACTTAAAAGTTTTACGGTTGCCATTCTTGCCCGCGGAATTGTAGGGCTTATAACAATCTATATTCTTCAACCATGGAAGCCCGGTATTGCGTTTTCCGGAAAAACTTTGTCGGAACTTTTTAAATTCGGAATTCCATACCAAATCAATACTTTTCTGGCGACTTTTAAAGACGACGGAATGACACTGGTTTTGGGAAGTATTTTGGGTCCTGTCGGGGTCGGAGTCCTTTCCTTTGCCCAAAAAGTTGCCAGATTTCCGCTTACGTTTTTTATGGACACTGTTACCCGCGTAACATTCCCGGCGTTTTCCAGGATGCAGGATTCAAAGAGTGATTTGGAAAGAAGCGTCACAAGATCAATATTCTTTATTTGTCTTTTGGTTTTTCCAAGTCTGGCCGGTATTTCAATTTTGGCTCCGATCTTGATACAGGTTATACCAAGATACAATCAATGGACTCCTGCACTCATTCCGATTGTTTTTATTTCTATTAATTTCGTTTTTGCTGCCGCAACAACTCAGCTGACAAATCTTCTCAATGCAATCGGAAAAATTAAAATCACTTTCTATTTGATGATAATGTGGACGGTTCTCACTTGGGCCTTTATTCCCATTCTGGCAATTAAGTTTAGTGTAATCGGTGCCGCAATTGGCTATGCATTGGTAGGAGCTTCATCAGTTGTGGCAATATTTATCACCAAAAAATACGTTAATTTTTCGATTACCGACTCAATGATAAAGCCGGCAGTCGGCACAATGGTTATGAGTGTGGTGCTTATAATTGCGCGCAGATTTTTATCTGTTACTTTGACCTCGATGGAAGAGCTCATTGCAATCGGTGCGGTTGTATATATTACCTCAATGATTTCCATGGTCGGGCTTAGCCTTATCGAAGATGCTAAAAGAAGCTTTAAAACAATTTTTGCAAAAAAGTAAGGCAGTAGCTCTTATTTTGGCAGGTACAATTACGTGGTCACTGGTCATGGTTAGATCCGGACTTTGTTGGAACATCGGATGTACTGGTGGCCTTGGTTTTTGGGGAGCGAACGGGCATGATGGTATTTGGCACCTGGCCTTGATTAATAATTTTGCTGCAGGCAATTTTCAGATGCCAACCTTTGCGGGATGGGGAATTCAGAATTATCATCTTGGTTTTGATCTCTTGCTTTCGTGGATTGTGAAATTAACCGGTATCACGCCGTCTTTCCTGTATTTTCAAATAATACCTCCGGTATTAGCACTCCTGATAGGACTTCTTGTATACAAATTTGTATATCTTTGGAGAAAATCGGAAGGAGAATCTCTACTGGCCGTATTTTTTGTATATTTTGGTGGGAGTTTCGGATGGCTGATCTTACTTTTCAGAGGGCAAGGTTGGGGTGGTGAGAGCATGTTTTGGGCGCAGCAATCAATCTCAACACTTATTAATCCGCCATTCGCACTTTCTTTGATAACAATTCTTTCAGGACTTATTTTCCTCCTGAAATATTTAAAGAATAAATCAACGGTTTTCCTTTTTTTGACCATTTTCTTTTTTGGCATATCAATTTTTATCAAAGTGTATGCGGGTCTTTTGGTTTTATCATCAATTTTGGCGGGTTCGGTTTGGCAGATTGTCAAAAAGAAAGGTTATTCACTGTTGTGGATTGCTCTTTTGTCTATAGCCGTTTCGGTTTTCCTGTTTATTCCTTTTAACAAATCCTCCGTTGGTTTGATTTTGTATAGTCCTTTCTGGTTTCTGGAAACAATGATGACCCTAACGGATAGGTTCAATTGGCAAAAACTATTTTCAGCAATGACAACCTACAAGATGGGACACATATGGCTTAAAGCAATATTGGCCTACTCCCTGGCGTTTACCATTTTTATGGTCGGAAATTTCGGAACAAGAATCATTGCTTTTAGAACGCTTTTAAAAAAACCTAAGACACTTTTATCCGCGGGGCCGGTGGAAGTATTTTTGTTTGTCATGATTTTGGCAGGAATAATTGTTCCCACTTTTTTTGTTCAAAAAGGAACCCCCTGGAATACAATTCAATTTTTCTACTACTCTTTGGTCTTTAGTGGAATAGTGGCGGGAATTGCTGTATGGAATTTTGTTAAAAGACAGCCACTCCTTAAGCGTGGTTTAATAATTATCTTGTTTGTTCTTTTTACCATTCCGACAACTGTTGCGTCGATGGGGCACTACTTGCCGGCCAAACCACAGTCGATGCTTCCGGGGGGTGAGGTGGAAGCATTGAAATTTTTGTCAGGGCAACCCAGAGGGGTGGTCCTGACATATCCGTATGACGCGGAGAAGTCCGCAAAAGCACCTGCTCCAAGACCTCTTTTCCTGTATACGTCAACAGCTTACGTCTCTGCGTTTTCGGGGCAGCCGGTATTTTTGGAAGACCAGATAAACCTTGATATCATGCAATACCCCTGGAGTGAAAGAAGAAAGTCTGTTGAGGATTTTCTAAATACATTCGATATAGATATGGCGAAAAGCTTTCTAAAGGAAAACAACATAGCATACGTTTATTGGCTAAAGGATCAGCACGCCAGACAAGGAGATGCTCAGCTTGGGTTAACGCGAATATTTCAAAATGGTGAGGTTACAATTTTTAAAGTAAACTAAAGAAAATGAAGAAAATATTTTGGGTAATTCTTATCACGCTTTTGACTATTCCGACATTTTTAAATTTAGTAAGATCCGGTTTTTTCCCAATGCAGGATGACCTTCAGGCGTTCAGGGTTTATGAGATGGATAAATGTTTTGAGGATTTCCAGATTCCCTGCAGATGGGTTCCGGATGCCGGATATCAATATGGCTACCCCCAGTTTAATTTTTACCCGCCGCTTCCTTATTATCTTGGTGCCGTAATGCACAGGGTTGGAATTCAGTATATCGATGTAGTAAAAATACTGTTTATTTTAGGCTACGCTCTCTCCGCACTTACAATGTATGTCCTGGTAAGTGATCTCCTGAAAAGTAAATGGCCTGGGTTCGTTGCTTCAGTGCTTTATACGTACATTCCTTATAAAGCAGTAGAGGTTTATGTAAGGGGAGCTTTAAGTGAATTTTGGGCACAGATATTTTTCCCGCTGATTCTCTGGGCAATTTATAAGCTTATAAAAACCGGAAAATCTAAATATTTGATTTGGATGTCGGTTTCTATTTTCTTCCTGATGACAACACATGTTCTGATGGCGATGATTTTTGTTCCGGTTGCTCTAGCTTGGGCATTATTTTGGTTATTTGAAGGTAGGTGGAAAAATTTAGGCAAGATATTTTGGGGTGGGGTGTTGGGTTTTAGCTTATCCGCATTTTTTGTCTTGCCGGTTCTTTTTGAAAAGCAATTTGTGCATAGTGAAGGAATTTTATCCGGTTATTTTGATTACAGGCAGCATTTTGTGAGTTTATACAAACTTTTTATTTCCAGGGAATGGGGGTATGGATCTTCCGGATTTCCAAACGAAAAATTGAACCTGTCTCTCGGAACTGTCCAATGGATTCTCGGACTGGTTGCGGCTCCAATACTGGCAATTATGAATTTGAAAAGAAATAAAAAAATTTCAATTTTGACTCTGGGTATTTCTGCGGCAGGTCTAGTCAGCATTTTTATGATTCATATGAAATCCAGTTTTATATGGGCAAAACTGCCGTTTTTATGGTATTTGCAATTCCCGTGGAGATTTTTGGCTGTTTCCATATTTTTACTTTGTCTTGCGGCGGGTATTGCGATTTATTTAATCCCCAAGGGAAAGTACATTTTAGGAGGATTGGTGCTTCTGGCCGTGGTTATTTTGAATATTGGTTTTTATGTTCCGAAGGATTGGCTAACTATCAATGACTCCGAAAAGTTTTCGGGAGTTTCCTGGCAAAAGCAGCTTACAATCAGCATTTTTGACTACTTGCCGATTTATGCAAAACTTCCCCCTATCTCAGCTGCTCCCGATTTGCCGGAAGTATTGGACGGAACGGCAGAATTTTCCGATTATCGAAAGGGCAGCGATTTCCAGACAGGAAGTGTGGAAGTTTTGGCCGATGCAACGCTTCGCCTGCCGCTTTTTGACTTTCCCGGTATGCAGGTTAAGGTAAACGGGGTAGTTATCAATCATGGCCACAATGACTGCCGAAATGAAGAGTTTTGCCTGGGGCTTGTCAGCTTTAAATTACCGGAGGGTAAATATTACATTGAAACCAGGTTGACGGATACTCCGGTCAGGAAAATTGGCAACTATTTGTCCCTCACTGGCATTGTTGTTGTTTTTTGGTTGATAATTAAGAAGAATGAAAAAACTATTAAATAAACACTGGCCGTATTTGCTTATTTTTGGTTTGAGTTTTTTGGTAACATGGCCGCTTTTTAGATACGGTTATTTTTCTCACCAGGATGATCTGCAGATCATCCGGATTTTTGAAATGCGCAAGTGTTTTACCGACTTTCAAATTCCTTGCCGGTGGGTTTCCGATATGGGATGGGGAAACGGTTTTCCGTTATTCAATTTTTATGGCGTTTCGACATATTATTTTGGCGCTGTTTTAAGCTATTTAACCGGTTTTATAGGGGCTTCAAAAATACTCTTTTATGTCTCCCTTACTGCCGGTAGTTTTGGAATTTACCTGCTTGGCAAAAGTCTTTGGGGAAAATTACCAGGTGTGATTTCGGCAATACTTTATCTCTTTGCTCCTTACAAAGCCCTTGATGTTTATGTCAGGGGTGCCCTAGCGGAAGGCCTTGCATTGACTTTAATTCCGTTTGTTTTTTATTTTGGCTATAAATTAGCAACTTCATCGGAAAAGAGAAAATACGGCACCTTATTTGCCATTTTCGTTTTCATATTTATGATTACACACAACATTATGGTTCTAATTTTCTTACCTGTTTTAATTGCCTGGCTGGTTTACTGGATTTCTTTGGATAAATGGAAAAATATCAAAAATGTGGCGATACCAATGGTGTTGGGTATTGGTTTATCTGCTTTTTTTATACTTCCTGCTTTCTTTGAAAAAAATCTGGTTCAAACTGAGTCTTTGCTCCGTTTTGAATTGGATTTCCGCGCTAACTACCTAAAAGTGAGCCAACTGTTTTTTGACCGCATATGGGGATACGGTACTTCTATACCGGGTCCTGAAGGTGGAATGAATTTTCAGATAGGTTGGCCGAATTGGTGGTTAGCTGCGATATCTTTGCCGTTGTTGTTTGTGGCAAAAATTAAAAAGAAAATGAAAATTTTGGTGGCTCTGATCTTGGGAACTTTTGCCCTGTCGGTTTTTATGACACACAATAAATCAACATTTATTTGGGTGAACATAAGTTTGCTCAAATATTTCCAATTTCCCTGGCGTTTTTTGTCCCTTTCAATTTTTACATCCGCCCTTCTCGGAGGATTTGTTGTCTCGGTGGTAAAAACTAAGTGGCAGATTTATGTCAGTCTCTTAATTATTATTTTGTCGATAGTGTTTAATTGGAATTACTTTAAACCAAAAGTTTTTTATCCTGTAAACGATTCACAAAAACTTTCAGGAGAGCTTTGGGATCAGCAAAAGAAAGGGGCGCTTTTGGACTATTTACCCAAAACCGCACTGGAGCCCAGAGAAGCCGCACCAGCAGGACCGATTATAAAATCCGGTCAGGTGGAAACAATTGGTTTTGTCAATCGTTCGAATAGTTGGGAATTTACAGCCAAAGTTGCAAACAAAGCTGAAATAGAAATCCCGGTTTTCTATTTTCCCAACTGGAAAGTTAATGTTGACGGCAAGACATATCCTTTTTCCTACAATAATATCTTGGGTAGAATTTCGGTATCTCTCAACCCGGGTGAGTATAAAATAGAGGGCAAGTTTGAAAACACACTCTTAAGGATGGTTGCTAATGCAATCACAATCGTAAGTGTGGTGGGGCTTGTTGGTTACGCAGCATATGAAAAAAACAAAAAGCGTACTGTCTAAATATTTGATTCCTTTGATTCTTCTTTTGTCGGTTCCGGCAATAAGATATTTGTTTGTTTATGGTTTCTTCGGGGTTTCCGACGATCTACATGTTGCCTGGCTTTATGAGATGGACAGAGTGATAAAATTGCTTCAGTTTCCACCTCGCTTTGTCCCGGATCTGAGTTTTGGTTTTGGATATCCGCTTTTTAATTTTGTTTATCCTTTACCGTTTTATATAGGGGAGGTAATTCATCTTCTGGGGTTTTCCCTGGTTGATAGTATAAAAATTGTTTTTGGTCTATCCATCCCACTCTCTATGTACTTTATGTACAAATTCCTAAAAGAGTTTTTATCCGAGGAACTTTCACTTGCCGGTTCGGTACTTTATGTTTACGCGCCCTATAGAGCCGTTGAAATTTTTGTCCGGGGGACAATAGGGGAGATTGTAGCATTCACTATAATTCCCATTGTCGCCTTGGCTTTTGTAAATTTGAGCAAAGAGAAACCATCTGTTAAATGGGTTGGGGCGGCGGCACTCTCTGTGGCAGCTCTGGTTTTGTCGCACAATATTATGGCTTACATGTTTATGCCTTTTGCCTTGCTCCTTTTGATTTCAAGGATCATATTTATAATCAAAAATAAAAAAGCCGCGATCATTAGAAGTCTTATCGGCGTTTTTTTGGGACTTGCGGCATCTATCTATTTTTGGCTTCCTGCAATTTACGAAAGCAGGCTAATGCATTACGACACTGTTTTTAATTTTTATGACCACTTCCCCGCGCTTAAGCAATTTATTATTCCGTATTTCGGCTACGGGGCTTCGGTTCCGGGACCGTACGATACAATGTCTTTCTATTTTGGCTTGACGGGAATTTTAACTGCTATTTTCGGATTGATTTTATTTGCCTTGAAATTTAAAAAGTTTTCATTTGAGGAAAAAATGTTTTTTATATGGGGAGAGGTAATACTCCTCGTGAGTATTTTTATGATGAATTTCCGTTCCGCATTTTTATGGAGAAATTTACCCCTTTTGCCGTATTTTCAATTCCCCTGGAGATTCCTGGCGATGGTAGTTTTTTCCATTCCGATACTTCTTTTAGGCTTTTCCAAATATAAATTCGGGAAAATTGCCTCATACATTATTATCGCTCTCACCATTGCTCTGAACTTTAACTACTTTAAAATCAGTGAATATTTAGGCAGGGGAGACGCGTATTATCTCAATAGATATATTCCCGTTCCTGTTGCGTCGGAGGAGTACAAAAAAACATCGGAAGAATATCTAAGGCTACCCAAAGACACCGAGGCAAGACCCCAAAGCAACTTTCCCAGGGCTTATGCTGATGTTTCGGGAATTTACCGAATTGAGGAAATAAACACTCTTGATGCGGCTGTCTCCACTGACTATAAGGAAGATTTTATTTTAAATTACAGCAAATACTATTTCCCGGGTTGGTTTGCTAAAATAGATGGGAAGAGCGTGGGGATCGCATCGGGAAAGCCATACGGCCAGATTGTTTTACAAGTTCCCGCGGGACAGCATACAGTTGAGGTTTATTACAGGGAATCTTTGATGAGGCAGGTTCTGGATATAGTTTCATTGATCGGAGTTGGTGCTGCGGTGTTTCTTATATTAAAAAAGAAAAAAATATGAAAAAAATACTGGTTTTGGCGATCGTCTTGAGAGTTTTAGTGGCAGCATTTTTATTTCACCCCGACATAAAAACATTTAACTTCCAGGCATCTTTCTTAAAAAAGGGTGTGACCGATATTTATTCATATTTAATAGAAAACAGAAAAACACTGCCTTTAAAGGAAGAGTTTGTTTATTTTCCGTTAACTTATTTTGTCCTTGGCGGATACCAGGCCATTGCTTCACCGGTCCTTGGAAGCGGTTTTGACGCGTGGCTGGGAAATGCCGACTCAAATACAGCAATCCTGAATCCCAATGTTTTTAGGTATCTGCTGGTTTTGAAACTGCCGTATTTGATTTTGGATATTTCTATTGCTTTCCTGCTTTTAAAATTCTTTGACAGTGGGGTAATGGGAAAAAAAGCTTTTATAATCTGGCTTTTTAACCCCTTTACGATTTTTATCATTTACGCGTTTGGGAACATCGATATTTTTCCGGTTTTTATTACTCTGATTTCCCTGCTTTTGATTAAAAAAGAAAAGCTGCTTTTGGCTGCTCTGGCCTTAGGGATTGCGGCAGGTTTTAAGCTTTACCCGCTTTTATTTGTCCCGTTTTTAATTTTTGGCGGTAAAAGCACTAAAGAGAAGGTACTCCTGGGTGCGATACCGTTTGGCATTTTTGGTGCGATATCCGTGCCATTCCTGTCACAGGCATTTGCCCAGTCAACTTTAATTTCGGGGCTGACCACCAGGATATTCAATCCGGGCTTTGCCGTTGGTTTTGGCGAATCAATAATCGTTGGACTACTCCTTTTCTCGGCGCTCTTTTTTGGCGCATGGTTGACTGATAAAAAGCCAAACATGTTTAATTATTGGATTGCAATTCTTTTGATCATATTTTCTTTTTCCCATTTCCACATTGCATGGCTTTTGTGGATTGCTCCATTTGTTGTAATTTTAGCTGTCAAAAAGCCGTTCCTATCCTGGCCGCTCTTCCTGCTGGCCATGGCCTCCGTTGTCATCCCGCTTCTCTATCAGGACAGGTCAATGACAATTTCGCTGTACAGGGCTTACAGTACCTGGTTTGATCTTTTGCCAACCCCATTCAACGCAGTTGAAAGGTTCTATGATCCTTATAATTTACAAAGCATCCTGCACACGATTTTTGCCGGCGGAGCTTTGACAATTAGTTACTTGCTTTTTAGAAAGGAAAAAAGCCAGTGAAGAAAATGATTTGGTTAACGACAGCCTCGGTTTTAACTTTGGTTTTTGTGGTGCCGGCGGTACTCGCATCAGCTCTGAAAATGATTCCGGTTAACATCCAGCCGGGCTACAACTCCGACATAAGGCTGTCAATCTATAAAATAAGGGGATTCTCACAGAAATTTGTTGCAAAAACCGGCAACTTAACAGCAATCGGCACTTCAATTAGAAACCCCAATTTGAAAAACAAAACAGATGTCATTTTTAGCCTATATGACAATGGCAATCTGATACGAACTTCTATTCTTAATGGTCAAAATCTGGAAGACGGATCTTTTGTTAAATTTGTTTTTCCGGTTATTCCTGATTCCCTGGGGAAGGAATATACATTTACGATTACGTCCCCCGGAGCCGGTCCGGAAGAAACGATCGAAGTCTTTATTATTGGTGAGCCGGAGCCCACTTCCGGTATTACGGAATACACCTACGAGGAAGAAGTACATCCCGGAGGAATTCCGTTAGTTTCCTACAGCCAGCCGGAGAGCAAGTTGAAGACTATAAATAGTGTTTATTCTAGTTGGCTTTCCAGACTTCTATCTCCTGGTTCTCAAAAATCCGAATAAGACCCAAGCTTTCCGGATCAACTTTTGGCCCCACCGCTTTAGGAAAATATAAAACATTGGCCTGGGTTTCGGTAAAAGCATTTTTTACTTCAACAGGATTGGTGCCTTCAAAAACAACCCGTTTAGTTTCAAGTCTTGGTCTCCAATCGTAGCCCATGATATCAGCCTGTTCATAATCGTCGAAGAATGTTCTTCTTGCCGAGATGGCGGAAACATAGGAAGTGTCAAACCAATCCCAGATGTTGGGCGTGGAATCTTTAAGATCCAAGTATTGGTTATAGGGAGGAGTTACCACGACAGCATCTTCCGGAGTATTTTCTTTAATATAATTAAGGGCTTCAATTTCCTGAGACGAAACTTTGGCAAACGCTGGGCGCGAGTAAAATTCCCGTAGAAGTCCGATCTGGGTAGGAAGCATTAAGATTATAATAAAGGGTATCAGAAATTTTGCCTTGGCTGTAATTTTAGAGGTTTGAATACCCGCCAAAATTCCAAAAAGAAGAACAAAGTATTGCAAAAATTGACTGGTGTTGCTGGCAACCCCTTTCTGTAAAAATATGAGCGGCAGTAAAATTGAAAGAAAAACCACGACCTTAATAACCAAATGTGTTTTTAGATAATTCCATAAGCCTACAAACCTCATGCCCAAGTTTCCGAAAAAGAAAATCAGAAAACCTACACCTTCTAAAAATATAACTCTTTTCCAGTTGTGCTCATAAATATAAGTCTGGCGCCTGAGTTCCCAGTCCAAAAGGTTAAGACGTGATGGCTCTACAATCATGGTTCTCACATACCACCAAGGTTGAAAAATCAAAAAGGAAGCGGATCCGGAAGTGTTGGGGAAATATAGTAAAGCGGCCAAGGCTCCGCTAAAAGCCGTAAGGACCAGAAGCTGGAACCGTTTTTCTTTAACTATTTGCCAAATTGCCGCGATTCCCAGCGCCCCTAAAGCAACGACCCCCGCATAGACCTTAAAGCTTGCCAGGGTTCCGAAAAGAATGACGCATACAACGAAAATTATTTTGTTTTTAGATTTATTTTTTTGCCGGGTTAAGACAATAAGAAAATATATTGCAGCCAAAACCAAAAAGTCGGAGATAATTTGCGGAGGATTACCACTTGAGCTTTGCGGCTGAGTTGCCCAGAAAATACTTTCGCCACCAATGGTTTTACCTTTTATATAGGTGACAATGAAACCGAAACTTCCGGCAAAATAAGTAAAAATTGTTGCCCAGATAGAAGCCTGGGAGCTTCCTGTCAGTCTTTTTGTCAAAAAATAGGCTGATGCCCCCAAAAAAAGCGAGTAAATAAAAGGGAATATTCTGAAATATAAATCAAAATTGGAAACGAATAAGTATTTTCCTATCATGGCCGGCAAAATGTCGCTAAAAAAGTGATAGTTAACAAGCTTTTCACCGGCAAAAATAGGATTTTCAAACGGCAAGCCCTTTTTAATTTCCTCCATGAGAGCAATATGCCAGGTTCCGTCATGCCCGTGAGCACTCCAGAAAAGTAAATTCCCGTTTTGGGTAATTCCGCTCGGGGAAATGACCGCCATTTGTCCGGCTATTCCAAGGACAAAAACAATCAGGATAATAATTGTTTGAAAGTTGGGCTTGGTTTTAATTTGTTTAATGGTTTTTATTAGTGGTTTAGTGCTGAAGATGATTGTCAGGAGAACAATCGGAATAATTAATATTGGAATATTAAGTACTATCAGGATATAGGAGATAAGTGTGAAGGAGGCAAAACCCGCGATCCCTCCCATTAGTATTTTCTCCATTGCTAAATTATAATGGTTATATGGCCCGTAAATCCATCTGGATCATTTTTGGAATTGTAATTTTAGGATTTTTGCTTAGGATTTATAAAATTCAGGCCCTTCCCATGTACGGAGACGAACTGACCATGGTTTACGATATCTATTCGATAAGTAAAACCGGCATGGATGCAACAGGACAAAAATTCCCCATGACTTTTAAGATGGGTGCTGGGCGCCCCGCGGGATATATTTATTTTTCAGTTCCATTTGTGGCAATTTTCGGGCCAACCGTCTGGGGAGTTAGGTCCCTCTCAATCCTTTCCGGTTTGGGAATAATAGTCCTGATGTATTTTTTGAGTAAGAAACTTTTTGGTGAGAAAATTGGAGTCATTGCCGGTTTGCTGGCTGCGATTTCTCCCTGGGATATTTATCTAAGCCGCGCGGGGTTTGAAGCACATTTTGCGCTATTTTTGGCTCTGTTGGGAATCACTGCGTTCGTATATAAAAAATATATTTGGTGGGCAATTTCCTGGGGAATAGCAGTTTTAACTTACCCAACATTCAAGTTAACTTTACCTCTCCTTTTTTTAGTACTCCTCTGGTTTAGCGGATTCGGTAAGGTGGTAAAGAACAAAATTTTTGTTATCGGTTTAATAATACTTTTGTTTTTCGGAGGAGTAGTAATCAGAGAAACTTTCATGGCGGGCAGCGAACAAAGATTTTTAAGTATAAATATTTTTGCTGACAATAACTTGAAACAAAGCATTATACAAAGGGTTAACTACGAAAGAACCGTTTCAACATTGCCGCAGTTTGTTAAACCTCTTTTTATAAACAGGGAGATCGAATATTCGAGAATTATATTGGAGAATTATGCCAAAAATCTTTCTCCGGACTTTTTGATTTTGAGAGGGGACAGAAATCCGAGACATAACCCCGGAGAAATGGGTATGATATTCCTGGTTGATTTGCCTTTGATACTCATCGGTTTAATGTTTCTTTGGAGGGAAAAGAAAAAGGAATCAATTTTGCTTTTTAAGTGGATTTTGATTACACCGCTTGCAACAATGTTTTTATCGGAAGCACATGGACTCAGGAATGGTTTAATGCTGCCTCCTTTAATTATGATTATTTCATATGCTCTTTCAAGGATTCCTAAAAAGTTTGCCTATTTTGCCGGAGTACTAATGCTCCTTCAATTAATCTATATTTTGATTCGGGTGTACACAATTGCCCCTGCGAAGTTTGCTTCATTTTGGTCAGCTGACGCTAAAAAGGCGGCTCTTGCGGCAATAGAGAGTCAAAAGGAAGGCAAAGAAGTAGCTTTATACGTAAACGAAATCGATAATATTGAATATGCCTACGAAGTATATGCAAAGCTTGACCCCCGGCTGGTAATTTCCCAATATGGTAAATCTCCTAAAATTTTTGGAAGTATTATCATTACCGACAAATAACAACCCTATTTAAATGACCAAAATAAAAATTATCATTCTGGCTTTAGGGTTTTCTTTTTTTGCGGCTATTAGGTTACTTATTTTTTATAATATACCGATCCAGGGAGTTAATTTAGGTTCACCCTTTATCACCGATCTTATCGGAAAAGCATATTCACTTCCTTATTGGATAATTATTCTATCTGACGTATTCAACTTGATGTTGCTTTGGCTAATCGGAGAAAAACTCTTCGATAAAAAAACCGGTTTTTTACTACCCTTTATTTATGCAATTTCTCCCTGGCCGGCCTACCTGGCTATAGGGGGGTCGATATATATCTTTATTCTTTTCGGGGTTCTTCTTTTTTATTATGGTCAGGTCTTAATGAAAGCACGGACAAGTTTTTCGGGAGTCGGTTTATCATTACTGGGCATTGCGGTTATGGTTTATTCCAGTTTTTCAATGCTTTTGGTAGTACCGTTTTTTCTTTGGGGAATTTATAAAAGCGGATTTTCTGCAAGAGACAAGAAAATCCTTTTCCTTACCACGGCACTGGTCCTTATCCCGATAATATTTTTATCTATCTTAAATAGAAATTCCTTTAAGATGGTTGCGATTAAAGAAATCAGCTTGTTCAACGAAGTCGGACTTATTAATTCCGTCAACACATTCAGGGGCGAAACAGGTGAAGCGGGATACCCATACCTGGGTCTTTTTATCGAAAACAAAATAACGTATTTTGGCAGACATGTGCTTTTTAATACACTTATCACCTTTTCCCCATTTACCTACTTTACTCAACAGTTCAGACTTCTCGGATTTTCTTTCAGCCCACCCATCTTTATCGGATTGTTAATTCCTTTCCTCTATGGCTTGGTCAGGATGCCCATTTGGAAAAGTGCAAAGTCTTATCTTCTGATGATAACCCTCCCACTTCTAATCCCGACAATAATTCATACGTATTCTCCGGATCTCAATAGTTTGATTTTAATTTTACCTATATTAATTTTTATCTCTGCTTGGGGTATGGGTGAGCTGGTACGAAACAAAAAATGGCCTTTTGTTGCAATCGCCACCGTTTTTATATTTTTGCAGGGATTAACAACCCTTTATGATATAAAAACAAGGGAGCCAATTAGATACCAAAAGATGATTCAGATAAGCCAATGACAAAAACTAAACTGATTTTGATAATTATTTTAATCACTCTATTGGGTGGTTTTTTGAGGTTTTACAAGAATTATCAGAACCCCGTTAGCTTAACTGTAGACGAAGTTGCCTTTGGCTATAATGCCTACTCGGTACTAAAAACCGGAAGAGATGAATATGGAAAATTCATGCCACTGACCTTCAAATCAGTCGGGGATTATAAGAACCCTTTTCCAATCTATTCAATGGTTCCCTCAATCGCCATATTTGGTCTAAATGAGTTTTCGGTAAGGTTTCCAACTGCGCTAATATCCACTTTGTCGATTCCTCTCTTTTTTCTTTTGTTCAGGAAGTTAACAAAAAAGACGGGTACAGCACTTCTTGGCACTTTACTTTTAGCAATATCGCCCTGGCATATTTACTTCTCAAGATATGTTTCCGACCATCTTATGGCAGGGGTTTTTATTGGTGTTGGCATTATCTTTTTTCTTAAGATGCTGGATGGGAAAAAGATATGGGCGCTTCTTTCAGCACTTTTCTTTGTTTTATCTATCTATACATATTATCCCGAAAGATTGTTTGTTCCACTCTTCCTGCTGGCGCTCTTTGCAATAAAATTCAAAGAACTAATTAATCATAAAAAGGAATCAGTAATTTTCATCATCGCCTGTATTGTCCTGGCGGCGCCACTTTTGTATTCCACATTCTTCGGCAACGACATTGCCAGAGCCAACATGGTTTTTATTACCAAAGATATTGAGTTTACCAGGAATGTTTTACTAAGCGATGCTAAAACAGCATTTTCCGGAATGGCAAATATGTCTCTGTTGTTTTTCTTTTGGGCAAGAAAATATTTAGCGTACTTTAGTCCCTCTTTCCTTTTTTACGGCGGACTACCCATGACCATTCAAGGGTCTTATGGTCTTGGGGTATTATATTTATTTGAAGCGATAACTCTTCCTTTGGGAATTTATGCTTTTATAAAGGGGAAAATTCCTCAAAAGGGAATTATAACTTCCTGGATACTTTTGGGCTTAATACCCTCATCGCTTACAAACAATGAACAGCACCCCGGCAGAACGATATTAATCTTGCCTGCAGTTATTTTACTTTCAGCCCTGGGATTATACGAACTTATAAAATTAGTAAAAAACATCACGATAAAGTATGTCAAATATTTTGCAATTACGGCATTTTCCATTTTAGTAATTTGGGATCTTGCCCATGCGCTAATTGCTTTTTCCGTGTATTTTCCAAAGGAAAGGGATGAGGATTTTATGAACGGAACAAAAGAGGCGGTGGAATATATGCTTCAAAACCAGGACAAATATAAAGAAATAGTTTTTGATCCATATAGGGGGGTTGTAGCCCCATATATAGTAAGCATTCCACATATGTATATTCTTTTTTACTCTCAATACGACCCAAATATTTATCAAACAGAATTAAAAAGAACAGGTGATGACCTTTACGGTTTTGGAAAGTATACAATTAGAAAAATAAACTGGCCCGTTGACAGGAGCTCGGATGACATCCTTTTTATAGGAAGTCCCTGGGTTTTAAATGAAAAAGATATTGATCAGGGAAATATCTTGAAAAAGATTTATTTGGAAAATGGAAGTTTGGCATTTCTCATAGTTAGAACCGGCGACTAAATGATGAAAAAAAGGTTTTTCAAAATATTTATTTTGGTATTAGTGTTTCTTTTTACTTTTATTCTTCGTGCCCATAATTACGAAAGGGTTCCAACGGCGAACCATCTGGATGAACAACTTTATGCCCTTTCCGGAATTTATTTAATTGAAACTGGAACTCCTGTTTCATGGTCGACTCTGGACTATCCCAAAAGTGCGGAAGTTTTCAAAGGTGTAATCTCGTATTTAGGTGGGGCGCCCTCGGCTTCAGTAACTTTATATAAGCCCTGGCTTGATGAACCACCGCTCTTTTCCTTATTGGTTGGGGAAGCGGCACATCTATTCAATGCTGACAGAAACGGTTTTATTCCTTCTTCATACATTAGGTTTCCGATGATTTTAATATCCGCCCTTACCTCAATCTTTGTTTTTTTAATTGCAAGAAAAGTAAGCGGCTACTGGATCGGAATTTTGGCGATTTTGATTTATGGGACCGAACCGATTATGGTAATGGCCGGGAGGTCGGCGATGCCGGAAACATTAATTGCCCTCCTTTTTTGTATTACTGTCTATCTTCTTTTGAAATATCAAAAAGTAAATAAGTTTGTATATCTTTTGCCAATCCCGTTTTTGGCCGGAATCGCAGGACTTTCCAAACCTACAGGTTACTTCATTCTACCTCTGGCCTTATATGTGGTATTTGCCGAACTATATAAACATCAACCGGTTAAATGGAAGTCTATTGTGAAAAATCTTTCCTATTTAGTTCTTATGACATTGCCATTTGTGGCAGTCTACATTTGGTACGGCAACTATTTCAGTCCCGAAATATTCAAAAGAATTATCTCTATTCAGGGGTTCCGACCGGCAGGTTTTAATAGTTTGGCCTGGTTTTTTATTACTCCGAGTTTCGACATGTCGATTCTTAAAAGCGGATGGTATATTTTTGGTCTTGCCGCGGCTATCTTTTTTATATTCAAGCCAAAAGAAAAATCCGGTAAATTTATCAGTTTAAGTTTTGTTTACTGGCTGGCGATTGTGATGATGTCTTCGGGCGAATATGATCTTTTAGCCTGGTATCGTTTTCCAGCCTTACCATTTCTGGCGATCTTTAGTGCATGGGGAATCCGGTATATTTTTGAAAAAGCTGATTTTTTTATGACGTTTATTGCAGCCGGTTTTTTACTCGGCAGCAGGTCGCTTCTGGTAAATGCTTTTAGGCCGAATGTTGTCTCTGGAGTTTATCGCTCAACTTTTTTGGTTCTCATGGCTCCATCTTTGCTTAATACAATATTCAACAAAAACTGGATCAAAAAAGTTTCACAAGCAATTATAGTTGGAATAGTCGTTGTCGGTATGTGGTGGAATGTAAAATATGTTTATAACGCCTACGAACTTGATTGCGAGAGTAAAACCTGTCCGATGGTTCCATCAACAATTCTTTCAAGCCTCCACTATCCTTTTTTCTGGCGCTTCTTTGTATTGGGAGAACCGGCCCTACGTTAATCTATTTTACATGGGGTTTTGAAGCTGTTAACATTGAGAAGGAATATGAAAAAGATATTTTATCCTGTAATTCTGGGATTAATCGTTGCTCTGGCATTTTTCTTGAGGATTTACAAAGTTACTTCAATTCCGCCTTCTTTAAATTGGGATGAAGTTTCGATCGGATATAATGCCTACTCCATTCTTAAAACGAGTAAGGATGAATGGGGGGTTAAATTCCCGCTAAATTTTAAGTCTTACGGCGAATACAAACTTCCTGCCCAAATTTATGCTTCAATTCCGGGAATTGCCGTTTTTGGTTTAAATGAATTCGGGGTAAGGATTACGCCGGTAATTTATGGAGTATTAACCGTCTTACTGCTTTACCTTTTGGTCGAGGAAGCTTTTGGAAAAAGGTCGGTGTCCCTTATGTCGGCCTTTTTGCTTGCGGTTTCACCCTGGCATATTCAGCTGACCAGGGCTTCGTTTGAATCATCATTTGCCCTATTTTGGATTGTGATGGCGGTTTGGTTTTTTCTTAAGGGTCTGAAAAAGCCCAAATGGCTTATTTTTTCAATGCTTCCATTTGCCGTTTCGGTTTATACATACAATAGTGCCAGGGTTTTTACCCCGCTTTTCCTTTTTGCCTTGGCGATAGTTTTTAGGAAATACTTATGGGAAAAAAGAAAATGGTTCATTGCTGCAGGACTCCTTTTTACCGTTCTGATGATTCCGCTTGCACAGATGGTCGTTTCCGGAGAAGCTGCGGCCAGATATAAACTTGTCAGCATTACTGACGATAAAGGGCTGATTCCCCGGATCGATGAGAGGAGAAACAACTCCACTCTTCCAAAGTTTGTAACCAAGCTTGTTCACAACCGGTATACATATGTCAGTTTTTATTTCGCAGAAAATTATCTGGCTCATTTTACTCCGAACTTTCTTTTTATTGATGGGGCGGGACACAGACAGCACCATGTCCAAGGGGTGGGAGAGCTTTACTGGTTCCAAGCCCCGTTTATCCTTCTGGGATTTTATTATCTTTTCGGAAAAAAAGATCAAAGTTTGAAAGTTTTAACGCCCTGGCTTCTTTTGGCATTTGTTCCCGTAGCCATGACCAACGACAGCATTCCCAACGCCTTAAGAACACTAAATGCAGCTCCGGTTTACCAAATACTCACGGCTTTGGGGATTTACGCCGCCTATAAGCAGATGAAGAATAAGAAGATTTTTTACTCTCTGATGGGTATAGCCATGGTGTTATTCTTGGCTAATTTCACCATTTATCTTAAAAATCTTTTTATATATTATCCGGTACGTTATTCCCGGGACTGGCAATATGGGAATAAACAGGTCGTTGAATATATTGAATCGAACCAGGATAAATATGATCTGATTACTTTTACCAGGCATTATGGGGAACCCCATATGTTTACTTTGTTTTATCTCAAATATAATCCCCTAAAATTCCAAGATAGCCCCAATCTTGATAGATTCGAAACACACGATTGGGTCAGGGTTTTGAGATTTGATAAATATTATTTTTCGGATCTGGGGGATGAGGGAACACGCTACCAGGATATAGTCAATGCAAACCCCGGTAAGAAGATTCTTTTTATAGGAAAGCCGGGGGATTTTCCCGAGGGAACCCCTGTACTTAAACAGATTGATTTTCTAAACGGAGACAATGCATTTAGTATCGTTGAAAAAAGGTGAGATAAAGCATTATGAAATCTAAAATAATATTTGCGTTTGTACTAATTCTTTTCTTAATCTCAAGGATTTATAAAATTGCCGAGATTCCATCATCTGTTTATTGGGATGAAGCATCGATCGGATACAATGCTTTCGCGATAGCAACTGACCTGAAAGACGAATGGGGAGAGACTCTTCCTCTGCATTTCAGGGCTTTTGGGGAATTCAAGTTGCCTGTTTATATCTATTCGGTTGTACCGTTTGTTAAGATTCTTGGTCTTAATGAATATGCGGTCAGGCTTCCCGCGGTGCTCTACTCACTTGGAACTTTATTGCTGGCATATTTTTTAACAAAAAAAATCACAGGAAAGGAATTTATTGCTATTTTATCAAGTTTTATTTTGAGCATATCACCTTGGTTATTTATTTTTTCAAGAACGGGATATGAGGCAACAGCCGGTCTTTTTTTCTTTCTTCTGGGAACATATTTGTTCCTTTTTATCGGCAAAAATAGATTTCACATACTTTTTGGAACAATTGCCTTTATTCTTTCTTTCTATAGCTATAATTCGTTTCGAATTATCATCCCGATCTGGCTGGCAGCGCTTTTGGTGTATACATTTTACGAATTAAAAAACCTTAAGAAAAATTGGATCCTGGTTCTTGTCTCCTTATTATTTTTTACCGTAAGTCTGATTCCGGTTTATCGTCTTTACAAATTTGATACCGGAGGACTGCGTTTTGCACAAGTAGAAGTTGAGAGTACGAACGATTTTGTAAAAAATTATTTTTCGCAATTTAGCCCGCAATTTTTATTTTTGAAGGGGGACGACAACCCCAGAAGCCAAATTCCAGGGAGAGGACAACTTTATTTAATTGAGATCCCGTTTATTATTTTGGGTTTGTTGGCAATCTATCGGAATAGAAAACTTTTGTACTACCTGCCGCTCTTGGCGCTTATCCTAGCTCCAATTCCGGCCGCCATTACCAGAGAGTCCCCACATGCATTAAGGGGAATTCTGGCTGCTCCGTCATTTGCGATCATATCTGCTTTTGGAATCCATTTTTTAATGGAAAGCTTTAAAAAATATTCGAAAATCATTTTTGCCTGCGTGGTTGCCGTATATGTTTTATCGTTTGAGGCATATCTTACCGGTTTTGTCACAAAATATGCCGTAGAAACGGCAAGTGACTGGCAATATCAGTATAAGGAAATTTTTGCCAATCAAAAGAGCGGTATAGTTACAGATAAATATGCAGAGCCTTATATATTTGCACTTTTCTATCTTAAATATCCACCGGAAAAATTTAGAGCTGAAGTAAAATACAACCCTGTTGATAAATGGGGTTTTTCGCTGGTTTCGTCTTTTAATGGTTTTCAATTTAAATGAAATATATAAAGACAATAACTCTGACGCTTATAGTTGCACTGAGTGCATTTTTAAGAATTTATAAACTTGATCAAATTCCTGCTTCTTTGAATTGGGATGAGGTGGATGCCGGCTACAACGCCTATACAATAGCCAACTGGGGGGTTGATGAGTGGGGAGTTAAATTTCCTTTGGTCTTCCAATCTTTTTATGACGATAAGCACCCTGTTCACATCTATATAACATCTGTCTTTATAAAATTTTTGGGACTTAGTGATTTTAACACCCGGCTGCCGAGTGCTATTTTTGGCAGTTTAGGGGTTTTGGTAATTTTTTTCCTAGCAAAATATTTGTTTAAAAAAGATCTCCCTGCGTATTTTGCGGCAATATTTTTGGCAATATCTCCTTATCACTTGCAATTTTCAAGGGGACTCTGGGAGGTTAATTTTGCTTTCTTTTTCTTCATTTTCGGGTTGTTATTTTTCTTTTTGGGAAAAGAAAAAAACCAATGGTATTTCCCTGTTTCCTTTTTAGGATTTGGTTTAAGTATGTATTCTTATCATTCTTCAAAGATTGTAATTCCTCCGATGATTATCCTTCTTTGTGTTTTGTATTTTAAAGATTTGATGAAAAACAAAAAGGCATTTCTCGCCAGTTTCCTGGTTCTGGCAATTTTTGTTATTGGTTTTATCTATAATCCGAAACTTTTGGGTTTTGCCAGGGTGGAGCAAAACCGATTTTCCGATGAGATTATAAAGGCAACGGCCCTTTATAAAAAAACCGGAAACAAATATTTGGGAACCGCCGAAATAGCTACCGGCAATTATATAAAATATTTCTCTTTGGATTATTTGTTTATCCATGGGGATCAAAATCCGAGAAACTCGGTAAAGGTGTTCGGAGAATTATATAAAATTGACGCGATTCTTTTTGGGATAGGACTCCTTTTTATGATTATTAAGCCACGCAAAGTTTGGCTGGTTCTTGCCGCCTGGGTTGCCCTTGCCCCGATACCGGGGGCTTTATCAGGCTTTACCCCAAACGCCGCCAGAGGACTTTTTATGATGGGAAGCGTTCAGTTGGTTGCCGCATACGGACTTTTCAGTCTAGTAAATTTATTTAAGAATAAATTGATTCAAGGCATCGTTGTTACTGCAGTTTTTATTCCTCTTTTTTGGGAATCTTCGAGCTATCTGAAATATTATTATTCCGAATACGCTAAAAAAGATGCTATCGAATGGCAATACGGAATGAAGCAAATCGCAATTTACATTAAGGATCACCCTTATTACGACAGAGTTTATATGACCAAAGAACGACAACAGCCGTACATTTTTGTTTTGAATTATCTGAAGTATCCCGTAAGAAATTTCCTGAACACTGTTCAGTATGACGAGAGCCGGAGTAAAAGCTACAACGTTGCCAGGTCATTCGGTAAATTCCAGTTCTCGGACTGGAACACGGTAGAAAGTTACCCCGTTCCCTTCGTCCTTTATGTTCTTACTCCAAGTCAGTATGATGGACTAAGGTATAGGTTGATGTTTGATGTTAAGGATTTGATAAAATATCCCGACGGATCAAACGCTTACTTTTTAGTGGAGGCGAGTGAATACTAAATGAATAAATTGTCGGTAGTACTGGCTACAAGGAACGAGGAGGCAAATATCAAACGATGTCTGGAGTCGGTTAAAGACATTGCCGATGAAATTATAGTTGTTGACGAATACTCAACCGACAGAACCCGGAAAATTGCGGAAGAGTTGGGCGCTAAAGTTTTTAAAGAACCACATCACGAAATCTTCCACATAACAAAAGAAAAAGCCCTGGAGAAGGCAACCGGAGATTGGATTTTACAGTTAGATGCCGATGAAGTTATTACTCCAGAGTTGGCGGGGGAGATTAGATCGGTAATTAATAATCAGAAATTGGAAATTCCACCGGATAAAATGCGGCTATTTGCCCGCCATCAGGAGTTGGTTGAAAAAAGAGACGGGGCAATAGGAAAGAAGGCCGGCGGCGATGTCGCCGGTTATTTTATTCCCAGACGCAATATTTTTTTGGGAAAGCCTCTGATTCACGCCGGAGTTTATCCTGATGGAGTAATACGTTTAGTTAAAAACGGAAAAGCTAGTTTTCCCCAAAAATCAGTGCACGAACAAATTGAAATTGACGGCGAAGTTTCCTGGCTGTCGCGTGACCTATTGCATTACGATTCCCCAACTCTTGCCAAATATTTAATGCGGCTAAACCGCTATACCGATCTTCATGCCGGGGAGCTGAAAAAGAAAAAAGTTCCTAAAAATATATTTTTCTTTGTCCATTATTTGTTATTCAAACCGCTTTACACTTTTCTTAACCTTTATATTCGTCATCTTGGTTTTTTGGACGGCGCTAGAGGATTTTTGTGGAGTTTTTTCTCCGCGTCCCATTTTCCGGTTTCATACTTTAAATATCTGACAGGTAGGGATTAAAATTAATTAATGGATCTTCAAAATAAAAACATTGTGATTACGGGAACTACAGGGGGAATCGGCAGGGAACTTGTTGGGCTGTTGGATGGGGAAGGGGCTACATTGATATTGATTGCCAGATCAGAGGACGAACTTCGAAATCAGGCAAAAGACTTGAAGAGTGAGTGTCAGTATTTTGCCTGCGATTTTACCAACCAGAAAAAAGTCGAGGTGCTAGCCCGGCAAATTTCGAAGAAGTTTAAAACGATAGATATTTTAATTAATGCCGCGGGGGTTGGAATATACAAAGACTTAGAAGAAGAAACCTTAGAGGAGTGGAATAACTCGATGAATATTAATGTTACCTCACAGTTTATTTTAATCAAGAATCTGATCAAAAATTTACAAAAGCCAAAAAGCTCATTAGTACTAAGTATCGGGTCGGGTGCGGGAGTAATTCCCATGGCAGGCAGAAGCATCTACTGTGTCAGTAAATTTGCCGTCCGCGGTTTAACTTTAAGCCTGGCTGAAGAGTATAAAAGGTCATCTGTGGATTTTTGCCTAATAACGTTGGGAAGTACACTTACAAGCTTCGGCCCAAAGAGCTACGATCAAAAAAAGACTGAGATGGAGAAAGGAAAGAAAGCCTATTTCACCCCTGACTGGGTTGCAGGTAAGCTCCTGGAAATAATAAAAGACGAAGATAGAAGAGTAGAGTACACCTTGTTTCCCTCGCATTATGCCTCCGAGTGGCAGAAACACTCATAATTTGCCCTAACCTGCGGTATAATTTAAATATGCTTAAGATTGCAGTTGATGAGGGGCCTTTAAAAAGCGGAGATCGCGTCCGGGGAATTGGAGTTTATACAAGAGAACTACTGAAAGCATTAAAGATAGAAGGTGTTGATGTATCCGGTTCCGATTTGAGTAAATACGATGTTATCCATTTTACCCGTTTTAATCCGTTTTTTATTTCCATTCCTTTCAAAAAGCCGGAGCATGTAAAATTTGTTTTAACTATTTACGACCTTATCCCCCTTATTTATCCCGACCATTACCCACCCGGGATCAAAGGAATGATTAATTGGCAGATTAATAAATTTCTTATCAGAAAAAATATAGACGCAGTTATTACAATTTCAGAGACCTCCAAAAAAGATATTTGCCGATTTATTGGCATAAACTCGAATAAAATTCATGTCACATATCTTGCTCCCCGTCCGATATTCAAAAAAGATACATCATCAATGCCAGAAGTTGCAAAACACTATGGCCTACCGGAATGTTTTGCTTTGTATGTAGGGGACGTTAATTATAATAAAAATATTCCAAATCTTGTTAAGTCCTGCAAAATAGCCAAAATTCCGTTAGTTATAGTGGGTAAGCAGGCGTTTGAAGTTGAAAATTTAGATTTGGAGCACCCAGAACTTAGTCATCTAAAAAATATCGATTGGTCGGGTGTTTTAAGACTCGGGTTTGTTCCCGATGAAGATCTCGTTAAGATTTACAATTTAGCCGATGTCTATGTACAGCCATCGCTGTATGAAGGCTTTGGTCTCCCTGTTTTGGAAGCAAATGCTGCGGGAATTCCTGTAGTTTCATCAAAAACCCAGGCTTTAGTGGAAATAGCTGAAGACGCCGTACTTTTTGCCAATCCTGAAAGTCCAGAGGATTTCGCAGAAAAAATAAAGTTGTTGCTTAATGATTCAAAATTAAAAAATGAATTAATTCAAAAAGGATCGGAAAATGCCAAAAAATACAGTTGGGAAAAGACAGCAAATGAAACCTACAAAATCTATTCCAAAATCGCATAGTGATTTTTGGAAAATTCTCCCGATTTTTGTCACCTGGAGAATTATTCTTTTTGTATTGGCCTTTCTGGCGGTATTTTTCATAACAAAGTTTGGAAACAGATTCCCTTATGCCGATAGAGTTCTTTCCATCACCAATCTACCCAGTTGGGTTTGGGGTTTTGGGAACTTTGACGGAGTTCATTATTTGAAACTTGCACAGAATGGATACGAGGCTCAGTATTCACAGGCTTTCTTTCCACTTTATCCACTTTTAATAAAGCTTTTTAACTTTTTTCCAAAGGGAAACCTCGATCCGAGCCTTTACACCGACCCTTCGTATTTTTATACCGGGATCATTCTCTCCACCGCGCTCTTTATAGCCGCTTTATACTTCCTTCTTAAACTTTGGGGTAAGGAATATAGTTCAAAGGTTGCTTGGCTATCAATTCTCCTTCTGCTTTCATTTCCGACATCCTTTTATTTCGGAGCCATATATTCCGAATCGCTTTTTTTTCTCTTGGCCGTACTTACTTTTTGGTTTGTCAAAAAGGATAAGTTTATCCTTGCCGGCATTATGGTGGCACTAGCATCGGCTACCAAGGTTCAGGGAGTGCTTTTAACTGTCTTTCTGGCGGTTGAGTTATGGGAAAAATATAAAGGTAGGATTAAAAATGCGGGGAAGGACTTATTACGGGACGTATTTGGGGTAATAATTTCTCCATTGGGGCTTTTTGCTTATATGTACTATTTATACAGGAAGTTCAGCGACCCTATTTACTTTTTGACTGTTCAGCCTGCTTTCGGTGCCGAAAGAAGTAGTCTGCCTTTAGTCACACTGCCACAGGTAATTTATCGGTATGTAAAAATGCTTTTTAGCTTGGATCCGGGCAGTTTAGGCTTTTGGAATGCAACCTTGGAACTTTTCGTAACGGTGATCTCAATTAGTGGGTTAATTTATGCATTCAGAAAAATTAAATTTTCATATTGGATATTTGTAGCATTAGTTGTGATTTTCCCAACAATGACAGGGACCCTTTCTTCTATGCCGAGGTACGTGCTTATGGCATTTCCGCTCCTACCTTTGATCGCCAAGTTTAATAAAACCTCAAGATATATTATAATTGCCCAAGTACTTCTGGGGATAGTACTGGTAGCTCTTTTTATTAGAGGCTATTGGGTAGCATAATATGGCAAAAAATTTCTGGAAAGACAAATGTGTGGTTGTTACTGGAGGAGACGGCTTTTTGGGTAAGCATTTGATAGCAAAAATTAAATCGCAAAGCCCCAAAAGCATTTTTGTTCCGAAAAGACCAGAATACGATCTTCGAAAATATGAAGACTGCCTTAAAGTTGCCAAAAAGGGCGACGTTATAATTCACTTGGCCGCAAACGTCGGAGGAATTGGCTACAATAGGGAATTTCCGGCAACACTCTTTGACGACAATATACTCATGGGAACCTTCATGATGATGGCGGCGCGTGATGCAGGAGTTAAAAAGTATGTTGCTCTGGGAACCATCTGTGCATATCCAAAGTTTACCCCGGTTCCATTTAAGGAAGAAAATTTGTGGGATGGGTATCCCGAAGAAACAAACGCCCCCTACGGGCTTGCCAAAAAGATGCAATTGGTGCAAGCGGAGGCCTACAGGCAGCAACATGGCTTTAACGCAATCTTCCTTTTACCGGTAAATCTCTATGGTCCAGGAGATAATTTTGACCCGAAATCCTCACACGTCATTCCTGCATTAATCCGAAAATTTGTAGATGCAAAGGAGAACGGAGATAAAGAGGTTGTTGTTTGGGGTAGTGGGCAAGCTTCAAGGGAGTTTTTGTATGTTGATGATGCAGCGGAAGCAATTATAAAAGCGGCTGAAAATTACAACAAGAGCGAGCCGGTTAACTTAGGGGCGGGTTTTGAAATTACAATCAAAGATCTGGCAAACCTGCTTAAAAAACTTACAGGCTATAATGGAAAAATTGTTTGGGATAGAAGTAAACCCGACGGACAACCCCGACGCATGCTTGACGTTACCAGGGCTAAGCGTGAATTCGGGTTCACAGCCCCCACTTCATTTGAGGATGGTCTTAGAAAAACCATTGAGTGGTATATTAGTCATCAACCATTAATCATCAATCATTAATGAACATTTTTATCGTTATTCCCTTCAGAAACGAGAAAAAACATATAGGCTTGGTTGTAAAAGGGATTTCTAAATATAAGCTTCCCGTTGTTTTAGTGGATGACGGATCTATAGACAATCCAAATTTAAGATTTAAAAATGTCACGCTTCTGACGCATAAAATTAATTTGGGAAAAGGGGCGGCGATGAAAACAGGGGCTGATTATGCAATTGCCGCTGGCGCTGACGCAATCATCTTCATGGACGGGGATAACCAGCATATGCCCGGCGATCTTCCAAAATTCATAAAACATTTGGAATCTGGGGGGTGCGACGTGGTACTGGGTTCCAGGAATTATAGTTATGGGGTACCCCTGATCCGCTTTTTGGGCAACAAATTTGCATCCGTTGTTCTTGCGATTCTTTTTGGCATTTACGTTTCCGATGTACTCTGCGGTTTTAAGGCATTAACCAAAAAAGCCTATCAAAAAATCCGTTGGGACTCCACAGGGTACGGGGTTGAGACTGAAATGGTAGCCAGAATCGGAAAAACAAAACTGAACTTTTGTGAGGTTACCGTTCAGTCAATTTATCACGATAAAGTGAAAGGTGTTACAATATTGGATGCAGTGGGGATAATGGGCGAGATAATTAAGTGGAGGTTCACGATATAAAAAGATGATCATCGGTTTACAAATTATTGCTTTAATATTCGCTTTCTCAATGGTCTATTTTGTGGTTCTTCATTTTAAACGTGGCGAGATCAGTAAATCTGAAATAGTTTCCTGGATTATTATGTGGGCAGCGGCAATTGTTATAATTGTTTTCCCTGAGCTTTTAAGAAAATTTGCCAGTACATTTTTGGTCACCAGAGTTTTTGATTTAATGGTGATTGCCGGATTCATTCTGGTAATAAGTCTCGTGACAAGTTCCTATATCAGAACAAAGAAATTGGAAAAAAAGCTGGAAGATATGGTTCGACGCGAAGCCCTCAAGAAATCTAAATGAAACCTTTCATCTCCGTTGTTATTCCCTCTTTTAACAAGGTTAAATATATTGGAAAAACTTTAGACTCAATCATCAAACAGGATTACCCAAATTTGGAAGTAATAATAATGGATGGGGGTTCAACCGACGGGACGCTTAAAATTATAGAAAAGTATACCAAGAAATACCCGGATATTATTAAATTTGAAAGTAAAGCCGACAAGGGACAAAGAGACGCGCTCAACAAAGGGTTTAGGAAAACCAGGGGAAAAATTTTAACTTATATAAATGCAGATGATGTTTACCAGGAAGGGGCTTTTAGGGAAATTGAACGACTTTACCGCCTAAACATCGATGCGTTGTGGTTTGCAGGAAGAGGAAACGTCATGGACTCCAAAGGTGTGACAATCACCAAGTGGGTTACACGCTACAAAAATTTGTTTCTTCTTTTGAATCAAAAATATTTGCTCCTAATTCTCAATTACCTAATGCAGCCCTCAGTTTTTATCACAAGGGTAGCCTGGAGGAGGTTCGGACCATTTATCGGTACCAAGAAATTCGTTATGGAATATGATTTATGGTTAAAAATAGCGAAAGTCAAAATGCCGATTATTACCAATAAATACTTATCCAGTTTTAGAATTGAGTCCTCGACCATTACTAAAAAATCTTCCGATATTCTTTTGGAGGAGGATGAAAAAGTTGTTAAAAAATATACCTCAAATCAACTAATACTACTTCTCCATCGGTTTAATAATTTACTCCGTGTTGCTACAATTAGGACGATAAAGTAAGGACGTTCACATACGATGATTAAGTTTTTTAAAAGGAATTGGCAACTGTTATCTGCTTTTTTAATCTCACTTGTAATGTTCTTTCCGTCGCTTTTTAAATTTTATACACATGACGATTTTTACTTTTTAAAAATAGCCAACACCCACTCAATTAGCGGTTTCTTAAACTTCTTTAACTTAGTAAAAGATACGGAAGGGATAGGCGTGTATAGGCCCCTGACGCTTCGTGTTTACTATTTTTTAGGATCCAATCTTTTTAATTTTAATCCCATCCCCCTTCGTATAATTTCGTTTATTACTTTTTTTGCAATAATCTTTTTAGTAGGGAAGCTGGCAAAACTTCTGACAGGGAATGCTAAAATTGGCGTTCTTTCTTCGTTTCTTTACGCCGTAAGCGTAACTCATTTTGGCCAGCTCTATTATATTGGGGCATTCCAGGAACTCTTTTTGACTATGCTATTTCTCGCCTCGGTTATATTTTTTGTTAAGTATGAAATTGACACAAAGGCCAAGCATTCTTCCCGAAATTTAATTTTATCTTTCCTGTTTTTTATCCTGACACTTATGAGTAAAGAGACGGGGGTCGTGCTTCCGGTTATCTTTGTCTTGACTCACTTTTATTTAAAAATCACAAGGCAAGCCAAAGTTTCAATAAAAAAATTAATGTTTTTCCTGCTTCCTTATGCAGCAACTCTGATTATTTATTTGACTTTACATTTTTTTAGCTTTGGCCTTATAAAAGGGGATTCATACGTCTGGGATTTTTCGATTAAGAGGGCGGTAAATACAGCTGTTTGGTATTTCTTGTGGTCGCTTAACTTGCCCGAAATGCTGATTGATTTTATCGGACCGGGAATACATCTGAATCCCAACCTTCTAAAGTATTGGTCAAAAGACATTGTTCCGATTTTTGTTTTGTTTGTAATTCAGACGAGTCTTGCGGTATATGCATTCTTTAAGTCAAAAATCTTAAAGAATACACATGTAATCTTATTTAGTATTTCATGGTTTCTGGTTACGCTTTCGCCGATTGTCTTTTTGCCTCTCCATAAATTCACCTATTATCTGACACTACCCCTAATCGGTGTAGTATTTCTTTTGTCATATATGTTTCTGAATATTAAATCAAAAACCTCTATTCTATTTTGCATTGTCTGGCTGTCCGTCTCCGCAGTCTCTCTTCGTTTAACGGTTGAAACAAATTGGATTACGAGAGGGGTGGATACATCAAAAAGGGTTTATACATACTTTGAAGAGAACCGGCTGGCATTAGCATCGAAAAACATAGTATTTGTCGATACCCCTGAAGATGAAACACTTCCCTGGTCACCGACTGAAACCCTTAAAACAGTACTTTCGGGCAATAACTTTTTTGAAGTGTTCTATCCTGATCTTTCCTCCCGGGTTTCATATTCCGGTAAAGGAGATATTGAAATAAAATCCCGAAAATTTTTAGGGTACTGATATGATAAAAACAAAAGTAGAAAAACATTTTGATAAAGTAGCAAAAAAATACGATTTCTATAAAAAGAAAAATTCATTTTATTATGAGAATCTTAAAAAACTGCTAGGACGCGAAATTCCCAAGAGCGGTAACGTTTTGGAAATCGGCTGTGGGACGGGGGATCTTTTGAATCATCTCAAACCAGGAAAAGGTTATGGCTTTGACATAAGTTCCGAGATGATTTCAATTTCTAATTACAAATTTCGAAATTCGAAAAATCTAACATTCTCCACCGAATGGCCAAAAGGAATTTTTGATTACATTTTTATGAGCGACGTAATCGAACACCTTGAAAAGCCCAAAGAGACTTTTAAACAAATCTCGAAATTGATGAATGAAAGATCTAAATTTATTATTACTATGGCAAACCCTATTTGGGAATCGGCTTTGATGCTGGCGGAAAAATTGAAACTGAAAATGCCGGAGGGACCGCACAGTAGAATTATGAATCATGAATTACAAATTATGATCGAAAAGGCGGGAATGAAGATAATAAAACATGATTACAAACTTCTTATACCGGTGAGAATCCCCTTTGTTACAAGTTTTGCAAATAGATATTTGGAGAAATATTTGAAGCGACTGGCTTTTATAGAATATTTTGTTGCGGTTAGAACTTGAATTCCTTTAACGCTATCCACGCCAGCTTGAAAAGAAGGAGACCGTGATAAAACCTTCTGATATTAGTTGATCCGTATTCCCTTTCCCTGTATCTTACCGGAATTTCAACAACTTTAAGATTATGTTTGATAGCCGCAAAAATCAAGGCAAAGTCTCCAAATGGATCAACCTCTAAATACTTCAGATAATCCTTTTTCATTTTCAGGTAGTCGTCTCGAAAGATGGCCTTTGTTCCACAAAGAGTGTCTTTAAAGTGCTGTCCGAAGATTTTGGTAAAAATCGAACTGAAAAATTCATTTCCAATTTTGTTGAGTGTCTGCATGGCCTGTCCTTCCATGGGATAAACGAGTCTACTTCCGTTGGCAAACTCACCAAAACCACCGGCAAGAACGTTATAAAATTTTGGCAAGTCTGAAGAGGGAACGGTACGGTCGGCATCATAAATCATCAAAATGTCCCCTGTGGCTTTTTCAAACCCAAGCCTTACCGCATCTGCTTTTCCCTTGCCCGTTTGCTTGTACGCTTTTATTTGAATTTTAGATTTCGAATTTTGAGATTTATTCGTAATTTTAAATTTTTCATTCATAATTTTGTCCCATGTATGGTCTGAAGATCCTCCTTCTACAAAAATTATTTCTTGCCATTTGCCAAATTTTGGAATGGAGCTAATTATCTTTTTGATATTTCCTTCTTCGTTTCTGGCAGGAACGATTATCGATACTGAATATTGATTCTTGTTTCTTGTAGTTTGTAATTTTGGCCTTACCACTGTCACAGAAGTTATTCCGAAAAACCTCGACTGAGTGTTCACTACTTCAAATCCGCTAATGTACAAAATATTTTTCAGGTCATCCTGGTCAAGCCAGTTTTGCACTCCGACCTTTTTTCTCAAACCCAAGGACGAGGCAAGATTTAGAATCGGCTCCCATTTATGATTGTGGTAGGATATCAACACTTTGGTTTCGGAAGAAATTATTTTTCTTAAATCCTCAAAATATGTCTGTAAATCGGGGACATCGCCGATTACATTGTCCAAAATTATCTCACCGCCGGAGGTGGAAAAACTTTTATAAACCTTTTGTAAGTCGCGATAGTATAGTTTCTGAAAAATGTTTTGGGACATTTGAATTCAAGCGTATTATATCAAGCCTTTGGGGATTTATTTAAGTACTTCATTTTTAAGGGCTTCAGATTCATTTTGCCAAAACTCCTGCCACCTTTTTGGGTTAAGTGGAATAATCATATGTGGAAAGTCTTTGAGAATGGGCGCCTCCGCTAACTGTTGGGCTAGTTGAAGAGGGTCAAGTGGCGTATCAAATTTCGCGTGCGCTCGTTTCCGTATGTCTGCAAATTTCCACTTCTTTTTTTTCAGGATAAGATATAAATCAATAAAATCCCGATTCCTTGGTTTTTGATAAATGGTAAACGCTTTATTTGCTGCAATATCGGTAAGGCTGTCCACTTTGACACCGTTTATGAGTCTGGGGGTCTCAATGTGTTCGAATGGGTAATAAGTAAATTCAGTTTTAATAATTTCCTTATCGAAGTGAAGATAAAAAAGATTTCTGTTAAAACTTTGTTGATAATCAATTTTTTTAATACTCAGTTTTTTTGCCAGGGTCTTTAAAATAACCTGTATGCTCATGGGGTCAATTTCTTGTTCCGTGAAAAAGTCTAAATCTTCCGAATAACGGTGATGAAGATAATATTCGGCAAGTGCGGTTCCTCCACTTAAATAAAAAGATTCTCTAATATTTTTATGCGAAAACAGTTCGTTTAGGAGTGCTTGCTGTCTTTTGGTAAGGATTGTTTTTGCCATAGCCAAGAAAATAAAACTCTTTTACGTTTCGGATCAAGGTGTAATTTGTTCCAATATTTTTTCAGGAGATCTGTCTGTATTTTCTCGCCATTTAAACCGAAGTTGATTTGCTGTTCCAATCTCCATATGGCATATGTCTTAGGGTTTCTCTTCAGTTGAGTTGTATCTGTATTCCAATTATACATAGCTCCATTATACAGGCTTTTGCCAGGATTTGCAGAAGGCTAAAACTTTTTGGACTGTTTCCGAATTGGAAATAGTTGAACCCTGGTCAAGCTCCATTGTGGAGATGTATGTTACTTATATGTTTGTATTTACCTATGTAATTTCAGATTTAAACACTTTTTTACAGCTATTAGTAATTTCTTTTTACCCATACTATACTTGAACAGTTGGAATATGCATATTAAACATATTGGAAAACCGAAACTTATATTTATGTTTTTGCCGGTTTTTATTTTGTTTACCTATGCATTACTTTTTTTGGAGACCGTTAAATATCCTGGGTTTATAGGAAATCATTTTTTGATCGACGCCAAGGTTTATTTTGCTATCACAATAGTGTTTCTCATCTTTTCGGATGCCAAGTCAAATTTCGCAGGATTTGTATTAAGAGTTAATCGTTTGATTTTGATCCCTCTTTCCCTCATCTATCTTGGTTTTTCTCTTCTTGAAGGGGCGCACTTCACAAACTATGTTCTTTCAACTTTTAAATTTCATCTCGACGGCTTGGTTTTGGTAGTACTTTTTAGCCTTTCAATCTACCTTGTCGACAAATTCAAAAACACCATACCCAGGACTTTTGGAAAACTTGGTCCAATCTATGCGGCAATGATATTTTTAATCACTTTTTTTATGGTTAAAAATATCACTTACGCCGCCAATACAGGGATCAGCAGAAACTCCTATATTCTTTTTCATTTAAGAAGCTCCTACGATGACAAAATGTTTTATGAGTGGGGAGTTTTTTACAGATTTATGGTCTTTGTCAAAAACAATACCCCACAGGATGCAACCATTATTATTCCACCCATGGAGGATCCCTGGCTAATGGGAAGCGGGAATGACCATTTTGTCAGAGCTTTCCTTTATCCGAGAAAACTTATTCAGGAGCCAAAAATCATCCCCGATATTAAAGCATTCGGCCCAAATACTTATATTTTAATTACCTGGGGCAAGGAAGCGTGCAAACCCGATCCTGAATGTCACGGCTGGCCCAGACAGGAGATCGCTGCCAAAAGAATTATTTATAAAGATCCGGACTCAACAAACGTAATAGAGACGAGAGAAAATTCCGTTTATAAACTGGAAGATGATAAATATGTATATGGAATTATCGAACTGTAGAATTATATGATTATCTCTGTAATTTTTGTCTTATTAATAATTTTAGGGATAGGGTTGCCGCTGGCATTGCTCATTTATCCCAAGCTAAACCACGCGACAGCAATTGGGATGTCCTTTCCTCTGGGTATCGGTGTTTTTACATTGCTGATGTTTGTTACGAATCTTGTCGGAGTCCGGTTTGGTCTTTCAAATGAATTATTGCTACTTTTTCTAATTTCAGTTCCGCTCGTCTTTTTGCAATGGCGGAGGATGGGGAAATTTTTTGTCGGGTCCGTTGATGCTATAAAAAACTTAAAATTGATGCCGGTTGAAAAAGTGATGTTGGGTGCTTTGGCATTTTTAATTGTTACCAGTTTTATAAACACATTCTATTGGCCGGTTCACATCTGGGACTCCGTTGTTTTATATGATTTTAGAGGTCATGTTTTTGCGGAGACCGGGTTTATGAAAGAAGCGTTTATTGACGGTTACTACTATAACTATCCGCTTCTAACGTCTTTGGCTCATACTATTGTGTATCTGGGGGGTGGAAGGTACCCACAGTTCCTGTATTCGATTTTCTATTTGTCCCTGGGAGTAGGCTTTTACGGGCTTCTCAGGGAATTTGTTTCCCGAAAAACAGGTATCTTTTTTACACTTGTACTCTTGCTTGCACAACCGCTTTTTTATCACTCTTTGATTTCTTACACAAACCTACCTTTCACTGTCTACATTTCATTGGGGGCAATTTCTATTTATCTTTGGGATAAAAAGAAGGAGGTGGGCTACCTTATCTTGTCAGCACTTTTGGTAGGCCTTTCTACCTGGACCAGGTTTAACGAGCCATTTTGGCTTGCCACCCTTCTTGTTGTTTTTATAGTTTCTATTTACCGGAAAAAAGTTTGGAATTTTGCGCTTTATTCGTTATTTTTCTTTCCGATACGGGAGGTCTGGAAAGTTTTTCAAAACTTATTGAGAGGGTCGGGCACTTCGATCACTTCAGAATTTGCCGACTATGGAAGTGTTCTGCCTGCATTATTGGATATAGAAAAACAGAGGCAAGTAGCCAGTTACCTACATAAGCATGTAGTTGTCCCATGGGGTGCTATATTTGTGGCTTTTATTCTTGCGACAGTATCTCTCTTTATTCTTAAAAAACAAAAGAAATTATTTTTAATCTACTTCATTACTTTTACACTTCTGGCAGTCTTAATTGCTGGAACCATTCAACTAAGTATTACTACAGACTATTGGTACAGGATTGGAGATGCGGCTCAAAGATTATCGATGCTTTTCTACCCGCTATTTATTTTTTGCATAGCGCTTGTTTTGCAGGAATTTGTTAAAATACAGAAATGAAAATTTTAATTACAGGGGCGTCAGGTTTTGTGGGGAAGCACATGGTTAAAAAACTGTCTCAAAATCACCAGATAGTCGAATACGATTTGATAAACGGACAAGATGTACTTAATAACAAACTCCTTGATCAAAAACTTCGCGGGGTAGATTTGGTGATTCATTTGGCGGCTTTTATTTCGGCAACAGAATCGTGGGAGGAACCGATGGACTATATGAAAAACAATACTCTTGGTACTCTTTCTGTTGTAAAATCAGCCATAAAGGCAGGTGTCAAAAAGATGATATTTTTTTCATCAGCTGCGGTTAAAGCAAGGCCACTTACTCCATATGCAGTTTCTAAAATAAATGCCGAGAGTATTCTCAAGCTATATAGAGACAAAATAAATATTGTTGTGGTACGTCCCGAAAATATTTATGGTCCTGGACAAAAAGAGGCATATGGTTATGTGATTCACAATTTTATAAAAGCGATTAAAAATGGAAAGGAAATAAGTATCTATGGTGACGGAAAACAGACCAGGGATTTTATCTATGTTGACGATATTATTGCAACTGTTGAAAAAATAGCTGAGATGAAAATCAAAAGTGGGACTGTGATAAGTTTGGGAACGGGGAAAGAAATAAAAATAATTGATCTGGCAAAATTAGTAATGAAAGTAATGAACAAGAAAACTCGTATCGAGTTTGCTAAAAAAAGAAAAGAACCACAAAGAAGCATCGCCGATATAAGAATGCTTTCGAAGTTGAAAATTGATGCTAGGAAATTTGGAAATTTGGACAAAGGGATAAAAAATCTTCTATGAAACTATCGATTATTTTGCCAGCAAGGAACGAAGAAACATTGATTAGGGAGACTCTTAGAGACACGGTCTCTTTTCTTCAGAAGCGAAAAATTTCTGGATACGAAATCCTTGTGATTATAAATGGTACGACAGATTCTACGAAAAGGATAGTTTCAGAAATGTCTTTTAAGAATAAAAATATCCGGATGCTTAAATCTAAACCTGGATATGGGTTAGCTATAAGGAAAGGATTTAGAGAAGCGAATGGAGATTATATTGCTATTTTCAATGTAGATTTTTATGATCTCAAAATGCTTGATCTCGTCAACATTGACCTTTACGGTAAGGATCTAATCATTGGTTCAAAGATGACCCATTGGTCAGAAGATAAACGACCCGTAATAAGAAGATTGGTTTCCAAACTATTCAATTTATATCTGAAAATAGTTTACAGATTTAAGGGTAGCGATACCCATGGGATTAAGGTAATGAAAAAGAATGTTGCTGATAGGGTCTTGCCCAGATGCAAAACTGATTCTGGGATTTTTGATACTGAATTTGTTTTGAGAGCTCAAAAATTTGGTTTTAAAATAGCTGATTTTGCTGTAGCCGTAAGGGAAAAACGTTCCCCGAGATTTAACCAGCGAATTTTGCAAACCTTACTTGACATCTGGAAACTTTATAAAGCGCTAAATGGATAATGAATTGTTGTTAACATTACTAATTCCGTGTTTGAACGAAGAAGAAACAATCACCGATGTAGTTGAGACCGCATTTAGAGCCGGGAAAAAGGCTAAAATTAAAAATTTTGAAATATTGGTTGCAGATAATGGAAGTAATGATGGTTCTGTTGAAAATGTAAAAAAACAAAAAATCGCGAGATTGATAAAAGTGCCAGTTCGGGGTTATGGCGCAGCCTTACATTGGGGGATTCTTCATGCCAAGGGTAAATATGTTCTTTTTGCGGATGCCGACTTAAGTTACGATTTTTTTGAAATGTCGAAATTTCTGAGATTTATACAGAAAAATTACGACTTAGTGTTGGGTTCCAGAATGAAAGGAAGTATTGAAAATGGGGCGATGCCATTTTTAAATCGGTATATTGGTACTCCGTTTTTGACTTGGCTTATACGTTACATGTATCGGTTGAAAACAACGGATTGTAATTCGGGAATGCGTTTGGTTAGAAAAGATTTTTATAAGAGTTTGCATATGAGAAGTTCTGGAATGGAGTGGGCGAGCGAACTGTTGTGTAAAACAGCGCTTAATAAAGGAAAATATTCGGAAGTACCAATAAATTTTTATAAGGACCAAAGGAGTGTTCCCTCACATCTTATACGATGGACAGACGGATGGAGACATCTTAAGGCAATCCTTTTGCTCAAACCCGACTACTTGTTTTTACTTTCACTGATTTTGATAATTTTTTCCTACTTTTTGTTGAAAGAACTAATTGTTTTATCATTATATTTATTTTTATTGAGTATTTCATTGTTTTTATCGACTATTGCTGCAAAATTATTGAATCTTGTTATTATTAAAAGGGAAAGTAAAATAATGGATTTTGTAATAAAAATATCAATTGTAAAAATTGGAATATTGATAACCATTACTGTTGCGATGTTGTCCGTAGTACCATTTTTCTCTTTGGAAATCAAATTATTGTTTATTGGTCTGGTTGTTGTGTTTGATATGTGGGTTTTTCTTATAGAAACAATTAAAACACATTTGGTAAACCCCCTCCCAGAGCCATGAGAAAAAAAATTTATTGGTCTACTGATCCTGGAAACAAAGTTACATTTGCTAGAAGAACCCTTAGCTATTTATCCTTAAAGGTTCGAGAAGAACAATTTAGAATTTTCATTGAGTCGATTAAACCAAGAAGGGGAATGAAGATCTTAGATATGGGTGTAACTCCGGTTGAGGACCTAATAGATTCGAACTTTTTCGAAAAAAGATATCCTTATAAAGAGGATATATTAGCCGCGTCTGTTGAAGATTGTCACAAATTAAAACAGATATATCCCAGAATAAGATTTAAGAAGGTCGAGCCACATTCTAATTTTCCTTTTCGATCCTTGCAATTCGATATCGCAGTATCTTGGGCAACCCTAGAACACACAGGGACAAGAAGGACACAAAGTTTATTTTTAAAGGAGCTCGCGAGAGTTGCTAAAAAGGTTTTCGTTACGACTCCAAATAGAAACCTGTTTTATGAACCCCACTCTGGTTTATTGTTTGTTCATTGGTTACCTAATAGGTATTTTAGAAAGATATGTAAATTGTTGGGTAAGGACTTTTGGGGAGATATTAACAATTTGAATCCTCTAAGCAGTAAGGATGTTCAAAATATTTTGCCAATTAAGAAAAAATTTGAAATAAGAAGCTATAAAATGTTTGGGATATTATCTTCTCACGTTTTGATTATTAAAAATGATGCAAAATAACTTTACACTCATAGTTTATTACTTGATTTATATAAGTTCTGTTTTGGGTGTGGGAAATTATATAGGGAGAAGAATGTTGAAACTTGATTTTGGGAGTGAGGCAGAAAAAACATTTTATGCCTTTGCATTGGGTAACGTATTTTTTTCACTTGCCTTTGTTTATTTAGGCATCTTTCACTTATTGTATAAAGAATTAATTCTTGGTTTATATCTGGCTGGTTTTATTTTTACAATTTATTCTGCTCACAGACTCATTAAGCCAAAATTAATAAAGGAGTTATTTCTTAACGTTATTAAAAATCCTTTTAATCTTTGGATATTTTTTTTATTTGCCTTTATTCTTTTACCTCTTGTTCCCAATCTCTTTCTATTCCCTACTTCTTGGGATTCTTTGGCTTACCACTTGTCTTTGCCTAAACTTTATCTTCAGTATCATTATTTTCCCGTATTGCATTGGTTTCCTGAATTAGCTTATCCCATTGGAATAGAGTCATTATTTGGATACCCTGAATCTGTTGGCGACCCTCGTATTAGTAATCTAATAGTATTTACTTTTTTGTTAATGACTGTTGGTTATTTGGTGTATGGGTTGCAGAAAGGTTTTGATAAAAGAATTGGCCTTATTGCAGCACTCCTTTTTCTTTTTCGACCTATACTCTTTACAGAAGTTGCAGTGACCCCGATGACGGAATATCCAATGGCTTTTTATGGACTAATTTTTGGAATATCTATGATCAAGTTTTTTAAAGATAAGGAAACTTCTTCTTTTGCATTACTAATTATATTCGGGTCGTTTATTTTTTTGATCAAATACTCAGGACTTCTTTTAATTGCAGCTGTGGTTTTAACGTTCTGCTTTTACATAAAAAAAGAAAAATTCAAGTTTAGTTGGCAAAACGTGCTTTCGTATTTTACGAAAAAAGATAAGAAACAATTGCTAATCAAGCTGGTGTTGCTCTATTCGATCATTCCCGCTTTATTTTGGGTGGGGAGAAATTATATCGCAACAGGTAATCCGATACATCCTTATTTGGATAATGTTTTTCAAAATAAACGTTCTTTGAATCAGATTTCGATTATCGACTCGATTAAAAAAGATAATCTTGTTTTACCAACAACCATAAATCGGTTGCTTGCCCACCAAGACGATGGTCACGATTTTTTAATTATTTCGGAAACCATCTTTTTCTATTTAATGTTACTCACAATGGCCTTAGGCGTGATAAAACTGAAAGGAAACACGAGATACTTGGGTTTCTACGCTTTGACATCTCTATTACTAATTTTATTTTCAGTCGGCCCACTGACGCGTTATTATTTTCCTGTTACACCAATATCATCTTTAGTGGCAGTGGGGGTGATATTTGAAATAATTAAAAAACGTACAGCTTGGAGTTATCTTTTTGTTACGTTTTTCTTAGTTGTTGTGGCCATACAGGTTGATTCATCTTTTTATCAAAGAGGAAAGTTTTATACAAATTTTTCAAAAGTTGAACTTCTTTCGTATTTTAGTTCCAATAAAGCAAAAAAGTCACTTGTCGCTCAGGACAACTATAAAGCAATAGAGTTCATGAATATAAATCTGGACAAATCAAAAAATAAAGTGTTGGTACTATTTGACAATAGATTTTACTATTTGAATACCCCCTTTATTTATGGGAATCCGGAAATTGGTGGAATTATTTCTAATCCGAACACGAAAAATGCATTTGAGGTGTATGAAAAACTCAGAATTTTAGGCGTAACCCATATTTATGAGAACACAAATTGGGGAATCCATCCCAACATAAGAGAAGATATTTATAATAACTTTAAAAAAGATTTCTTAATAGAAATCTTTTCATCTCAAGGAACGACGGTTTATTTCCTTAAATAATATATATGCAACGTTTGACGGCTTTTATTCAAAAAAGATATTTGATTGCAGTTTCTCTTGTTGCAACACTGATTTCGGTGCCCGGCCTGTTTATTGATTGGTCATTTGTGGATGACGGGGTTACTGTAATGATTTCTCAAAAAATTAATGACGCAGTTTTTCATCAGAAAGATTTATTAAGTCTTTTATCACTTATCATAGAGCCGGAAAACGGAAGAGTTAGGTCATTTTATTGGCTGTTGCAGTGGTTTTTTTGGTTGATTTCGGAAAATTCTGCTTTTTTGAGACATTTGTATCTTCTTTTAATGGTTCTTGGTATTTCAGTTATCTCCGCCTGGTTGATTTATAAGACGATAAAAAATAAACTAGTGGCATTTTTTGCATTGTCCGTCTGGCTTATAAACAGCGGTAATAGCGAAAATTGGTATAGATTGGGTCCTCAAGAAATTCCCCTGATGCTTTTACTTCTTTCAAGTTTGGCTTTGTTGCTATATTCCGTTGACTTTTTTGAATCAAGTGGAAAAAAGCGACAGCCATACTTTCTCTTATCGTTACCACTAATTCCGATGGCTTTTTATACAAAAGAAATTGGTATGGGATATTTTGGTGTTATAGCGTCAACCGTATGTATTTTAATGGTTCTAAAACCATTTAAATATATAAACTGGGCTAGAATTTGGATTTATGTTGTGGTAACTTTACTTAGTAGCGTGTCTGTAGTTTTGTTATTAATTTATGTCTCTAGCCTTAAAAGTGGGACATACTCAGCATTTTACTCTATAAGTCAATCGGGTGTAGTAAGCGGTCTTAAAACATATTTTACTTCGTTAGTAAGATCTATCTACCCGTTGTCATATATTGGAATATTTGGGTTTTTGGTTTGGTTGTTTTTTTACAAAAAAAAGAGAACGGAATTTTTTTGGATTTTTTTTTGGGTCGCTTGGACTGCGGTTTTCTTGATGATTCAAATTCCTTGGGGAATTCCTCTTCCTAGATACCTTCTTCTTGCAAGCTTTGGTGCATCTGTTGTAATGGTTGTTGGTATTCATAAGCTTATAAATTTTGTACGATTAAATTTTTCACCTAAGATATACTTTTTGTTTATATTAGCCTTGGCAACAATCTCTGCAAGATATGTTCTATACCAAAGCCAAGATATCTATAATTACCTTGAGACACAAATTGTCGGCACAAATGTCTCTCAAGATTTTTTGAAATATTTATCGTTAAATATGCAGAAGGGTGACAGACTGGTTATGAATTTTCCCAAGAATGATGTGTATCTGGAATTAGTTTTCGAAACCGGATTACACCTAAGGACTTTTTACGGCAGATCAGATATCAGCCTTGCATATGTTCAAGATGTTGATAAAATTAATCATTCTGATTGGATAGTTGGTTTAAAGCCGCATCAGAATATCCCGATAGTCATGCAGTATCCGCAAAAACAGTCGTTTTTTAGAATAACTTTTTTTGACGTAAAGCAAAATCAGGAAATAATTAGAAATATTGTGTCATTAAAAAACTGGACGCAAACAGACACGTGGTATGTTCAAAAAGAATAAAACAAAATCCCTCTATCTTAGAAATCTGTCAAACTTAGCAGTTAATCTTTTTCCTTTTTTTGCTGTTGGGTTAGGTGTTTTAATTGTAATCCAGTCAGTAACTTATAAGGGTTTTTTTGAGAAAAATCTGCATTTCGATTTTGGCTTAGTTATATTTATGTTTGCTCTATATGCATTGTTAACAAAATATTTTATACTTTCCCACTGGAGAAAAGAAAATCTCTCACGGTCTATTTATCATACTTTCTCAAATCTAAACAAATTGGTGCTTTCTGGACTTTTTGTTCTTGGGATTTTCTTTTCTGTGATGGAGTCGGTAAAATATAATAATTATGTATACTCCACCTTTCATGTCAACCCAGAAAATTTTTGGGGCTTGGTGCAATTTTGCTTTTTAATTTTAGTTCTTCAATTGGATTCCACGACCCATATTGGAGGGGTTAAGATTTTCCAGGATAGATGGGATACGACCAATTTTTTAAATAAGGGCTTGATACCAAAATCAGAATTAGTAAGAAAATCGGTTTTTCATAGATTGGTCGAGATATCTATTTTTTTTGGTCTCTTATGGGTAGTAGTCTCGGGCGCTTCAGGGGTGCTTGGTTCGATATTTGATCAAGCCAAAGATGTTTTTCCTCATCCACTGGCGTCATACTCTCAAAAAATGCATACAAAATGGGGAGTTTTTTATGATTATATGCAACTGATTGTAAAAAATGTTCCGAGTAATATGGCAATTTATAATCCGCCTCAAAACATCAGAGGTATTGAGGGAAACCAGTTTTTGATTAGAAGTTTTCTATTTCCAAGAATATTGATATCTGCACAAAGAGTGTCTTGGAGTATTGCTAAAAGCGAAGCCGATTACGTGATGGTTACGGATTCGTGGCCTGGGTTTGAACCTCCAAGAGAATCATTTGTGTATCTACCAAAGAACGTGCAGATTTTCTGGAAAAATTTTCTAGTTTATTTCCCTGACAGAATAGACAAAATTGACAATCTTTTGGAAATTGATAGCGATGGGGACAGAAAGATAGTAGAAAACAATAGTGAAGAAAAACATCTCTCGATAATCTATAATTCCTCCAACTATGACTACTGGGGTAGGAGTTATTCGAGAAACATGACCCCCGATAATATATCAGTTGATGTTTTGGTAAACCAAACCGAGAAAGTGAGTATTGTTGCGGGTTTTAAATTACAGAATGGAGCTACCATTGTGTTATCATCCCCACCGAACGATAAAAAAGAAGAGTATGTTCATTTGACCATAACTAATATACAAGCGAAGCTAGATAACATCACGAAGATTCAAGGCTTGCCACAAAAAGGTGCAACACTAAGCTTTGTAGCATTAAATCCAGGACAGGTGTATTTACATTCAGGCTATGCAGATTTTGGCTTAATAAAGATTGATAAGAGTGGTCTGGTTGATTCAGAGAAGGCAATGCCCAAATATTATAATGATGCATACTTTCTAAATTTATATAGGCTTGCGGTGTACAACAGTTCCTCAAAAAATATTGAGAAATATCGGACGCTAGTCTATGATTCAACATCGGGATTTGTAATTCCTGATGATGAGTATAATGAAGTTGAAAAAACAATAACCGGTAGAAAATAAAATGTTCTATATAATTTTTTTATCATTTTTTTTGCTCTCTTTCCAAATAATTTCAAGGTTGGATAAGAATATGAAATTTATTGAGAGAGCAGCAATGACATATTTGTTAGGAACCGCCGAGGTCTCCTTATTGGGATCGTTTTTTATATATACAAAAGGAAGAATCAACCTTCTTGAATTTATGATACCGGCAATAATTTCATTTGTTATTTCTTTACTGATTATTTTTAAAAAAGGGAACACCAACCTTAAGCTTCTTAAGAGAGTCAAAAAGGTTATATATGGCCAGCTCAAAAGAATTAATATTACCTCTTTTGAGGGAATTTGCCTGCTTATAATTGGATTATTACTTGCGACGACAATAATTAACGGACTCTATTGGCCGGTGAGCTCCTGGGATTCATTAACTTTATATGATTTTCGCGGAAAGATAATCGCTCAAGGGTTTTCGTTAAGCGATTTATTTAAACAAACGTTTAAAGATTGGGATTTTTATTCTTATTATTTTTCGTATCCGCTTTTCACCTCGATACTGCACAGTGTTTCGTATATGACGTCGGGGCCATCTCCTCAGATTTTCTATAGTCTTTATTATGTAAGTCTCGTAGTAATATTCTACTCAACTTTATTGAGATTTTCAGACAGAAAAACTACTGCATTTTTGACGTTGATGTTGGCTCTTTCACCAGTCATTTTTAGTCATACCACGATTGCTTATCCAAATTTACCATATGCTACATATTTTGTTACTGGATTTTTTATTTTTTATAGATATACCAAGGAAGGCCGTCCTATAGGTTTATTAATGTTATCTTTATTGATGAATGTCTTTGCGTATGCAGTCAGGCCAACAGAACCCTTTCTTGTAGCCTTTGCGCTCATATATATTATAGACATGCTTGTCAGCAGAAACATTAAAACGAAAATTATATATCTGTTTCTGTTTTTTATTTTGTTATATATATTAAATAAATCATGGAGCCTATATTTTCAAAGAGAAGCTTTTGCAGCCATATCTTATCCCATCAATTTAGATAAAAGATCCTCTTTATTTGATGCCGGTTTAGCATGGGGCTCATTAAGAACTTTTTCCAATTTGCCGGAGATAATAAAATTTATATACAACAATAGTAAGGGCGCCGTTAGTCCGATTTTGGTTCTGATGTCTGCGACTTCGGTATTTTTTTATAGGAATAAAATTAAAGATAACATCTATTCAATAATTTTTGTTGTTGCCTGCTATTTATTGATAGTTGCGGGAACATTGTATATTAGTTATATATATGATTTTTGGAAAATTATTGGGGAATCTTTGTCCAGAATAGTAATTTTTATTATTCCACTTTTACTTTTTACCATAGGTTGTTTTTGGCGCTTACCAAGTACTAGTATTTTGAAGTGGGAAGAATGAAAATCGGAATCAACACACTGTTTCTTATTCCAAATAAAGTTGGGGGGTCGGAGACATATTCAAGAGGATTAATTAAAGCTCTTTACGAGTATGACAAGAAAAATGAGTATGTTATATTTTGCAACAAAGAAAATTACAATACATTCGATAATAAGTACAATCGAATCTTAGTTCCAATAAATGCGACAAATAGATTTGTTAGGATTGTTGCTGAGCAATTAATCTTTCCAATATATCTGTATTTAAATAAAATTGACGTAGTATATTCACTCGGATACACCTCTCCGTTTTTTACGACCTGCAAGGCAATTGTAAACATATTTGATCTTAATTGGTATTATCACCCTGAAGATTTTGGTTTTTTTCAAAAGTTAATCTTAAAATTTTTTGTAACCCACTCGGCAAACTTTGCAGATGCTATCACCACTTCCTCTTTTTCCTCAAAAAAATCAATTAAAGAAAAGCTTAATATTAAAAAGCCAGTTGAGGTTATGTATATGGGTATGCCATTAATGAATAAGCCAATTTCAAAAAATAGTCTTTTGAAATTGGGAGTGCGAATGCCATATATTTTTTCATTAACGGCGGCTTATCCCCATAAAAACGTATTAGGACTATTAAATATTTTTAAATCAATTATTGATAGGGGACACAAGATCAACTTAGTTATTGCTGGATTGGGGTGGAGATCGGAAAATGAAATGAAACAATTTATCAAGAAGAACAAACTAAATAGGAATGTTAAAATTTTAAGTTATGTGGATAACGGTACTTTATCTGCGTTGTATAAGTATGCAAAATTATTTTTATTCGCTTCTTTTTATGAAGGGTTTGGAATTCCGTTGTTGGAATGTTTTCATTTTGGCGTTCCCATCATATCGTCCAATGCATTTTCTTTGAAGGAGGTTTTGGGTAACGGAGGTGTTAGTATAAATCCTCATGATCAGAAAATTTTTGTAAGAGAGATAGAAAAATCCCTAGTGGATAAAGAGTATCTTAATGCCCTAAAAATCAAAAGCACAGAACGCGTAAAAGGTTTTGATTGGGAAAAGAGCGTAAAAATTTTTATTAACTTGTTAGGTAAAATATAAGTTGAAAAACCATTTAAGCAAAAAAAATAAAATTGGAATTATCGTTGTCCATTACGGCAATCCGCAGGATACGATCGAGCTATTAGGTTCTTTGTCTAAGATAAATATATTTAATGGCATTTTATATTTAGTCGATAATGATCCCAAAAACAGGCTTAGGAAAATTCCCCAGTATAACTTCAAAATTAACTATATTAAATCAAAGAAAAACTTGGGCTGGGCTGGCGGTGCAGATTTTGCTGCACGGAAGGCCTACTCACAAGGCTGTGACACCCTATGTTTTCTGACATGTGATACAGTTATTAACGATAAATTTTTCTTAGACAAGATGACGAAACCCCTGGGAGATACAAAGATAGGTGCAACGATACCTTTAGTTGTGTTTCATAACAACCCCAATCGGATTTGGAGTGCGGGTGGAAAGTTATATAAATTAATTGCCTATACAAAACATTATGACTATAACCGCTTTGTAACGATTAAAAATTTGAACAAGTACCCCGACTTCGGTGGTATAGGTCTTACTATGAGATCAGATGTTTATAAAAAGATAGGGGGATGGGATCCAAATTATTTTTTGTATTATGAAGATGTCGATATATGTTTCAAAATACTTAAACGTAAACTAAAAATAAAATTAGTTTCCCAGGCCATTGTTGAACACAAAGCAACTACCCCATCACGCGGGATTGAGATGAAGCTGTCCCCATTTTCATCATTTCACTATGGGAGAAGCGCTTTTATTTTTATTAAGAAAAATCTCACCGGTTTTGGTGTTCTAACAGCAATATTTGGTCAGATATTTATACGTGCCCCTTTGTTTATGATTGCAATGATGAGACAAAATAATTTTAAGGCTTTGAAATCCTACGTCCATGGTTCACTATCTGGGGTAAAAGAAGTTTTGTTTTAAATTCTTTTACTAATAATAAATATCTTTCTATAACACTTGTCAAATGACAATGGTTTGGAAAGCCATCCGAAGCTGAACATAAAAAAACGAAAAGCAAAGGGTAGTATATCGATATGGATCCTATCCAATAGTTTTTGTAAGGCAAGAAGCGGTAAAAAGTCAAGGTTTGACAACACCACCAAAAAGATTTCGATTTTAGCGTTGAGATTATTAACCTCCTGTATACTTTCAGGTTTGTAAACTTTTATTTTTTTGACAACTGCTTTCGATGAGGGGAGGCCGTTTTGAAGATGCTCCTTAATATATTTGATATGAGGAGAGTTTTTAAATGGAGAGACTAAGTTAAAGAATATTTTATCCCGTTTTCGAGCAGCCGAATCACAAGGGAATCCAAGATATAAAGTTTTTTTTGTTACCCTCATCAGTTCAGAAAGGGCTTTGTTTCTAAGTTTTGGAGGGATGTGTTCAAGCATATCTAAAGAAATTACACTCTCAAAACTTTTGTCTTCAAACGGAAGCTTTAGAACGCTCCCAGTCTTGTAAAACACTGTTTTAAGTGATTTTCGTCTGAAACTGAAGTCAAATAAAGTAATTTTGGATGTTAGATTCAAAAATGGAGCTACTCCATAATCATCTGATCCCACCTCCAAAATTTTTTTATATTTGTTTTTCTTGATGTCGTTGACTATTGGTTCATATCTTAAGACAATATCTAGCATACACTGAAGAATATACAACATTTTCAGTCGAGAGACATCTGGTAATTGAGTGAGGTGGTTAAAATTCTGCGTGCGGGTTGATGATTGACATCTAAAGTGTTATGAGCTAATTTCTACGTATCAGTGGTAAAAGAATCTTTTGTAGATAAGGAACAAAACAAAGTACGTCTTTTGACGGTGTGTCAAGCGTGTAAGGGAAAAAAACTATACAAGTTTATAAATTTTGGGCCGATGCCCAAGCCGAATATATATCAAACACGTGAGGAAGTTATTCAACATGGTCAGATAAGTTATCAACTGGACGCAAATTTATGTATGAATTGTGGCCTGGTTCAACTAGGTGAAATAATCCCTTCAAGCGAACTTTTTGCAGACAATTACGCTTATCGTACCCCGGATGCTATGAAGTTTGATTTTAGAAATGGTGCTCACGAAACAATAGATATCTCAAAAATACCAGAGGGATCTAAGGTTTTAGAAATTGGAAGCAATGTTGGGCTTTGTTTGAAAGAATATAAAAGATTGGGAATGAAAGTTATTGGTGTCGACCCCGCCACAAAATATGCAAAGCAAGCCAACAAAGCAGGAATTAAAACTTTGATTGAACCATTTACACCGGTTTTGGCTAGTGAAATAGTCAAAAAAATGGGAAAGATGGATATTGTTACCGCAGCAAACGTATTGCAACACATTCCTGACATAAGAGGAACCATAGAGGGAATAGCGACACTACTTGCACCAAAAGGTGTCTTTACTTTGGAATTCCCTTATCTGGGAAACATTCTTACAAATACAGATTTTGACACGTTCTATGCAGAGCATTACTATTATCTGTCTCTAAAACCACTACAAAGAATGTTTGAAGATTTCGGATTGACGATTGTTCATGCTAAACATTTGCCGGACATACACTGTGGTTCAATGAGGATTTTTGTTAAACACGCTCCATCAAAAATGAGTCTAGTGGCAAAAGAAATACTAAAGCACGAAGAGGAACAGGGATTTTATGATCCAAATAAATTTGCTGCATTTAGAGTAAAGGTCAACGACATAATGTATCAAATACACGAACATCTTCACATAGCAAAAATGAGAGGCGAACGCATTGTTGCTCATGGCTCATCTGCCAAGTTTGTAACGTTGACAAATTATGGACATATCGGTAGCGACATGATTGAATATGTTGCTGATTCAACCATCGCAAAACATGGAAAAGTCACTCCTGGTATGGGTATTCCTGTCGTATCTGAGGACAGGCTTATTAAAGACGCTCCAGACCTAATTTTTAATGGTATACGAAATTTTTATCAGCAAAATAAATCGAAATATGGCGAGATAAAGAGAAAAAATCCCAAGACGAAAATATTGATACCAATTCCAGAGGTAGAATATAAATAGATCTATAATATCGCTTTTAATTCTTGTGCGAAGTCTTGGATGGCTTCTTCCCATGTGGGTGGTTTTAAACCAAGTCTTTTTTCTGCGATTTCCGTAGCCAGGCCTCCAAATTTGGCGTATGGCTGTTTGCCGTTCATATCTTCAAATTTAGTAAGAGAGCCTTTCTTAATCCCTAATCCCAACCCCAATATCTTGTTTGTGTAAACACCGACTGCATATGGTGTGGTCAACCCTTTACATACCCAGTGAAAAACCCCTGTTAATTTTAGTGTTGATAATTTCTCAATTACTGTTTGGAGAGATTTTATGTAGGTCGGTGTAAAATGTTGATCGGTAAATAAGGGATAACCCAATCTCACTGATTTTATAAGTTTTATTATATAGTCTTTGTCTGGAAAATCTGGATTCCCAAATGGATAGGCTATTCGAAGTATCGCTGCCTTTGCGCCGGACTTGTTAACTTCTATTTCTCCACGAAGTTTTGTGTAACCATATGGGCTAACTATTTTAAAATCGTCAAGCACTATTTCCGACTCGTCATGAGGACCTTTGGATGTATTAAGGTAAGGAAACACTCCGTCGGTCGAGATGTGTATTAAAAACTTGCCCGTCTCTTTACACACCTCTGCAACATTTTTAGTTCCATCGACATTTAATTTCCAAGATGGACCATTTGGATCACGCGTTGCCGTTTTAACATCAGTGAAAGCGGCAAAATTAATTACAACATCAGCCATTTCTGCATATTGTCTAATAGAGTCTTTTTGGGTTATATCCAAGTCGGGAAATGGCGGGGAAATTACTTTTTGGAGAGGGGAGGAAAAACCTTGCAAAACTTTAGATCCGACAAATCCATGTTTTCCAATAAACAGTATTTTTGACATTTAGCCATTTTATATCGGCACCTTTGATAAATGTAGTGGTAATATATATGTATGTACCTTAATCTTTCGGACTCCGCGAAGTTTGCAGACATTGCTAGAAATTTAGTAAATGGCTTAGGATATGGGAGTACTTTTTCCTTTTGGTCCATAAATATTTTTGAGCTAATTAAAACAAAAACATTTTGGTCTCCCTGGGTTCCTCCAGTAATACCTTATTCGATTGCAGCATTTTTTAAAATCTTTGGAGTAGGGGACTTTGCGGTAATTGCTACCTCGTTTTTCTATTTTATTCTCACTTTAGTTTTTGTTTACTTCTTGGGAAAGAGAATTTTCAACTCAAAATTAGTTGGGATTCTTTCTACTCTTACTATTGGATTTAGTTATGATCTGATCCACTATGCAACAAATGGTGCTTCAGAATCCCCTTTCATTTTTGAAATAGTGGCAGCTTCTTATTTTGCATCTATTAAAAAAAAGTGGGCGAGCGCAGTAACTATTTTATTATTGATTTTGATGTACTTCACCCGTCCCCAAGCGTTTATCTATATCACAGGGATCGTGCTTTACTGGCTTTTAATTAACTTTAAGTTCAAAAAAGCATTGATTTTTTTTGGAATCATCTCAGTTGTTGGTTTTTTGGTTGATTATTTTGTACTAATGTCACTTTCCGGAAAATATTTTTTGTATTCGATAATAGGCCGCGGAGTTGGCTCCTCCTTTAGCCAAACTTCAGTTGCCTCTGACGTTTTGCGCGGGGCCACCATTGTTGTTGAAGGAGGAATCTCACAAACCCTCAAAAACATTCTCTACAATCTTTACAACTTTTATAAACTTCTGCCACAAATAATATCATCATACCTTTTTGGAATTTTTGTAACTGGTTTATTCCTTAAATCAAAAAACAAGACAGAAAGCTCATTTAAAATTGTCTCGACATTCATTGTGGCTTTTACTTTTTTAGTCACCGCCGCTAGTATTCCTTTTTTTAGGTATTTACACCCGGTTATTCCACTTGTGTACATTATTGCGACAGGGACACTCGTGGAAATAATTTCTAAATTCGAAATCCTAAATGCGAGACAGATTCCAAACCCCAAATCACAAATTCAAAATAAAAGATTCACAATTATTGCTTCCACATTCTTGATTCTTCTGTTTGGTGTTGGACAGACACTTGGAGTTTTAATTCTGGATTCAAGGTTTGAGGCAAAGACTCACAATGTTAGCAAACCTCCTGTGTACATCACACTTTCAAAGATTTTGAATGAAAATACAGATAATAATCAGGTTGTTGTTACGAATCTTGATACCTGGGGGAGCTGGTACGGTGAGAGGAGAACCGCTTGGTTCCCTCTGGAACCAAAACAAATTATTGATCCGACGACGGGTAAAATTCCCTTTGATGCAATTTATCTGACAAACTACCTGATTGATGACGCAAATTATTATATGGGAAATGATTGGAGAATGATCTTTAATAATCCAAACGATCCAAAGAAATGGACGTGCAGCAGCTGTGACGAGATTGCTAAGGAATTTACCTTGAAAGGTGTATATAAAGTCCCCGCAAGTGACAATTATGAGCGTCTGGACTCTTCGGCTATTCTTCTAATCAAAAAGTAGGGTAAAATATAGTGGTGAAAAGATACATCGAATTAGGCAAATCCATGCTTTTGTCGGCAACAGCCAAGGACAGATCTTATGAGAAAAAATAATGCAAAATTAGTTATATACCAAACAAAATCAGGGTCGCTTGAATTTAAAGGTGATTTTGAGAAAGATACTATTTGGGCTACACAGTCTCAAATAGTGGAACTTTTTTCTGTTGATCAGTCTGTAGTGTCCAGACATATCCGCAATATCTTTGATGAGGGTGAGGTTTCCTCTAAAAGCAATATGCAGAAAATGCATATTGCAAATTCTGATAAGCCGGTAGTTTTTTATTCACTTGATGTTGTATTGGCGGTTGGTTATAGAACTAATTCGAAAATTGCTATAGATTTCAGAAAATGGGCGACAAAAGTCCTAAGGCAGCATATTTTGGAAGGTTACACTATAAATCGGAGACTTATCTCAAGAAATTACCAGTCATATTTGAAGGCTGTCGAGAATGTCAAAAAATACCTCCCTGTAAGTGACAAACTAAAAACATCAGATGTTTTAGATTTGGTTAAAATGTTTGCTTCAACTTGGTTGTCCCTGGATTCGTATGACAAGGACGGATTACCCAAGAAGGGAAGTACTAAAAGACAAATAACAGTTACATCAAATGATTTGTCGGAAGCTTTATCGAATCTCAAGGAAAGCCTGATAAAACAAGGTATAGCCACAGATCTTTTTGGTCAAGGAAGACAGAAAAACGATGTTGATTCAATCATCAAAAATGTTTTTCAATCCTATGCCGGCAAAGATTTATATCCGACCTTGGAGGAGAAAGCAGCAAATTTACTTTATTTCATTGCAAAAGGTCACCCCTTTTTGGATGGAAACAAAAGAAGCGCTGCATTCGCATTTGTCTGGTTTTTGAGGAAAGCCAATATTTTAAATATTTCTGAGATTACCCCGGAGGCATTAACTGCTTTGACTCTTCTTGTTGCAGAAAGTAACCCCAAGGATAAAGGAAAAATAATTGGATTGATTCTGATGTTAATAAAATAATAATGAAAAAAATATTTGATTGGGGAAGACAAATGCTTTTTTCTGCCACCGCCAAAGACACGTTTGTGCTTTTTGTCGGAAATTTAGGAGCTGCCTTTTGGGGTTTTCTTTTCATATTATTTGTTGCCCGCTCCTTGAGTGTTTATGATTTTGGTATTTTTTCTGCCGCACTCAATCTGGTTGTGATTCTTGCGTCCCTTGCTGATATAGGAATTTCGACAGGTTCTGTTAATTTTGTATCCGTCCACTCAGCAAAAGGTGAGCATGAAAAGGCCAATGAATATGTAAAAGCTTCATTTCTAATCAGACTTTTTATAGTTTTGGGAATTTCGGTGATAATCGTCGTATTTGCGCCTTTTGTTTCAAAGACTTTTCTGGCAACTCAGGACCCCAAAATCGCCATTTGGGCAGCCGTTATCCCAATTTTTCTTTTTCCGGATTTGTTTTTCCCATACATCCTGCAGGCAAAGAAAAAATTTCTTCACTCAACAATTATTGATAATGCCTTTTATATTGCAAGGCTTTTATTTGCCCTGGCTTTTTACACAATTGGAGGCTTGACTATGTCCAAAGCTTTTTGGGCGTTTGGAGTAGGGTTCGCGGCGTCGCTTGTGTTTATTTTTATCTATTTGAAACCTGATTTTTTTAGGTCCCACCCAGGAAAAGAGGAATATAAAAAATTACTTAAATATTCCGGATGGATTGGGGTCAACAGAATTATTTCTTCAGTTTCAGGGAGACTCGATGTTCAAATGCTGGCGACAATGGCAGGAGCTCTTGCAACAGGTCTTTATTCAATTCCCTCAAGACTTGCATCTTTTATTATAGTTTTATCCGGAAGTTTTTCCGCAGTACTTGCTCCAAGACTTGCCGGATTTGGTAACAAAGAAAACGAGAAGAAATATATCCTTAAATCTCTTATCGCCCTTTTGCCGATTACGGCAGGAATAGTACTTTGGATAATAATTGCCAAACCTTTTATACTCACACTTTTCGGGGATAAATATATAGACTCTGTTCCTGTTTTTCAGGCTTTGGCTCTCGCACAAATTCCATTTTTATTTACAGTTCCTTCCGTATCGGCCATTATTTACGCCATGAAGAAAACCGTATTTATTGGAACTTTTTCATTTTTCCAGATAGCAGCCATTTTTCTTTTAAACTTTTTCCTGATTCCTAAATTCGGGGTTTTTGGGCCAACTATTACCCTAGGAGTTACAAACATAATCCTAGCGGTCTATACGTGGGTGATAGTTATTAAATACTATTGGAAAGATAAATCCTAAATAAAGTATGCTCTGTACCAAAGCTCCAATGACATGAGTGTCCAAAGGCGCGGACCAAAATCCTGAGTTTTGTTGTTATCCTCAATCATTGATTTAACATAGTTAACATCAAATACGTCTTTTACAAATGATTTTTTATTGAGCAAAACACTTTTCGCGTAAGAGTTAAGTTCACCCGAGAACCATTTGTTTAAAGGGATGGTAAAGCCCATTTTTGGTCTATAAAGATTTTCTTTTGGCACAATCTTTTCAAAAGCTTTTTTCAAAATATATTTAGATTCTCCACTTTTCATTTTAAGATTGAATGGAATTTTGCAGGCCAGCTCAACCATCTTTTGATCCAGGAGGGGAGACCTGGCTTCAAGTGAAACAGCCATGGAAGCAATATCCACTTTTGTTAAGAGTTGATCGGGAAGAAAATATTGAAGATCAAATTTTAGCCCGGCATCTTTTAAATCCTTGCCGTTAAAATTTCTAAAACAATCATTTACTGTTTGATAAGGATTGCTTCTTTTTGCCAGTGAAAGAATATTCCCCCTTGAATGGTTTATCAGTTCATCCGGGTTAAAAATTTGATTGTATGATGCAAATCTGCTGTAAAGGGGAAGTTTCGCTTTCTCAAAAAAATTATTAGCTTTTGGGAATGATTTTAAGAGCTTTGCGGCAAGAGGTCTCATATCCTGAATCCAATAGTCATAATCTACATCCCGTTTTAGTCTCATGTATCTGTTTGGGTATCCGCCAAAATTTTCATCCCCTCCGTCACCGTTTAGGGCCACGGTTACATATTTTTTTGTCATTTTGGAAACCATATAAGTAACAATATTACTTGCGTCTGCGAATGGTTCCTCATACTGCCTTGCCAGGCCGGGTAAGGTTTCAACAGATTGCGGCTTTGCAATTAAGACGTGGTGATCTGTCTTGTAGCGTTTAGCAATATTTTTAGCGTATCGGCTTTCATCTAATTTTTTATCCGCAAAAGCTATGGTAAAAGTTTTTACAGGCTTTGGAGATAGGGCTGCCATAGCAGCTACCACGCCGCTACTGTCAACCCCTCCGGAAAGGAAGGCTCCAATAGGTACGTCCGAAATCATGCGAAGGCGGGTTGATTGCTCCAAGGTGTCGAGTATTCTTTTGCACCATTCGCGCTCACTTAAATGTAGTTTATTTCTATACCTTGGCTGCCAATATCGGATCTTTTGAACAGTTTTCCTGGCCAAGTTAATTAATAGATAAGTTCCTGGTTCCAGTTTCTTAATACTCTCAAAGCCTGTCATTGGAGCAGGACAGTATCCGTAAGTCAAATAAAGTTGTAAGGCTTTGTAGTCTGGAGATTTTGTAAATCCTGTTTGGGTGAGAATGGCTTTCAGCTCAGAAGCAAAAATTATTTGTGAGCCATCCAGAAAGTATTTAAGCGGTTTTTTGCCGATTCTATCGCGGGCCAGAAATAAAGTTTCGTTAACATTGTCATATATTGCAAAAGCAAACATTCCTCTTAAATGTTTGAGGCAGGAGACTCCATATTTTGAGTAAAGAGCCAAAACAACTTCCGTATCCGTTTCCGAACTAAATTTATATCCTTCCTTTACTAGTTTTTCTTTTTCTTCTTTGAAGTTGTAGATTTCTCCGTTAAAAGTTATTACATATCTGTCTCCGTATTTCATCGGTTGATGTCCCCGGGTGGATAAATCTATTATTGCCAGGCGCCTGCTGGCAAAACCCACTCTTTTATTTTTTGAAACGAAGAACCCTTCATCATCCGGACCCCTGTGGGTAATGGAGGTAGACATCATTTTCAGTTCACCCAGATGAACTTCGTGGTTTTTATTAAAGTATGCCTTACCGGCAATTCCGCACATCTCCCAGCAATTGTACAGCAGAAATTTAGGTTTAAAAAGGTTACAATTGAGGTATGCAGGTTTGGGCCCATACACTTGTAAAGAACGAAGAAAAATGGCTTTGGTATTCTGTCACCTCAGTAATTGATCACGTAGATAAACTTCTCTTGTGGGACACAGGAAGCACAGATAAAAGTATTGAGATAGAGAAAGAGTTAGAGAAAAAATACCCGGGAAAAATCGAACTTAAGCAAAGAAAAATTACTTCCCCCTCCGACTTTACAAAAACGCGTCAGGAAATGCTTGATGTGACATCCTCCGATTGGTTCATAGTTCTTGATGCAGATGAGATTTGGTATGAAGATTCTATAAAGAAATTTATTGGGACAATTAACAATAGAGGACAAAACATTGAATCGGTTGTTGTACCGACAATTAATTTAGTAGGGGATATCTTTCATCGACAAGCCGAGTCTGCCGGAAGATATAAGTTTGGCAGTAGAGTGGGGCATTATAATTTGAGAGCCGTAAAGCGGAATATCCCGGGACTTCATTCGGAGGGTGTTCATGGGGTTTGGGGTTGGGTAGATGATGAAAATAAAATGATCCAAGACAGAGACTCGGAAAAAGTAAAATTTGTCGATGCTCCTTATTTGCACGCCTCATTTTTACCAAGAGGTGGAACAAAAGGAAAGGATTTGGAAGTTGTCAAAAGATCAAAAAAACTAAAGCATGAGTTGGGAGAAAATCTTTCAAAAGATTTTTATTACCCCGAAGTTTTTTTCAAGGAGAAACCCAATTTTATTCCAAGTCCGTGGAGTACAATGTCAGCATCTTTTAAATTTAGAGCTTTTTTTGAAACACCTCTTCGGAAAATGAAAAGGGTAATTTGGTGGGGTAGAGCCGGATACTAATAATAAATTATGAAGAAAAAAGATTATATATTGGTGACTGGAATTTTAGCGGTTCATTTATTGCTTTTGATTGTTTTAAAGTTTACTGCCTGGCCGGAAATGAGCCTTTGGCCATACCTTATTGCCAAAGGATGGTTGCCCTACAGGGATATCGCCATTGCCCATACTCCCCTCATGCTTTTTGACCTGGGTCTTTTCTACAAGATTTTCGGTACAGGAATACTTCAGCTGAAAATATTTACTTGGCTCCTGATTCTGATTTTTGACGGACTCGTCTTTTTTGTTGCCAGAAAACTTTGGAATACAAAAGCCGCATTTATTGCGCTTGGTGCCTTTGCCTTCTGGAACCTTTTTTACGATGGTAACGGGCTTTGGTTTGATCTTTATATGGGTCTAATGGTCTTTTGTTCTTTCTACTTTGCAAGACAGAAAAAGTGGCTTTGGACGGGAGTTTTCTGGGCATTGGCTTTTGTTTCCAAACAAACAGCTGTTTGGTTTTTGATTCCAATCTTGTTGGAATTAGAACAAAGTACAAAGTACAGAGTACAGAATTTTAAAAAACTAATTACAGGGACTCTGTCGGTTTTTGTTCCGTTCTTTTTGATAATGTGGGCGGTTGGGGTTTTGCCGGACTTCTGGAACTGGGCTGTAAAGTTTGGAATTTTCATTCTTCCCAAAGCTCAGGGGCAAGTTCAGCTTCCGGATTTTAAAAATCTGGCTGTGGCAACATTCCCGTTTCTGATTTTTATTCCGCTTATTCTAAAATCCGGCCGCAAAAATCTTAATATATTAGTTTGGGCAGTTGCCGGAAGCCTCGGGGCGTTTCCCAGGTTTGAATTTTTCCATTTTCAGTCGGCAGTTCCCTTTTTGGCGATTGCAACAGGATTGGTGTTTGAAAGAGTCAAAAAGGAAAAAAAGTTATTCAAACCACTTGTTCCGGTTTACATTACCGTTTCAATAATTCTTTTCGCGGGCTTTTTCATGAGAAATTTTAAGGAAGGCACCAGATTTTATGAAGCTAATGTTGTCAATGTTATAACGTTTGTAAATTACAACACAAAGCCTGGGGACAAAATATTTGTTCTGAACTGGTGGGACAACATATATGCACTAACAGATACGTTGCCAGCTACCGATCCCTGGGTTCCGCAGCTTTCCTGGTATATAGAGATTCCCGGGGTACAGGAAAAAATGGTGGAGGATCTGAAAGCAAATCCGCCGAAAATGATAATTTACAATTCCTATACAATGTCCGGACTTTCATCATATATTCCCCAAAAGGTTTACAATTTTGTCACGGAAAATTATAAAATCACTCAGAGGGTTGATAACCTGGAGGTATTAACTAAAAAATAAGGTGAAAATCGCGTTTTTAAATAAATATCAAGAAAAAGTTCGGCGTGGAGCGGAGACTTTTGTCTTCGAGCTTTCGAATCGCCTGTCCGAGCACCACAAAGTTGACGTCATCGCAGATATTAACTATTTGAATCTTCTGAAAGGCAAATACGATGTAATTATTCCGACAAACGGAAGATTCCAGGTTGTTCTGGTTAGGATTATTTCCCTACTGACTGGAGCCAAAATGATAGTTTCGGGCCAATCCGGAATGGGTTGGGATGATAAAGTGAATTTGTATTCATGCCCCAATGCTTTTGTCGCACTTTCCAAGAAAGCTCTAGCTTGGGCAAAGGAGGTCAACCCCCGCGTTAAATCTTTGTATATTCCAAACGGAGTGGACCTAACTAAATTTAATCCAAAAGGGAAAGTGTATAAAACAAGGATTAAAAAACCTGTGGTTCTTTGTGGAGGTGCTTTTACTCCTCAAAAAAGAATGGATTTGTCGATTAAAGCTGTCGCCAAACTTCCCGGGGTAAGCCTTTTAATGGTTGGTGGGGGAGGAGAGCTTAGGGGAGAGCTGGAAAGATATGGAGAAAAGATTTTGGGTAAGGACAGATTTGAACTTTTATCGGTTCCTTTTGAGAAAATGCCAGAGATTTATAGAGCCGCAGATGTGTTTACACTTCCCTCAAGGCCGTCTGAATCATTCGGAAATGTTTTAGTTGAAGCAATGGCCACCAATTTGCCGGTTGTGGCAACAAATGACCCTGTCAGGAGCGGGATTGTTGGGGAGGCAGGGCTTCTGGTTGACCCGACGGATACAAAGGCTTATGCCAAGGCGATCGAAAAAGCACTGAATCAAAATTGGGAAGGTAAACCAAGAGAACAGGCAAAAAAGTTTTCCTGGGACGAAATCGCCAAAAAGTATGAAGACTTGTTTAATGAACTAAAAAAATGATTTCAGTAATAATTCCCACATACAACGAAGAAAAAGTATTGTCCGATTGTATAGAGTCTTTAGGGTTCCAAACTTATACAGACTTTGAAATTATTATCGTTGATGACGGCTCTACCGACGGAACTTTAGAAATTCTCAAAAATTTGGAAAAGTCCCTGCCGAGTTTTAAATCTTTTCAGGAGAACCATAAGGGAGCAGGTGCGGCAAGAAATTTGGGGGCAGGGCACGCGAATGGGGAAATTCTGGTTTTTGTGGATGCAGACATGACTTTTGATAAAAACTTCTTGGAAAAACTTACCGAGCCGATTCGTAAAAGTTTGGCAAAAGGAACTTTCAGCAAAGAAGAAATTGTATCCAATTGGGATAACCCCTGGTCAAGATGCTGGAACATAAACGAGGGGTGGGAGGAGAAACGTCGCCACCCCAAAAACTTCCCCGATCACCAGCCTGTTTTTAGGGCAATTCTGAAAAGTGAATTTGATAAAGTCGGTGGATTTACCCCCGGAGGATATGATGACGATTGGAGCCTGAGTAGAAAGCTTGGCTATGAAGCGGTTATGGCACCAGGTGCCGTCTTCTACCATAAAAACCCTTCAAGCCCGGGTGAAATATTTAACCATGCAAAGTGGGTAGGGAAGAGGAAATACAAATTCGGAATTTTTGGAAGTTTTGCTGGTTTAATTAGGGCATCACTGCCCGTTTCTCTGATTGTGGGGATTTATAAATCTCTCTTAACATTAAATTTAAAATTTATGATTTTTAAATTAGTTTATGATTTTGGCATTTTTGTGGGTATTCTGGAATACATAATCACAAAAAGAGGATCAAAGTGAAAAAAATTCTTCTAAAAAACAGACTGCTACTGACTTTGTTTGTAGGGTTACTACTTCGTCTGATATCCATTGATCAATCTCTTTGGCTTGATGAGGCAACAACCGCTCTCGCGGCTAAGATGCCTTTGGCGGATATTTTTACCAAATTTCTACCGGGAGATTTCCACCCCCCGCTTTATTATCTTTTAATGAAAGGGTGGGGTAGCCTCTTTGGGTTGTCTGAAATTTCTCTCCGGACCCCCTCTGTTATTTTTGGTATTCTGACGATTTATTTTATTTATCTCATTGCCAAAAAAATATTTGATACCAAGACTGCAAGAATTGCCTCAATATTGGCGGCAACGTCCGGCCTTTTAATTTATTACTCACAGGAAGCCAGAATGTACTCTTTGGCCGCGTTTTTGGCTACCCTGCTTTTTTATCTATTTCTGGAAAAGAAATGGGTGCTTTTTTCTATTTTTCTACCCATCCTGGCGATGACCGATTATGTTTCTCTTCTGATTATTCCGGTTTTTTGGCTTCTAGGATATAAGGACTGGAAAAAATTGGCTCTGGCCCACATTCCGCTTTTTATTATATTGATAGCCTGGCTGCCAACGTTCTTGAGCCAACTTTCGGGAGGGTTTTCGGTGCAGGGATCGGCCTGGTGGAACCTACTAGGTACAATCTCGCTTAAAAATATCGCATTGATCCCTGTTAAATTTATATTCGGAAGGATCAGCTTTAATAATAAAATTTTGTATGGCGCGGTTTCGCTGGCTTCGGCATTTTTATATGCCTTTTTACTGACCTTACGGCGGCCTTTAAAGGGTTTCTCCCACAAGGTTCTTTGGGCATGGCTCATTGTACCGATTCTTCTGTCAATTTTAATAAGCATTAAGATTCCTATTCTTTACTATTTCAGATTTCTTTTTTGTCTTCCTGCCTTTTACATTTTGGCGGCGGGAGGGCTGACAAGTTTAAAAGGCAAAACGTTTTGGATATTTTTATCCACAGCCATTTTGATAAACATTGCCTCATCCTCTCTATATTTATTTAATCCAAAGTTCCAAAGGGAAAATTGGAGAGCAGTTGCGGAGGCTGTTGGCGCAGACGCTATAATTTATCCCTCGAATTCTCAAAAAGAAGCACTTACCTATTACCAAAAAGGCGGACAAATAGTTTATTTTCAAAATTTCAGTGGAGAGCCGAGGGTGGTTTGGTTATCAAGATATGTCTGGCAGATATTTGATTCCAAGGACATGGCGCGGATTAAAATCGAAAATTTAGGATATAATAAAGTCCAGGAACTGAACCTGAACGGCGTTGAGTTTTGGAAGTATATAAAATAATAAATTGAAAATTGCTATCGACATCAGTCAAATTATTTACGGAACGGGTGTTTCTGTCTACACCAGAAAGCTGGTTGAGACTTTGCTTACACTTGATCGGGAAAATGAATATGTGCTCTTTGCAGGGGCTTTCAGAAGGCGTCAGGAGATTTTGGAAGCGTTTCCCAACTCCAAAGTTTTTCCTATTCCGCCGATTGCAGCAGACTTTATCTGGAACAGGCTTCACACCTTTCCGATCGAAAAATTAATTGGTGAAGTGGATGTTCTCCATACTTCCGATTGGTCGGAGCCCCCCAGCAATGCTTTTAAGGTCACAACGGTACACGATCTTTATCCCTTAAAGTTTCCCAGACTGGTACATTCCAAAATACTGGAGGTTCATAAGAGAAGACTTTACTGGGTGATTAAGGAAAGTAAAAGAATAATCGTTCCCTCAGTTTCTACAAAAAATGACCTAGTCGACTTGGGGGTTAAGGAGGATATAATTCGTGTGATTCCCGAAGCTCCGTCCATAAAGAAGGTCGATGAAGAAAAAATTCTAGAGATCAAAAAGAAATATCAGATAAGGGAGGACTATCTTATCTCAATTGGAGTTACGCCCCTGAAAAATACCAAGAAGATAATAAAAGCATTTCACCTGGCCACTGCCGGGAAAGACCTGAAACTGATAATTGCAGGAAGACCATCGGGCATTAAAATTGATCCGGAAAGAAACGTCAGGATACTCGGGCATATTCCCCAAAGTGACTTGGCCGCGCTTCTCAGTGGTTCAAAAGGCTTAATTTTTGCCTCGCTTTATGAGGGTTATGGAATTCCGATTCTGGACGGATTTACCTGCGAAGTGCCGGTAATCACCTCCAATATAGGTTCCATGCCTGAGGTTGCGGGAAACGCCGCGGAGCTGGTCGATCCTAATTCTGTGAATTCAATTGCCGAAGGGATTGCAAAAGTGGTTCGCGGAGGAAAAGGACTTGTTGATAAGGGGAAACTGCGCGTTAGAGACTTTTCCTGGGAAAAAACCGCACAAATGACACTTGATGTGTACAAGGAGGGGCAAAAATGATTGTTGGCATCGACGGAAACGAGGCTAATGTTGAAAAAAGGGTGGGAGTGAACACTTATGCCTATGAGCTTCTGTGGAATTTCTGGAAACTACAAGACGAATGGAAAAATAACCATAAACTTATAGTTTTTCTTAAAAATGAGCCCAGAGCGAACTTACCGAAGGAGACGAAGTTCTTCAGGTACAAAGTGATTAAGGGTGGGGGGGCATGGATACTGACCAAGCTTACCCCGAACCTATTTTCGGGGGACCCTAAGTGTGATGTTTTCTTTTCCCCAAGCCACTACGCACCCCCTATTGCCCCAATGCCCAGGTTTTGTTCAATTATGGACCTTGGATACCTCGAATTCTCGGGACAATTTCGAAAAAAGGACTTTTGGCAGTTAAAGTTATGGAGTGCCATTAGCATTTTTGTATCAAAAGCGGTCTTTGCTATATCAAATAGTACAAAAGACGACATTGTACGACACTACCCCTCAGCTAAAGGTAAGATTTACGTTACCCCCCTTGCATATGACAATATGAAGTTCAATATGAGTGTTTCTGAAAAAGATGTGCGACGTGTAAGGGATAGGTACTCCATAGTTACGGACTATGTATTATATTTGGGTACTCTCAAGCCTAGCAAGAATGTCGAAGGCCTTGTCGAGGCTTTCTCCAGAATCAAGAATCAAGAATCAAGAATCAAGCTTGTTATAGCCGGTAAAAAGGGCTGGATGTATGAATCTATTTTTGAAAAAGTCAAAAAACTGGGGATGGAAGATAAAGTAATATTTACGGATTTTGTTTCTGAGGAAGATAAGCCCGGACTGATCAAGGGTGCGAAAGTATTTGTCCTGCCTTCATTTTGGGAGGGATTTGGGCTCGATGTCTTAAATGCCATGGCTAGCGGCGTGCCTGTAGTTGCCTCAAACATGGGAAGCTTGCCTGAAGTGGTTGGGGATGCCGGGATACTGATTAACCCCAAAAGTACAGATAGTATTGCCGAGGGGATTACCAAGGTGCTTTTGGCACCCATTGCGAAGTATAATAGTATGAAAGAGGCAGGTTTAGCTCAAGCTAAAAAGTTTTCCTGGGAGAAAACAGCAAGGAAAACCCTGGATATAATTACGAATAATGCTTAAAGATAAAAACGGAAAAAATCTTACAGGAGGTGAGGTAATAGAAAAGGTGCTCAACAGGATCAGTAATGTTATTCTTGATTTTGAGTTGATGACGCTCCGGTGGGTTTCCCATGTTCCCTCTCACACTTTTCGAAAAATAATTTATAAACTTTCCGGAATGAAAATCGGAAAGGGGTCGACGGTTCACATGTGGGCCAACTTTTTTGACCCTTCCGGTATTTCCATCGGCGAAGACACCATTGTCGGGGATCACGCTTTCTTGGATGGCAGGGCGGCGTTAACCATCGGTAGCCATGTAGACATTGCCTCATCGGTAATGATTTATAACTCCGAACATGATTTGGAGAGTGAAGAGTTTTCAGCCAGAACCGAGCCTGTGGAAATTGGCAATTATGTTTTTGTTGGTCCCAGGGCAATCATTCTTCCCGGAGTTAAAATCGGAAAGGGAGCCGTTGTTGCTGCAGGGGCGGTTGTAACAAAAGATGTTCCCGAGTTCACAATTGTCGGCGGAGTTCCTGCAGGGAAAATTGGAGAAAGGAGAGAAAGAAATCCTCATTACATTCTCGGTCGGGCAAGACTATTTCAGTAATGTTTAAAAAAATTCTCAATATCTTCTACGCTATTTTTTGTATAGCCGGAATTTTATACCTAGCCCTGCCGAATTACACTTTTCCTGAACCTCCCACTGATTCCATTCAGTCAGAAGAACCTGCGGATTTGGAAACCCCTTTAAGGAGGGGATATTTTACAAATCACACCAGAGAGGAAGTGCTGGCCTGGTATAAACAACAGTTCGATCGTTCGAGCTTTATGGGTATTAAACTTCCGACACTCCTTCTTAATTACCCTCCGGAAAACGCTCAGACTATCATAAGGGACCAGACGGGGAGCACTTTCCTCCAGGAGTTTACCCACCCTTTCCGGGAGAGTATATATATTAATGGCTTTAAGCCTCCTAGCGACAACAACCGGCCTATATTTTTTGTAGGTGGAAAGCCATGGCAGCAAAAAATAATAATACGCTACGTACCCAGCAGTATTTGGGTTAGGGAGGCGGTATTTATTGCATCAGCCTTAATGATAGCCGTAATTTACAATGCTTTTGAAAAATCATTAAGAAAAAGGAATGAGTAACACACTCGATTTATCAATAATCATAGTATCGTCCAAAAAGGACTATCTCCTCGACTGCATTAAAACCCTCAAGCCCGCTCTTGAAGGTGTCGAGAGTGAAATTATTCTGATCGATAACGCATCGTCTGATGAATTGAACAGTTTGGTGAAAGAAAAGTCTCCTTATGTAAAAGTTTTGAGGCGGGAGGAAAACGGAGGCTTTGGGGAAAACAACAATATGGGAATAAAGATTGCCACCGGAAGGTATATTCTTCTCCTTAACGATGACACACGGATTATTGATAAAAATATCTTCAGGGAAATGATTGCCTGGATGGATGCCCACCCCAAGGCTGGCGTCTCAAGCTGCGCCCTCCTTAATCCGGACGGAGTTTCCTATCAAGGATCGGGGGGCTTTTATCCGACTCTTTTCAGGGTGTTGGCCTGGATGACTTTCTTGGACGATATTCCGGGAGTGGACAGACTTATCAAGCCTTATCACCCACTTCATTCCGCATCTCCCATTTATAAAGGTGAAAAATTTTTCAAAAGTGAGCATAGACAAGACTGGGTAACCGGAGCATTTTTTTTGATGCGGAGGCAGGCTTTGAAAGAAGTCGGTATTTTTGATGAGGACTTTTTTCTTTATGTCGAGGAAGTGGAACTCTCGGCAAGATTTGCCAAAAAAGGTTGGGAAATCTGGTATTTGCCGGAATGGAAAATAGTTCACTTTGGACAGGCAACCTCCGGAAGTGAGAAAGCAATGATTTTTGAACTTAAAAACCTGGTTTTGATGTATAAAAAACACGAACCGAAGTGGAAAATTCCCATCCTTCGTGCAATCCTTAAATTGGGGGTCTTTTTGAGAATAATTCTTTGGGGCATTGCAGGAAAAAGAGATGTTTCTAAAATATATGCAAAAGCTATTAATGCTTTCTGAAAAAATATCTAAATATTTGATTGCCGCGGTTCTGATAATAGTACCGCTTCTGCCGAAGTTTCCGCTGATTAGTGTTCCCGGAACTTACGTCTCAATCCGTCTTGAAGACGTTTTAATGTTTCTCCTGGCGCTTGTCCTGGTCCCCAAGTTCGTAATGGATTTTAAAAAGATTTGGAAAGACAAGATTTTTGTTGCAATCCTGATATTTTTTACAGTAACTTTCATTTCGCTTCTTGCCGGGATTCTTATTACGCAAACGGTAGAGTTAAGATTGGGGCTTTTGCATTGGGCAAGGCGCGTTGAGTATATTATTCCTTTTCTCGCAACTTATCTTTTGATTCCACGCGACAAAATAAAGGAAACCGTTGAATTTTATTTTAAAATTTTATTGATTGTTATGGCCATCGCTTTTGTCTATGGCCTGGGGCAGCGATACCTGAATTTTCCCGTAATCATCACACAAAATGAAGAATATTCCAAAGGAATTGCCCTGCGCTGGAGTCCCGGAGCCCACATAAATTCGACTTTCGCCGGACATTATGATCTGTCGGCCTTCATGGTTTTAGTGCTTCCCATATTTTTAGGAGTACTTTTTACATTAAAAGAAAAACTTTCAGAACTTTTTATAGCAATTTCTTCCGGAATGGGACTTTGGCTTTTGATAAGTTCAGTTTCAAGGACCGCTCAGGCCTCGTATCTTTTGGCGGTTACTGTTACGCTTTTTCTATTAAAGAAATTTAAAGGCTGGCTGTTAGTAATTCTTATCAGTGTTATCTCAATGACCATGTCTTCGGGGCTTGATGCCAGATTTGGGCAGGCAATAAAGGTTCTATACGAGTATGTTACAACCGGAAAAGGCATCAGTTATGTTCCGGGTTTTGTTGTTAGGGCGGATGAGGTTACGCTGACAACGCGCGAGATTATTCAGGCAACCCCGGCTCCGGCAGCCGTAAAAGTTATCAATGACGTTTCAATTGCAATCAGGTACAACGTTGAGTGGCCAAGGGCAATCAGGGCCTTTTCCAAAAATCCGATTTTGGGAACGGGCTATTCGTCAATAGACCTGGCGACGGATAACGATTATTTAAGAATGCTTGGAGAAATCGGTCTCGTGGGATTCTCCGCTTTCGTGTTAATATTTCTAAGAATAGGGAAAGTTTTATTAAAAACATTTTCATTAAAAGATAAGTTAAGCAGTTTTGAGAAAAGCTATCTATTTGGAATTATGGGAGGACTTATAGGGACTTTTGTTACGGCACTCCTGATTGATTTGTTTGAAGCGTCGAAATTTGCAATAATATTCTGGTTGCTTTTGGGTAGTTCCGTAAGTCTGATTAAAAGTAAACTAAATGAGAACTAAAATTATTCAATTTACAAAAAGTAAATATTTTGAGTACATTTTATTATCAATCATGCTTGTTTTAGGTTTTACGGTACGCCTTTACAAAATAAACAATCCTGTTGCCGATTGGCACAGCTGGCGTCAGTCGGATACGGCTTCCGTGAGCCGGGTGTATCTTGAAAACGGGATAAATTTGCTTTTACCCCGATACCATGACATTTCAAGCATTCAAACGGGAATGGATAATCCCCAGGGCTACCGTATGGTGGAATTTCCTTTCTATAATGCCCTAAACGTCGTTCTGGCCAAATCTTTTACCTCTATTTCTCTTGAGGTTTGGGCAAGACTTTTGACTATAAGCATTGCCGTTGTCTCCGCATTTTTCCTGTATCTTATTGGGAAAAGATTGATGGGGAAATATGTGGGACTTCTTTCCGCATTTTTCTATTTGTTTATTCCCTACAACATTTATTTTACAAGGGTGATTTTGCCCGACCCGATGGGGGTGATGTTCGGAGTAATTTCCCTTTGGGCATTTCTGGAGTTTACTCACGGCAACAAAAAAGCTTTGCTTTTTATCTCCTCTGTTTTTTTTGCAATGGCTCTTCTTATCAAGCCTTATCTGGGATTCTACCTTTTTCCGATAATATATCTAGCAATTAAAAAATATGGAATTAAAAGTTTCTTTAAGGAAAAACGTGTTATTTTAGGAACTCTTGCCTATCTGGCAGTTGCTTTTATCCCTTTTCTTCTTTGGAGAGGATGGGAGGCAAAGTTTCCCGAAGGAATTCCTTTTTACGAATGGGCGTTTAACGGAAACCTGATTAGATTTAAACCTTCCTGGTGGTACTGGATTTTCGGGGAAAGACTGGGCCACCTTATCCTGGGTTCTTTGGGGCTTATTCCTTTTACTTTCGGGGTTTTAAATACAAAGGTTAAAAATTTATTTATTCAGGCATTTTTAGGAGGCACCCTTTTTTATGTTGCTGCCGTAGCCAATGCCAATGTTATGCACGATTATTATCAAATACTTTCTATTCCGGCTATAGCTCTAGCGGTAGCATCCGGAACAGTTTTTCTTTGGGAGGGGAGAATATTTAATAAAATTCTGACAAGGATTATCGTTGTGATTTCAATTGGGGTTATGCTCATAACCGGTTGGAATCAAATAGTGGGAAACTTTAATATCAACCATCCGGAAATAATGGAGGCGGGGGAGGCGGTTGACAGGGTTACTCCGAAAGACGCCCTTATTGTTGCACCCTATAACGGCGACACGGCCTTTTTGTATCAAACTAAACGATTCGGTTGGCCAGCAATTGATAACTCGATCGATAATATTATTGAAGAAGGGGCAGACTACTACGTATCCGTGAATTTGGGCAGCAAGGATACCAAAATGATAGAGGCAAGGTTTAAAACAGTAGAAAAGACGGATAAGTATATTATTATTGACCTTAACAAACCTATTAAATAACCATGAAGATATTAATGTTGACCCCCTACCTACCCTTTCCGGATTCATCCGGCGGGCAAATCCGCTCATATAATTTAATTAAGGGTTTAAGCAAGAAACATAAAATCACCCTTTTTTCCCTAATTAAAGATGACTCTGAAAGAAAGTTTATTCCGGAACTTGAAAAATATTGTGTAAAAGTAAAAGTTTTTAAACGCTCGAAATCCCCATGGACTTTAAGGAATATTCTTTTAACCGGTTTCGGGCCTTACCCCTTCCTGGTTATCAGAAACCTTTCACCGTACGAAACAAAAGCTGTTCAGGAAGAAATTACCCAGGTTGATTACGACTTAATTCACGCAGAAACATTTTATGTTATGCCTCATATTCCCGAAACTAAAACCCCGATCCTTTTGGTCGAACAGACGATAGAGTATCTGGTTTATAAGCATTATGTGGAAGGGATAAAAAACCCCATATTACGCTCTCTTTTATCAATTGATGTCGCAAAGCTTAAATACTGGGAGACGAAGTTTTGGAAAAAAGCCGATGGGGTGGTCGCGGTATCTGAGTCGGACAGGAAAGAGATGCTGAAACTGGTCCCCAATCTTAAGGTCAACCTTGTTCCGAATGGGGTAAATCTGGATTTCTTTAAAGAGAAGGATAGCTGGCACTCACCGGAATTCAAAATTCTTTTTATTGCCAATTTCAAATGGTTGCAAAATGTTGAAGCGGCTGAACTTCTTCTAAAAGAAGTCTTTCCGCGGGTACATGCCAAAAGTCCCAAAGTAAAAGTTTGGGTTGTCGGTCAGCATATACCTGAAGAAATTTTAAAATATAAATCCGAAAATATAATTATCGATAATTTAAGCGAAGACGATCAGGAAGGGATAAGAAATGCTTATTACGAATCCTCAGTTTTTGTCTCGCCTCTTAGGGGGCCCGGAGGAACCAGACTTAAGCATTTGGCGGCAATGGCTGCAAAGTTGCCTCTGGTTACGACATCGGTGGGTGCTGAAGGTCTTGGTGCGGCCGACGGCAGGGAAGTAATAATCAGGGACACTTCCAAAGAGATTGCCGATGCAACCTTACGGATTTTGGGAAATGAAAAGTTGGCAAAAAAGATAGCGGAAAACGCCAGAAAACTGGTTGAGCAAAAGTTCAGTTGGTATAAAATGGGGGAATATTTGGACAAAATATATGAAAAAACCGCTACTCACGATAGTAATTCTTAATTACAATACAAAAGAGCTTTTGGAAGACTGCCTTAATTCCGTTAAGGCACACATTAATGAGGTACCCTTGGAGGTAATAGTGTCTGATAATTCTTCGGCCGACGGGAGCCCCGAAATGGTCCGGAGAAAATTTCCCTGGGTGAAGTATACCGAAGGACCAAATGAAGGATTTTCTAAAGGCAATAATAGGGCTAGACCCATGGTTACCGGAGATATGGTTCTTTTTTTAAATCCAGATACGATTGTTCATAAAGATGTTTTTGCAAAAACAGTCATATTTTTAAAGGAACATCCGAATGCTGGCGCGGTAACCTGTAAACTGGTACTTCCGAACGGTAAAATGGATAAGGACACCAGACGCCGTTTTCCTACTCCTAAAATTGCCTTTCAGCACTTAATTTTAGGTAACGGCAAGGCTTATTGGTACGAAGACATTTCCGAAAATATAACTCATGAAGTGGAAGCAATTCAGGGTGCTTTCTTTTTGACCCGGAAAAAGGTGTTGGATGAAGTGGGTTGGTTTGACGAAAAATATTTTTTTGATGGGGAGGACATTGACCTTTGCTACCAAATACACAAAGCCGGCTACAAAATTTTTTATTATCCGGAGGTAACAGTAACCCATCTTAAAGGCGTTACCAAAGGCAAAGTTTCGGAGTGGAAACATAAAGTCAGTCCCAAACAGCGTAAAAAAATCCGCTTGGCAGGAGTTACTTCCATGGAAAGGTTTTTCAGAAAGAATTTGTGGAAAAAATATCCGCTGGTTTTCGATTATTTTGTTGTTTTCGGGATAAAAGTATTTAAAGTATTTAGGTATATCAAAGTGGCCCTATTATCCTCATACTAAAAAATTTATGACAAAAATATTATTGGATGCCCGTCTTTATGGGCTTGAAAATGCAGGTCTGGGGAGATATTTAATTAATCTTGTAGGCGAACTTTCGAAGCTGGATTCAAAGAACGAATATGTTATTCTTCTCAGGAAAAAATATTTTGATTCCTTGAAACTGCCGGATAATTGGAAAAAAATATTGGCGGACTATCGACATTACAGTTTAGCGGAGCAAATAATGATCCCCGGGATCATTAAAAAAGAAAAACCCGACATAACCCACTTTCCGCATTTTAATGTACCCATATTTTTCAGAGGTAAATTTATTGTGACAATTCACGATATGCTGATGCATAAAAGCGTGGGACTTGCGGCGACAACACTCCCTGCGCCGGTTTATTTTATTAAAAGGCTGGGGTATAGATTTGTATTTGATAATGCGGTTAAAAAATCAAAAATGATTTTGGTGCCAAGCTACGCAGTCAGGGATGAACTGATGGAAGAGTACAAAGTGGATTCCGATAAAATAAAGGTGACTTATGAAGGATTTGATAGAAAAATCTCCGGAGGGTCTGAAGTTGAAATGCCAAAGCCATACTTTGTTTATACGGGAAACGCATATCCCCACAAGAATTTATCAAGGCTAATCGAGGCTATAAGACTATTGAACACAAAAAGTAAACAGAAGGTGTTTTTGGCAATTGCATCATCGAGGAATATTTTTACCCAAAGAATAGAAAAACAGGCTCAAAAGTGGGGTGTAATTGAATTGGTAAAACTTGTTGGTTTTGTTCCCGATGAAAAACTCGGGGGTTTGTATAAAAATTCCATAGGATTTGTGTTCCCGTCCCTTTCCGAAGGTTTTGGCCTTCCCGGACTTGAAGCAATGGCCTCCGGAACTTTACTTTTGGCATCGGATATAAAGGTTTTTAAAGAAATATACGGCGAGAATGCTTTGTATTTCGACCCGAAAGACCCCAACTCAATTGCAGCTGCCATGGAAACTGCAATGTCTATGGGTAGCTCCGATCGTGCCAGAAAGATTTCAAATTCAATCAAGTTTGTAAATAAATATTCTTGGGTTAAAATGGCGAATGAAACCTTGGAAGCATACAAAAAAAGTTGCGATAGTATACGACAGGGTCAATAAGTGGGGAGGTGCCGAACGTGTACTCCTGGCTCTTCATGAAATTTTTCCCGATGCACCTCTTTATACCTCCGTATATGATTCCAAAAAGGCTTCTTGGGCAAAAGTTTTTCCGGCAGTTAAAACATCATTTTTGCAAAAGATTCCTCTTGTCAAGTCGCTTCATGAACTTTTCGGTTGGTTGATGCCTGTTGCCTTTGAGTCATTTAATTTTGATAAATTTGATCTGGTAATTAGTGTTACGTCGGAGGCCGCTAAGGGTATAAAAACCAAACCCGACACTTTGCATATCTGCTATTGTCTGACGCCAACCAGATATCTCTGGAGTTTAAATGACTATTATTTTAAAAACCCTCCGGTTTACTTTAAAATATTTCCTTTTTTTCGTGTAATCTCAAAACCTTTTGTCGGATACCTTAAGACATGGGAGGTAAAAGCTGCAAAACGGCCCGACAAGATGATTGCCATTTCGACCGAAGTAAAAAAGAGAATAAAGAAATATTACAAACGCGATTCAGAAATGATATTTCCTCCGGTTGAATTTAAAAGTCCCAGGTCAAAAACTCTTGGTAAGCGCGGACATTATTTGGTTGTAAACAGACTGGTTCCTTATAAAAAAGTTGATCTTGCAGTTTCCGCTTTTAATCAATTGGGGCTCCCATTAATAGTTGTTGGAACGGGAAGTGAAAGAGTGAAGTTGAAGCGCAGTGCCAAGGAAAATATAAAATTTGTCGGCGAGGTTTCCGAAACAAAGCTTGCCAAATACTATCAAAATGCCAAAGCTCTTATTATGCCCCAGGAAGAAGATTTTGGTATAGTTGCCGTAGAGGCCCAGAGTTACGGCGTACCCGTCATTGCCTATAAAAAAGGAGGATCACTTGACACTGTTATCGATGGAAAAACCGGAATTCTTTTTGATAAACAAAACCCCAAAACGCTAATTAGGGCAGTCAGGAAATTTGAAAAAATGAAGTTTGATAAAAAGCGGCTTACCGAAAATGCCCGGAAGTTTTCAAAAGCTAGATTTAAAAAAGAGTTTCTTGACTTAACTAAAAAGATGTTAAACTAATAGCTAATGAAAGTTTTCGGATTTTTGTCTAAAATACAAAAAGTGGAAAACGGCAATTACAAAGATCATCTTTATGCATTGATTTTAGCGGGCGGTGGTGGAACAAGACTTTGGCCCAGGTCCAGACAGAAAACCCCAAAACAATTTTTAAAACTTTTTGATAACCAAACTTTAACTCAAGTCGCCGTAAAACGTTTTGCTGAAATTCTTCCTTGGGAGAAAATCTTCATTGTCACAGTTTCACCGGAATATAAGAAAGAAGTTCTCAGGGAAAATCCAAGGCTTCACCCCGAAAATGTTATTGTCGAACCGGTCAGGCGCGAAACAGGGCCGGCTCATGCACTTGGCGCCCTCTTTATTGAATCAAAAGATCCCGACGCGGTTATTATGACCGAGGCGGCAGACAGGGTGGTCAAGCCGATTTCAAGATATTTGGAAACTTTAGTCCGGGCAGCAAAAGAAGCTTATGAAAAGCATGTGCTTATTGCTATGGGGGTTGAACCAAGATATCCCCATACGGGTCTGGGACACATCAAAAAAGGAGATAAGGTTAGGGTAAAGGGAAACGTGGATTTTTACAAACTGGACGGATTTGTTGAGAAGCCCCCCATTGAACTGGCCAAGGAGTATACGGCATCCGGAAAATATCTTTGGAATGCGGGCCAATACGTGTGGAGAGCGGATGATCTTTTGAATTCTTTTAAAAAACATCAGCCGGGAATCTATAAGAATCTTCAGGATATCAAGCCGCATATAGGCAAAGCCGATGAAGCAAGAGTCATGGCATCCGAGTATAAAAAAATGCCTGCGATATCCGTTGATTATGCGATAAGCGAGCGGGAGAAGAACTTTTTGGCTGTCGCCGGAGATTTTTTTTGGACGGATATAGGGGATTGGAGAGAAGTTTGGGCGAATTCCAAAAAAGACAATAAAAGCAATGTAATAATTTCAGGGGATGAGCCCGGCGGAGAGGTATTAACAATCGACACGACCGATGCTCTGGTACACTCCGACGGTAGAATGATTGCCGTAGTAGGCCTTGATAACATCGTGGTGGTCGATACAAAAGACGCGCTTTTGGTTTGCTCCAAGAGTCATGCGCAATCCGTTAAAAAAGTTGTGGAACAGCTTAAAGAAGAAAAGAATGTAAATCTTCTTTGAAAATATGTTATACGAAATTGTTAAAAGAGGTATGGATATTGTCTTATCAATATTTCTTTTGGTTCTTTTTTCTCCATTAATGCTTGTTACCGCTCTTGTAATCAAAATGACTTCCTCCGGACCGATCCTGGTTGAAAAATCAAATATTCATATGAAAAGAATTGGCAAAGGGGGAAGGATTTTCAGACTTTACAAATTCCGTTCGATGGCAGTTAATGCCGATTATCTTTTAACAAAAGATCCCAGATTCAAAAAACTTTACAGCGAATATAAAAAATCCAGTTTTAAACTCCATGAAGACCCGCGCGTGACCAGGTTTGGAAAATTTATCAGAAAATATTCCATTGATGAAATGCCCCAATTTTTAAATGTTTTAAAGGGTGAGATGAGTATAGTTGGGCCGCGTCCGTATCATGCCGATGAACTTGCCGAGCAGCAAAAAAGATATCCCGGGACGGAGCCGTATGTAAAAGAGACTCAAACGGTAAAACCCGGCATCACCGGCTTTTGGCAGGTAACAGGGAGAAGCAATATCAATTTCGACAAGAGAATAAAAATGGATGCGGACTATGCCAGAAAGAAATCACTCCTAATGGACTTGGCCATTATCCTAAGAACCCCAATCGCAATGATTAGCGGTGTCGGAGCCGTCTGATTTGTTGTATTATTAATGCATGGAAAATGGCTCAATATTGGTTCCGAAAATCAATGTTGCCGAAAACGACATAGTGCAAAAGCTTGCTCCGGAAGAACAGGCTAGAGAAATAATAAATCCTGTAAAGCCCAGGAGGGTGTGGGTAAAAATAACCCTAGGAATCTTACTGGCAATCGCAATCCTCTTGGTTTACAACATCATATCGGGACTTCTGATTTATCAAAAAACAACCAAGCTGGTAAATGGTGCCAAAACTTTGTCTGAAACAGCCAAATCGCAGGATCTTGCGAAGATAAAGACGGAAGTGGGTAATACGAAAAAATTATTAAATAGTGTTTCAGGTACATATAAACTGGTAGCCTGGGAAAAATTTTTGCCGTTTGTCGGTGCCTACATTGCCGATGGAAGCCACGCAATTGCTGCAGGACAGGCAGGGCTTGATGTCGGGGAATCGCTTCTGACGGTAATTGAACCATATGCAGATCTCCTTGGCTTTGCCGGTGGCCAGAATGTTTTGGGGGCAAAAACGGGAGAGGAAACAGCTGAGGATAGAATTGACTTTATTGCCAAGACAATTCCGGACCTCATTCCCCAAATTGATACAATTTCAGGAAAAATGAAAACGGTTCAGAGCGAAATATCACAAATAAACCCGGACAGGTATCCCGAGAAAGTCCAGGGAAAAGCCGTCAGGGCGCAAATTAAAAGTATTGTAGACACGGTAAACGAAACATCGACATTTTTGGTTAACGGAAAACCTTTTCTGGAATCTGCCCAGTATCTTTTGGGAATGGACTCTCCAAGAACCTATCTTCTCTTGTTTCAAAATGACAAGGAATTGAGGCCCACCGGAGGGTTTATGACTGCTTATGCTATCTTGAAAGTCGATAAGGCAAAGGTGAGCACTGTCACAAGCAATGATATTTACGCTCTTGATGCGGTTTACAAATCTTCCGTAGACGCACCTAATCCGATCATTAAATATATAAAAGGGCCTTACATTTTGTCGAAGAAATGGAGATTGAGGGATATGAATTGGTCGCCGGATTTTGTTGAAAGCATGAAAGTTGTGGTTCCTGCGGCGGAGGATGCCGGGGTGGAAGACATTGATGGCGTAATTGCGGTTGACACACAAATTCTGGTAAACATATTGGACGTCATAGGGCCGATCGGGGTACCCGGTTTTGGAAATTTCAGTACGGAGGTGTCCCCCGAGTGCAACTGTGCCCAGGTGATTCACGAACTCGAAGCCTTTGCTGATGTTGAGGGGCCTGTCATTTGGGATCCTATAACAGGAAAAATTATTCAGAGACCTCCGAATTCTGACAACAGAAAGAAAATAATAGGGCCTTTAATGAATTCGATTTTGGCAAACTCCATGGGTCAGCCAAAAGACAAGATCCCGGGTCTCCTGCAGGCAGGTTTTAAATCTTTAATGGAAAAGCATGTCCTTTTCTATCTGTTGGATGACAATGTCCAAAAGGCCGTTGCAGATTTTGGGTTGAGCGGAACGATAAAAAATTATGACGGAGACTATTTGCATATAAATGATGCAAACCTTGGAGGTAGAAAATCCAACCTTTATGCCTATGAAAATGTCGAACAGGATATTCAAGTTGCAGGGGACGGATCCGTAACAAAAACGGTCACAATAACATACCAAAATCCCGAAAAACAGGACGGTTGGCTGAACTCGGTTCTGCCAACCTGGGTAAGAGTTTATGTTCCCAAAGGGAGCGAGCTCATTGCCGCTGAGGGGTTGGAGATGGCGGCAGAACCCTATGAAGATTTGGGGAAAACAGTATTCGCGGGATTTTTCCAGCTTCGTCCTGAAGGGGTTGCCAAAGTCACATTTAAATATAAGCTGCCTTTCAAAGTCGCCAAAGAATATAAACTCCTTTTACAGAAACAGCCGGGTACCGACGGGTTTTTGTATACGGTGAACCTTGGCAAGCATTCCGAAGAATTTAAACTGACGACAGACAAGGAGATAAAAATTGAATTGTAGAATGTCTTCACGATATACCGCACAATGACACCCAGAGGCTACACGTCGGAAGGAATAATACTGGGGAGAAGAAATTATGGGGAAGCCGACAGAATTCTTCTTGTTTACTCTGAAGACAAAGGTAAATTATCACTTCTTGCCAAAGGAATAAGGCGTCCGAAAAGCCGTAAAAGGGGACACCTGGAAATTTTCACCAGGATTCGGTTTCAAGCAGTCTCGGGCAGAGGCCTTGGAATCATAACCGAGGTCGAGACAGTTGATGATTATGAAAGCATCAGGCAATCAATAAAGAAAGTTTCCCTGGCATATTATTTTGTTGAAGTTTTGGGAAAAGCCATTCATGAGGGTGAGGCAAATCCCGAAGTGTACTCTCTCCTTGTGGGCTCCATGGAGAAGCTAAAAACCGCAAAAAAACTTAAGGAGCTGAGGATGGAGTTTGTCGTAAATCTTTTAAAATTGCTTGGTTATTGGCCGAAAGATATGAAACTACCCCTTCCCGATGAAAAATTGGAAGAGGTGTTGGAAAGACAAATCTATTCGATAAGAGTTGGAAAGATAATGTTAGAATAAATTATGCAGGAAGATATTTTGACGGTTTCCGGATTAAGCGTTGAATTTGACAACCATACCGTACTTGATGACATAAGTTTTGCGGTCAGACGCGATTCAACCATGGCAATAATCGGACCAAACGGCGCGGGAAAATCGGTTCTTTTCAGATCGCTCCTGAATTTGATTCCTTACAAAGGCACGGTTTCTTGGAGTGAAGATACTCGAATCGGATATGTTCCCCAAAAACTGGCTATTGATAAAGAGTTGCCGTTAACCGTATATGAATTCTTGAGTTTTAAAGAAAAAAGTAGAGATAAAATCCTTGAGGTAATGGGGGCGGTTGGCTTTTTGAAAGAAGCGAACCATATTCACAATGACACAAGAGTTCTAAAAACCCGTATAGGAAACCTGTCAGGAGGGGAATTACAAAGAGTTCTCATCGCCTATGCACTTCTCGGGAAACCCAACGTTTTGCTTTTTGACGAACCAACCGCCGGGGTTGATATTGCCGGCGAAGAAACTGTATATGGGCTTATTCATAAACTAAAAGCAGACAAAGACCTGACAATTATTTTTATTTCCCACGAATTGGAAGTTGTAAATAAATATGCCGACTCGGTCCTTTGTCTTAATAAGGAAAAAGTTTGTTTTGGTCCGCCAAAGACAGCAATTGATAAAGAAAGTCTGGAAAAAATGTACGGAGAGGAAACTCATATATATCACCACCATGACCACTAACTTACTACTACTCCTGGCAGTCGGTGCTCTTTCAGGAGCAGTTTCGGGATATCTTGGAAGCTTTATGGTTTTAAGAAGAATGTCTCTTGTTGGAGATGCTCTTTCCCATGTGGCACTGCCCGGAATTGCGGTTGCCCTGGCAATAGGGGTCAATCCCATGCTGGGAGCTCTTCTTGCGCTTACCCTGGCAGCTGTCGGCATTTGGTATCTTAGTGATCACTCCGAAATTTATCCGGAAGCTTTGGTGGGAATATTTTTTACGGCCTCCTTGGCAGCCGGAATTTTGATTACTCCCGAGGTGGAACTTTTGGAAGCTCTTTTCGGAGATATAGATAAAATTGGCCCGATAGACGCCATATTTACTTTCATCGGTGCCGTGACAATTTTTGCGGTCACGATGGCAGTTTCCAAAAAGCTTCTTTTAATGGTTGTCTCAAAGGATTTGGCCAAGTCCCAAAAGATAAAAACATCAAAAATAGACTTAATTTACTTGCTTTTGGTTTGTGGTGTTGTTGCCTTAGGGGTTAAGTTTTTAGGAACCCTTTTGACGGGAGCCATGGTGATAATCCCTGCGGTTACCGCCAAAAACATTGCCGGAAACATAAAGGCATATCAAATCCTTTCCGTAGTTTTGGGAACTCTGGCAACAGCTGCCGGAATTCTGATTGCCTCATATTTTAAATTCCCCTCCGGTCCTACGATAGTTCTTACCGCAATCTCCTTTTTTATCTTCAGCTTTGTGTTTAAAAAGAGGTGATAAAACTTTGGCTTTAAGGTAGAATATTTGTTGCCCATGAATTATTTTGAGGTAATTTTTGATACCGAAACAAAGAAATTTTTTGAGGATATTGAAGGGTATGATCCAGGTAAACTCGGCGTGTCAATAACTTCGGTTTATTCAAGAACTCTTGACGAGAATTTGAAAGAAGTTGAGGGAAAAATGCAAAGCTTTTGGGAAAAGGATTTCGGAGAAATGTTCAAGTTGTTTGAAAAGGCAGACAGAATAATAGGATTCAATTCGATAAGCTTCGATATTCCGGCACTTTCGCCATACCTTCCGCCCCATTGGCCGAAACTAAAACATTTTGACATTCTCTCCGAGATAAAAATGGTTGAGGGTAAAAGAATGTCGCTGGACTCATTGGCCAAAGCGACTTTGGGGACAAAGAAAAACGATAGCGGTGAAAATGCCATCAAATATTGGAACCAGGGGACTTCCGAAAGCTTAACCAAGCTTAAAAAATACTGTGAAATGGATGTTGCTATAACCCGCGACATTTATGACCACACACTGAAGAATAAAGTTTTAAAATATATTGACTTTTGGAATGAAACACACGAAATAACACTGGACTTTTCTTACCCACGACAAGACACATCGGAAACCCAAGGGAGTTTATTTTAATTTTTAACCATCACTTCTCGGCTTTTTCAGCGCGCATGGCATCCTCTTTAGTGTCATGAACAGTTCCGTCCGGATGGTGTGCGGGGGAATAAATCGTATACAGCTTCAATTCCTTTTCCTGAGAAGTGTTGACCACATTGTGATAGTTACCTGCCGGTATTATTACGCAATCTCCCGCCTCGCCTGTAAATTTTTCGCCGGAAATTTCTGCCATCCATTCACCTTCCTCAAATCTCAAAAATTGATCGTTATCTGAGTGAACTTCCATCCCGATTTCCTCTCCGGGCTTAAGGCTCATTAGTACCAACTGTGAATGCGGCGCAGTGTAGATTACATGCCTAAAGTGAGTGTTTTCTAAAGCGTCTTTTTCGAGACTTCCTTTGTATCCTGCCATTTTTATCACCCTCTTTCCTGAGAAAGAATCCTGTGCACCAGTCGAAGGACCCTTCAATACATTGTATACTAAACCGGCATGAAGTTTGTATCGAAAATACTATTGATTATACTGTCGGTTCCCATCCTTGTCCTGTGTGTTTTGTCGATAAATGTCAGGCTCCAATTTTTATCATCCGACTTTTGGATAGGAACTTTTGAAAAGGCTGACGTCTATACTCAGATTTCAACATCCTTGAGCAGTCGGCTTTTTGATAAAGTGGTAGCCGGAGGAGGAAAAGGCAGCGATGTTGCAGTTCTTTCCAGTTTAATTTCCCCAAACATATTAAAGATATTTTTTGAAGAAAATATCAAAAGCATATTGCTGTACGCCAACGGGAAATCTTCCGAAATTGTTGTGTTTACGCCATTTTCCACCGACAGTATCCTTCGGGGTGTGAAGGCGGAAGACCTGGGTAACTTTTCGGAGAAGATGACTTTAGACGACTTTTTAAAAAAATTTAACATAACGGGAATTAATGAAAAAGATATTCAAATAGTTTCAAAATTTGGAATTTGGTCTTGGCTCTTTGTAATCGGGTCATTATCACTTCTGGCTTTAGTTTTGGTACTGACATATCTTCTTACCGGAACCGGGAAACGCCTGACTACGATGGGGATAGAGTTAACTTTATCGGGGATTTGTGTGCTTGTCGTGAATTTCCTGGCGGATTTTATAGTAAAAAGTTTTACGGAAAATTTTGCGGGAAGCGCCAATGTGGGCACTTCGCTTATTGCCATTACCGCCCCTCCGATAATTCAAAACATCACTCAAATCTGGATTTGGTTTGGTATTTCCTCACTGATCTTGGGGGTTTTGCTATTTTTTATCAAAAAACCGGGCAATAGTATTCGCCGTAAGGGATGATGGTATAATTATTTGAAGTGAAATATTTTATATGAAATACTTTAGTACAGCTTTTGTTACTGCTGTTATAGTCTTTCTCGGGGCGACAATTTATTATAAGGGTTTGCCCAACTTTGTTAGTCCGAGCGGAGTTTCAGTCACCTCTACCGAAGTGGCTATAACGGATGCTCCATCTCCTTCACCGGCACCAGTTGACGAAACCACATCTTTGACTCTTGCAGTTAAGGAAGCTCTTGTTGCAAAGTACGGGTCGGCTGCGGCGTCCTTAAGTGTGAGTGTTTCCAAAATTGAAGGGAATTATGCCGGAGGAACAGTTTCGGAGCAGGGCGGAGGCGGCGGATGGTTTGCCGCCAAAACAGGAACAGAATGGAAGCTTGTTTGGGATGGAAACGGGCAAATCGACTGTAAAAATATTTCCGGCTATCCTGATTTTCCAAAAAGTATGATTCCGGAATGTTGGAACTCGGTTTCGGGTAAACTCATTACACGCTAAAATTGCTGTATAATTAGCCATGGCCATTGATGAATATTCGGCGACATGGGTTTCCCACTCTTCAATATCGGATTTCCTCAAGTGTCCGAGAGCGTATTACCTGAGAAACGTTTATAAAAATCCAAGAACAGGGCATAAGATGACCATAGTCACACCACCTTTAGCACTCGGACAAGCGGTGCATGAAGTTATAGAATCTTTGGCAATTCTTCCGGTAGAGGAGCGCTTGAAAATATCGCTTGTCAAAAAGCTTGACCCTGTTTGGTTGAAGATTACCGGTAAAAGGGGTGGGTTTAAAGATAATAAAGAGGAGATGGAATACAAGCAGCGAGGAGTACAAATGCTAATTAATCTTCAGGAAAACCCCGGTCCCATTTTGGAAAAAGCAATAAAAATAAAATCAAAAATGAACCTGCCTCACTTTTGGCTCAACCAGGATGACGGGATTATCCTTGGCGGTAAAATCGATTGGTTAAAATATAACCAGACGGATGATTCGGTGCAAATCATTGATTTTAAAACCGGTAAGAATGAAGAAAAAGAAGACAGCCTGCAGCTGCCGATATATCTTTTGGTAGCCACCAACACTCAAAGCAAAAAAGTAGATGGAGCAGCCTATTGGTATTTGGACAGAGACGACGGCATTTTTGAAAAAAAGCTCCCCGACGCACGCGAGGCCTACGAAAGGGTTTATAAAATTGCAAAAAGAATTCAGCTGGCCCGCAAAATCAACCATTTCAAATGCCCTACGGGCGGATGTTTTGCCTGCAGACCTTTTGAGAAAATACTTAAAGGTGAAGGAGAGTTTGTGGGAGTAAGTGATACCCGGCAGGATGTTTACATGCTCAATGACTAAATGTTTTGGGAAATGTAGCTTTTAATATCCGTAAAATTAAACATTCCGGCTTTGGGTATCAAAATATATTGTCCGTCGTTGCTTTTGTTTTCATTTAAAACGTTATCCGTTGTTAATTGAACTTCTGTTTTTGAGTAAATGGCCGGGTCTCCAAATATTTCAATTAAACTTTTAATTTTTCCCAAGCTCAGATCGGTTTTGATCATGTTTGATAAAGCATCGATTGTCGAATCAAGTTTTCCCACAGACTTGAGAGATATTAGTTTTTTGGCGATGCCGGCTATTACTGCAAATTGCCGTTTGCTTCTGCCGAAATCGCTGTCACCGTGGCGCGAGCGGACGAATTTTAGAGCCTCGCTCCCTGTAAGAACCACCGGGCCCTGATTGTAGCTAATTTTTTCATAGCGGCATGTAAATTGTTTTTCCAGCTCAAACCCGGAATATTTTGCTTTAAATTCATTGATTTCGTTTTCGGTAAAGCCGCAAGTCTCATTTTCAAGACCGGGAATTGGATAGAAGGAGTCTGTAAATGCATTTGGGACTTCGACACTAATACCTCCGAGGTTGTCGATAATTTTGGAGTAATTCGTAAAATCCACAGAAATAAAGTTCTCGATTGGAAGGCCGGTTATCACTTGAAGCGCGGGCCCGACGCTTTGAAAGCCGTTTACCGAAGCCTCGGCGTTTATCTTGCGGTTTGCCTGTGTCCATAAATCCCTGGGTATGGAGATGAGCGCGTATTTTTTTGTGTTGGTATCGATGTGAAAGACAATTAAACTGTCGGTAAGGCCTCCTCCTGAATGGCCACTGCCGCCGTAGCCAAGGAGAAGAATATTAAAAACTCCTTTAGTGGCATCAATTGGCTCCGGGGCCGCGTTCGTATAGAAATTGGCAGCCGGACTTAAATCCTTTTTAACGAATACATTGGATATTTTTAAACTAAGATAAGTAATACCGAAGACCAGAAAAAAAACCGCAACCAGGGCGGCGGCAAAGAGGATGCCATCTTTTGATAATTTAATTTTTGGCAGCATATTGATACCAATTATACATATGTGATAGTCTAAAAGAATGAGTAAACCGCTCAAGTTATTCGCTTCTATCCTAGTATGTTTTCTGGCTGCCGGACTTGGAGCTATATTTACCGTTTCTGCAATTCCGACTTGGTACGCGGGCCTTAATAAACCATTTTTCAGTCCACCCAACTGGCTTTTTGGTCCTGCCTGGACAATCCTTTATTTATTAATGGGAATTGCACTTTTCCTTGTTTGGCAGAAAGGGACGAAGGATAAAAAAATACGGGAAGCTATAAAACTTTTTGCAATTCAACTTGCTCTGAACGCTTCCTGGTCGCCTATATTTTTTGGAGCAAAAAATCTTTTTCTGGCTTTGATAGTAATTATTTTTATGTGGATTTTTATATTAAAAACAATTTTGGCTTTCGCGAAAATCAATAAAACCGCCAGTTATCTGCTTTATCCATATATTGCTTGGGTAAGTTTCGCTTCCGTATTAAATTTCTCCGTTTGGTTTTTGAACCGTTAGATAATATAATTCTTGTTATATGGACGCGAAGGCTTCGTCGGTGATGGAAAAGATTACTTCTTTGGCAAAACGCCGCGGCTTTATCTTTCAGGGTAGTGAAATTTACGGTGGATACCAGGGATTTTGGGATTATGGACCGGCCGGGGTTGAGATGAAAAATAACATCAAGAAAGAATGGTGGAAATATACGGTTTATGACAGGGAAGATGTGGTCGGAATTGATGCGGCTATCATTATGAACCCCACAGTCTGGGAAAAATCCGGACACCTTAAAGCTTTTACCGACCCACTTGTCGAGTGCAAGGTTTGCCACAAAAGAGTCAGGGCGGACAATGAGGAAGCCGTTGCCGATCACGAAAAAACACACAAAGATAAAAAAGATATTTGGACAGAGCCAAAAACCTTTAACTTAATGACCGAAGTCCTTCTCGGAACCACGGAGCCTAAAGAAAAATCATATCTCAGAGGAGAGATCACACAAGGAGCCTTTGTTGATTTCAGGAATGTAGTTGACTCTACCCGAGTCAGGATTCCTTTTGGAATCGCTCAAATAGGAAAGGCTTTCAGAAATGAAATTACTCCGGGCAATTTAACTTTCCGCTCCCGCGAGTTTGAGCAGATGGAGCTTGAATATTTTGTAAAGCCGGATGAGGAGGACAGTAAAAAAATCTTTGAATACTGGAAAGAAAAGAGAAAAAGATGGTATGAGGATTTGGGAATTGATCCTAAAAAATTAAGGTTCCACGATCACGAACCCGAAAAGAGGGCTCACTATGCCAAATATGCCACCGATTTGGAATATGAAGCACCTTTCGGCTGGAGCGAGTTTGAAGGAATCCACCACAGGGGAGACTTTGATTTAGGCAATCACAATCTTTCCTATAGAGACAATCTGACCGGAGAAGAGTACACGCCTTGGGTAATCGAAACTTCGGGCGGGGTGGACCGGGCAATGCTTTTCTTCCTTATTGATGCATACCGTGAGGATGGAGAAAGAATTTACCTTAAGCTCAATCCCAAAATTGCTCCCTACAAAGTTGCCGTTTTCCCTCTTTTGGCCAATAAACCTGAACTTCTGGCTAAAGCCAAAGAAATATACAAAAATCTTAAGCAAAAATTAAACGTTGTTTGGGACGACAGGGGAAACATCGGCAAGCGCTATTTTGCACAGGATGAGATAGGGACTCCGTGGTGTGTAACGGTTGATTTTGAGTCCTTAAATGATGCTACAGTGACCGTACGCGATAGGGACAGCGCCAAGCAGGAAAGAATTGCCATTGACAATTTGACAGAATATTTTCAAAATAAGTTAGCAGCATGAAAAAAACTTTACCGATAATTGTCGGAGCCCTGGTTTTAGTGGTTCTTGTAGTTGGATTTGTTATCAAAGGTAAAAACAAAGCTTCAAATACTTCCGAAAATGATGACATCTCAAATGTTCCCGTTCTTTCCGAGTCCGAGTGGCCAGCCATTAGCCTTACTCCAACCAACAAGTCCGGAATTTCAGGATCCGACGGACACTGGCTGAATTTTAAAGTTGAAAAAATCAACGTTTCCGGAGCGGCCTCGATGGACTACCTGATGGTCTATAGCACCAGCGATGGAGGCCAACAGGGCGTGCCGGGGACCGTTAAACTAACAGATACCAGTATAGAAAGGATGCTCCTTTTGGGCTCGGAGTCATCCGGAAAATTCAGGTATGATGCGGGAGTTGAGCAGGGCACGATGACTATTACTTTCAGGGACGGGAATGGAAAAATGATAGGAAAGCTGACCACGGATTTTCATCTCCAATCAGGTGTCACGGAACTAACCTCTGTTGACGGGATTTTTAAGTATACCCTGGATAAAATTGCCAAAAATGTTTACTTTGTAACAATGAAAACATATAAGGAACCCTCCGTAGCCCCAGTTGTTTGGCAGAACGGCTATGGAGTTTTTGCTTCAGATGGTCTTGCCCACACAGGGGAACTTGGTCAGTAATCTTCATTCAAATATTCCGGTAATAACCATATAAAGATCTTCCGTGAAGCGGGTCTTGACAGCACCGTGAAAATAATATTAAATGGTTGTTAATGGTGAGAAATGGTAATTACTGTTTCTAACCACATCTGCCCAGATGAAAAGAAATGTTTTTAGGTACATATTTGGTGAGCGTGACTTCGGGGAAAAGAATCTCCATTCCTTCTGTCTTTCGGGAAAATCTGGGAAAAGAATTGATTTTGTCGCAGTGGTACGAAGAATGTCTGGTTCTTGTTGGTAAAAGCTCTTTAAATACACTTTTAGGGAGGGTTACGGGGGATCAAAGAACAATAATTGAGCCCATAAGAAAGACCGAACATTTCATTTTTGCGTCTTCTTATGAAGTTGTTCCCGATGATCAGGGCCGGATAGTAGTACCCGACAGGCTGGTGGCTTATGCAAATCTGAAAGATCAGGTTTACTTTTTGGGAGTTGGCGATCGGGTAGAAATTTGGAATAAAGAGATTTGGGAAGAGCGGGAAAAAGAAGTGGCCAAAGACGCAGCCAGTTATATTGAAGATCTGGCAAAAAGAAATGAAAAATGAATTTCACGAATCAGTATTAGTTAAAAAGGCTATAGAGGCCTTGCACATTGAAAAAGGTAGTAAATATATTGACGCAACACTCGGAAATGCGGGGCATACTTTGGAAATCTTGAATTTGGGAGGAATGGTTTTAGGAATAGAGATCGACCCCAAAATGCTTGAAATAGCCGAAGGAAGGCTGAAAACTGCTAATAAAAAGGATTTCAAGCTAGTTGGAGGGAACTTTACCGAGATTGACAGAATTGCCAAAGAAAACGGCTGGTACCCTGTTGCCGGAATTCTTTTTGACCTTGGTGTAACAAATTTACACTTGAAAGATCTCGAAAGAGGGTTTTCATTTGGTAATTCAGAGGCACCATTAGACATGAGAATGAATCCGGAAACTCAGGGAGTAAAGGGGTCCGATCTTTTAAATGTTTTGAGGGAGGATCAGCTGAGGGATCTTTTTGAGGCAACAATGGAGCCTGGAGCGGCGAAATGGATTTCGGGTCGGGTTATGCATTCGAGAATGGATAAACCCATAGAAACGGTCGGAGACCTTTTGGAAATTTCCGAGGGACTTAAAGTTGGCAAGCCGGGATTAAATGAGGCAACTTTGCCGTTTTTAGCCGTCAGGATTGCGGTCAATAGCGAGTTGACCAATCTGGAAGAGGTTTTACCTAAGGCGTTTGACTTGATTGAAAAAGGCGGAAGGCTGGTTGTTATAAGTTTTCATTCAAAGGAGGACGTTTTGGTTAAGAACTTTTTTAAAGAAATGACAAAAGTGGGGGCAAAACAGATAACTTTTAAACCCATCATGGCTGAGGCTGATGAGATTGGAATTAATAGAAGAGCCAGGAGCGCAAAGATGCGGGTTTTAGAAAAATAGTGTTTTTACAAAAATAAAAATTATGATAAGAAGAAAAAATTTTAACAGTCACGACAAAGGAACGTCGGCTTGGAAAATGAAGAAATACATGTTACTTGCCGTAGGGGCGGTTTTGGCAATTTCATCCGTTTTTATGACTGTTGAAACAGCAACCTCGGGAGTGGAAGTTTCCAGCCTTAGGCAAAAACAAGGTGAACTTTCCATGGAAAAAAGAAATATGGAAAGCACTCTTGTTCGTTCACTTTCCATAAACGGTTTGGAAGAAAAAAGCGGTGAGATGGGTTATATAAAACCAAACATGATGGTATATGTTTCTCAGTCTCAGGAGGCTATGGCTAAACTTCCATAGATATGCCTGTAAAAATTCGCTTACTTTCGGTCCTTTTTATAATACTTTTCCTGGCGTTGACGGCAAGACTTTTCTATTGGCAGGTTATTAAAGGCAGCACGCTTGCGGATCAGGCAAGAAATCAGCATAGCACCTCGACAGTGACCACTGCTCCCCGTGGAAATATTCTGGCTTCAGACGGGACTCCTTGGGTTGCAAGGGCTCCTTCCTGGAATCTTTGGGTAAACCCTCATCTTTTGAACCTTTCAGCTCCGGAGGTATCAGGCAAACTTGCACCGCTTTTGATGGATGAAGAAGGGGATACTGATGCGCTTACAAACGAAAAAGAAAGACTCCGAATCCTTTTGGAAAAAGATTCGAATTGGGTTTCATTAAAGCAAAAAATAGATGACAGCATCAAAATAAACATTGAGGCTTTGGATATTGAAGGGATTGGGTATGACGCTGCGGAAGCTTCGTTTTATCCCGAATCGTCCTCCGCGGCCCAGCTTTTGGGGTTTGTGGGAAAGGATAATGACGGAGCCGATATCGGCTACTTCGGATTGGAGGGGTATTACAACCTTCCTCTGAGCGGAAAACCGGGTTTTGTGGGCGGCGAAAAAGATGCAAAGGGTTCACCAATACTCCTTGGCGGCACTACACAGATCTCAGCAATTTCGGGAGTGGACCTTTTGACCAGTATTGACAAAAGAGTCCAGATTGTTGTCGAAGACGAGCTTGCAAAAGGAATTGAAAAATATGGAGCCGCCGGAGGCAGTATTACAATAATGGATCCTAAAAGCGGGAAAATTTTAGCAATGGCAAGCCTTCCTTCGTTCGATCCTGCTGATTATGGTTTATACAATGACTCTCTTTTTAAAAACCCCGTCATCAGCAACACTTTCGAACCGGGATCGATCTTAAAAGTTGTGGTAATGGCTGCCGGACTGGATGCGGGCGTGGTGGAGCCGGATACACCTTGTGATATTTGCAGCGGCCCCTTGAAGCTGGATAAGTATTTTATTAAAACCTGGAATGATAAATATACGGCAGATATATCCATGACAGATGTAATAGTGGAGTCGGATAACATCGGAATGTCTTTCGTTGGCCAAAAACTGGGGACAGATACCCTTTATGATTATTTTGTTAAATTCGGAATTGGACAAAAAACAGGCATAGATTTACAGGGTGAAGTAGCACCCAAACTGAGAGAAAAAGGAACCTGGAATGTGGTGGACCTGGCAACAGCCAGTTTTGGTCAGGGAGTAGCCGTTACCGGAATTGAAATAGTGAGGGCAGTATCCGCCATAGCCAATGGCGGCTATCTTGTCACTCCGAGGGTTGTAACTGCCGTAAACGGAGACGGTTGGGAGGAAAAAATAGAGGCAGATCCTCCTGTCAGAATAATTAAACAGCAAGCCGCGAAAGAAATTACCCAGATGATGGTTGAAGCGGCTGAGCGCGGTGAGGCTAAATGGGTTAAAATCCCGGGCTTTAAGGTTGCCGGAAAAACGGGTACGGCCCAAATTCCGGTTGCGGGGCATTATGACGCAACAAACACAATTCATTCGTTTGTCGGTTTTGCTCCTGCCGGCAATCCTAAATTTGTAATGCTTGTTACGCTCAACTCCCCACAGAGTTCGCCCTGGGCCGCGGAAACCGCGGCTCCCCTTTGGTTTGCAATCGCAAAAGATCTTTTCCCATATTTTGGGATTCAGCCTGAGGGGTGATACAATACTTTTATTGTTATGTCGAAATTTATAATAGTCGGCGGCAACAAGCTTGAGGGAAAAATTAAGCTTTCCGGTAATAAAAACTCGGCTTTGAAGTTAATTCCCGCCGCACTTCTTGCCGATTCCCCCACGACCTTAACTAATGTGCCTGAAATTTCCGATGTTTCCGTAATGCTTGACCTTGTTTCAAAGCTTGGGGTTAAGGTTACAAAACGCGACCATGAAGTGACAATTGATCCTCAAGGGTTAGATTCTTTTGATCCGGATCCTGATTTGTCCGCGAAATTTAGAGCCTCCGTCGTTTTAGCTGCGCCTCTTTTGGTTCGGTTTGGGAAGGCAGTTGTAACTCCTCCCGGGGGAGACCAGATCGGGGAAAGACTTCTTGATACCCATTTTGCCATGATGCAAAAGATGGGAGTGGAAATTAAGCGCACTGACGGGAGATATTTTTTGAACTGGAAGAAAAAAGTGTCCCCTGACATTTTTTTGGATGAGCCGTCCGTTACGGCTACTGAAATGGGACTTATAATGGCATCCTCCATGCCTGACGGTATAACTATCGACGATGCCGCAACAGAACCGCATGTTCTGGATTTGGCAAAAATGCTTTCCAAAATGGGTGCGGACATTTCCGGAATAGGATCCAATGTCTTAAAAATCAGAGGGGGAAAACTGCACGGAGTTGAGCACAGAGTCTGTCCGGATCATATTGAGGGCGGCACTTTTGCAATAGCGGCAGCCATAACCGGCGGAAAAATAGAAATAGAAGACTTCGACTTCAGGCAGTACCCCATGATGTTAAATTACTTGGGCTATATGGGTGTGAATTATAAACCCGGAGAAAATTCCCTTACGGTACTGCCTTCCAAACTGGTTTCTACTCGTGGAAAGTTTCAGACAAGGCCCTGGCCAGGTTTTCCGACTGATTTAATGAGCCCTTTCATTGTTCTTGCAACGCAGACTAAAGGCACTGTTGTCTGCCACGACTGGATGTATGAATGGAGAATGTTTTTTGTGGACGATCTTATTTCGATGGGTGCGAAAATATTTATCGCTGACCCCCATAGGGTTATAGTCAGCGGCCCGACGCCACTTATGAGTGACAGGCTTTTTTGTAAAGACATAAGAGCCGGTATTTCGGTAATTTTAGCCGCTCTTGCGGCTTCGGGCAGAAGTGAAATAGAAAATGTAGAGGTTGTTGCCAGGGGGTATGAAAATATTGGACAAAGACTTCGTTCGCTAGGAGCGGAGATTTTTGAAAAGAATGAGTAAAATTCCCAATATTGTCATTATTGGAGGAGGGACGGGTTCGTACGTTGTTGCTTCGGGATTAAGCCGCGCTCCTGTTCACATTACAATGTTGATGACAATGGTGGATGATGGAGGTTCAAACCGAATAATCCGCGACGAATTCGGTCTACTTCCGACCTCAGGCATCAGACAGGCAATAGTTGCCCTGTCTGAAAACAAAACCGTTTTGAGAAAATTGTTTACATACCGCTACAGCAAAGGAGGAGAGGGTTTGGACGGGATGACATTTGGGAATCTATTCATGGCTGCAATGGCTGACATAATGGGTTCGCAAAAAAAAGGGATAGAAGAAACCTGCAGACTTTTACAGGTAAAAGGGGATATTATTCCGATTAGCTATGACAATGCCAGATTAATGGCTAAATATGAAGACGGTTCCGAGGCCGTCGGCGAACACAATATAGATATATCCAGAAGTGCAGGAGTCAGAATTAAGAATCTGAAGATTTTACCGGCTGTGAAGTTAAATTCCAAGGCAAAAAAGGCAATTTTGGAAGCAGACATCATAATTATCGGACCGGGAGATTTTTATACCAATACAATTGCTAACCTGGTGGTTGACGATGTCGTAAATGCTTTAAAAAAATCCAAAGGAGAAATTTTGTTTATAGCCAATTTAATGAATTCACGCAGCGAAACTCCGGGATATGCGTTATCGGATTTTTTTGCCGACCTGAAAAAATATATGCCGCTTGGTCTGGTGAAAAAAGTCTTGGTTAACAACAACAATAATTTTCCAAAGCCCGCTCTTAAAGCTTATGCGCTTGAAAACACATTTCCTGTAAAAGATGATTTAAAGACTAAAATTTTTGGTAATGGAGTTAAAATAATCAGAACAGACCTCCTTTCCGATAAAATTCCAAAGAAAGAAAAAGGGGATGCTCTCAACAGAAGTATGATACGCCATGATCCGGATAAACTTCGTGCGGCAATTTTGAATAGTTTTTAAAAAATATGTGCGGAATATTTGGATATGTTGGTAATAGAAATGACGGACAGAAACTGGTTTTTAGTGGTTTGAAAAGTCTTGAATACCGCGGATACGACAGTTGGGGAGTTGGGGTAATCCCCGAGGAAAGTAAAAACACGATAGCCATAAAGAAGAAAGTTGGTAAAATCGGAAACGCCAACGTCAGCGATTTGCCGGGAGGCAGTCTTTCATTCGGCCATACACGCTGGGCAACCCACGGCGGCGTGACGGACGCAAACGCACACCCGCATCTTGATTGCAGCGGTACCATTGCCGTCATCCATAATGGGATTTTTGAAAATTATGAGGAGATAAAAAAAGGGCTATTGAGGAAGGGTCATAAATTTGTTTCCGAAACGGATACGGAAACTCTGACACACCTCCTTGAGGATTTTAGTAAAGACAAGCCTTTTGCCGAGGCGGTAAGGGCGGCATTTAACCGCATGGATGGGCTTAATGCCGTGATAGCTGTCAGTGCTAAGGAAAATTTACTGGTAGCCGCCAGGAACGGATCCCCTCTGGTAATCGGGTTTGGTAAGAATGAAAATTTTTTGGCAAGCGACGCGTCGGCACTTCTTCCCTATACGAGAGATGTTTATTTCCTTGAAGATAATGAAATGGCCGTTCTTGCCCCCGGCAAAGTTACTATTTTGAATGTAAAAACCGCCAAAGAGATTACCCCTAAAAGAAAAAGGCTGGATTGGAAAATTGAACAAGGTGAAAAGGGAAAATATAAGTTTTATATGCTTAAAGAAATTTTTGAGCAGCCTCAAATTATTACGGATATTGCCGTATCCGGAGCTTCTCAGGCTGAAGAAATAGCAAAAAAAATCAAGGACGCGCGGGGAACTTATTTGGTTGGCTGTGGGACAGCTTCATATGCCTGTCTCGCGGGCTCGTATTTGTTTTCTAAACTGGCAAAACGGCATGTAAACTTTGCGATAGGTAGCGAGTTTGGCTACAGTTTGGATTTCTTAAACAAAGATAGTCTGGTGATTGCAATTTCACAGTCCGGAGAAACGATGGATATTCTGGAATCGGTTAAAAAAGCCAAAGATAAGGGCGCAAAAATTCTGAGTCTGGTAAATGTTCCCGGTTCATCCCTTTACAGGCTATCCGATTATAAAATGCTGATTGGAGCCGGTCAGGAGAGGGCGGTTGCGTCAACAAAGGCTTTTACCGGCATGGTTGCGCACCTAGTGCTTTTGGCCAATTCATTAAACGGCGGAGTAAAAGAAGGTCAAAAATCACTGATGGCAGCAGTTAAGTCGGTTAATCAGATATTATCCCTCAAATCTCTAAGAAAAATTAAAGAACTTACATCGCGAATTGTAGACAAAAAACATATCTATGTAATCGGGCGTGGGCTTTCTTATCCGGCAAGCCTTGAAACAGCACTTAAAATTAAGGAAATTTCATACATCCATGCCGAAGGCCTTGCCGCGGGCGAACTTAAGCATGGCCCGCTTGCTTTGATTGAAAAAGGTACTCCGTGTATCAGTTTTCTCCCTAACGATGAGACTTACGGATCAAATCTTGCCGGAGCTATGGAAATGAAGGCAAGAGGAGGCTATATTATCGGGATTTCTCATAAACCTCGCGAGGTTTTTGATTATTATATACATGTTTCCGATGCCGGGGAGTCCAGTATTATTCCCGAGGTTATTGTTGCTCAGCTTCTTGCCTACTACCTCACAATAAAGAAAGGACTTGATCCGGATAAACCCAGAAATTTGGCAAAGTCCGTTACAGTTAAATAACTTGCCAAAACTGGGCAGAGCTTGCATATACACTATATACTATATAGTTTATAGTTATAAGCTATAATTAATATTATGTCTACGGAAAACATGGGTGAGTTTATTAGAAGCCTCCTTCAGAAGGACGATTCTTTGACGGATCTAAACAATTGCCGTAATTCTACGTCAAAAATAGGGAAAGAAGTAAAAGGCAAATTTCCTGAAGCTAAAACAGAAGTTTTGGTCTATCCGGAACCCAGCGCAGGATACGGTGTGCATTATTCGCTTTTGATTGCCCAGGGCGATGAAGAAATTCTGGTTAACGCCGTAGCCGCTCCAGGGTTCCCCGAGTATATTGGAAGTTCTAAGGCTGCTCCTCCAACGTTTACAGCAATGAAGGTAACGCCGAGGGTAATATAGTTTTTCGAAAAAGAGGTTAACCTCTAAAAGTGTAAATAATCCGGTTTTCTTTCAAGTCTGCAATTTTCTTAAATCCGTAGTTTGTATAAAGTTTGTTCGCATGGACGTTGTCTTTCGCCGTGCTAAGCCAGACCCCTTTTTCATTGGATACCCTAAAATCTTTAAAGACAATATACATAAATTTTGATGAAAGTCCTTTGCTGCGGGCCGGAGGATAATTTCTTATTGCAAAAGTGTAGCCACAGTTAGATGTCTTTAAAAGTTTGGAAACTCTGACGGGTGCGGTTTTGCTGCTAAACCAAATTATTCCGAGGAGTTTATTTCTACGCCCGACCATTACATAAATTTTTTTTCCACGCTTTTTCCAGGAAATAAAGGCCTTGAATGAACTGAAACGCTCCCTGTCATGTGTAAATTTTTTGATCAAGTTGTCTTTGCCGGTTGAGTGAATTAATTGTTCAATTTGGGGCTTGGAAATTTCTCTTAATATAGAAATATTTTCTTTTATATTCCTTTGAGACAAGATGCCTACGAAATTTTTCAGATAATGAATAAGATTTTCGGAAGAATCCGTTTCATAATCAATCGATATTTTATCCTTTGGCAGAATATTCTTATATTTTCCAAACCTGAACCAGACAGTGATACATCCAGGGTCAACTCTTTTAGCTTTTTCCAGAAAATGGGCTCTATCATCCACCATTATTATTTGGTTATAGCCGGACGCTTTGAATTTCAGAATTGTACCCCCGAGTGCGGTTTTTTTATTTTTCAGAATTACGATATTGTCTTTGCCTATTAATTTTTCAATTCCGCTTCCATTTATTTTAGTAGGTTGGTAATGGGCATCACCCAAGGAGTAGAGGGTTACTTTTCCGCCACCCTTCAATATTTTTATTAGTTTGTCCGAGTGCTTGAAAACGAATTTTTTAAACTCCGCTTTGAAAAACAAGTCCTCAAAATCCTTTGCCGAACCATCCCCGAATTTTTTGTGTAAATCTTTGGAAATTTCTTTAATATCAACATATTTCAAAGCTTTAACCGATTCGGCGTAAGTTTTCCAAAATAGGGATAAGTTTTTATCGCCAAATCTTTTTTTGAAATTTTCGGAGATGGATCTTTTTAGGGCATCGGTATCAAAAAGGGTGTTGTCAAAATCGATAAGATAAACTCTTTTGGGTTCTCTCATTGTTATAATCTTGCCCTTGCCTCAATTGGAGTCGGGCTCGATTGCTGATATAATATACCACAGATGATCAAAAATCTTGGGGAATTAATCGGAAAGCTTTCCAGTTACAAAGGTTTGACCGACGACTCGAGAAAGGTTGAAAAAGGCCATATTTTTGTTGCCGTCAGAGGTGTTGGAAGTGACGGTCACGACTATATTAAAGACGCTTTCAAAAACGGCGCTTCCCTGGTAGTGGGCGAAAAGGATATCAAAATCGGGAATTATCTTAAAGTTAAAGACAGCCGCGAAGCCCTGGGACAACTTGCGTCCGTTTGGTTTGGCCGCCCTTCCGAAAAACTTAAAATGATCGGGATTACCGGAACAAAAGGAAAAACCACGACTGCACACATTATTCATCACATTTTAAATTCCCTTGGAAAAAGAGTTGGAATTTTGTCCTCAATTTCGGTGCCCGGCCTTCATGTTACAAGTCCTGATGTAATTTCTTTGCATAAATTCCTAAAGAAATTTGTCGATGATGGGGACGAATATGCAGTTGTCGAAGTCAGCTCTCATGGGATTGACCAAAAAAGAATCGCCGGGATTCACTTTGACGTTGGAGTGCTGACCAATATAGCGCCGGAGCACTTGGATTATCACAGGACCTTCAAAGAGTATAAAAAGGTAAAAAAGTCATTTATAAATTCCTGTAAATGGAAAGTTATTTCTCCCAAAGACACTTCCATAAATGTATTGCCGGGAAAATACAATAATTTGAACGTCGAGGTGGCTATCTCAGCGGTTGAAAAATTTGGTATTTCAAGGAATAGTGCCCTAAAAGTGCTTAAAGATTTTAGACTGCCGGAAGGAAGACTTGCCGAAATAAAAAACGATATAGGCGCAAACATTATTATAGATTTTGCGCATACTCCAGATTCGCTTGAGGCGGTATTGACCCATCTTCGCGGGACTACTCGGGGAAAACTTATTTCCTTATTCGGGTGTGCGGGGGAAAGAGATCCAAGAAAAAGATTTAAAATGGGCAAAATTTCAGCAAAGTTAAGCGACATTTCAGTTTTTACCGCAGAGGATCCGAGAAGCGAGAATGTCTTTGACATCTTGTCAAAAATGTCGGAAGGGGCGAGAAGTGCAAACGCCAAAGAAGATAAAACTTTTTTCAAAATTGCGGAGCGTGGTGAAGCAATTGCCTATGCCCTCTCTCTTTGCAAAAAAGGAGATACGGTTGCAATTTTAGGAAAAGGCCATGAAAAAAGCATGGCATATGGGGTTTACGAACACCCTTGGAGCGACAAGGAAATAGTTGAAAACTTTCTGGGCAGAAGTAAGGACATATCTGCCGTGATTCTGGCTGCTGGAAAAGGGACGAGAATGAAATCAACTCTGCCTAAAGTTATTCACAAAATTTGTGGACGGCCGATGATTGCCTACACATTGGAAAATTTAAGATCCGCAGGAGTAGGAAGCATTACTGCAGTTATTTCTTTTAAAAGGAATCAGGTGGCAAAGTACATTAAAGGTGCCATTGAGCTTGCTATACAGAAAAATCCCAAGGGAGGAACTGCGGATGCGGCCAGGGCAGGTTTTGTAAAAGTACCTCCTTCCTCAAAGATACTGATTGTTATAAACGGAGATGACAGTGCCTTTTACAAGCCGGAAACAATCAGGCAAATTATTAAGATTCATGTTGAGAGGCAAAGGGCGCTGACATTTGTTTCACTTATGAAAAACAACCCAACCGGGCTTGGTAGGGTTATCAGGGGTAAAAACGGTCTTATTACAAAAATCGTTGAAGAAAGAGATGCCACACCCGAGGAAAAAAATATTAAAGAGGTTAATGACGGCCTTTATGTTTTCGATAAAGACTGGTTTGCCAAAAATATCGATAATGTCAAAAAGAGCAAGCAGGGCGAATATTATCTGGTAGATTTAATTAAGATGGCGATTGATCAGGGAATGAGGATGGCAACCTATACTTTGCCGGATGACAGTGAATGGCAGGGAATAAATACTCCTGAGGAATTGGAAAAAGCCAGGATAAAAATGGAAGAAAGATTGGGGACTTTCAATGAATAAATTAAAGAAGATCCACATGATGGGAATCGGCGGGAGTGGAATATCTGCCGTTGCCCTCCTCGCCTCCAAAATGGGCTATGAGGTTACGGGCTGTGATCTGGAGGAGCAGACCGCCTACGCTAAGAATTTTTTTAAAGGACATGATCCAAGCCACCTGGAAGGAATAGACTTTCTTATAGTTTCGCCTGCAATTTATTATCAAAACAAAGAAAATCCGGAGCTTATCGAGGCGGAGAAAAGAAAAATCGTAATGACCTGGCAGGAGTTTCTCGGAAAATATTTGACCGAGGGCAAGAAAGTAATTTGCATTGCGGGCACCCACGGCAAGTCTACAACAACAGCAATGGTAGGTAAGCTTTTAGTTGATGCAGGTTTGGACCCTTCAGTTGTTGTCGGCGCAAAAATACCAGAATGGGAGGCAAATGCAAGGTTTGGCAAAGGAGAATATTTTGTAATCGAGGCAGACGAATTTAATAATAATTTCCTAAACTATCATCCCGACATAATTATTATTAACAATATTGAGTTTGACCATCCCGATTTTTTCAAAAACGAAGAGGAAGTACGGGAAGCTTTCAGAAAATTTGTGAACAATCTTAAAGGAGAGAAAATTTTAATTATGGAAAAAGATAATTCTGGGAAAAAGTTTCATTTAAAGATTTTTGGAGAACACAATCAGAAGAATGCAAACCTGGTTTATGTTTTGGGTAAAAAGTTGGGAATAGCCGAAGAGACCATTGTTAAATCTTTGGAGAGTTTTTCCGGAATCGGGAGGAGAATGGAGCTTATTGCGGGTCGTGGTGGCGTAAAGATTTTTGATGATTATGCTCACCATCCGACCGCCATAAAAACAACGATTGAAGGTTTAAGAAAAGAATTTCCCGAATCAAAAATTTGGGTAATTGATGAACCGCACGGTTTTGCGAGGACTCATGCGCTTCTTCCGAAATATGATGGAGTTTTTAATGCGGCGGATAAAATTATAGTTGGACCGATTTTTAAAGCTCGTGACAGTGAAACTTTTGGGATAACTCCGGAAGATGTTGCCCGTGCCACCGGCAACAAAAACGCGATTGGGATTAATTCTTTTGAAAAAATTAAGAAAATGTTATTGGAAGAAGTTAAATCGGGAGATATTATTTTGGTAATGGGAGCAGGAAAAAGTTATTTATGGGCCAGGGAGATTGCCGAGTTGATATAATTAGTTCTATGAAAATAATTGAAGACAAAAAATTTAAAGATTTAACGACTTTCCGCATCGGAGGGAAGATAAAATATTATGTTGAAGTAAAAAGCGAGGGTGAGATAAGAGAGATGATCCGGTTTGCAAAAACCAACAACCTGCCGATTTTTATAGTTGGTGACGGAAGCGATTTTTTGGCCAGCGACAGGAAGTATGAGGGGCTGGTAATTAAATATACAGGCGATGGTTTAAAATTCGAAGTTCAAGATTCTGAGGTTTTTGTAACAGCGGGGGCGGGACTCAATTGGGATAAATTGGTTGAAGAAACCGTAAAAAGAAATCTTCAAGGATTGGAATGCCTTTCGGGGGTTCCCGGGACAGCAGGGGCAGCTCCGATTCAAAATATGGGTGCTTACGGACAGGAAGTGGCAGATACTTTTTATAAGCTTGAGGCCTATGATATTCAAAATGAAGAGCATAAAACTTTTACCAAAGAGGACTGTAAATTCGGCTACAGGGAAAGTGTTTTTAAGGATAAAGAAAACTGGCAGAAATATCTGATTATCAGTGTAACTTTCAAGTTGAGTAAAGACGGGAAACCAAACACAAGCTATGAGTCGTTGAAAAATTCTGTCGGCGAGGGAGCAACACTGCAAGAGGTTAGGAAAGCGGTTTTGAAAACCAGAAAGGAAAAACTGGAGGATCCGAAAGAAGTCGGCAATGCTGGATCGTTTTTTAAAAATCCCGTGATAGATGTCGATGAGAAAGTCAGGATTGAAAAAGAGTTTGCCGATGCAAAAATCTTTCCGTTTAAAAATATGTATAAAGTTTCCGCTGCCTGGATGATAGAAAGAGCCGGATGGAAAGGAAAAAGCGAAGACGGGGTTGCGGTTTCGCCCAAACACGCTCTTATTTTGATAAACAAAAGCGGATATGCATCTGCCGAGGATGTCTATAAACTTTCGGAGATGATAATAAAGGATGTTTCTGAGAAATTCGGAGTTAAGCTTGAGAGGGAAGTTCAGTTGATCAATTTTTAACTACAGCGCATTAATGCACCATAATTTATGAATAATAAAATTGCGATTTTGGGATATGGTCTTGAAGGTCAGGATGCAGAAAAGTATTTCAAGAATCTTGGAGACGAAGTTACTGTTTTAGATAAGAAATTTGACGAAAATTATCTTAAAAATCTGAATGACTTTAATATTATTGTTCGTTCTCCGGGTGTTTACAGATATCTGCCCGAAATTGTAAAAGCAGAAGAAAACGGGGTTAAAATAACATCCTCTTTAAAAATATTTTTTGATAACTGTCCGGGAAATATTATCGGCGTGACCGGAACAAAGGGAAAAGGAACAACCTCAACTTTAATTTATGAAATTCTTAAGAATGCCGGAAAAGACGTTTATCTGGTAGGGAATATCGGGAAACCTTATTTGGAACTTCTTTCAAAACTCACAAAAAACAGTTTCGTAATAATGGAGCTTTCTTCTTTTCAGTTAATCGACTTAACCAAAAGTCCGCATATTGCGGTAGTCTTAAATATCACCCTTGATCATATGGATTGGCATAAGAGTAAAGAAGAATATGTAGAGGCCAAGAAAAATATCCTGAGTTACCAAAGTCCCGACGATTTTGCAATATTAAACGAGGAATATGAAACACCAAAAAGTTTTGTAGAAGCCGCAAAAGGAAAAACAGTTTTTTTCTCAAAGACCAAGCTTGAACAGAAATACAAAGAGAATTTACTTCTTCGTGGTGAGCATAATTTGGAAAACATTGCCGCTGCCGTTGCTGCCGCAAAAATTGTCGGCATTAACGAGGGGACAATTCTGGAAACCGTGAGGTCTTTTAAGGGGTTGGAGCACAGACTTGAGTTGGTTGACACGATAGAAGGCATAGCCTTTTACAACGATTCTTTTGCAACCGGCCCCCAGCCGACGATTGCGGCAATGAACTCGTTTACTGATCCCGAAACTCTGATTCTTGGCGGAAGCGATAAAGGCCTGGACTATCAGGAATTAATGCGCGAGATAGAAAAAAAGGAAAACATCAAAAATCTTATTTTGATTGGCGACGTCGGAAATAAAATTACCGATATCTTGAAGGGTTACGCCTTTCAAGGCAGTGTAATCAACATGGGGCACTCATCGATGGAGGAAATCGTCAAAAAAGCTTTCGAGATAACCCCTAGGGGCGGCATTGTAATCCTGTCACCGGCAGCGGCCAGTTTTGATATGTTCAAAGACTATAAAGACAGGGGAAACCAATTTAAGAAGTCAGTTTTTAAACTCAGAGACCTACCTGTATAATCTCCAGTCATGATATCAACGCAGCCAATCTTAAGTTTCCGGTATTTTAAATTTAAAAAGAATAAACTTGCCGAAAATGTTAAACGTTTGTTCTATCTTTCCTGGGAGGACGCTTTCTGGGATATCCTACTCAAGAAAAAAGTACCTAAAGGATCATATGTTTTACTTCCCGATTTTTTTTGCGGTGACGTTGAGAGTAACATCAGATTGCATGGCTGCAAGCCGGTTTACTACAAAATCAATACCAACCTGACAGCAGACAAAAAATCTTTTAAATCGAAAATCGACCGGGTTAAGCCAAGTGTGATCGTAATATTTCACCCTGTCGGGATAAAAAGCAATCTGATGGATGACCTAAAGTGGCTTAAAAAAATCACTGGAAGCTCAATCCTGATAGAGGACTCTGTTCATAGAATTGTTGATCCGGAAGAAATTAAAATTTTTAAAAAAGACCATTTTATTATCGATAGTCTAAGGAAAGTAGTTCCCCTGCAGGGGTCAAATATTTATGGAAGAGTTGAAGATTTGGACTTTTCGGCACCCCCTTTTTACCAGTCGTTTTTTTATTCGATCAGGGTTAATCTGCTTTGGGCTTTAATGGTTTTAGGTTGGTCGTTAAGATTTGGTCGAATTGCGGAAAGGTTGATGCTAAGGGGATACTCCCTGATAGGGGACTCAATGCTGCCTGCGCGGGGACCTTTCCCGGCAAACTTTTTAAGCTCCAGAATAAATACCGGGGAAATCCGGGATATTAGGAAACACCAAGCCATTTATTACGAAAAAGAATTGGGCAAATTTCTACCCGTAAAAATAAGTCTTTCTGGTGAAGACCGTGCCAGCCTGCGTGCCTACCCAGTAATTTTAGACAAAGAATATGCCGGCTGGATTTTAAAGTTTTTAAGAACAAACGACCTTCTTGTCAGGTTTGAGTTGAATGATTCGGGCTGGTCCAGGAAACAAAAAATAATTTATTTGCCACTTGGAATTCAAATGACCGAAAAGGAGCAAGGTACGGTCTGTGGTTTGGTTAAATCAGCGCTTTTAGGCTATCGGGCATAATTGTCATATAATACCTTTATGCTTAGGGAGCAAGATAAGCCTGTCGGGGTTTTTGACTCGGGTCTTGGAGGTTTAACGGTAGTCAAAGAACTGACTAAAATTTTACCGCATGAGAACCTGGTATATTTGGGCGATACCGCCAGGGTTCCTTACGGCCCGCGCGGAGTAGAAACAATTAAACGCTTTTCTGAAGAAAATACCAGATTTTTAATAGGAGAGAATGTCAAAGCGGTGGTGATTGCCTGCAACACATCTTCGGCGGTTGCGGCGGACTTCCTGAAAAGTACTTTTCCAAAAATTCCGATATTTGAAGTGATAAGCTCGGCTTCCAATGAGGCTTCGCGAGGTACCCGTTCTATTGGGGTTATCGGGACATACGGAACAGTAGGGAGTCATGCTTACGCTAAAAATATTTCCAAAAATTTGTCCCGAACAAAAGTTATTGAAAAGGCGTGTCCCCTCTTTGTCCCGTTTATTGAGGAAGGGGAGATAGGGAGTAAAGCGCTAAAGCTGGTTGCAAAAGGGTACCTGTCGGAGCTTAAAAAACAAAAAGTAGGCACCTTGATTATGGGCTGCACCCATTACCCTATCATTAAAAATATTATTAGTGAAACAATGGGTAAGGGTGTTACCTTGATCAATCCCGGAAAATCTGTCGCAAAAGAAGTTTTTGATTTTTTAAAGAAAAATAATTTATTAAACAGGCAAAAAAAGAAGGGAACTGCCGACTTCTATGTTACGGACCTCACAGATAGATTCACAAAGGTTGCGGAAATGTTTCTAGGGAAAAAGATAAAAAATGATCTAAAAATCGCCAGGCTGACAAAATGAACAAAAAACTAAAAGTAGCGGTACTAATGGGCGGCAAGTCATCGGAACATGAGGTATCGATAGTGTCCGGCAAAGAAGTTATAAAAAACTTAGACAAGAAGAAATATATGGTTTATCCTCTGGTAATTTCGAAAGACGGAAAAGGACTAAATAAAATTGTCAAAATTAATCCGGATATCGCCTTTATAGCCCTTCACGGAAAATACGGAGAGGATGGAAAAATTCAAGGTTTCCTTGAAGTAATAGGTATTCCATACGTTGGTTCGGGCGTGCTTGCGTCCGCCATTGGAATGGATAAGGAAATTTTCCGAGAGTTGATGAATTTTCATAAAGTACCCATCCCCGAATATGTGTTTTTGAAGAAGGGTGAAAAATATCAAAGTGTTTATAAAACATTGGGTGCTCCGCCTTACTTTGTGAAACCGGTCGAGGGAGGTTCCTCGATAGGTGTTTCGCCGGCAAAAAATTTAAATGAGCTTAAAAAATCCATGAACCTGGCGTTTGAGTATGACAACAGAATTTTAGTGGATAAATATATAAAAGGAAGAGAGTTTACCTGTGCCGTTACGGGAAACGATAAACCGATAGCACTTCCGGTCGTGGAAATAAAACCCCTGAAAGGGAGTTTTTTTGATTATGAATCAAAATATGCCGAAAGCGGTTCGGAAGAAATAGTTCCGGCTAGAATTTCGAAAACCCTTACGGAAAAAATCCAGAAAATCGCGTTGGAAGTTTATAGAATTGTCGGATGCCGTGGCTTTGGAAGAGTTGATTTTATTTTAAAGGACGGCAGAACCCCTGTTGTTTTGGAAGTCAATACAATACCGGGACTTACGCCGATGTCTCTTTTTCCCAAGGCGGCAAAAGCGGCGGGTATTTCATATCCCCGTCTGCTTGATATGATCATCGACTTAGTCAAGTCGTAGAATCATCAGTCTTGCTGATGTAAAATGATTAAAGATGCAATCGAAAAAAATTAACACCATCCTCAAATGGTGGGTGACCCCAAAGCTTCCTCCGGAAGATATATTTGCCAGGCATAATTTTGTCTCCCAATGGCTGACACATCCGATTAAAAGGAGACTTGCCAGAACCTACTTGAAGTATTTGCAAAAACATACGAATCTTAAAGTAATTGGCATTACAGGGAGTACCGGCAAGACCACCACTACCGAAATTTTAGCGTCAATTCTCAGTAGAATCGGTAAAACTGTCTGGTCGGCAGAGGGGGTAGACCCTGTTTACAATATTCCCAACACGATTCTCAGAGCAACTCCGGACACAAAATATTTAATCCTCGAAATGTCAGTGGAATATGTAAACGAAATGGATTATTATCTCTGGCTTGCGAAGCCCGATATCGGAATTATAACCAACATCGCTGTTACCCATACCCAATTTTTAGGGGACGAAAAAGGTGTTGCTTGTGAAAAAGGAAAGTTGATTAAAGGGTTATCCACGGGCGGAACAGCCATACTTAACAAAGAAGACAAACTGGTATGCTCACTGGGGAATGGATGGATATGTAAAGTCGCATTTTTTGGTAACACCGCCAATATTTATGCAAAAAATATCAGGTTGAATCCTGATTTGAGTACTAATTTTACCCTAGTAATTAATCAGAGTATAAAAACTGTTCATATGAAAGCCTTGGGAAGCCAGTTTGTGAGCAACGCCCTGGCTTCTGCCGCCGCCGCAGACAGTCTCGGTGTGGGCCTTAATCAAATTGTCCGGGGAATGGAACTTTTTAAGCCACCGACCCACAGGCTCAACATTTTTAGAAGTAAGCTGTATGGGATTATATTTGATGACAGCTATAACAGTAATCCTAAAGCGGCGAACGAATCCCTGGATACTTTTGAGGTAGTTTCCAAGGGTAAAAAGAAAATAGCTGTAATTGGAGACATGCTTGAGCTGGGTAAATTTGAGGAAAGCGCCCACAGAGAACTTGGCAAAAAAGTCGGAAAAATGAAATTTGACTGCATTATCGGAGTCGGTAATGCCGCAAGATTTATGGTAGACGAAGCCTCCCGTGAGTGGGGAAATAAAAATTGCTTTTTAGTGGCAGATTATCTTGAGGCTTTGGAGATTGTTAAGCCAATTTTGGACAAAGATTCCGCCCTTTTTGTAAAGGGTTCACGCTCCATTCATCTTGACAAACTTGTTGATGCCTTAAAATGAATGCTGTTATAATCTAACTGATCCGTATGACAAACTATTTAACTCTAAATTTGGGGCTTATAATTTTCTCCTTTCTTATCTGCGGTGTATTGATAGTCCCCTTTATTAATTTGCTTTATAGGTTGAAGCTTACAAGAAGGAAAGAGGCCCCGGAACACGGTAAAGTGCCTCTTTTTGATAAACTTCACGATATTAAAGAAGGAACTCCTGTAGGGGGTGGAATTTTGATTATTGCTGTAGTTACAATACTTTTTGCGATTTCTTTCCCGCTGGCATCATTTTTAGGACTTTTTGTCAGAAGTTCGTTTTCGCTGAGAGCGGAGCTTTTTGTAATATTTTTTGCCTTTATTTCTTTTGGGCTTCTTGGATTGTCCGATGATCTTTTGAAAGTTTTCAGCAAGCCCACAAAAGGCGTTTTAGGACTTTGGTTTGGCCTCAGACGCAGACAAAAATTCATTTTACAGTGGGTTCTGGGCCTTCTTTTGGGGTTTTTCATATATAAATATTTAGGAGTTCATATAGTCAACATTCCCGGTTTTGATACGGTTTGGGATTTGGGCATATGGTATATACCGTTCTCGGCTTTTGTTATCGTCGCGTTTTCGAATGCTTTTAATATTACCGATGGGCTCGACGGACTTTCCACTGGGCTTTTGCTAATCTGCCTTGGCGTTTTTGAAATAATTGCGATCGGAAATCTGGATACTCCACTTCTCTTCTTTATTTCACTCTGGGCGGGTGCTCTATTCGCGTTTTTGTACTTTAATGTTTGGCCGGCAAGGATTTTTCTGGGGGATGCCGGAGCCCTTTCTTTCGGGGCAATGCTGGCGGTAATAGGTCTTATTACCGGAAAAATCTTGGCGCTTGTTGTTGTCGGAGGAATTTTTGTTATTGAAGCCACCACTTCTCTTATTCAAATTTTGGGTTGGAAATATTTGAAAAGACCCATCTTTCCTTTGGCTCCGATTCACCACACTTTTCTGGCAAGAGGCTGGAAAGAGCCCAAAATTGTTATACGTGCATGGATTCTGGGCCTTCTTTTGGGAGTGTTCGGACTCTGGCTGGCGACAATGTAAGTTTATCTTAAGTGAGAAATAGAAAACTGACACTTTCAAAGCAAAACAAGTCTTTTGACAATAAATTATTTTTTCTTGTCATAGCATTCGTTGTTCTGGGAATAATTGCGGTTGCCGATGTTTCGGCTCCGCAATCCTTAAGCAACTACGGAGATAAATTTTATTTGTTGAAGCAGCAAATTCTCTCAGCCGGTATCGGGATAGTGGCTTTTTTTGTTGTTTCGAGAATAAAATATACTTTTTGGGAAAAAATAGGAACACCACTTTTCTTTCTTTCTTTAATACTTCTTGTTCTGGTTTTGTTGCAGCGCTTTGGCATTTCGGCGCTTGGAGCCAGGCGCTGGATCAGTTTTGGCCCCGTTAACTTTCAGCCTTCGGAACTTGTAAAATTTACGGTTGCAATATATCTTGCCAAAGTTGCCGCAAGTAAAAAATCCCCGCTTGCGTATTTTATTCCACTAGTGCTAATCGCCGGACTTATCATGCTTCAGCCAGATTTAGGAACAACACTTGTAGTCCTGGTTATAGGATTTTCCCAGATTTTTGTGGCGGATGTAGGCCTTCTTTATGTCATAGGGGCAGCAGCGGCCGGTGGTTTGGCCACATTTTTGTTAATTATAGCCTCTCCCTACAGACGCGCCAGATTATCGACATTTTTGGAAAGTACAACTGACCCTCTGGGCAAGTCTTATCATATTAGACAGGTTCTTTTGGCGCTTGGTTCGGGAGGGATTTTTGGAGTTGGTTTTGGCGCATCACGCCAAAAATATTCATTTTTACCTGAAGCCTCAACAGACTCTATTTTTGCCGTAATTGCCGAGGAGTTGGGCTTGGTAGGTGCCTCGGTTATTATATTCCTTTTTATTTTTTTTGTGATTAGGGGACTCCGAATTGCCAAAAACGCGCCGGATAAATTCTCTTCAGTCCTTGCTGTCGGAATTTCGGCATGGATTGGCGGACAGGCATTTTTAAATATTGGCTCGATGGTTTCACTGGTTCCTTTAACCGGAATTCCCCTGCCGTTTTTTTCCTACGGTGGAAGCAGTTTGGTGATGATACTTTCCGCTTGCGGTATACTACTAAATATATCGAAGTTTACGACTCATGAGCAAAAATAGATTGGTTCTTACCGGCGGACATGCCGCAACAACCGCAGTTGCAGTTGTTGAGGAAATAAAATCGCAGAATAGAGATTGGAGACTCTACTGGATCGGGGTAAAAAATGCGATTGAGGGAAAAAAAGTTGTAACTCTGGAATCCGAAGTCTTGCCGCGGCTTGGCGTGAAATTTTTGCCATTGATCACGGGCAGGCTTCAGCGAAGGTTTACCGTGTGGACTATCCCGTCGTATTTGAAAATTCCGATAGGATTTGTTCAGTCTCTCTATTATCTAGTGAAGATCAAACCAAAGGCGGTACTTTCGTTTGGTGGATTTGCTTCTTTTCCCGTTGTATTTAATGCCAAGCTTTTGGGAATTCCGGTTATTATTCATGAACAAACCTCAGCCGCTGGACGGGCAAATTTGGCTTCCGCAAGGTTTGCCGCCAGAATTACTCTGGCCAGGAGTGAAAGTAAAAAATATTTTCCAGGCTCCAAGTGTGAAATTACGGGGAACCCTGTAATGAAAGATATAAGAATGGTTAAGCCGGCCGAAAAACCGGCGGACCCACCTGTAATTTTTGTCACCGGAGGGTCGCGCGGTTCGCAAAGCATTAATCTGGCCCTCGAGAAAATTCTAAGGACACTTTTGACCAAATATAAAATAATTCATCAAACCGGAGGACTTGATTACCTGAAGTTCTCCGATATTAAGCAAAAACTTCCTCAGGCCCTAAGGGATAATTATGAAGTTTTTATACGCGTTAATCCTTTGGAGATTTCAAAAATTTATTCCCAAGCCTCAGTTATTGTCAGCCGGGCCGGGGCCAATACGGTGTCCGAGATAATGCTGGTCAAGCGTCCTGCAATTTTAATTCCTCTTCCCATAAGCTTCCTTGATGAGCAGACCGAGAATGCAAAAATTGCCAAAAAATGGGGAATTGCCGAAATAATTCCCCAGGACAAGTTAACCCCCGAAAAGCTCCTCAGCGCAATCGAAAACAGGATCATCAAGTTTCCTGAAATTATCAAGAACGTAAAGGGAAAGGTAAGCCCGGATTTTGGGGCATCCAAGAGTCTTGTAAATTTGGTCGGAAACTATATGAAGTGAAAAAAATTATTCTGCCGTTAGCCCTGTTTTTACTGGTTTTGGCGATATTTCTTCCCAGATTTTTTATAAAAATCCGGATAGATTGTAAGACCCAATTTGGAGCTTGTCCTCCGGCAATCTCCGACCGATTAACCCCTCTAAACGGAAAAACAATGTTTTCTGCCGAAAGAGAGATTAATAAAAATTTAAAATCAAATTTTTTGGTTTCAGGATTTACGATTCAATTCAAGCTTCCGAATATTTTAAGAGTTGACTTGATTATAAAAAAACCCGTATTTGCCTTAAAAAACAAATCCTCTGAGACTTTTGCCCTTGTTGATAAAGACGGATATGTACTTAATGTATCCGGTGAAACTTCTCTACCCAGGGTAATTACGGACGGCAGTTTGCCTAAAGAAGGGGAAAGAGTTAATGATAAAGATTTTTTTGCTTTACAACTTACCGATGGTGTATATAAAATGTATCAAATAGGATCAAGTACTATCGAAGGAGATACTTTGCTTGTTGATCTGACAGGCCCTATCAGAGTACTATTTCCTTTAGTGGGTGCCGATAGGGAGCTCCTCTTGGGTTCCTTGAGGCTTATATACTCGAATATTCAAAGCGGAGAAAATAAAGCTTTGTATTCGCAGATTGACTTGCGTTACAGAAATCCTGTATTAAGATAAGTAATCAAAGTGATCTAATTAAAAAAATGAGTAAACCAAGAATAGTTGCTGCCATAGACATGGGATCGAGTAAAATCGCAACCCTCGTGGGTCAGGTGATTGGGGATCCTGTGACGGGTGAAACTTCGATTAATGTGGTTGGTGCCTCACAGTCGGAATCCAAAGGAATTAAAAAAGGGCAGATTGTTGATATTGAGGAGGCAGTCGAGGCAACCATTACTTCAATAGAGGCTGCCGAGCGCATGGCCGGATACAATCTTGAAACGGCTTATGTTTCCATAGGAGGTGCCCACATCCATTCACAAAATTCACACGGAGTTGTGGCCGTGTCGGATCCGAATGGAGAGATAACGGAGAGTGATGTTGATAGGGCAATCGAAGCCGCATCCGCGATTTCCCTGCCGGTATCCCGTGAGGTTATTTTTGTAGTTCCCAGGGAATTTATTGTTGACGGAGAGTCCGGTGTACGCGACGCTGTCGGCATGAGCGGAGTAAGGCTTGAGGTTGATACACATATAGTTTCAGCAGCCTCGGCCGCTTTGAAAAATGCCAAAAAAGCAATAAACGAGGTTGGAATAAAAATTGAAGAAACGGTTTTTTCGGGACTAGCATCAGCCGAGGCGGTATTAACCCCCACCGAAAAAGAACTGGGATGTGTCCTTATAGATATCGGAGGAGGTACCACTTCTATCGCTGCGTATATGGAAGGCGCAATTGTTTATTCGGGAGTTATCCCGATTGGAGCCAGGAATGTGACCAATGATTTGGCGATTGGCCTTAGGGTTTCTTTGGAAACAGCTGAGAAAATCAAAATAGCTCTTTCCGATGAAAAGAAAAAAGATAAAGAGGAAAGCGACGAACTAGATCTAGCCGGACTGAATATTACAGAGATCAGAAAAATATCCAAGAAAACCCTTGTTGAGGGAATAATCAGGCCGCGATTAAATGAAATTTTTTCCATGGTTAAGTTAGAACTTGAAAAAGAAGGAATTGCCAACAGGATTCCTTCGGGAGCAATAATTACCGGAGGCGGAGCCGAAACCGCGGGGGCAGTTGACTCTGCTAGGCGCGTTCTTTCCGTTCCGGTAAGAATCGGCGTGCCCAAAGGCGTGGGGGGGTTGATCGATGATGTCATCACTCCTTCATTTTCAACTTGTGTAGGACTCTTGCGTTACGGGGCAAAAGCCAGGCCGGCGGAGAGCTTGACAAGTTTCTCAAAAAAGATGAAACTACCCTCGGTTGGAGTTTTTGGTAAACTGATAGACAACATTAAAAATCTTTTACCATAGCCTGGCGTCTGCTTGTGTTTTCTTTCTGCCCAAGGTACAATTCTGCCACGTATAGTTTTTTATTATAAATTATAAATTTTATGGCACTTGTTAAACCGGATTCCGCAAGAATAGCAAAAATCAAAGTGATTGGTGTCGGTGGTGGAGGCGGAAACGCAATATCTTCAATGATAGAATCTGGCACGGTCAACGGCGTGGAGTTTGTCGCCATAAATACGGATGCACAGGTTCTTCTTAACAATAAAGCCCCAACAAAACTTCAAATCGGTGAAAAGTTGACCAAAGGTTTGGGAGTTGGTGGAAATCCTGAAGTTGGTCGTCAGGCAGCGGAGGAGTCCGTTGAAAAAATCAAAGAACTCCTTATTGATACGGAAATGGTATTTGTTACTGCGGGAATGGGCGGGGGAACCGGAACCGGAGCAGCTTCGATCGTAGCCCAGCTTGCCAAAGAAGCTGGAGCCTTGACCATAGGAGTTGTGACAAAGCCCTTCGCTTTTGAGGGAACAAGAAGAATGGTTGCGGCGGAGGACGGCATAGAAAGATTAAAAGAGGCGACAGATACCCTGATAGTAATTCCAAATCAGAGGCTGATGGATGTAATTGACAGAAAAATGACTCTTCTTGAAGCTTTTAAAGTTGTTGATTCGGTTTTGGGACAGGGTGTCGGAGGAATAGCCGATATTATTACAACTGCTGGGCTTGTTAACGTAGACTTTGCCGATGTTAAGGCAATTATGAAAGACGCCGGAAGCGCTCTTCTTGGAATTGGAACCGGAGTCGGAGAGAATAGGGCCCAGATGGCAGCGAGAGCAGCCGTTTCCTCACCGCTTCTTGATCTTTCGATTGAGGGTGCACGCGGAGTTCTTTTCAATGTTGCCGGAGGTAATGACCTTACAATGTTTGAGGTAGATGAGGCAGCAAGAATTATTTCCTCGGCAGCCGACCCGGATGCAAATGTAATTTTTGGGGCTGTTATAAAGTCCGAACTTTCGGATCAGGTAAAAATTACAGTTATTGCCACGGGGTTTGATGAAACGAGGTCTCATCTTGCCCAAATGAGTCAGACGGCAGTTCAAAGGCCAATTGTTTCAGGTGTCATTAGCGAGCCGGCTGGGTCAATGACTGAAAAACGGGAAGACGAAGACGAAAGTGATGAACCACCGGAAAATGGCGGAAATTCGGGAAAAGACGAAGATGTTTTTGGAGAAAAGTTCGAAATTCCGGCGTTCCTCAGGAAAATCCGCTAATGCCCGAAAGAAATCCTTGTTTAAAATCCGGTTGTCCGGGTTTTTGCTGTCAGGACATTGACATTGAGATCACAAAATCGGAAAGAACCAGAGTTTTCCCCACCGCAATTCACGTTGATTCGATGAAGGAACTTGCACAAATTAAGAAAGATAACCTGCAGGGATTGTATTATACAGAATATTCCAGAAAAGGCCTTGAGGGAGGGGATTTTTACGTAATTGTAATAAACGGCCCCTGTCCGAATAGACTTTCTGATGGATCCTGTCTAAAGCATGACGAGCGCGAATATGCCGCGCGCAATTTTGCAATCGGATGTTCCGACTGCAATGTTATCAGGAAAGAGAATGGATTATCTCCGATTTTTATTGAACCGGTCGAGTAAGGTATAATGTATTAATGCCATTTAATAGGCGAGGTTTTTTGCAGGCTTTGGAAGTTTTTCTTTACTGCGCTCTTGTTGGACTTATATTTTGGAAAGGAAATGATATTTTCGGTGAAGTAAAGTCGTATTTTGGTCCGGTTCTTGTTCTTCTTCTTTTTTCCACATCGGTACTCGTCTGCGCGGCAATAGTTTTATACAAACCCTACAAGCTTTTTATAGCTGACAAGAAAAAAGAAGCGTTGGATACGGTAATTTCAACCGCCATTTGGCTTTTTGTTTTTCTCCTGGCATTTTTTGGAGCAATGATTATTTTTTAAGGGTCAGAATTTTGACTTCAATTCCAGGGCCCTCTCTACTATTCTTTCACCAACCTCTCCCCAGTCAAAATATTTTTTGTAATCTTCGGGATTGATAAGTTTTATTTCGGTAACGCTTCCCGCGGGGTCTTTTACAAAAGGTCCCAGAGGATTAACTTTACAGGCATATCTGAGCTGAATTTTGTAATCTTTTCCGTGAGATACCTCCTGATAGCCTATCGGTAGAAATTCCAGAACTTCCATATTGGATTCTTCGATAATCTCCCTCTTCAATGTATTTTCAAAAGTTTCCCCGTCCTCAATTGTTCCGCCGACAAGTCCCCAATTTTTCTTTTTTCCCCCGTGGGCGATCACCATTTTATCCCCATAAAAACAAACTCCGTAAGCCTGAGTGGTTTTTGCAGGATCAACTTCGTCAAAACTATCCGCGTCATGGTAAATTATTTTTGAGGTCCTCCCCGCAACTGTCATTGAAGAGTTTATAGTTTTAAGCATACGCAAATTATATACGATTGGTGTAGAATCTGAAAATGAGACAAAAACTTTTGGATTTATTGGAAAAAGTCAAAAAAATTGAAAAAACTTCCAGAGAGGCAGCCGTAAAATCCCATCACGCCGCAAATGAAGCAAGCGGCGGACTTGTTGCTTCCTACTCGGCTGCGGGGGATGTTGAACATGCCAGGAATTCAGCCAACTTAAGTATAGGAAAAGCGGAGAAAATAAAGAAGCTGATGGAGGAGATTGAAAATTCGATCGGAGACGATGTGCCGGAGACTGCCAAACCCGTCTGTTTCCTCTCGGTTGAGTACGGGGAGGGAGATAAAAAAGATTTATATCTTGTTGAAAATCCTGTTCTTGTTGCGGGATTCAATTTAATTTCATCAAATTCTCCGCTGGGAAAGTCTTTGTGGGGTAAAGCTGTGGGGGACTCTTTCCTCTACACTTTTGGAGAACAAAGCTTCAGCGGCAAAATTTTGGAGATTGGATAGGGAATGTTTGGATTACCGTAGAAACACCTGGCCTGTAATATCCAGCCTGTAAATGCCTGGCTGGAACAGTATCCAGTTTTTAGAAGAACCTTTAAGAAATCCTCTCTCAAATTTATTTGAACTAAAATCCTCGACTTGTATGAAGACACTTTTTTCTTCCCTGACAAGGCGGATAAAATAATCTCCGAAAGGTTGTTCGAAGCCGGGAACTTCTAAATAAACTGGCAGCACTTTTCCTGGGTGTTTGGTTAGTTTTTTAGTAACATTGTTCCAAAAATCTGGCCACGCCATATTTATCGGTTCAAGCTCGTTTTTCAATTCTTTTCTCATTGGCAACGGTATTTTAAGCCTGGGGGATATCTAAAGTCAAAATAGGTATAATATACTTAATGGAGAATTTTTGGACAAAACTTCCCAAACCGTTTACAGTTTTGGCTCCAATGGACGATGTTACTGATAATGTATTCAGACAGGTAGTACTTTCAGCAGGGCGTCCAGATGTGTTTTTTACTGAATTCTCCAATGCTGACGGCCTCGTACATGGCGCCAACGGAATTCCATTGCGGAAACTCAACTTTACGCCTGATCAGCACCCTATTGTTGCCCAAATTTGGGGGACCGACCCTGTGAATATGGAAAAGGCGGCAAGAATAGCGGCGAAGCTCGGATTTGACGGAATTGATATCAATATGGGCTGCCCCGTAAAGGAAGTGGTCAAAAAGGGTGCTGGGGCGGGACTTATTGGGAGTTATAGCCTTTCAGAAAAGCTGATAGATGCTGTCAAAAAAGGTGCCGGGGGGCTTCCTGTCAGCATAAAAACAAGGCTTGGCAGGAATGAGAATATAGCGCAGGAATGGGTCACGTTTTTACTTAAAAAGAATATCGTAGCATTGACTGTTCACGGCCGGATTGCCAAACAAATGTCAAAAGGTGAGGCTAGTTGGGAGGAAATCGGAAAAATTGTAAAAATCAGGGATAGAATCGCTCCGGAAACCCTGATTATCGGGAATGGCGATATTAAAAGCTATGCGGAAGTTTTAAAAATGCAGAAAAAACACGGAGTCGACGGGGTGATGATAGGACGCGGCATTTTCGGCAACCCATGGGTATTTGTTAAAGATTTGAAGCCAGTGGAACACCCCAAAAAAGATTATATTAACTTACTTCTCAGGCATATTGATCTTTTCAAGAATACTTGGGGAGAAAGTAAAAATTTTGCCATACTCAAAAAGTTTTTCAAAATGTACGTTAAGGATTTTAAGGGAGCAAATAGCCTGCGGATAAAACTGATGGAGGCAGAGAATTTTGAGGAAGTAAGGAGGATTTTATGGAGCTTGGACTGATTTCTCAAAGATGCTAGAATAGCTTCATATGGCAAAGAAACCTTTTTTTGATCCGGTAGACCAGCAAGTAAACTTTCCCGAGCTTGAAAAGGTACTTTTGGAGAAGTGGTATAAGAATGGGATTGTCAAAAAATACCTGGCGCGCAATAAAAACTCCAAGAAGTATTTTAGCTTCATGGATGGTCCTATCACGGCCAATAATCCCATGGGAATACACCACGCCTGGGGAAGAACCTATAAAGATCTTTGGCAGAGATTTAAGAATATGCAGGGCTACAGAGAGCGCTTCCAGAACGGCTTTGATTGTCAGGGACTGTGGGTGGAGGTTGAGGTTGAAAAAGAGCTTGGCTTTAAGACTAAAAAAGATATTGAAGTTTTTGGCATCGACAAATTTGTTCAGCTTTGTAAAGACCGGGTCAAAAAGTACTCCGGGATACAAACGGAGCAAAGCAAACGCCTTGGATATTTCATGGATTGGGATCATTCGTACTATACCTTGAGCGATGATAACAACTACATGATTTGGCATTTCCTGAAGGTTTGCAATGAAGCCGGATGGATCTACAAAGGACAGGACGCTGTAGCCTGGTGCCCGAGGTGCGAAACCGCCATCTCCCAGCACGAAATGCTGACGGAAGATTATAAAGAACTTACCCACGAGTCCGTATTTTTGGCGTTTCCTGTTACGGGACAGTCGGAGGAATACCTTGTTGTCTGGACAACAACCCCATGGACGGTGCCGGCCAATGTTGCCGTAGCGGTTGATCCTGATTTGGATTATTCACTGGTCGGGATTAACGGTAAAAAGTATTGGGTTGCTAAAGGAGCTAAAGATAGAATTTTTACGGGGGTTAAGGCAAAAGAAATTAAGACTGCTAAAGGGTCAAAGCTGGTGGGCCTTAGATATAAAGGTGCTTTTGATCACTTGCCGAAGGTAATTGAGGCTTCCAGAAATGACAAATTTCACACGGTTGTGGCAACCGACGATTTAATTCTTCCCATAAACACAGAAGAAGGAACGGGAATGGTGCATGTTGCGACATCATCCGGATCGGAAGATTTCAGGCTTGGAAAGAAACTGAGTTTGCCTGTAATTGAGATTATCAAGGACGATGCTTCGTATATGGAGAACCTAGGATTTTTGTCCGGAGAAAACGCCAAAAAACATCCGGAACTGATCTTGGACTTTCTGAGAAAGCTTGACGAAGCGGGAAAACACTTTTTCTATAAAACCGAAAAATATACCCATAGGTATCCAGCTTGCTGGAGATGTAAAACCGAGCTTGTTTGGAAAGTGGCCGATGAATGGTATATAGCAATGGATAAGTCATCGCAGATCTCGAGCCGTAAATCTCAGACCGTAAAAATAGAGAAGTGGAAAGACGACGAGGATGAAATTAAGACCCCTCCTGATACAAGAACCCTTAGGGAAAGAATGAAAACAGTAGCGGCAAAAATTAACTGGATTCCGGGTTTCGGCCTTGACCGCGAAATGGATTGGCTGACCAACATGCACGACTGGCTCATCAGTAAGAAAAACAGATATTGGGGTCTGGCTCTTCCCATATGGGAATGCAAAAAATGTCACAATTTTGAGATAATCGGATCAAAAGAGGAATTAAAGCAGCGTGCGGTTTCGGGTTGGAAGGATTTTGAAGGCAAGAGTCCTCATAAGCCCCAAATAGACTTAATTAAGGTCAGGTGCGCCAACTGCGGCGCGGTAATGGATAGAATTGAACCGGTGGGCAATCCATGGCTTGATGCCGGAATTGTACCTTTCTCCACAATCAGCGAGAAAAACGAAGCCTGCGGTTTTGATGTGACTAAAACCAAACCCATGTACGTCGAAGATAGAGATGAATGGCAAAAATGGTTCCCGATTGATTTTATTACGGAAAGTTTTCCAGGACAATTCAAGAACTGGTTTTATGCAATGATTGCCATGAGTACGGTTCTTACGGACGTAAACCCATATAAAACCGTTTTGGGATACGGAACTCTCCTGGCCGAGGATGGACGGGCCATGCACAAAAGCTGGGGTAATTCAATTGAGTTTAACGAAGGGGCGGACAAAATCGGAGCTGATGTTATGAGGTGGATGTTTGCTAAGGCAAATCCGGCTGAAAATGCACTTTTTGGATATAAGGTTGCCGATGAGGTCAGGCGAAGATTCCATCTTAAGCTTTGGAATGTCTACAATTTTTTTGTAACATATGCCAATCTAGATGATTGGCACCCGGGAGTTCACAAAAAACCCGGCAGAAATTCGAATATTTTAGACAGATGGATACTTGTCAGGCTGGGTCAGACGACAGAACTTGTGGGGAACGCCCTGGAAAAATTTGACGCGGCAAGCGGGGCTTACGAAATTGAAAAATTTGTTGATGACCTGTCTCTTTGGTATATCAGGCGTTCCCGCGATAGGGTGGGTCCTGCCAAAGAGTCCGAAAAAGATGCAAACGCGTTTTATTCAACAACTTATTATGTCCTTTATATTTTAGGTAAACTGATGGCTCCTTTTACGCCGTTCCTTTCGGATTTTATTTACACAAATCTTACAAAAGAGATTTCGGTGCACCTTTCCGACTGGCCGGAGGCGCCTTCCGAGCCAAGCGCCGATGAATATGAACTCATAAAGGAGATGCAGGCTATGCGCGATATTGTTGAAAAGGTACACGCAAAAAGAAAAGAGTTGGCAATTCCGGTGAGACAACCACTGTCTAAAGTTAAAGTGTATGGTCAGGAGAAAAAAAGCATCAGCCCCGAGGTTTTAAAGATTGCAGAGAGCGAGTTGAATATAAAAACGGTTGACCTTCTCGGTGGAACAGACAAGATTGAGCTTGATATAGTGATTACACCTGAGTTGAAGGAGGAAGCTGGTATTAGGGATATTGTTAGGAAAATTCAGGAAGAAAGGAAGAAATTGGGATTAAATCTTACTCAAAAAATTGATGTTAAGATCGAAAAGTTACCCATGAGTAAAAAACTTATTCAGTGGATGTTGAAGAAGGCGCAGATTTCTCATCTCGGGGAAGGAAAATTTGAAGTAAAAAGATCCTCCTAATATGCGTTCCGTTACTAATTTTTTGTTTAAAGATATTACCCTAAGCCTGTCAATGCTATTTTTACTGGCTTTTAGCGTCGTGATCTTAAACTCTTTGGAAAAAAATCTTTTTCCTCTTTATTTTGTTTATATTTTTACAGCGCTTCTGGTTTTTTGGATTTTTTCCATGACTGACTTCGAAATTATTTCTTTATTTTCCAAGTATTTGTATATTATAAGCATCGCGCTTCTTCTTTTAACTTTCATAATAGGAAGCGTTACCAGAAATACCGTCAGGTGGATTCAGCTGGGGCCAACAAGTCTTCAACCAGCTGAAATTATCAGACCGTTTCTTTTGGTATTTTTTGCGAATTACTTGGGTAGGGGAGAAGTAACCTTAAAAAAGATTGGTAAGGCTCTCCTCCTTCTCCTTCTTCCTGTGGTGCTTATCCTGGCGCAACCTTCCTTGGGAGTTTCTATTTTAACCATCGTCGGATTTGTCGGTGTGTTAATGGCTTCTAAATTTAATAAAAAACATCTGATTGTCGGGCTCTTAATTGGTGTAGCGATTCTACCGATTGCCTGGCGTGCAATGGCTCCTTATCAAAGACAAAGAATTACCTCTTTTTTGGAACCGGCTAAGGATCCGAGAGGGGCAGGTTACAATAGTATCCAGGCAACAATTGCGGCGGGATCAGGAAAAATTTTCGGAACAGGGCTCGGAAAAGGGGTTCAAACACAGTTGGCATTTCTACCTGAAAAACAAACAGACTTTGTCTTTGCGGCAACCGCGGAAGAGCTTGGTTTGGTCGGAGCGGGATTTGTTCTTCTTGCCAGTTTTTTAATACTCATAAGGCTTACCTTTTTTATGGAACACGCTGTTTCTCCTCAGGCGCGGGCATACCTTTCCGGGTTTTTCCTGACCTATCTGATACAACTTTTTGTCCATGTTGGCATGAATATGGGTATGCTTCCGGTGACAGGGCTGCCCTTTCCACTTCTTTCGGCGGGAGGATCATCCCTTCTTGCCACCACAATGGGGCTGGGAATTGCGCTGGGAGCCTATCGCAAATAACAAACAGGTTCAATTCATCCGCAAGTTTTCACTTGCTGTTTTCTTGAATCTGCTATAAAATACACGGGTATGTCAAAGTATGCGGTTGTCAGAATTACCGGAAAACAATACAAAGTAGAAGAGGGGCAGGAGATCCTTGTAGACAAACTTATTGACCCTAAGAAAATTTCGGCCGAGGTTTTACTTGTTGCCGACGGAGAAAAAGTAAGCGTAGGGAAACCTGTTCTTAAAAACGAAGTTAAACTTAAAGTTGTAACGGACCTGGAAAAAGGAGAGAAGCTAGAAATCTATAAATTCAAGGCTAAAAGCAGATATAAAAGACATACCGGGTTTAGAGCACAATATACAAGACTTCTGGTTGAGAAGATCAGTTAATATATCAAACTATAACTTTCTGTCCTCTTGACAACTGTGAAAACATCGATTATATTGTTGCTTAAGTTCAAAATAATATGTCAACACATAAAGCAGGAGGAAAAGCTTCACAACATGTAAGTCCGGCAGGAAAACGATTGGGCGCTAAGGTTTCCGATGGGGAAAAAGTGGTAAAAGGACAGATTCTAATTAGACAGAGAGGAACAAAATTTTCAAAAGGAGCGGGTGTAAAAGAAGGCCGCGACCATACCCTTTATTCAATTTTAGACGGAAACGTAAAAGTAAGCAGAAAAATAGGTAAACAGATAATGTCTGTTATTTCTAAATAATATGGCGGAAGAAATAATACAGCTCGATATAAATCAACTTCAACCAAACCCCCTTCAACCCCGCGGTGCCATTACCCCTGAAAGTCTGGTAGACCTTGTAGATTCAATTCGTGAACACGGAATTTTAGAGCCTTTGGTTGTTGCCAAAACTCCGGCAGGATTTCAAATTATTGCAGGTGAGAGGCGCTGGAGAGCATCTAAGCTTGCAGGGCTTACCCATGTTCCCGTTATTGTGAGAGAAACTTCACCCAAAGGAATGCTTGAGATGGCCCTTGTGGAGAATGTCCAGAGAGTCGACCTTAACCCGCTTGATAGGGCAAAAGGATTTGAAAGGTTGATGAATGAGTTTGGCCTTACCACCAGTGAAATCGCAGTCAGAATAGGAAAAAGTGTAGCCTATGTCAGTAACTCGCTGAGGCTTTTATCTCTTCCCGACGCCCTTAAAGACGGACTTCTCTCGGGGCTTATCAGTGAAGGGCATGCTAGGGCTCTAGCAGCGATTGACGATAGTGGTCTCATGATTGAGGCCTATAAGATCGTTTTGAAGGAAAGCGGATCAGTGAGGCGCGCGGAAGAGCTTGCAAGGCGAATGAAAGTTAAGTCGAACCAAGAAGTAAAAAGAACGGACGAACACGTAAGAATAGTGTCCGAAGAGATTGACAAAATGCAGAGCGACATGGAGAAGGCATTGGTTGCCAGAAACAATGACGGTGTAGAAAGTATACGTAAAAATTCGGTAAAATTGATAAGGTCAAGACGCGAAACAAGAGTTGTCTTTATTCTCAAAGGGGGACTAGACGAGACGGAGAACACACTTCAAAGGATATACAAGTCAGTAACTTCAGAATAATTATTCGAAAGAATAAGCGGGTGCGGGGACTACTCCTGCAAGTTTCAGAGGCAAATAAATAACCCAAGCACGGCCGCTGATGGTACTTTTGGTGATCGGGCCCCAATATCTTGAATCTGAAGAATTTGGTCGGTTATCTCCCATTACAAAATATTCTCCCTCGGGAACTTTATATTCTTCACCTTCCGCAAGGAAAGTTCCGGCCTGTGTCGGAGCGGAGTCGTCAATATAGGGCTCATTTAAAAGTTTGCCATTGATGTAAACACGCCCACCTTTGACCATTACGGTCTCACCCGGTACCGCAATTATCCTTTTGATATATTCGTCCAAATTCGTAACGGGCGGGGTAAAGATGACGACATCGCCCCTTTCTGGATTTCTTAGATAATATGTAACCCTTTCCGTCAGAAGATATTCATTATTTGGAAAATTCGGCATCATTGATAGACCATCTATTTTGTGCGGCCGCATAACCAGAAGATAGATAAAGAAAAAAATGCCTACGGCAAAAACTATAACTTCGAAAACATCCCAAAAAAAGGCGCCCAAACGCTTGATCATAATTCATTATAGAGAGGTATAGGGGACTGATTCAAGGGGAGATAAACCTTATTTAAATTCGGTTATTATATCGTGAGCCTTACTTTCCCTTTGTCCCATTTCCGTGATTTGAATAAATTCGGCTTTTTTCCAGAGATCTTTTATAGTCGCCGCTCCCGCATAGGAAAACCCGGATCTTATATTAGCTTCCATTTTTTCAACAATTTTAGTAACCTCACCTTTGTAGGGAACGATTCCTTCTATTCCCTCTATGTGCTTGGAATAGTTTTTATCAAGCTCACTTTTGTTCCTTTTGATATGGTTTTCTTTTTCCATGAAAGACGTTGATCCAAAATACTGCTTATAGAGAAGTCCTTTTATTTTTACTTTCTTGCCGGGGGCTTCATCCGTTCCCGCAAATACATTTCCCGCCATAATGGCAGATGCGCCGGCCGCCAGAGCTTTTACGATGTCTCCCGAGTTTTTAATACCCCCGTCGGCAATGATAGTTTTTTTGAAGTATCTCGCGGCACGCGCGGCATTGATTACAGCGGTAAGCTGGGGGACACCAAAGCCCGTTTCAACCCGTGTGGTGCAAATAGAACCGGGTCCGATGCCGACCTTGACACTGTCCGCACCTGCTTTAAACAGGTCAAAAGCGGCTTCATAGGTGGCAACATTTCCTGAGATTATGTCGACACTGTTTCCAAATTTTTGTTTAAGACTTTGCGTTGCCTCGACTGTTTGCAGCATGTGGCCGTGTGCAACATCCAGAAAAAGGGCATCCGCACCTGCTTTTACTAAAGCTTCCGCGCGGTCAAACATTCCATTTCTTAAACCAACTGCAGCAGCGGCCAAAAGACCTTTCTTTTTGACGGCAAGAATCATATTTGCTTCTTCACCGGCCGTCATGAAGCGCGGTAAAACACCAAGCCCTCCGAGTTGACCCAATTTTATGGCCATTTCAACTCCGGTAACATCACTCATGTTGGCGCTGATTAATGGAATGTTAAGTTTTAGACGAGAGGTGATTGTTGTGACCAAACTAACATCCTGCCTGCTTTTTATTTCAGAGTGCTGGGGGACTAAAAGGACATCGTCGTAGGATAGGGCCAGTTCTATTTTGGATTTCATAATTTTCGGACAACATGAACCACTTTATGTTTAAAAGAGGGGCGTGTCAATATTTTTAAGTTAACTGTTGGGTGGTATAATCTAAAGTTTAAGGAGTAATCACCAGGTCGCGTAGCTCAGTTGGTTAGAGCGTTGCATTCACATTGCAAAGGTCCCTGGTTCGAGTCCAGGCGCGACCACTTGAAGAAAATAATATTTTTTACAATCTGGTTTGCACTTTTTCCATTAGCGTTTTTAACGCTAACCGGAGTTACTCCGTTATCTTTCGCATTGGGCAGTTCCGCAAGATTGGCAAATTTTATTCAAAGGGGACTTGGGCTTTTTGCTTTTAGTATGCTTTTTGTCCAAATAATTCTCGGTGCTTTCATGAGCAAGATTTCGGAAAAACTGGGAAACTGGGTTTTTAATTTCCATGTTTTCGAAGGCATACTTGCTTATATTTTGGTGTTCTTACACCCGATATTCTTTTTACTTTTAAGCTACTTTTCGGGAGCCAAATTTGATCCGTACGTTGCCTTTGTTAATATCTGCTTAATTTGCAAAACCCCAACAGACTATTACTATACGATCGGGAGAGTTTCCTTTTGGCTTTTGACGGTTACTGTTTTTGCCGCTCTTTTCAGAAAAACAACCCCATGGCTTAAAGCCAATTGGAGAAAATTCCATGTTTTAAATTATCTGGTCTTCTTACTGGTAGGTGCTCACGGATTTTTACTTGGAAGCGATTTTAGATCCCAACCATTTTTCACTTTTGCAATTTTGGCCTATGTAACCATTTTGGGAATTGTGATTTTTATAGAGCTTCCCCGCCTTTTCAAAAACTTTAGGAATTGGACAAAAAGTTAGGGATTTAGAATGTCTTCCTGTGGGTTCTGGGGGTCAAATTTGAGAGTCTTAAATTTTGGACCAAGACCCTTGAGATTGTATTCTTTGTATTTTACTTCCCCGTTTGGTAAAAATTGGGCTACGATTAAAAGTGAATTGTTCGATTTTGGTAAAAGTTTCAACTTGTATGATCCCTGTTTTGGATTTGTAAAGGCTACCATGCCGTCTTTATCTTTCTTTGTGTTGCCATCTTGGTCTGTCACCAAGAGATTTGAAGGATAGCTAATAACAACCAATGCCGACTGTGGATCTGCCGAGGCGGAGCTACCGAAGTCTGGCAGTGGGGTTTCAAGAAACTTTAAAATTTCGGACATGCCATCAGCTGAATTTATGAGACCGGAATGTGTTTGTGCAATTGTTGTATTATGTTCGTCATCAAACTTGCTACTTTCAAGTAGTATAGTACCATCCCCTTCATTAGAATATATTTTTCCATCTGGTTTTCCGTCTGACCAATTTGCCAATAAATCTTTTTTGGTTTTACCCTTTGTTAATATTTCCGAAAGCGTATCTTGGCCATTTCCGGTAAGTGTTCCGAATTTTACTCCCCGAAAATTATCCACAAAATTTAACGGCAGCCATCTATTTTGTGACAGAAGTGAAGGCGTGGATTTAAGGACACCTGTTTTTGAGTCTCTAAGGTAATCAAATGTTGGTAATAAATTTTGTATGGATGGAACGAATTGATGAATTGCTTCTCTGTTGCTTGATAAAAGGCCACAATGTTTGAGGTAGAGTGTTGTTGCCACCTTGGAAATGAAGTTATCTTCCCAGATATCTCCCCCGGCCCACGCGGGATATGCCTGAACGGCACCTTTTAGAGGAGAACCAACTGTGAGAAGGCTGTTTGTTTTTATTCCCTGGTCGTGGTTGGCCAAGTAGTCCGATGCAAGAAGACCGCCCATGCTGTGACCAACTATATTTACTTTTTCGTCAGATACAGTGGAACTAATTATTTTGTCTGATAAAGCAGTAGAGTTAGAGGGAATTTGTTGTCGCCAGTCATAGTAAAATGGTATAACTTGCCAGTCTGATTCAGACAGGGTCGTGAGAATAGGGTTGTAAACATCTTCGGCGTAGGAAGCTAGTGACCAGTTTTCCGGACTGTTATCGAAAGAGCAGTTTGCAAATGCGTTTGCATTCCAGCTGGCCCCAAGACCGGGGATAAAAACAGTTTTGGTAACAGTGGGTGGGGTGGAGGTGGGAGTCGAAGTGGGCGCTGGAATGTCAGTTGTTAAAGAACAAACGGGGTTACTACTGTGATTATCAAGACCAGTGCCTATATAGACTCGGGTTATTGTGGAAACTCCTGTGTAGGTCCAGATTAGGTTTGGCATTGTTGCAGGCCAATTACTTGAATTACAACCCATATCGTAGCCAGTTTCGCTTCGTATTCCACACCATTTATCTTGCCAACTATTGTTGTAATCGGCCCATGTACCCAAATTCCATGAACTTTCATTATCATTACTAGCTGATGTTGGCTCGGTCGAAGTGGTATCAAAATAAATATGTGTGTAATCCCATAGATCTGGGTATGTTACCATTTGAAAATACAGATTGCCGTTCGAGTTCCATGTTCGATAAGTACAGGAATAGTCTGCTTCAACGACAGAAGTTGAAAAAAAGAAGAGAAGAAACGTAATCACGATAAGAAAGAGAAACTTTCTCATATAATTAGGTTTAAAACTTTTAAATTGTCTTGTCAACATACAAATTCGAAACATCGAATTAGTAAATAGTATGGCGTGTCTATGGTAAACTTAATTTATGAATTTGATTTACGAGGTCTATCATGGTAGAAGAAGGACTCAGAAACATATTATTCGAGAAGATGATTTTACCTATCATTATATTTTGAGCCTTTTTAAGAAGTACGACGTTAAGAATGAGAAAGTTCTTGATATTGGCTGCGGTGTGGGAACAATAGATTTTTATATGGTAAAAAAGGGAGCGAGCGTGCTTGGAATCGATATTTCGAGAAATGGGATCAATACTGCAAAACGTAATGCTGCTAAATTAGGGATAAAGAAAAATTTAAGATTCGAAGTGCTAGATTTTACCAAATCGATGCCTAAAGGTAGATTTGATAAAATAATATGTTCAGAAGTACTTGAGTATATTAAGAGTGACAGATTGGCAGTGATAACAATGTTTAAACTTCTTAAAAAAGGCGGAATTGTGGTTGCGTCTTCACCTTCAAAAAATGCCCCGCTGTATAAAATGAGGGCGTTAAAGACTTTTGATCAAAAGGTTGGTCATTTAAGAAGATATTTTGAAGACGAGTTTGTAAATTTATTTAAGAGAGAGGGTTATATAGTTTTGGAAACCAGAAAAACTGAAGGATTTTTGCGAAACTTTCTTTTTACCAATTCGTTTGGAGGATTTCTATTGAGGATTTTGAATAAAAAACCTTTTTCAAAAATGGTAACATTTATTGACAACATGATGATTCCTCTTTTTGGTGAATCAGACATTTATTTGGTGGCACAGAAAAAATGAAAGTACTTTTTTGACATAAATAGTGTGATTGGGGTAAGGGAGCAGCCAACAACTTATAGATCTCCGTAATTATATTTTTTGAAGATTATATATTGGCATTACCTGTGGGATTTTTTATAAACGCATAATTTATAACCCGATTTTAGCTTGGTTGCCTCAAGTGTGAAACCGCATTTTTTATGCAGCGCGATTGAAATTTTATTTGTTGTCCGAATCTCGGCAATTAAAGGAAGTTTCTCGTGCCTGGCAATATTTATCAGTTTTTTTAGGATCGTTCGGCCGTAACCCTGCCTGCGGAATACTCCCGCAACGCATTCAGTTACAAGAAGCTCTTTGTCGAGACGATGCAGCGCTCCATATCCCACCGGCTGGTTTTTGCCATCCCGGGCAATAAAAATACGGTATTTGTCGGCTCGCGTCGCCCTCTGGTAGTAAGTAAAATACCAGTAAATCTGCTTGGGGATGTTGATATAGCCCGTATAATTAGTCAGATATGTCCGGCATTCATTCCGAATACGCCGTACGATCAGCGCGTCGGAAAGGGAATTTAGGCGGTTGAAAGTCATATTTTATATCACCAGCCTGACTTTATAACTTTACAGACCCTATCGACATCCTCCAAAGTTACATACCAATGCATTGGTAAAAGCAAATACCTGTTTTCCAGGAAGTCCATATTTGGGCAATCGTAAACTCTACCTCCATAGATTGAATATCTGTCACACCTGAAATGAGTTTCATTTGATTCAATATTGTGTTCAACCAATTTCTTTTTTAAAGCCTCTTTGTTGTCAACTTCAATCGTGCAAAGCCAGTAAGTCGGATTTGTACCGTCTGTTTTTGTCAAAACATTTTTGTTCATTACTCTTATTCCGGGAATTCCCTCCAATCCCTTTACATAGGCTTCAAATAACTTTTTGCTATGATTAATAACATTGGATAAATCTTTAAGTCCACCCAGTCCCATCGCAGCTTCTATATCCGTCATCTGATACTTATAACCCACTTCAAAAATGTCTTTCTTCCATCTCTCCTCGAACTTAGCTTTTCTATCAATTCCAAACCAACGAATCCTTTTAGCCTTTTCTTCCAAAATAGGGTCTTCTATTGTTAACATACCGCCGTCGCCCGTCGTCAGACTTTTAATAGCTTGAAACGAATAAGCAGTATATTGCGAAATCTCCCCAACATTTTTGCCTTTATAAGTAGCTCCTATTGCCTGAGCCGCATCTTCAATAACAGGGATGTTCCATTTCCTGGCAATAGTGTGGATTTTATCCATATCAACAAGGTACCCGCCATAATGAACAACCACGATGGCCTTAACTCTTTCCTTTCTCACTTTTAATAGTTTTTCTACGTGATCCGGATTTAAGTTCAAATTGTCCTTATTTATATCGGCAAAAACCACTCTCGCTCTTTGGTAAAGAAGTCCGGCGTATGAAGCTGAGCAGGAGAATACAGGACCAATTACTTCGTCTCCATCTTTAATACCGGCCAAAATGTAAGCTAAATGAAGTGCTGATGTACATGAGTTAACTGCGATAGCTTTATGGTTATGAGAAATTTGTTTTTCAAATTCCAGCTCAAATTTATCCACAAGCGGACCTTGCCCAATCCAGCGTGTGTCCATCTGCTTCCTGGCGGCATCTTTAGCGGCCTTTGATAAATGCGGATAGAAAAGCACTATTTTTTTATTTGTTATTTTCATTCACTCAATAATAATATCATTCATAATGTAGTCAAGTTTATGGTTTCCGTTAATATATATAAAATCCAGACTTCCGAGAGAAAAATCTTTAATTTCTCAATGGTCATTTAATACCATAAAATCGATCAATAGTCTATCCAAAAGTGTTGTAAAGTGCCGATTTGTTTGTCAAGTTATAAATTGATAAACTTCATGTATGAAAATACTTTTTATATCGCATTACAAATGGCCGCACGTAGGGGGGGTGGAGAAGCACGTATATGAACTTAGTAAAAGGTTAAAGGTGAAAGGAAATGGTATAAAAGTAATTTCGGAAGAAGATATCAAGCAACCCCACATTAAATTTTTGGGCTTAATATATGTTTGGTTTTGGATGTTTAGAAATAGGAAATTGATAGAAGATGCCGATATCGTCCATTGTCACGATGTTTTTATTTGGTATCTGCCTTTTCGCTTTCTTTATCCCAAAAAACCCGTATATACAACATTCCATGGTTGGGAGGGAATTTGGCCTATTCCATGGAAAAATATTTTCTTAAAAAAACTTGCCGCAAAATTATCATGGGGTTCGATAGCGGTAGGAAAATATATAGAAAAATATTACGGAATAAAAGTTAATAAAATTATCTACGGTGGCACTTTAATACTGCATAGTATTAAAGTGGAAATAGGAAAGACGTCAATAGTTTTTGTTGGGAGATTAGAAAAAGATACCGGGATTTTAGGGTTTTTAAAATGGCTGAATAAAAATCCAAAACATGTTGTAGATTTTGTCGGTGACGGGGTTTTGAGGGAAAAATGCGAAAAGTACGGAACGATTCACGGATTTACGGATCCGACACCCTTTTATAAACAGGCAAAATATTGTGTTCCGGGAGGATACCTGGCTGCGCTTGAGGCATCATCATATGGTTGTGAGTTAAAGTTATTTTGGAATAATAAAATAAAGAGAGATTATTGGAAGATGTCGCCGTTTATTGGGAAGGATGTTGTGGCCTGGGCGAAAAAACAGACCTGGAACAAATTAGCCGATGAATATCTCAATTTGTATAACAGTATTTAACGAAGAGGGGACGATATCAGCTTTACTTGATTCTTTGGTTAATCAAACTAAAAAACCTGATGAAATTGTTATTGTTGACGGCGGATCGACTGATAGAACTGTTGAAATAATTAATCATTATCAAAAGAGATTTGGAGATATTAAACTTCTCAAAGAAAAGTGCACACGCGCAAAGGGTAGGAATCTTAGTGTTGAGTTGGCTAGAAATGAAATTATCGCAATAACTGATGCGGGGTGTGTTGCCGATAAAAATTGGCTTAAAAATCTGGTAGGACCTTTTGCAAATGGTGGTATCGACGTTTCTGCAGGCTTTTACCGTATGACAGGATCGAATCCTTTCAGGCGGGCAATGAGTGTTTTTTTGGGGACTGCACCCCGTAATTTTAATATGACTTTTTTACCTTCCACAAGATCTGTTGCTTTCACAAGAAAAATATGGGTTGATATTGGCGGATTTCCGGAAGGAATGAAAGAGGCGGCTGAAGACACTGCTTTTAATTACAAATTAGTAAATTTCGGTGCAAAAATTTCACGCGTGAAATCTGCGATAGTAGAGTGGGGGATGCCTAAGACCTTAAAAGACTTTTTTTGGAAAACATTTGCCTATGCAAAAGGGGACGTAAAATTAAAAATTTGGATTTTTCCGGAAAAAGGTATTATGTCGCACAATATTAAAGTTTTATCTGTCTTTTTTAGATACCTTATTGGGATATTATTACTGGTTTTTTCATTCAGGACTCCCCTTTTTTTTGCTGTTTTTGCAATTTGTTTATTTGCTTATTTATTTTGGTCATTCAGAAAAGTTTTTCTGGAGTTCGGGGATTGGAAAGTTTCTCTTTGGGGACCAATTCTTCAAATAACTTCAGATATGGCCGTGATTGGAGGGTTTACTTCAGGTATACTTAGCAGGTAATGGGCTATTTTAAAGACACGGTAAGAGGTCTAAGTTGGATGACAGCTTTCAGGGTTTTATACCGTCTTATTGGTATTGCAAGGATTGCAATTGTTGCCCACATCCTAAACCCCTTCAGTTTGGGAGTTTTCGGGATAGTTACAATAGTTCTTGGTTTTTTGGAAATAATTACGGAAACCGGAATAAATATTTTTTTAATTCAGGAAAAGGATGGCGTTAACGGATACATTAATACCGCTTGGGTGGTGTCGATTGTACGCGGACTTCTGATATCAATTCTTATTTTTGCTTCGGCGGGTGTCGTCTCCGAATTCTTTAACTCCCCTGCATCAAAAAATCTTCTTTACATGGCCGCATTAATTCCTTTAATCAGAGGGCTTATAAATCCGTCTATCGTAAAATTTCAAAAAGAGCTGCAGTTTAACAAAGAATTTTTGTATCGGATCTCAGTTTTTACAGTTGAATCCACGATCTCTGTATTGGGAGTCATAATCCTCAAATCGGTTTACGGTATGGTTTGGGGATTGCTCGCTGGAGCTGTTTTTGAAGTTGTGTATACGTTTATTTTTGCCAGACCGTGGCCGAAATTTGAATTTAATTTAATTGAAACCAAAAGAGTAATTGATAGAGGTAAATGGGTTACACTTTTTGGTGTTTTCGATTATCTTTATACACAAAGTGACAATATTATTGTTGGAAGGATTTTGGGAATGACACCGCTTGGAATTTATCAAAACGCATATAAAATTTCAACGGCTCCTCTAACCGAGGTTGGTGATATTTTTTTCCGTGTGACTTTTCCGGTTTTTTCCAAGATTTCAAGTGATACAGAAAGACTCAAAGCAGCATTTACTAAAAACATTTTAGTAAATTTTGCATTAATGAGTTTGGCAGGAATATTTATTTTCATTTTTGCAGAACCAATAGTGCAAATTCTTTTTGGAAAAGGCTGGGAATTAGCTATCCCTGTAGTTAAACTTCTTTCAGTTCTGGGAGTTGTTAGGGGTATGGTTGGTTCCACGGGTTCCCTGCTGGTTGCCAAGGAAAAGCAGAAATATGCAGCAATTGTTATGATGATCAGTACTTTAGGTCTTTGGATCACAATAATTCCACTTACTTATGCATATGGAATAATTGGCACTGGGATGGCGGCAATTATCGGAACTTTAATTTCTGTTCCTTTTACAGCGTATTATGTCCATAAGACACTTGGGGCTCAAACATAATATAATACAGCCGAGATACGCCTGGTAAATATATGCAAAAAAATAATAGAGTATCAGTTGTTGTTGTTCATTATGGACATGGAAGCGAACTTTTCAGATGTTTAGATTCTCTTGCGAAAGTTAAGAGGAAATTTAGATTTACTGAGACTATTTTAGTAGATAACAATGAGGAAAAAATCGATAAAAACAAAATTCTTAAGAATTACCCTTGGGTAAGATATATACCTGCCCCCAAAAATTTGGGATGGTGTGAAGGGCACAATTTAGGTTTTAAGTTGGCCAAAGGTGAATATATTTTTTCGCTTGATTCAGATGTTCTAATTGATGTTAAATCCTTCAAGAGTATTTATGAAACAATAAGAAATAATCAAAAAATAGGAATCGTTTCCCCACGAGTTAGGAATATATCCGGCGAGCCTTTTTTGGGTGCGACCCTCGAACTGACTCCTTTACGGGGAGTGTTCTATTTGTCGTTTATTAAAAAATCATTTCTCGGCAATTCTATTGTTAAAGACCACCTAATAAGCGACTGGGATCGAAAGACATCCAGATATGTTGAAGTGGTTCAACTTGGGGCGTTTATTATGAGAAAAGACGCTTACGAAGACATGGATGGTTTTGACAAAGATATTTTTTTGTATTTTCATGAAGATGATGTTTCAAAAAGATTGAGAGAAAAGGGATGGAAGCTTTTTTTTGATTCAAAATCTGAAGCAATTCATTTGGAATCTAAATGGACGCCCAAAAATACAGCCAAGATAAGGAAAATTTGGGCAAAATGCCGATTCCATTATTTTAAAAAACATTACGGTGTTTTATCTGCTCTTTTGGTAGAAACTTTTGCAAGGTTTTCTAAATACTCATTAATTCTAATGGGAATATTTTTTTTGGGTGCTTTCTTAAGATTTTACAAAATCCAACCAAACTTAATTTTAAATGGTGAAATGGGGACTGATTATATGAACGTCTGGAACATTATTCACGGGACACGGACATTTCTGATAGGCCCCCGTACTTCTCACGAATGGTTTTTTATCCCCCCGATATCTTATTGGATCTATACGTTTCTTCTCTTTCTCGGAAAGTATAATCCGGTGATAGTTAATATTTTCTGGGCTTTTGTCGGATCTTCGGCAATTTTGGTTTGCTATTACTACGTTAAAAAGCTTTTTGATGAAAAAGTTGCACTAATTGCATCATTTTTATTGGCCGTTTCCCCTACTTGGATCTATTACACAAGGGCGTCCCGATACAACGCCCCTGCAGGGATAATATTTTTCCCTTACCTTTACTACCTTGCAAAATCAATTAAAAATAACGGAAAAAGTTTGGGCATCCTCGGATTTATATTGGGGCTTTCCATGAGCTTCTTCCCAAGTCCGTTTTTGTTAATTCCGGCGGCAATTGTGTGTTTTGTTTTTTTTAAAGTTAAACCGCGCTTTAAATATGTTTTATATTCATTCGCAGGATTCCTGATTCCGAATATAACATTTGTCCTGTATGAGATATCTGATAAATTCGCAATTACTACTCAAATTTTAAGTTGGATTCCATATAGGATCTTAGGTTTTTTTGGCTTATATCACAAAAATACCGTCAGCTCGCAGGTTCTATCGCAAAACGTTCTCTCGATTTATAAATTTTTTGAAGAAACATTTGTACCGAGTTCCGTACTCGTATCAGTAATAATATTTAGTTTTATTATAATTGGGTCAATTGTTTGGTTTGCGAAATCGCTAAAGAATAAAAACAAAAAAATGGCTTTTATTTTAGTTTTTATAAATCTGGCTGTTTCTTATTTGGGGTTGTTTGTTCACGGGGATCCTCCTCCGCATTACTATTTGGTGATTTTTCCGGTCCCCTTGATCCTTGCCGGATACATCTTAGTCAAAACTTTTAAAAAGACTTCTGTCTTGATTCTTTTTACTTTATTACTTGGTGGTTTAGGAATTTGGAATTTAGATGTCACCAATTGGTTTTATCAGGACAAACCCCTCAGTAGTTATTCCGAAAGCCTACCCCCCTATATTGTTCAACTTGCGGCTGTAAATGAAATTCTATTAAATTCAAAGGATGCGGAGTTTTCGGTTGCCAGAATCGGGATGTATGACCAGTTTGATAATAATTTTGCAAATAATTATATTTATCTTCTTACAATCCGCGGAGCAAAAGTTAAAAGCGGCGCGAAAGTACAATATACAATAGTGGAAGACGGTAATGCCGGGAAAACGGCGTTGGGAAGGGAAATTTGGACGGGGGGAGGGTTGCAGATATTTAAACTTACAAAATGATAAATTTTTCGTTAGTTACTTTAAATAGAAAGAACATTGCAGATTTTGCGAAAGAACGGAATATCCTTTTGGGAAAGTCGAAATTTGATTGGGTTTTATTTTTGGATTCGGATGAGAAATTATCAAAGGAACTGATAAAAGAAATATCGGATTTGGATGCATCAGGTTATTCCGGATTTTTTATAAAAAGGAAAATTATATTTTTGGGTAGAGAAATCGGGGAAGATGTGGTTTTAAGATTGGGTAGGAGAAACTCGGGGAAATGGGTTCGGAAAGTTCACGAAACTTGGAATATAAAAGGTAAAACAGGTTGTCTTAAAAATTATATTATTCACCATACTGCCGATAATCTACATGAGTATATTGAAAAAATAAATCGGTATTCCGATATACACGCAAAAGAAAATATGCGCGAAGGCAAAAAATCCAATATTTCAAAAATAATTTTCTACCCTAAAGCAAAATTAATTCAAAATTTATTTCAAGGACGGGGCTTTGTTTTTAGTATGTTACAATCTTTTCACTCGTTTTTGGGATGGGTAAAACAATGGGAATTACAAAGAAAATCAAATTAGATAGTTTATTTTCGCTGCAAAGCGTATTTCTTTTTTTGTTTTTGGCCCTTTTTCCTTTCGGACAAATTATCAGGTTAAGTTTTAATATAGGCAGTTTAAATATACCTCTTCAGCCTATCGACGTTGTGGTTGGATTAGGGGCGCTTTATTCAATTTTATTTGAAAAAGAAAAACCAAAAGTTTACAAATACCTTAAATATTTTTTGGTAGCTGCGGGTTTCTCATTCATTTTGTCGGTATTCATTTTTAAGTACGAAGTTCTTTATGGCCTATTTTATCTGGTCCGTATTGTCGCTTATACATTCTTTTTAAATTATGTTTGGAATTTTGCTAAAAAAAGCTCTACCAACGGCCATTTACTTTCAAGCAGTCTTTTGACGATTTCGGTTATCTCGGCAGTTTTTGGTTGGATTCAACTTTTTGTTTTTCCGGATATTAAGCCATTTTTTGTTTACGGTTGGGATATGCACTTGTTCCGCCTGGTGGGCACTTTCCTGGATCCCACATTTTTGGGCCTAATTATAGTTTTCGGATTGTTGCTATCGATCAATCGATTCATTGATAGTAGAGAAAAAAAGTATTTATTAATTACAGTATTCCTTTTGGTGTCTCTGGCATTTACCTATTCAAGAGCCAGCTATCTGGCATTTTTGGGGGGTATCTTTGTCATCGCTTTTACGGAAAAGAAGTTTAGAAAAATGATGGTTTTGGCGATTGCCCTTTTGGTTTTTGCTTTACTCTTGCCGACGGCAAGAAACCACAGCATAGAGCTGACACGTTCATTTAGTATTATTGCCAGGTTGGACAATTATAAGGAGACAGTTGAGGTGTTTAAAAAATTCCCCGTATTTGGAGTCGGGTTTAATAATCTTTGTATAGCCAGAAATAAATATATCGGAATGGAGTCTTTTACCTCTCATGCATGTTCGGGGTCCGACTCAAGTTTGCTTTTGATTCTTGCAACAACCGGCACAATAGGCCTGATGGTATTCGCGGGAAGCATCCTTGGAGTATTCAAATCTCTAACCGAAAATCGTGAAGCACAAACTGTAATTGCGGTATCTATGGCACTGTTTATTCATAGTCTGTTTTCCAATTCCTTGTTTTTCCCTTGGGTAATGGGGTATGTTGTAATTCTTCTTGCGGTCAGCGTTACGAAGTAAAGTTGAGGCTTATATTTTTTTCAGTAGTATTTCCTGCTTGATCGGTTGACTTTACATTAAAGGTATTCGAGCCTTCATTTAGGGTCGTAGTATATTGAAAAATTCCCGAATCGTCAACTGAAATAATTCTGTCATTAATTGTAACTTTGGCGTCAGTTTCGGTCTTTCCTGTGATTGTAATTTGTCTTTGATTGGATCCAAAATAGCTGGAACCGTCTGAGGGTGAAGTTATTTCCAAATCAGGTGTTTTCTTGTCAAAAGTTATTTGATGGTCATCTGATTTTTGGCTTTGGTTTCCCGATTGATCGGTGGCGGTTGCCGCAAAAGTATTTATTCCATCCTGCAAGGTTACGCCAAACGAAAATTGTCCATCGTTGTCAGCCAAGACCTCTTGAGGACTTCCATTAAAAGTAAGTTTTACTGAGGCTCCCGATTCCGTATTACCTGTCAATGTCAGGGTTTGTTGGTTAGTGAATTCCGGAAAATATTTAAATTTAGGGGGTGGGGGCGGTGTAAAATCGGAGTTGCTGATTTTATTGTTATTACCTCTAAGACTGGAGACAAGTGAGGCAAGTCTGCCAAGAGCCGGTATTCCGATAAAATAAAGTATCGCAATGGCGGCAATTGTCAGCAATATATAAAAAGTAGCGCTTCTTGTGTTTTTTCTCTCCTCGGAATTTATAAACCTTCTTGTAAACTTTTTCATTTTATTTTTGAGCATGTTTATAATTTAGCTCGAACTCATTTTACAACAAAATACTAACAATTACATTTGCGTCAAGAAAAGGGGTTAAAGGGGAAATGAATTGACGCGAATGTCGTGTTGTCGCTCAGTCCCGCTTCGCGGGACTTCGCTAACTCTGTTCTCTTGCTCGCTCCTTTCAGTCGCTCGCAATACGCCAAATGGTAAAGGGGTTATTTGTACAACCTTTGGTTGCTCAACATTTTCTCCGTTGCAAAAGTTTTCTGTAATCCGAGTATTTGCCCACCCACCCTAGAAAGGAGTTGGCGCTGCCCCCTCTGCACTCGCTAGGGCCCCCTATGGGCGGCCTTGCCGATGTTTTACTTTTGTTTATCTAAGTGTTCAGTATCTTCCTCGCCTCGTGCAAAAAACATTTGCCCCTTCGGGGTTGCACTCGGCTTTTCTCAAACACTTTTAAGTAGCGTTGCTCGTTCCGGGGGGCGTTCCTTTTTTTCCGCCCCCGCGCTTTTATTTTTTCCCTTTTCGCGCGTGGTCGGCGGAAACCTGCTTCGCAGGATAGCGCCAATGCAGGGAACAGAAAACCAATAGGCCAAAATGGTGGAAATTGGCCGATTCTAGCTTCAAATTGGACAAAATCTAAAACAAAGAAGCTTCCACAGTTTTACTTCACAAACACTTCGCTTTAGTACAAGAGCGAAGTATACTAACTGTATGGCAGACGACACACCACAAGACACTACAACAACTCAAGACACACCTGCAGATCAACCAGTAGTTCAACCCGAACCACCGAAAGTCGAGGAGACTCCTGACGAAATTCCACCAACTGAAACTTCAGCAGAAGAAAAACCAACACCAACAGAAGAACCCAAACCAGAAAATCCTCCCGAAGTTCCTGAAATTCCCCGAACTCCCGAAACATCCAAGGAGGAAACTAAAACAGAAGAGAAACCAACAGAAACAAAAGCAGAAGAACTAAAAACAGACGAGAAACCCAAAGACGTGTCCGCCGAAGTCTCGACGAAGGTGGAAGAAGTTAAACCAGAAGTACCCGCTCCCGAATCTCCCAAACAACCCGAAAAACCTATACCCGCCGAAACTTCAGTGAAGGAGGGCCAACCAAACCTTGACGACTTAAGAGACAAAGCAAACAAAGAGAGACAAGACAGAAAACAGGAACATTTATCAGAAGTTGAGAAGTTAGCTAAATCAAAACAAATTAACAATGATGATGTCCGTGAGCTTTTGCACGTTTCCCAAAGTACAGCAACAAATTATCTGGAAGAATTGACCAAACAGGGGAAAATCAAGAAGTCTGGGAAGGCAAAAGCTACTTCGTACTCTTCTTAACTTTAGTTGTGATTAGTTTAAATCCGCCTTTACCAAATTTAATAACTTGGCCTATTTTACTTATTGTGGAGGAGCTAACAGGAATTAACTTTTCAATTTCCTCATATGTTTTATCAGCTAGGATATAGTTTGCAATCTTGATTCGTTGGGCAAAATCCAAAGTTTCCTCATCTGTAAATAGATCTTGAATAAATAAGGCCAAATTATTTTTAGTCTTAACTTTGTAAAACGAATCAACCAGAAGTTCTTGGTCTTTACCCAGTGCCACTTTTGCCATAATTAACTATATCACGTTAATCCAATCAATTAAATAATTTCTGTCAGTCATATTTCTTGACAAAGTAATTCTTTTCATTTAATATGAATTGACCGTTTGATACGGCGCACTTTTAAACAGATATTTATTTTCTTATTTGGAAATCGACAGTTGTTTAATTACAACTAAGTACAGGGTAACTTGTACATTAAGGTATTTTTTTAATACCGCAGATGAAAATCTGCCGCTTTTTTCCGGGACATGCACAGCAAGATGTATATGCATTAAGTTATGTGTCATTGCCAGGATCACAGGCATAATGGGGCTAAGATATGACAGTAGAAATATCGTGGCACGTCAGAAATATTTAAGGAGGCTCAAGATCTTTCTTTTAGGATTTCCTTTTTAAGACGGGCACTTGGCATTTTTGCCAGGTTAGAAAGGATAAATATGCTGAAAAAGTACAACCAACTTATTAGTCTTATTGATGAGTTGGCCAAAGACGAAGATCTGAAGCCAGGTAAAAAGGATATACTTAAGAGGGCATTGAAGGAACTGTTCCACGCTCTTGATACTAAAAATATCAAAGGTGTGAGAAAAGCAATCGATCAGCTCTCAAAAGAACTGCTAATTGTTTACCATCCTTAATTATTTCCATAAGGACCCGTTTGACGGATTTTTATGGAAGTACCTATTATGAACTACGGAAAAGCACTCAAAATTGCACGCTCCGCGCGAAACATTTCTCAGAAAGATTTAAGTGATGCTATTAGTTTGGATCCAAGCTATATTTCGCTTATAGAAAAAGGTAAAAGAATACCGACTATCGAAACTCTTGAGAAAATTGTAAAAAGTCTCAATATCCCAATACATCTGTTTTTTCTATTGGCATCTGGCAAGAATCAAATGAAGAAAATGCCGTCTAGTAAAAAGGCGGGGGTAGCAGAGTTGTTGTTGGATCTTCTTCTTTCCACTGAAAAAAATGAGCACTCTCCAAAAAACAAAAATTAAATCAGTTGCTGAACTTTCGCAAACTCTAAAGGTTGGTGTTAAGGAATTCGTCAAAACCGCTAAAAATGCAAATTTGTTTTATAGACCATTTGATCTTAGCAAAAAAGGATCTGAAAAATGGAGACACATAGATAATCCAACAGGCAAACTCAAAATAATCCAAAAGGCTATAAACAAACAAATTTTGCGCGACTTAATGTTTCAACTTCCACCTAATATCATGGGTGGTATCGAGAACAAATCTATTCTTGAAAATGCCAAAGTACACGTTGGACAAGAAATGGTTGTCACGATAGATATCAAAAATTGCTTTCCTAAAACAAAAAATGAGGTCATCTTTACCATCTGGAAAAATTTATTGGGATTCGAGCCGAATAGTGCAAGGTTATTAACCCAATTAACTACAACAAAGGGACACCTACCTCAAGGTTCCCCTGCGAGTCCATCTTTATCAAATCTTGCCCTACTTCCGATTTCAAAAGAAATTTTGAATTATTCAAAAAAACATCATTTGAACTTTACTATATATGTTGACGATATTACATTATCCGGAAAGAAAAGTTCAGCATTAGATTCAATTAGCCCAGTTGTTAAAATCATTCAAAAATATGGCTATGCAATAAGAAATAAGAAAGTTAAAAAAATGCCTTCATATAAAACTCAAACGACAACAGGAATCCAACTAAACTCTGAAATTTCCATTGGAAAGCAGAAGATTGATGAAATTAGGAAGGAAATAATTAATCTTGCCAAACTACAAAAGCCGTATATCACTAAAAAATCAATTTTTAGCAAAATTGATTATGTAAAAAAAATTTCGCCAGAAAAAGGACAAAAACTACTAGAGTTTGCCAATATGATATTGGAGGAAGATATTGATTATATTGCTGTTGATCCAGAAAAAGACGAAAAAAGAGATTGCAATGGAAAGGCCTGCCTAGCTAAATAGGTCAATTACTTCGCTTTAGTACATTCGTACAAGAGCAAAAAGTGCTAAAATACACACATAATGGCTAATTCATTAAATCTTTCTGACAACGAAAAGCGAGATATTATTAAATTTTTACAAGAAGGCAAATCTCTTCCTGAAAAATATAGATTTCTTCTTTTTAATGACGATCGTGAAGTTGAGCTTTTGTGGAATGGTAAAACAAATGAAGTTACTAATGTAGTATTGCCCTTTCAGGTAATAGAGCAAATTGACGAGCCAAGAAGTGATGCCAAATTCGGAATGCAAAACACACTTTTTGATACTACTGGTCGACAAATTACAGGGTGGACAAATAAACTTATTTGGGGCGACAACAAATTAATACTTTCTTCACTCAAAAATGGTCCACTTCGAAAAGGAATTGAAGCACAAGGCGGTATAAAGTTGATTTACATTGACCCGCCCTTTGACGTTGGTGCTGACTTTTCAATGAATATAGAAGTTGGAGAAGATAGTTTTACCAAAAAACCCTCTGTAATTGAGGAAATTGCATATAGGGATACTTGGGGCAAAGGTGCAGATAGTTTTATTGCAATGATTTATCAAAGATTAAAATTGATGCACGATTTATTGGCTAACGATGGAAGTATCTATGTCCATTGCGATTGGAGATTAAATAGCTATATGCGTTTAATCCTTGATGAAATTTTCGGTAAAGAAAATTATAGAAATGAAATTGTTTGGAAACGCACATATTCTACAAAAGCACAGAGTATTAGCTTTGGTAAAACTCATGAACTTATTTTGTTTTACGCAAAAAGTGAAAGTACTAAATTAAAACAACTTTATCAAAAGCCAGATGAAGGGTATGTAGATAAATATTTTAATAAAACGGACGAAAATGGCAAAAAGTATCAATCTTTAAGCTTAACCCAACAAGGACAAGGACCAGCTAGATATTTTGGAGACAAACTAATAGAACCGACTAAGGGAATGCATTGGATTTGGTCGCAGGATAGAATCACTAAAGCTTTTCAAGAAGGTAGAATAGTTTTTACTAAAAATGATTTTCCAAGACTTAAAAAATACCTTGAGGATTGGAATGAACAAGGTCGTCCAATTGATGGTCTTTGGGTGGATGATGAAGTCGGGCCTCTAAACTCGTGGCACAGTGAATCACTCGATTATCCAACTCAAAAACCTGAATCGATGCTCACTCGCATAATTCAATCCAGCAGTAATGAGGGAGATTTGGTTGCAGATTTTTTCTGTGGATCGGGAACAACACTTGCAGTTGCTGAAAAATTGAATAGAAAGTGGATAGGGTCTGATCTGGGAAAATTTGGAATACATACAACAAGAAAAAGAATGATAGGAGTGCAAAGAGAACTTAAGAAAGATGGCAAAGATTTTAGAGCTTTTGAAATATTAAATGTTGGTAAGTATGAAAGAGATAGTTATCTAACAACAAATGATGATTTGAGAGCTGAAGAAAGAATAAAGCAAGCAGAAAGGAAAGAAAAAGAATTCGTAAAACTTATTGTTACTGCCTATAAAGCAGAACTCATTGAATCATTTGTAAATATTGTAGGTAAAAAACGAGATAGACTAATTGCGGTTGGTCCAATAAATACTCCTGTATCCTCTAAGTTTATTCAACAAGTAGTAAATGAATGCAAAGATAAAAATTTAACTAAAGTAGATATTTTAGGTTTTGACTATGAAATGGGTATGAACATTGAGGAATATAGAAGTCAAAGTATTGATATTGTTTTTAAGGTAATTCCGAGAGAAGTTTTTGATAAACAAGCTGTAGAAAAAGGACAAGTTAAGTTTTACGATGTCGCATATATTGACGCAAAACCAGTTGTAAAGGGTGGAGCTAAAAGCAAGGAGTTGTCCATCGAGCTTACTGACTTTTCAGTTTTTTATAACCAAGATGCGAGTGATGATGTTTCTGAAAGTTTAAGACCTGGTGGAACAAAAGTTGTTGTTGAAAATGGACAAGTTGTTAAATTAACAAAAGATAAAGAGTCTGATGTTGTATCAAAAGAAGTTTTAACTAAAAAATGGAGTGACTGGATTGATTATTGGGCAGTTGATTATAATTTTTCTGATAGAAAAGAAGTAATAATTGACCAAGACGATAAAGGTGAATATGTTGAGGCTTGGACAGGGGACTATATTTTTGATAACGAATGGCAAAGTTTTAGAACAAATAAAAATAGAAATCTTGAATTAACTTCAACTCCAAGAGAAATGATAAAAGGAAATTATAAAGTTGCTGTTAAAGTTGTTGATATTTTTGGCAATGATACAACTAAAATTATTGAGGTAAATATTTAAATGGCATTACATAAAGATTTTCCAAAAGATCCGTACGCAATACTTGACCCTTCGATCAGGTGGTTTCCTGCTGACGAAGTCTTAAGAGAAAAAGGATATGATAAATTACTTCCACCACTCGTTGCTGATCTCCGAAAAAAAGTAAAAGAATGGAGAGATAAAAATTATGAAGGTGCGAGTGAAACTTCACAATCACTTTTGAATTGGTGGTTTAAGGAAGATCATGTTGTATACGATCAACATGGTGTTTCTTCAAATTTTAGATATTACTTTGCGCAAAGAGAAGCTTTAGAAACTGTCATATGGCTTTATGAAGTTGCCAAGGTAAAAGATAAATACGATCTAATTAGATACAACTCAACTCAAGTATTAAGTGCGGGTATGTTTACTGAGGATTGGTTAAGATTTGTAATCAAAATGGCAACAGGAGCAGGAAAGACAAAAGTTATGAGTTTAATTATTGCTTGGGCATATTTTCATAGAAAATATGAGTTAGATTCTAATCTTTCAAAAAACTTTCTATTAATTACTCCAAATGTAATAGTATTTGAAAGAATCAAAAATGACTTTGAAGGTCTAAAGATATTTTTTACAGATCCGGTTTTACCTGATAATGGATATAATGGTCAAAATTGGCAAGATGATTTTCAATTAACATTACACTTACAAGATCAGTTAAGTACCATTTCAGATACCGGAAATATATTTTTAACTAACATACACAGAGTTTTTGAAGGAAATATTAAAGAAGCGAGTTTAGATGACGAAGATGTTTCTTCGTACTTCTTAGGTCGTAAACCAGTTACAAAAACTAACGATTCGACAGTTGACCTTGGTATGATTGTTCGAGATATTGATGAACTGATTGTTATAAATGATGAAGCCCACCATATACACGATGAAAATATGGTTTGGTATAAATCTATACTTGATATTGACAACAAGTTAAAACAAAAAGGATCAGGTCTCGCACTTCAATTAGATCTAACAGCCACTCCAAAAAAGAATGATGGCTCGATATTCGTGCAGGTAATATCTGACTATCCTTTAGTCGAAGCAATTCATCAAAGAATTGTCAAAAATCCAGTAATACCTGATGGGGCAAGTCAGGGGAAATTAAAGGAAAACCAAAGTATTTTGTTTAGTGAAAAATATAGAGACTATATTAATCTTGGAGTTGAAGAATGGAGGAAAACATATAAAACCTTAGAACCGATGGGTAAAAAATCAATTTTATTTATAATGACGGATGATACAAAAAACTGTGATGAAGTAGCTGAATATATTAAAACAAGTTTTTCTGATCTTCGCGATGCAGTTTTAACAATCCACACTAATAAAAGCGGAGAGATTTCAGAAAGCGTTGGTGGTAAAAACGAAGAAGATTTAATACTTCTCCGAAAACAAGCTAATGAAATTGATAGTTGGGAAAGTCCTTTCAAAGTAATAGTTTCTGTAATGATGCTTAAAGAAGGCTGGGATGTAAAAAACGTAACTACTATTGTAGGTCTTAGACCTTACGCAGCGGATTCAAAGATTCTTCCAGAACAAACGCTTGGTAGAGGTTTAAGGAGAATGTTTTTTGGCAGAGATGATGTTGAAGAATATGTAAGTGTAATTGGTACCACCGCTTTTATGGAATTTGTTGAATCAATTCAAGGGGAGGGTGTAATGCTTGAGCGAAAAGCTATGGGTGCAGGATCAAAGCCAATTACACCTGCAGTTATTGAAGTTGATAAGGAAAATCCAAATAAAAATATTGAAAAACTTGATATAGAAATACCTGTAATGACTCCAAGAATCCAAAGGGAATATAAAAATCTTGCCAATTTAGATGTTTCTCAATTTGGAAATAAGAAAGTAAGTGTAAAGACTTTCTCAGAACAAGAAAAAAGAGAAATTATTTTCAAAGATGTTGTTGACGAAAAAATACATCATACAACTGTACTAACTGGCGATATTGAACCAGATTATAGAAGTGTAATTGGTTTTTTTGCCCAAGCTGTAATGAGAGAACTTAGGCTTTTTGGTTGTTATGACATTTTGTTTGAAAAAGTAAAGGAATTTATCGAGAAATATTTATTTGATATTACAGTTGATTTATCAGATCTCAATATATTAAGAAACTTGTCAGAAGTAGAATATATAAAATTTATTAAAGACACATTCAAAGATGCCATTAATAACTTAACAATTCAAGATACTGGAGACACTGAAATCAAAAATTATATTAAAATTAGTGAAGCAAGACCATTTGTTGTTAATGATAAATCATATTTAATTCCAAAAAAATCAGTATTTAATAAAATTGTAGGAGATAGTAATTTTGAACTTACTTTTGCTGATTTTCTTGAAAACTGTGAAGATGTAATTTCATTTTCCAAAAATTATCAAAACAAAGAAGCGAGTGCATTAAGAATTGAATATAAAAATTCAGAAGGGTTAATCGCAAACTATTATCCAGACTTTTTCGCAAAATTGGATGATAAAACTGTTTACATAATTGAAACAAAAGGCCGAGAGGAAGATGATGATAAACTAAAATTTGAAAGATTACAAAAATGGTGCATCGATGTAAACAGTCGTCAAACAAAAGTGGAATATAAATCTCTATATATTAAGCAAGAAGAATGGGAAAATAATAAATTAAAAAATTTTGACGAGGTTGTTAGGTTATTTACATCTATTTAAATGTATAAACTTTCACCATCAGATTTTGCATATTTATACGAGGAATGTAAGCTTTGCTATTACTTAAAGATTAAACATGGAATATACCAACCAAGCATGCCAATGCCTGGAGTTTTTTCTGCAATAAATACTCGACTTCAAGGAAATTTGGTTGGTAAAAATCTTCACACGCTTTCAGAAAAGTTGCCAGATGGGATCGTTGAAAATCAAGAAGGTTGGGTTGAATCAAAACCAGTTCCTGATACGGAAGTATTTATAAAAGGCAAATACGATTTATTAGTTAAACTTCCTGATGACACGCACCTATTGGTTGATCTAAAAATTAGCACACCGGGGGATGATAAAATTGAAAAATATAAAACTCAACTTAATGCCTACAAATTTGCTCTTGAAAATCCAGCTAACGGAAACCCTATAAAATTAACAAGGCTTGGACTTTTGATTTTTTATCCAGACCAAGTTAGTTTTGAGAAAGGAAGTGCTACCCTAACTTTTCCTCCAAGCTGGTTAGAGGTTCCTGCTGATCAAACAGGATTTTTAGCTTTTGCAAAAAGAATAGATAAATTACTTTCGGGTCCAACACCAGAGGAGGGAAAAGAATGTAAATGGTGCAAATATAGACATTTGGGAGATACCCTTTCTCATACTGATACTGGAAGTGTGAAGGATGACACAATTCCATTTTAAGGAGTTAACTTTGGTGTTGTACAACAGTGAAGTATATTGACAATTTGCCACCAAATGGTAACAATGGTATTATACTTCTCCAATGACTAAAACTAACAAATCTCAACCAACTAAAAAAGCAGTTTATTTTATTGCTACAAAATATAAAAATAGGCAGACTCGTGTCAGTCTATATACAAAAGACTGGAAAAGTGTCGCTAAAAGCGATGCTACGGATAAACTCGGATATTCATTAGAATAACTTCTCCATGGGTAAGAAAAATAAATCTCCGTTAACCCCAATGGATTTTCAGTTGGGTTCTGGAGGCGTCATTCCCTCCACCCAGGAAGCTTTTGGACCAAACAAAGAATTCTCTGGAAATATACGAAAAGAAGAAAGCGGCGCGACTGCAGAATTTAAAAAAGCTCTTGGTACCCAGATAGATGTCGAAATTGGTGAGTTGAAACAGTTCCCTTCGGATAAGGAGTTTTTTGTGTTTATAATTCAATACTTTGTTTCAGACAAAGAATATAAGGCCAGAGACCTGGACAATATGGCTAAAACCATGCTGGACTTATTGAAAGGAAGATTTTATAAAGACGATGGACAAGTTAAGACACTCTTAGTTGGTAAGAAGATGGAAAAACGTGTTCCTAAAAATTTTATATATTTTGCATTAAAAGAAATGAAGGATGACAGAGATATTGATGCCCTGAAGATTTCCGGGCTAGAAAGATCAGTCACTCTTTTCAATGAACAAGTGGCAAAAGGACTTTGCTGATACTAAAAATTGGCTTCAATTGTATAAAATAGTTATTCGATTTTTTAATTGAGTATTTTATATTATCAATAGGCACGAGTGGCGTATTGCGAGCGACTGAAAGGAGCGAGCAAGAGAACAGAGTTAGCGAAGTCCCGCGAAGCGGGACTGAGCGACAACACGACATTCGCGTCAATTCATTTCCCCTTTAACCCCTTTTCTTGACGCAAATGTAATTGTTAGTATTTTGTTGTAAAATGAGTTCGAGCTAAATTATAAACATGCTCCCAAGATAAATTTTTTGAAGAGGCGCGAAGCGCCGACCAAGCGAATTGACACTCCACGGACTGATATTATTTGAGCTATTGCTTCGGGATAATTGCAAAGATATAAATAAGTAATGGTAAATAAATTCTTCCTCTACGCCAGAAAGTCCACAGATGTAGAAGATATGCAGGTTCTTTCAATTGAAGCTCAAATTAATGAACTCCGTGAGTTAGCCAAGAAAGAAGGTTTAGAGATAGTAGATGAGCTAATTGAAAAGAAATCTGCAAAAAATCCCGGAAGGGTAATTTTTAATTCCATGCTTGATAGAATTGAAAAAGAAGAAGCTAATGGAATTATATCTTGGCACCCAGATAGACTTGCCAGGAATAGTGTGGACGGAGGAAGAATTATTTACCTCTTAGATAGAAATAAATTATCTGCCCTCAAATTTAATACCTTTTGGTTTGAATCTACTCCTCAAGGAAAGTTCATGCTTAGTATTGCATTTTCTCAAAGTAAATATTATGTAGATTCCTTGTCAGAAAACACCAAAAGAGGACTTCGCCAAAAAGCTAAAAATGGATATTGCCCCAGTGTTGCCCCAATTGGTTATTTAAATGATTCAAGAAACAAAACTATTGTTTTAAATAAAAAAGTTGGTCCAATTATCAAAGAAACTTTTGAACATTATAGTAACGGCAATATCCTAATGCGTGAAGTAAGTAGCTTTTTGGCTGAACGTGGAATACTTCTTCCTAGTGGTAGACCCTTCGGTCTTTCAAGAATTAGAAAAATCTTAACAAATCCATATTATTATGGTCATTTTATATATGCGGGAGAAGTATATGAGGGCAGACACGACCCAATAATTTCAAAGCTACTTTTTGACAAAGTCCAAGAAATTATTAATAGAAAAAATAAACAGTGGAGTAAGGCTAGAGTAGAAAGAGTTCACAAGCCTTACGTTGGACTTTTGACGTGTGGTGAGTGCGGAATGGGCATTACAGCTGATTTTAAAGATAGACATTATAAAAACGGCAATTGTAGCCATTTTAATTATTACAGGTGTACTAAAAAGGATAAAACTACAAAATGTCTACAATCCCATATCCGCGAGGAGGACTTGGATAGTCAGCTCACCACACTTCTCAAAAAGTACACTTTGAAAAATGCTTGGGCAATAAAAATGAATAAGAAACTAGATATTGAATCAAGAGATATTGCCCAATCATCCCTTTCTGTCATTTCTCTCAAGAGAAAAGAAATTGATAATTTGAATTCTAAACTCCAGCTTCTTTTAGACAGTTATTTAGATCAAATAACTGATAAAGAAATGTACAAAAAAAAGAAGCTTGAGTTATTCTCTCAAAAGAAAACTTTTGAGGAACAAATTATCAATTTGCAAAACCAGAAAGGGAATTGGATCGAACCTATGAGAAAGTGGATATCCGAAGCAAGTGAAGTGGATCAAATAATATCAACAAACAATAAAGACGATAAAAAGGTTCTCGCTTCAAAAATCTTCGGCTCGAACCTCTTTTTGGAAGACAAAAAAGTCCGTGGAGTAGGCCAATTCGCTTGGTCGGCGCTTCGCGCCTCTTCAAAAAATTTATCTTGGGAGCCGAGAGTGGGGATCGAACCCACGACCTGCGGTTTACGATACCGCCGCTCTGCCAACTGAGCTACCTCGGCTTATGTGCTCAATTATAGCATTTCTGGGCGTGAGCGGGTGAGCGGAGTCGAACCGCCCTTTCCACCTTGGGAAGGTGGCGTTGAGCCGATCAACTACACCCGCATCAGCACAACAAAGACACACGAATTATATCATTGATTCAAATGTATGTCCGCCTTCCAAGGTTTTATTATCTGGGTAAAATTAGAATGTTTCCCGTATGAATTATATTAGGGTTATCTAATTCGTTTACCTCTGCAATTTCAGTCCATCTGAAACCATCTCCATAGGCTCTGACTGCTATATTCCACAGGCTGTCTCCTTTAACTACTGTGTAGGTCTCGCTTGTTATCGGCGATTCTTGTAAAACAGTTTGAGATTCAGATTCCTCTGTTGTTGTAGGTTCGTTTGGTGTGACATCATCAGGTAAGATTAACTTTTGTCCAATCTCAATATTATCTGTCTCTAAATTATTGGCACTTTTTATGTCTACCCAGTTATATCCGGAACCATACGAATTTTCTGCAATCGACCATAGTGTTTCACCTTCTACTACAGTGTGTTCGTTAATAGCTGATGTCTGGGTTGAGTCTACCGTAATACTGCCGTTTCCCTTGTCTTTAAAGTAATTTACAACCAAGACTCCAACTATAACAAGAACAATTGCCCCTAAGATCATGCTAATATTTTCCTCGTTAAGTTTTATTTGTTTGAGAAGTTTTTTTAGTTGAAAACTGTTATTTTGATCAAATTTCAAATTTATTCACCTTCTTTCCGAAGGGCAGAGTTAGGCTGAATGTAGAGGAAGAAACGAATGAAGTCAATAGGAAAATAATAATATTATTGGGCGGGATCGACGAGATTCGGACTCGCAACCTCTTCCGTGCACCTTTTTGTTTCCAAAAAGTTTGGACTATCTCATCATCCTAAAAATAGGAGCCAGGTATATAGTCTCTACACATTTACTACGTTCACATAAACTGAACGCAGCTTTAGCTCGGGATTGCCATCTTAAAGGTTTCCCCGAATTAGCCTGGTTTTACATTCCAGATCACTCTGGAACGCTGCCACAATCGACAGGGAAGCGCTCTAGCCAGTTGAGCTACGACCCCAATACACGTATTTTACCAGTAATAGTCTTTAGCCGCAATTACACCTTTTTCTTGGTTATTTTTTGATTTTTCTATTCTTATACTTAGTTTCTTTTTACCAACAAAAATAGCTTTTGGGAAAAAGCATAATTTATCAATTTTTGGAATATACACGATCAGGGCGTCAACCTCATTTTTCTTGTATGTATAAGTATTTTTTCTTCTGTCAACATACTCAAGTTTTACAACAACAGATCCATGCGTATTTGAAGGTTTTCCGTTGGCATATTTTACTTGTAAGCGGGAGAGACGAAGACCATCATCAATAATTAAATCATATCGGGCATCAAACAAAGGTCTGCTGGGCAAATATCCCAATTCAAATGCTCTTAACTCGGCCTTACTTACGGCCAATTGTCCTTTTGTGTTGGTGGTTGTCTTCATATATAAACTTTAATATAAATTATGACTATGTGCAAGCTAGGTACATTCTATTTACTCTATTTGTGTGTTAGGATTTTTGCATACGGAAGTGCAAAACAATTTAACCAACCTCCAAATCGCTGAGCTTCTTAGAGATGTAGCCGCATCATATCAGTTGAGAGATAAAGATAAGTATAAATTTCAGATAATTGCCTACGAACGAGCGGCCGACGCAGTCGAACACGCCAGTTCCGAGCTTAAAGACCTTTGGGATGATGGGAAACTTGAAGATGTTCCCGGCATTGGGCCGAGTATAGCTGAGCATTTGGGTGAACTCTTCAAAACAGGACACTCCAAACATTTTGATAGTCTTATGAAAGATATTCCCGCCGATGCCTTTAAACTTATGGAACTGCCCGGAATCGGAATCAAAACAGCCATGAAAATGATTAAAGCAGGAAACCCTAAAGAAGTTAGGGAAAAATTAAAAGAAGTCGCCGAAAAGGAGAAAAAGGGAAAACGCCACCTTTTGCCCTACGCTGCCACGGTGGCCCATGAAGTAATGGAGTATTTATCAGAAAACCCTGCCACCATGCGTGTGGACCCTCTAGGAAGCCTCAGACGTCAGGCATCTACCATCGGTGACATTGATATTGCCGTAGCCACGAATGATCCTGTAGCGGTGATTGATTATTTTACTAAATATCCAAAATCTCAAAAAATGATAGAAAAAGGCGAGCACACAGCTTCAATTCTCCTTCCGGGAGGGATCCAGGTTGATTTAATGACCCAACCAATTGAATCTTACGGCTCACTATTACAGCATTTTACAGGATCAAAACATCACAACATAGCTCTACGTGAGCTGGCTCTCAAAAAAGGATTGAGCCTTTCCGAATACGGTATACGCAAATCACAAGAGCCAAATTCAAAGATCCAAAAGTTTAAAACCGAGGAAGAGTTCTATAAATATTTAAGGCTTGACTATATAGAACCGGAACTAAGGGAAGATACAGGAGAAATTGAATCGGCCAAGGAGCATAAATTACCAAACTTGGTTGAATTAGGTGAAGTCAAAAGCGATCTTCAAATTCATTCTAGCTTTGATATAGAAACAAGCCATGATCTGGGCGAAAGCAGCATAGAGGAAATTACCAAGAAGGCTAGTGAGTTAAGGTACGAATACATTGCTTTTACGGAACACAATCCCAGCCAGAAAGGACATAATGATTCCCAGATCGTGGAAATACTCAAAAGAAAGCGTGAAAACATTGATAAAATTAATTACTCATTAAAGAATAGGCATGTAAGTAGTATACAAAAAGTATTCAATAGCCTTGAAATTGATATTCTGTCAGACGGTAGCCTACCTGTTCCCGAACAAGGGTTGGAACTTTTAGATTTTGCTCTTGTCTCCATTCACTCAAGTTTCAATTTGGAAAAAGATCTAATGACCAAGCGGGTTTTAACTGCTTTGACTCACCCTAAAGTACGCATATTTGCCCATCCAACAGCCAGAAAACTTAATGAAAGGGAGGGGGTTGAGCTTAATTGGCCCGAAATTTTTGACTTTTGCCTCAAAAATAATAAATGGATAGAAATAAACTGCGATCCGATGAGACTGGATCTGCCGGATAATCTAGTTCGTGAGGCTGTGAAACTTGGTGTGAAAATGACTTTTGGTACCGATGCTCACCATAAAGACGGAATGGATAACATGACTTTTGGAGTTTCTGTTGCAAGACGGGGTTGGTGTGAAGCCCGTGATATAATAAATACTCGAAGTTTAGTTGAGTTTGAGAAATTATTGAAAGAAGGTGAATAAACGATGATATATATACTTGTGGCAATTTTAATAATATTAGTTTTTTGGATAATCTCTGTTTACAACTTTTTTGTTAGCACCAAGACCAGGGTGGGCGCGGCAATTCAGGAAATTGGCAATCAACTTAAAAGACAATTTGAACTTATTCCGAATTTGGAATCTTCCGCTAAAGGATATTTGATCCACGAAAAAGGTATTTTTGACGAGTTGACAAACGCGAGAAAAGCAATTTCTTCTGCGATGAACTCGGGGGACTTGAAAAAAATGACTGATGCCGGAAAGATGCTTTCCGACCTCTTACCTAAAATTCAGGTGGTTGTTGAAGACAATCCTGAGATAAAGGCCAGCGAGGTGGTCAAAAACTTAATGGATGAGCTAAGGGACACGTCGGACAAAGTCATGTATGCAAGGCGCCTTCTTATAGATCTGACGGCAGATTATAATGTCAAAATGGTTTCATTTCCAAGTAACGTAATTGCAGGTATTTTCCGCTTTGAAAAATTAAAAGGGTTGGAAACACCTGTTGACGGAGACGAGTTAAAAGTTGGAAAAGAGGAAATGGAAACCCCAAAAATTAATCTCTGATTAATTTTGAAATTCTAATTGATCTGTGAGAAATATTTACGAAGTTCAAAAGTCCAATAAGATCAAGAGTGCGGTTGTTGTCGCTCTTTTTGTTGTGTTTGTTGCTTTAGCCACCTACGTTTTGGCCAAAGCTATGAGTATTTATTTTGGATATGAACCGGGCCAGCTGGGATTTGTGGGCGTTGCCTTGATTGTTTCGGGAATTTCCAGTTTTGTCGGTTATTATTTTTCCGACCAGATTGTTTTGGGAATTTCAGGAGCAAGACCCGCAGACAGGAAAAAGGATTTTCTTTTTTATACAGTTGCCGAGAACCTATCCATAGGAGTTGGGATTCCGGTTCCTAAGCTTTACGTAATAGCTGATTCTGCACCGAATGCTTTTGCGACAGGTAGAGACCCGGTTCACGCTGCGGTTTGCGCAACATCCGGGCTTTTGGAAAAATTAAACCGAACTGAGCTGGAAGGGGTGGTTGCCCATGAAATAACCCATGTCAGAAATTATGACACAAGGCTGATGTCTGTTGTTTCTGTAATGGTCGGTCTTATAGCACTTTTGGGCGACTGGCTTTTAAGGGCAACCTGGTTTGGTGGAAGAAGAAACAATAACGACAGAGACAGCGGAAGCTCAATTTTTCTGGTTTTAGGAATAATTTTTGCCATTCTGTCCCCGATTATCGGACAACTCATTCAGTTGGCAATTTCCAGACGTCGTGAATTTTTTGCAGATGCGGGATCGGTTGAGCTGACAAGGCAACCCAGCGGTTTAATCTCTGCATTAACTAAAATCTCAGCCGACAGCGAACCTTTGGAAGTTGCAAATAAAGCCACAGCACATCTTTATATTTGCAGTCCCTTTAAGGCCAAAGGTCGCGGAAGCGCCAGTTGGTTTGCAAATCTTTTTAACACACACCCGCCGATTGCAGAACGCATAAAAATCTTGAAAGGGATGGCTTAAACTTCTTGTTAAAAATTCTATTTGGCGATATTATTACGAGAGTATGGTAAAGCTCACAAAAGAGGACGTTTTGCATGTTGCCAAACTCGCAAAGTTAGACTTGGTAGAAGCAGAAATTGAAAGATTTACGCCACAACTTTCTAACGTAATTAATCACTTCAGTGAACTTTTGGAAGTTGACACAGGAGACACCGAACCGACAAGCCAGACAACAAGACTTGAGAATGTTTACCGTGAGGATAAAGTAGCTGTTGAAGGGTCCTTAAGCGCTGAGGAAGCAATTTCAGGATCCGACAAAATTCACAACGGTTATTTTAAAGTCAAGGCTATTTTGGAAGGAAGAACGGATAAATAGATTTTATTTATGAAAAACACGAAAGACATCCCGCTGACAATTAAGGAAACACAGGAAGGCCTTTTAAAGAAAAAGTTCTCGGCAATGGAGCTGGTCGATGCCTATCTTGGAAAAATAGACGAAGAGAAAGACCTAAACGCGTATATAACAATTTGCGATGATGAGGCTTATAAAAAAGCCGGAGAGGTAGATAAACTTATTGCGAATAACTCTTTAGATTTTTCGGAAAACTTTCCTCTTTTGGGTGCGACGATAGGCCATAAAGATTTATTTTTGACCAAGGGTATAAGAACAACAGCAGCCTCCAAAGTACTTAATGGCTATGTTCCTGCCTATTCCGCAACCGCCGTTGCCAGAATGGAAAAAGCAGGAGGAATAATTTTGGGAAAAACAAATTGTGATGCTTGGGCGCATGGGGCAAGCGGAGAAAATTCCGATTTCGGACCAACCAAGAACCCGTGGAATAAAAAGTTTGTTCCGGGAGGATCCAGCAGTGGCTCCGCAGTCTCCGTTGCAGCAGGTCTTTCCCTGATTGCCACAGGAACGGATACGGGAGGTTCCATCAGACAGCCTGCCAATTTTTGCGGAGTGGTTGGCCTTAAACCTACTTACGGAGCTGTTTCAAGGTACGGAATAATTGCCATGGCTTCGTCTCTTGACTCGGTCGGGAATTTCGGAAAGAGTGTGGCCGATGTTGAGACGGTTTTTAACGTAACTAAAGGTGAGGATGGACGGGACAGCACCGTCAAGAATGCAGAGTTTATTAAGCCAAAAGGCAAAATAAAAATAGGTATCCCTAAAGAATATTTTGTAGAAGGAGTGGATAAAGAGGTTGCCGAAAGCGTGATTAAAGTATCCAAGGTTTTTGAGAAGGCAGGAATTGAACTTAGAGAAATCAGCCTTCCCCACACCAAATATGCCATATCTGTTTATTACATCGTTCAGCCCGCAGAGGTTTCCTCGAATCTCGGAAGATATGACGGAATAAGATATGGAAATCCCCGCGCGGATTTCGGAGCCGAGGCAAAAAGAAGAATTATGCTTGGAACCTATGTTTTATCTGCAGGCTATTACGACGCCTTTTATCTTAAGGCTCAGAAAGTCAGGTCTAAGCTGATCGGGGATTTTGAAGCCGCTTTTGAAACAGTTGATGCAATTTTGGCGCCTGTTTCGCCCACCCCGGCATTTAAACTCGGAGAAAAGGCCTCGGATCCTCTTAAAATGTATTTGGCCGATATTTTTACGGCACCGGCAAACCTTGCCGGAATTCCGGGGCTTTCCATTCCCTCGGGTTTTAATGAAGGGGGACTTCCTTTAGGATTTCAGCTTTTGGGTCCCAGATTTTCAGAGCCTGTTCTATTCGAGTTGGGAAAACTATACGAGAAGGAAACCGATTATAAAGCGATATTGCCAAACCTTTAAATATGCTACGCGACTACAAATCTGTAATTAAAAATAAAAAATTCAAATATATCTGGATTTCTCAGATATTTTCTCAGCTGACAATAAACATTATGAACTTTGTGCTTTTGATCCGGCTTTTTGAAGTTACGGGTTCGGCAATCTCAACGTCGCTTTTATGGGTAGCCTATGCACTTCCCGCAATTTTAGTAGGGCCTTTTGCGTCAGCAGTGGTTGACCTTGTTGATAAAAGAAAAATGCTCATTTTTACAAATCTTTTTCAGGCTCTGGTAATACTGATTTTTGGCTTTGCCGCAAATTCCAGCATTTTCTTTCTATATGAAGTAGTTTTCCTTTATTCTTTATTAAACCAATTCTATGTCCCGTCCGAAACTTCCACTCTGGCATTTGTTTTGAAAAAGGATAAATTAGTTCATGGCAACAGCCTTTTTTTCATAACTCAGCAGGGCTCTTTGGTTGTGGGCTTTGCTTTGGCTGGCCTTCTTAACGCATTTCTAGGATTTAATAACACAATATTTTTGTGCTCAGCATTCCTTTTCATTGCTTTTCTTAGCACACTATTTTTACCGAGCTTAAAATCCGAAAATGAAATCCCCAAGGGATTTGAAACTGCCGTTTTTGGTTTCTTTAAACATATAAGCAACGGCTACGCCTTTATAAAAAGTGAAAGAAAAGTGCTGACTCCCGTACTTCTTCTCATCGGATTTCAGGTTGCACTGCAGGTTGTAATTGTTCAATTCCCAACCTTGGCAAAAAATATTTTAAACATTCCTCTAAACAGCGCCGGAATATACATGCTGGTGCCCGCAGGGATTGGGGCGGTTTTTGGGGCTCTTTTTATACCCAAAATTTTGAAAAGAGATGTAAGAAAGAAAACACTCATCGATATCGCTCTGTTGGCAATGGCCATATCGCTGATATTTTTGACTTTTGTCATTCCGCTTTTTAGCTACATTGTCAGATTTATACTCTCATTCCTTTCGGTAGTGGTTATAGGGTTCAGCTTTGTTGCAATTCTGGTTCCCTCACAGACATTTCTACAGGAATCAACCCCGTCGGAACTCAGAGGCAGGGTTTTCGGTAATTTCTCTTTTCTGGTAATAACGGTATCTGTGCTGCCGGTTGTATTTTCCGGATCGATAGTTGAAATATTCGGTATCAAGTCTCTGTTGCTTTTACTGTCCGTTTTTATTTTTGTAGTTTATGGATTTTCCAAAAAGTTTGGTGATAGATTTTTGGCAGGATAAATTATGATTTTAATAAGATTATGAATAAATTTACACCCATAATCGGCCTTGAGGTACACATTGAGCTTTCAACAAAAAGCAAAATGTTTTGCGGATGTTCCTCCGACCATTTTGGAAAAGCCCCAAATACGCAGGTTTGTCCAGTATGCCTGGGACTACCTGGAGCGCTTCCCTTTGCCAATAAAGAGGCTGTTACCGCTACCGTCAAATTTGGTCAGGCTTTTGGATCCCGAATAAACAGTTTCAGCAAATTTGACAGAAAACACTATTTCTACCCAGATTTACCCAAAAGCTACCAGATTTCACAATACGACATGCCGCTTTGCGTCGGCGGAGCCTTTGAGGACAAAAGGATAAGACGGGTCCATCTTGAGGAGGATACCGGCAAGTTGGTTCACGAAACCATAAATGGAGAAAAATCGACACTGATTGACTTTAACAGAAGTTCGGTTCCTCTAATGGAAATGGTAACCGAGCCTGATTTCCACGACACGGTTTCAATTATAAGATTTCTGAAGGAGGCTCAAATGGTGGCGAGGTACTTGGGGATCAGTAATGCCGATATGGAAAAAGGTTCCATGAGACTTGAAGCAAACATATCTTTAAGCACAGAAGAGGGTATTAAAAAAGGAGAGCTTCCCAATTACAAAGTGGAGCTGAAAAATATTAATTCATTCAAGTTCTTGGAAAAAGCAATAAACGCCGAGATTAAAAGACAGGAAGAAATTTTAACTGCCGGGGGGACTATACATTCGGAAACCCGTGGCTATGACGAAGTGAAGCAAACCACATACTCGCAAAGAAGCAAAGAGGAGGCTAAAGATTATAGATATTTCCCGGAGCCGGACCTTCCCCCAATGAGATTTACCGATGGGGAAATAGAGGAAATAAAAAACTCTCTTCCGGAACTTCCCAAGGATAAAAGGAAAAGGTTTGCTGACAAATATTCGCTGTCCAACGACTACATTGAGATCCTTATTTCCAACCCTGGAAGGTCTTCCTATTTCGAAGAGGCGGTTAGCCTTGGACAAAATTGGAACCTGTCGGCAAAGTTGATTGCGGATCTGATGATAAATAAAAAGCTTGATTTACAGCACCCCGAACCTGCGGGACTCATTAAAAAAGTTGTAGAAATTATCAAAGTGGAATATTCCGACGGCAGTGATGTCGAGACAGCCGTAAACGAAGTGGTGGCAGAGGAATCAAAAGCAGTGAAAGACTATAATAATGGCAAGGGTGAAGTTGTCGGATTTTTAATGGGCATGGTTCAGAAAAAACTAAAAGGTAAAGGAAATCCGTCCATGGTACGCGAAAAACTCTTAAATAAATTAAATGAGCGATAAAATAACTGAGATTCCAATTCAGGTAGAGAAGCCTTTCCAGCGGGAAGCGGCTAAGGAAGCCAATGAAACAATAGCGAGTATCCCCGGCGGCTCTACTGTTTTGTCAAACCCGGACTTGGGTGCCGAGATTCTTACAAAGTACGAAAAAGCAGAAGAATTGCAGGCGGAAGCGGAAGAATTAAAAGCGGAAAACGTTAGAGACCCCCTCACAGGTGCCTTTAACAGGCGCTTCCTTGACCAACAGCTGGAGCATAAACTTCAAAGCGGACAAAAGATTTCTTTGATCATGGTGGATGTAGACCATTTTAAAGAATTTAACGATACCTACGGCCATAAAAACGGCGACAGGCTTCTCATCGAACTGGTAAGAACCCTATCCGCCCGCCTAAGGCTTACCCGCCTGAACGGAGAAAAGGATTTTATAGCCCGCTATGGGGGAGAGGAATTTGCAATAATACTTTCTAATGTAAATGATTCGGACACAGCCAAAAATGTAGCCGAAAATCTTAGACAAATGGTTGCCGGTTTGAAATTTAGTATCGATGAAAAACCAACAGCCAAAAAAACAGTAAGCATGGGGGTGGCGGTCAGCAGAGATAACGATACCCCTGAAAATCTAGTAGTCAGGGCAGATAAGGCTTTATACAAAGCAAAAGACAATGGACGTAATTGTGTCGAGGCAGAGCCAGCTTAATTATGTATGTCTAAATTTGCCCATCTCCATGTTCACACAGAATATTCTCTCCTTGATGGCTTAAGCAACATTCCCAAACTCTTGACCTATGTAAAGGAAAACGAGATGGACTCTGTGGCAATTACCGATCATGGAGTAATGTACGGCGAAATTGAGTTTTACAAAGAGGCACAGAAACAGGGCGTCAAGCCGATAATTGGAATGGAAGGCTATATTACATCGGGAGACTTGAAGGATAGACCCGCAAGAGGACGGGTTAAAAATTATCACGTCATACTTTTAGCAAAAGACCATGAAGGATATCAAAATTTAATGAAAATTTCTTCGGTTGCCCACATCGACGGTTATTACTACCGACCACGAATGGACAGAAATACCCTTAAAAAATACTCTAAAGGGATAATCTGTTCTTCGGCGTGTCCCATGGGAGAGGTCGGGCAAGCTCTTTTGGAGGATAATTTTGATGAAGCTAAGAAAATCGTTTCCTGGTATTCAGATGTTTTCAAAGATGATTATTATTTGGAAATTCAAAGGCATGAATATGAAAAATGGATTGATAAGGCGGGAAACCAGGAAATTAAAACGTATCTTACCGAAATGAGGGATAGTGAGAAAAAATGGAACAATGGAATTATCAAATTGAGCAGAGACCTGGGGATACCGCTTATGGCTACAAACGATGCTCATTATATAAAACCGGAAGATGCTACCGCACAAGATGCTCTTGTTTGTATTTCTACAGGCAAAACAATGGGTGACACAAAAAGAATGAGGTATATAGATGCTCCCACTTTTTATCTAAGAACTCCCGATGAAATGAAAAATCTTTTTCCTGATGTTCCTGATGCATTGGAAAATACGGTAAAAATAGCTGAAAAATGTAATTTGGAGATTACGCTTGGTAAATGGTATTTTCCAAAATTTGAGCTTCCCCAAGGAGTGACCGCCGATGAGGAATTAAGAAAGATGGCCAGAAATCTTTTGTCCGAAAAAGCCCCGGATACGGGCAAAGAAGGGAAAGAAAGACTGGAATATGAACTGGATATCATTTGCAAAAAGGGATATGCCCCGTATTTTTTGATAGTTCGCGACATTGTTCATTGGGCAAACAGCAAAGGAATTATTACCAATACAAGAGGATCTGCCGCCGGGAGTTTGGTTTCTTACGTTTTGGGTATTACTACGGTTGATCCTCTTAAATACTACTTGCCTTTTGAAAGATTTTTGAATCCTTTCAGGCCATCTCCGCCGGATATTGACTTTGATGTGGCTGACGACCGCAGAAGCGACATTATTGGATATATAACAGATAAATATGGTAAAGAAAAAGTTGCCCAAATTTGCACTTTCGGAAGAATGTTAAGCCGCGCTGCCGTAAGAGATGTCTCGAGGGTTTTGGGTTATCCATATTCCGTGGGAGATAAGATATCAAAAATGATTCCTCCGCCCAAGCAAGGTTTCCCGATAACAATAGATAAGGCACTCGAGGAAGTTCCCGAATTGCGGACAATGTATGACACAGACACTGATACTAAAAAGGTTCTGGATTTGGCAATACAGATTGAGGGCAATGCCAGGCATGTTTCGGTTCACGCTGCGGGAGTTGTCGTTTCACCGAGTGAAATTACCGATTTTTCTCCGGTGCAAAAAGAACCTTCGGGAGACAAGATAATTACTCAGTACGAAATGCATGCCTGTGAAGATGTTGGTTTAATTAAGTTTGACATTCTGGGAATAAGAAATTTATCCATACTTGGTGCAGCCGTAGATATTGTTAAAAAAGAGGTCGGAGTCAGTGTTGATCTGCATAGTATTCCTCTTGATGATAAAAAAACCTTCGACATGCTCGCAAGCGGCCAGACAATGGGTGTTTTCCAATTTGCCAGCGGTGGAATGACCAAGTACTTGGTTGAGCTTAAACCCACAAGAATAGAGGATCTCATGGCTATGGTTGCGCTTTATAGACCGGGTCCGATTTCTCAAATTCCCGAATACATCAAAAGAAAACATAATTCCAAATTGGTTAAATATTTGGATCCCAGAATGGAAAAATTCCTTGGAATGTCTTATGGACTTATTGTCTATCAGGATGATTTGCTTTTCTGCGCCCTTGATTTAGCCGGATATACCTGGGAAGAGGCTGACAAATTCAGAAAAGCAGTCGGTAAAAAAATTCCTGAAGAAATGGCCGCACAAAAGGAGAAATTTATTAAAGGTATTATTTCCAATGGCCAAACGGAGAGTTTTGCGGAAAACCTTTGGAAACTTTTTGAGCCTTTCCAATCGTATGGTTTTAATAAAGCTCATGCAGCTTCATATGGAATGATTGCCTACCAAACCGCATATATGAAAGCAAACTATCCTGTTGAGTACATGGCAGCCCTTCTTACCGCAGAATCGGACGACAAAGAAAAAGTTTCGGCTGCAATTAACGAATGTAGGCGCATGAAGGTAAAGGTGCTTCCGCCGGACATAAACGAATCCGATATAGGATTTACCATTACGAACGATAAAGATTCATTGAACGGAAAAGCCATAAGGTTCGGACTTTCCGCGATCAAAAATGTGGGCCAAGCTGCAATTTCTTCAATTCTTTCTGCCAGAGCTGAAGGAAGGTTCGAATCTTTTGCCGGTTTTCTGGCAAGAGTTGATGGTAGAAAAATTAACAAAAGAGTATTGGAAAGTTTGATCAAGGTCGGCGCAATGTCCGCTTTCGGCGGCAGGGCAGCACTTCTTTCGGCAATGGACTCAATTCGTGATAAAGTCAGCGTACCTAAAAACGATGACTTACAGCAAGGTCTTTTTGCAACAGGGGAACTTAAAAAAACCGAGGCCTCGACAGTTATAACAATTGCTAATATTCAGGAATTTCCGGATGAGGAGCTTGAGGCTCTTGAAAGACAACTACTGGGTTTTTCCCTAAGCGCTAAGCCGATTAGTGAGATTATCGGTCCCTTAGAGTTCCAATCTACCCATAAAATAATTGAAATCATGGGTACCGAGATGCACGTGGATACTGTTCGGGTTGCCGCCGTTGTCGCAGGCGTTAGAGTTATTACGACTAAAAAAACAGGTGCTGAAATGGCTTTTGCAAAGCTGGATGACGGAACCGGAACCATTGAGGTTGTTATTTTCCCTAAAACTTTTAAAGAAACAAGAGATTTTTGGAATGAGGGGCAGCCGCTTTTGGTAACCGGTAAAATTGACGTTCGTGACGAAACCCCGGGAATTATAGTTGATGCAATTGAAACGATAGGTAGCATCGGCGAGAAAAAATTCAGGGAAGTATATATGAATATTCCCAAGGACACCGATATAAATAGTCTCAAAAGGTTAAAGTTGCTACTCACTGAAAATATTGGGGATAAAGACGCTTACCTCGTTTTTGACGGAGGGCGAAATGTTAAGTTACCTTTCAAAATAAACTGGAATGAATCTCTTGCTCAAAAAATTAGCGACATCCTTGAAAACAAGTCTTCTTGAAGATAAAGCCGATTTCTTGTACAATAACGGTCATGGCATTAAAAATTTCGATTAAAGAAACAGAGTTTGGTGTCGGAGACAGAATCCGTGTTGTCCAAAAAGTAAAAGACGGAGACAAATCCCGTGAATCTATTTTTGAAGGAATGGTTATTTCTATAAAAGGCCGAGAACCCGGAAAGACTTTTTTGGTCAGAAGAATTGGTGAGGCCGGAATCGGAATTGAACGTATCTTTCCTGTTAACCTTCCTTCCATAGATAAAATCATTGTAGTTAAAAGAGGAACGGAAGGGGTCAAAAGATCCAAGCTTTATTACACCAGACTTAAAGCCCCGACAGAGATAGAAATGATTTACAAGAAAGCCGGTAGTAGGATTAAGAGTGGCTCCAAAGGTAATAAGTAAGGGAGAAAACCCCCGTCAATCTTCTTGCACACATGTTCCAGATCGTCTACATTGGATATATGAAGCTTTTAAAAGGGGGTGACACTAGACAATGAATTCATACTGGAATGGATATACAGGTGCTTTTGTTCCCGGGGTTTTGGCAGGCTGGCTGAGTATGTTTGTAATTCCAATTGCAATCTGGAGTCTATTTTGGATGGGTATGGCTCTTTGGAAAGCTGCCAGAAACGGAAGTAAAGCTTGGTTCATAGTTTTACTCTTGGTACACACATTGGGAATTTTGGATATTCTTTATATTTTTGTATTTTCCAAAATGGGTGAGGCTAAACCAAAGCTTAGTAAAAAATCAAAATAACTCTTAATTGGATACTTTTTTGATTGGCAGTTTACTGTCACCATAAACTTGTTCTTAGTTTAATTGTGATAAATGCCTGCCCGTTCTATTTCTTCCAATCCTGTTATAATGTAGCTAATGTTAATCTTAGGAATTGATCCAGGAACGGCCACGACTGGGTTTGGGCTTGTCAGACTTAACGGAAATGGAAATGAAGTGGTTGAGTGGGGACTCATCGAAACGGACAAAAGCCTTCTCAAAGAAAGACGCCTCGACTTTATTTTTGAAGAAACAGTAAGCCTCATTAACAGACACAAACCCGATGTTTTTGTCTTTGAAAAAATCTTTTTCTCCAATAATGCCAAAACTGCAATTGCCGTGGGACAAGCTCAGGGAGTAATGCTTTTGGCAGCCTCAAAAACCAAGGTTAGAGTTGAAGAATATGCACCTGGTACAATTAAAAAAATGATTACGGGAAACGGTCGTGCAAACAAAAAGGATGTCCAAGCTTCAATTAGAAAGATTTTGGGAAATCGTGTAAAAAGCGCCAAGCATAAAAAGACTCATTTTGACGATGCCGCCGATGCACTAGCCATTGCCCTAACTCATGCATTTAAAATTGGTGAAGGAAAGGGGGTGAGTGAAGCTGTTTAAAATCGGTCACGTAGTCCATTTTTACGATAAAATCGGTGTAGCCATAGTTGAGCTTGATGGCACTCTTGCTGTAGGAGACAAAATTAAATTTAGCCGAGGAGGGGAAGACTTATTTGAGCAAAATGTCGATTCGATCCAGATTGAACATGAAAAAAAGGATTCCGCAGGGAAAGGAGATGTGGTAGGATTGAAGACTAATGAGGAGGTTAAAGAAGGGGTCGAAGTTTTCAAAATTTAATTGGCAGGAAGCTCCTGATATTAAAACGCGTGTTTTAACCTTAATGGAGGGGCTTCGGCTTGATTATCTTCTCGGAGAGAGACTGTTTTTTTACCGTTCTCAAGGATCAAAAGCCAGAGCCTATGCCAGGACTTGGGGTTTGCCTAAAATCTGGCAGCATGCGTTAGGAACAGAACCTGCTTATATAATTGAGGTCATTTCGGGGTATTTTGATAAACTTTCCCCAAAAGAACAGGACAAAGTACTTCTTCACGAAATAAGCCATATCCCAAAAAATTTTTCAGGGGCTTTGGTTCCTCACACCAGACACGGGAAAGGAAGTTTCAAAGGTAAACTTGAAATTTTAATTGATAAATATTTTGAAAGTTATGACTAAATGAAAATAATTATTTTACATGGTGATGATATCGGAAAAAGTTATCTGCGCCTTAAAAAGTTTATTGATGTGGCAAGAGAGAGATCCTGGGAGGTCTCCTACATTGATGAATCCAATCAAAACTTTGAAGAGGTTTTATCGGCCTCATCGCTTTTTGGAACTGAACAGTTTTTTATTTTGAAAGACATAAAAAAACTTGGTAAAAAAGAATTTGTTTGGCTAAACAAAAAATATAAAGAACTTCCGGGAAATTTAATAATTTATTTTGAGGGCACGCTAAATGCCACCATACTTAAAAGTTTTCCGGATGATTCAAAAATTGAGGAGTTTAAACTTCCGGTACTTCTTTGGAATTTTCTTGACAACCTCATTCCAGGAAGGTCGGAATACTCAGTTAAAACTCTACACAAAATTCTGGAAAAAGAACCGGTTGAATTTGTTTTTTCCCTAATTGCGAGGCATTTTAAAGATCTTTACTGGGTCAAGGTAGATGCTGCCTCAACCGGATTTCCTTTTTGGAAAATGAATAAACTAAAATCTCAAACATCAAAATTTACCTCGGAAAAGTTACGACAGTTCATTGACCTTTTGAGTAAAATGGATATCGAGGTAAAAACTTCAAAGGCAAATCTTGAAGATGAACTTGACCTTCTTATCATTAAACAATTAGAATGATAGCATCTGAAATGACAATCGATTCTTCAATTTTTAAAGCATACGATATCAGAGGAATTTATCCCGGTTCCATTAACGAAGACATTGCTTACGCCATTGGTCAGGGCTACGCCGATTTTGCCAAACCTGAAGGGGAAGTGATGATAGGTATGGATATAAGACTTCATTCCAAGGCTCTCAAAGATAGCGTCATCAAGGGGCTTACAGATGCCGGCATCGATGTGGTGGATGTGGGCTTTATGTCAACCGATATGCTTTATTTCGGTGTCGGGAACTATAAATTCGGAGGGGGACTTCAATCTACCGCTTCACACAATCCTCCCGAGTGGCACGGCTTAAAAATGGTTGAAAAAGGCCCTACACCAATGACACTGGAGCACGGAATCGGACAAGTCCGCGATTTTGTACTTAGTGGTAAAACAGTTAACGCCGATAAAAAAGGCAGTGTCAGAAAAATGGACATCTGGGAAGACTACTGTAAGCACATTTTAAGTTGGATCGATGTCACCAAGATAAAACCCATGAAAGTTGTATTAAATCCCAATTTTGGATTGGGAGGAAAAATATTTGAAAAAATTGTTGAAATGGGAAAACTTCCTCTAGAACTAATCAAATTAAACTTTGAACCAGATGGCAATTTCCCTAAAGGACGCCCTGATCCTTTCATCCCTGAAAACAGAGTGGAATTTTCAGAACTTGTCAAAACTAGCGGTGCTGATTTGGGAATCACTTGGGATGCCGATTCCGACCGGGTCTTCTTCTGTGCCGATGGCGGCCTTTTCGTTGAGCCGTATTTTTTGAACACAATACTTATCAAACAAATGTTGAAAAAGCATCCCAATGAAAAGATTGTCTATGATCCCAGATATACATGGGCACTTCTGGATGCAATCAAAGAAAATGGAGGTACACCCACCATTAGTAGGGTTGGCCATTCCTACATTAAGGAGATTTTAAAGGGACAAAATGCACTTTTTGGGGCAGAAAGTAGCGGGCATACATACTATCGTGATTATTGGTATTCGGATTGCGGCATGATCCCTCCGATGCAGGTTTTGGAGTATTTAAGTGAAACAGGAGAAAAACTGTCGAATATTATGGCGCCGGTACTTTCCAAATATTTTATATCCGGTGAAATTAACAGTGACGTATCCGATAAAGAGGGAAAAATGAACGAAATAGCCCAGAAGTATTCAGATGCCGAAGTCTCCAGACTCGACGGAGTGGCAGTTGAATATCCGGATTATCGTTTTTGCGTCAGGCCAAGCAATACAGAATCTCTTTTACGTCTGACTTTGGAAGCCAAATCAAAAGAGTTAATGGAACAAAAAAGAGACGAAGTTTTAGCAATAATCAGAAGTTAATATGAAAGACTCTCTTGGAATTGAAAAAGCGTTGACACTTTTTCCCGATCAGCTTAAGGAAGCCTGGGGTCAGGCGACCTCAAATGATCTGCTAAAAATTACTTCCCAAAAGATAATAATTAGTGGAATGGGCGGCTCTTCACTCGCTGGAAGGATCATTTCTTCCATTAATGAAAGTGGGGGTAATACCGAAATAGTTGTTTTTAATGATTACGGACTTCCCGGTTATGTTGATTCTTCCTGGACACTTATCGCTAATAGTTATTCGGGTAATACCGAAGAGACTCTCTCGGCAATTGATGTAGCCAAATCCCGCGGGGTAAAAATTTACGCTGTATCAACCGGTGGCAAAATCGGAGAGATGATCAAATCCGGTGAAATTTACGGAGTAATTTTGACTCCTACCACAAATCCGTCTAATTACCCCAAATCAGCATTGGGAATTTCACTGGGCGGTCTTCTTGGCCTCATGTCCAAGGCGGGTGTGATTGGTTTAAGTGATGAAGAATTTCAAAAATCGATCGAGGAACTGATAGAGATCAGGAAAAATTGGGATGTAAAGTCAATGGCTCAAAAAATGAACCAGAAAATCCCTGCGCTTATTGCCGCGCGACCCTTACTAGGTTCTCTTCATGCGGGAAGAAATGTAATAAATGAAATAGGCCGTACGTTTGCATCTTTCTTTGATCTACCGGAACTTGATCATCATTTGGTTGAAGCGACAATGTTCCCCAAAAATTTATTCAAAGATATTTATTATTTATTTTTTGTAAGCGATTTATATTCTGAAAGAATTAAAACCAGAATCAAAATTACCAAAGATTTATTTGCGGAACAGGAACTAAATTTCGGTGAAATAAAACTTACCGGTTCGAATTCTTTAACCCAGGCTTTTGAGATACCCCATTATTGCGCCTGGCTGGCATTTTACATTTCCGAACTGAACGGGGAGGATCCGGGACCAGAACCCTGGATTTTAAAACTTAAGAGTGAACTTTCCCAGCCTGTACACTAAGCACCTCTTTACCTTTTAGCGTTTACCTTTTACCATGTATGTAGTATGTCCAAGCTGCCCATTGTTGTAAACTTCCGCGATATTGGTAAATCCGATACCCCTCTTGTCGGTGGAAAAGGCGCCAATTTGGGAGAAATTTATAATGCAGGTTTTCCTGTTCCACCCGGGTTTGCCATTACAGTCGTCGGGTACGACCTGTTTTTGAAAGAAAACGACTTAATCAACAAAATCTACAGCACTCTGAAGCCTCTTGATGTCAACGATCCGGCACAGCTAGAGCAAGCCGCCGGGAAAATTCGCAAACTAATTCTTAACGGCAAAATTCCGGATGAAGTTGCCCAAAAAACAATATCCGCTTACAAAAAACTATCCGGTTTTATGAAAAACGCCTTGGTTGCAGTCAGATCATCGGCAACAGCTGAAGACATGGCCGGCACAAGCTTTGCGGGTCAGCAGGAAACTTTCCTTGATATCAAAGGAGAAGCAAATTTGCTCAATGCGGTTAGAGGGTGTTGGGCATCTCTATTTTTAGGCCGTTCCATATACTATCGCGTCGAAAATAAAATTCCACACGAAAAGGTTAAAATCTCCGTGGTTATCCAGAAAATGGTTCAAAGTGAAGTTTCCGGTGTTATGTTTTCTATAGATCCTGTTAAAAACGATAAAGATAGAATAATTATCGAGTCGGTTTGGGGACTTGGCGAAATGATAGTACAGGGCTCGGTCGTACCTGACACATACGTGGTTCAAAAAGATACTTTTGCAATCCTTTCCAAAGAAATTTCAGATCAATCCATTCAGCTCGTCAAACTTAAAAATAAAACCAAAGAGGTTGAAGTGCCAAAACGTCTAAGAGATAAACAAAAAATTACGGATAAAGAAATAGTTGCTTTGGCAAAGTTTTCCGATAAACTTCAAAAGCATTATTATTTTCCACAGGATACCGAGTGGGCGTTGGAAAATGGAAAGCTTTACATAGTTCAAACCAGACCGGTAACTACAGTTGCGCAAACTGCCAAGTCTGTAAAATTAAATAAGGGAAATATTAAGATAGCAGAGGCCCCAATCTTAAGCGGAAGCCCGGCCTCTCCGGGTACGGGAACGGGTCCCGTGAGGATTCTCAAATCTCCCAAAGAAATCGATAAAATTAAAAAGGGTGACGTATTGGTAGCCCCCATGACCTCTCCGGATTATGTTCCTGCAATGAAAAAGTCTGCCGCGATTGTAACCGACCAGGGCGGGCAAACATCACACGCTGCAATTGTTTCAAGAGAACTGGGGATTCCTTGCGTGGTAGGAACCGAAAACGCAACCAAAACTTTAAAAGATGGCCAAATAGTAACGGTTGACGGAGAGCTGGGTAAAATCTTTTTAGGAGCAGGTATAAAGAAAACAGAAGAGGAAAAAGCCGAGGCGGTAAAGCCAAAATTCTCAAAAGTTAAAACAGCAACAAAAGTCTATGTAAATTTGGCTCAACCCGAAAGGGCGGGGGAAATAGCTAAAATGAATGTCGACGGAGTCGGACTTCTCAGGGCCGAATTTATGATTGCCAACATCGGAATTCATCCTAAAGAGGCAATTAAGAGAAAGGAACAAGGTAAATTTATTACAAAATTATCAAATGACCTTTTGGCATTTTGTAAAGCTTTCTACCCCAGACCCATTATTTATAGAGCGACGGACTTCAAAACCAATGAATATAGAAGTCTTGCGGGTGGAAAGTTTTGGGAACCTGTGGAACCCAATCCAATGCTTGGTTTTAGAGGAGCCTTCAGATATGTTGCAAACCCTGAAGTTTTTAACCTTGAACTTCAGGCTATTAAAAATGTCAGGGAAAAATATGAAAATTTACATTTAATGATTCCTTTTGTCAGGTCTCCCGAAGAGCTGTCGCGCGTAAGGCGCTTGGTTGCAAGCGGCGGACTTTTCGAAAAGCCTACTTTTAAGTTTTGGATGATGGTCGAAATTCCTGTGAACGTTATTCAAATTGAGGATTTTATAAAAGTCGGGATTGACGGAGTTTCTATTGGAAGCAATGATTTGACAATGCTTATTGAAGGAACGGATAGAGATAACTCTGAAGTTGCCAGTGAATTTAACGAAATGACTCCGGCCGTTTTGTGGGCTTTAAAGCGGGTAATTACAAAGTGCGATGAAGCGGGTGTTACGTCTTCGATTTGCGGTCAAGCACCCAGTGAATATGAAGATTTAGTTAAAAAGTTGGTCCGTTGGGGAATAACCAGTGTTTCGATTAACCCTGACTCTGTCGATAGAGTTCGTGGTATTGTCGCTGAAGCGGAAAAAGAAATATAATAATTTTATGAGCAAGATTAAACATATTTGGGCAAGAGAAATTTTGGATTCCAGGGGTATACCGACGGTGGAGGCAGCATGTTTGCTTGAATCCGGTGAAGTTTCCGTATCCTCAGTTCCCGCAGGTGCCTCAACCGGAACCCATGAAGCACTGGAACTCCGAGATACACAAAATCCAAGGTATTTGGGTTTGGGCGTACTTCAGGCCGTAAACAATGTAAATACAATTCTTGGACCGGCACTTGTAGGGATGGATCCGACCGATCAGGAATCTATAGATAAAAAGTTAATAGAACTCGATGGGACGGAAAACAAAACCAAATATGGTGCGAACGCTGTTCTTTCTGTCTCTGAGGCAGTTGTAAAATGCGGTGCAATGGCCACACACCAGCCTTTATATTCCTGGATTTTCGCATTGGCCACAAAATACAATATTTGCCAAAGCGTAAAAATTCCGACACCGCTTTTTAACATGATTAACGGAGGTAGACACGGCGCGGGTAATCTTGATTTTCAGGAATTTTGGGTAATCCCCACCAGCTCAAAGAATTTTTCTGAGGGTCTTCAGATTGGGGTTGAAATATACCAAACCATAGGAAAAAATTTAAAACATCGTGGTGCGATTCATTCTGTCGGAGATGAGGGTGGCTATGCGCCGGATCTTTTTACCAATGCAGATGCTCTGGAGGTTTTTGTGGAATCTATACATCAAACCAACTACTCGCTTGGCCGTGACGCTCTTTTGGGACTGGATCTTGCCTCAAACAGTTTTTATAAGGACGGGGAATATTTCATCAAGGACCATTCCTCGGCCATGAACGATTTACAGCTTTCGGATTATTATAAATCGCTTATTGAACAATACAAACTGGCTATAATGGAGGATCCTTTTCATGAAGACGCCTGGGAGACTTGGACAGCTTTTACCGGACAGGTTTCTCAATCGACTCTTGTTGTCGGCGACGACCTTTTGGCCACCAATCCGAAGCGTGTAGAGAGGGCCATCAAAGAAAAGTCCTGTAACTCAATTCTTATTAAACCAAATCAAATTGGTACCATTACGGAGACTTTGCAGGTTATCAAGATGGCCAGAGAAGTAAATTGGAAGATAGTTGTTTCTCACAGGTCAGGAGAGACAAACGACAGCTTTATTGCAGATTTTGGAGTTGGTGTTTCTGCTGATTATGTTAAGTTTGGCGCTCCCGCAAGAGGTGAGAGAGTAGCCAAATATAACCGCCTCTCTACTATTGAAATAGAATTAGGTAGAATTAAATAATGCAAGATGAATCTTCAAAGACTGTGCTCTTAGTTGTTTTGGACGGCTGGGGACTTGCGGCTCCCGGGCCAGGGAACCCTATTTCTCAAGCGGATTTACCCAATATAAGAAAGTTTATGACAGCATTTCCCCACACACAGCTTCAAGCATCGGGTGAGGCGGTCGGACTACCCAGAGGAGAGGTCGGAAATACGGAAACGGGACACCTTAACCTGGGTGCCGGCAGGATCGTCTATCAAGACCTTTTAAGAATTAACATGAGCATTGCTGACGGAAGCTTTTACGATAACCCGATACTAATTGGTGCGGTGGATCATGCCAAAACTTTTAACGGAAATCTCCATTTAATGGGGCTTATCGGTGCAGGGGGGGTTCACAGCAATATTGAACACCTTTATTCCCTGATTGAACTTGCCAAAAAGCACCAATTTAACCGGATTTTTCTGCACTTGTTCACTGACGGCAGAGATTCTCCTCCAACCGCAGCCAAAACTTACATAAGCCAACTGAGAGGGGTTCTTGACAAGCGTGGCGTTGGTCAAATTGCCTCAATTATGGGCAGATATTGGGCGATGGACAGAGATATGCGTTGGGACAGGACCGCCAAAGCATATTTTGCCTTGACCAAAGGAGAGGGACATCTTTTCAAAACTCCCGAAGAAGCAATTGATGCATCCTATGCCGAGGGAAAAACGGATGAATTTATTGAGCCCTGCATAATAACTACCCAGGAAGGTAAACCTATAGGAACCATAAAACCCAACGATGCTGTAATATTTTTTAATTTTAGAATTGACCGGCCCAGACAACTTTCCAGGGCCTTTACTTTTCAGGATTTTTCTAAAGCAAATTTACCCGTCGGATTTGACCCTTACCTGGTTAAATATCAAAAGTCCCATCTTGCAACTCAAATCACCGGTTCCACAGAACCTTTTATCAGAGGTCCGAAACTTGACAATCTTTATTTTGCGACAATGACGCAGTATGAAAAATCCATTGAAGAATCCGGTGCTAAAGTTGTATTTCCACCCGAAGCTGTAAAATTGCCTCTTGGCGCAGTTATTTCCGGCGCAGGCTACAAACAACTTCGCGTATCCGAAAGCGAAAAGGAAAGATTTGTAACGTTTTATTTTAACGGTCAGCAGGAAGTGGCATTCGACGGTGAAGAACGTTTAATTATTCCTTCTCCGAAAGTAAACACTTACGATCTTAAGCCTGAAATGAGTGCCAGAGAAATTACAGAGAATGTTTTGGAAAAACTAAAAATTCAGGGTCAATATAGATTTGTTCTTATAAATTTCGCTAATCCGGATATGGTAGGACACACCGGTAATATTGGAGCTGCAGTTAAAGCATGTGAGGTTGTAGATGAATGTATAGGTAAACTGGGGGATTGGGCGATGGCTTATGGAGGATATATGATTATAACAGCCGACCACGGAAACGTGGAGGAAATGATTGATCAGGCAACGGGGACCATAGAAACCGAACATAGCGCCAGCCCTGTTCCTTTCATAATTGTTTCGCAAAAACTGATGGGAAAGCCCGTCACTCTTACTTCGGGAATTCTTGCAGACATAGCGCCAACTATTCTAAATATCCTGGGAATTACCGTTCCCTCCAATATGACGGGTCATAATTTACTGGATTCACAATTCAAATTGTAACCTGTATACTTTTTAAATCATGGATAACATTATGCGAATACTCGCAGATTTTTTGACATCCTTTATCTCCTCTTATGGGTATTTTGCCGTCTTTATTTTTATGACCGCAGAGAGCGCCCTAATCCCCATCCCGTCTGAGGTAACAATGACCTTTGCGGGGTTTTTGAGCGGAATCGGAATAATGAATATCTGGGTTGTAATACTAATCGGCGCCTTCGGAAATCTTGTCGGTTCCCTTCTCGCTTTTTGGCTGGGAAGAAAAATGGGTGAGGAATGGATAAGAGTAGCCATCAGAAAATGGGGAAAGTGGGTTCTCATTCATGAGAAAGACTTTGATAAAGCACTCGTTTGGTTTGGTAAATATGGTCAGGGTATAACTTTCGGGTCACGCCTCCTTCCAATCGTCAGAACTTTCATTTCACTTCCCGCAGGAATTGCCAACATGGACATTAAGCTCTTCAGTCTGCTTACTTTTATCGGTTCTTTTATTTGGTCGGCAGTTTTAGCCTTTATTGGTCTTAAACTCGGCCAAAACTGGAATGCAATTGAACCGATCTTTCGAAAATTCCAGTACTTAATAGTTGGAGTCTTTTTTGCCTTAGCAGTTCTTTACGTCTGGAACCACTTCAGAAAGAATAAAAAGGAGTAGTTAGTTAGTTCTTTGGATATATGCAAAAACTTCAGTTTTTATATCTCCGTATCAACCCGACGACCCGCCCCTGAATGCGAACATTTTTAACAAAAATCGGCTGCATTGTAGAATTGGCCGGCTGAAGTCTGATGCGTGTTGCCTCTTTATAAAATCTCTTCAGAGTTGCCATACCATTATCAAGAAGGGCTACGACGACATCTCCATCTTTGGCATGTTCAGTTTGTTCGACGATAACATTATCTCCGTCCCTAATTCCGTCCTCTATCATACTTTCACCCCTTACTTGCAACACATAGGTTCTTTTGCTTCCGCTTACAAACGATGCCGGAATATTCATTGAAGCATTGGGGTCGGTATAGGCTTCGATGGGTAAACCGGCTGCAATATAACCTAAAATAGGAACATTAAAGTTTTCACTCTTTTCAAGACTAGTATCTCCCTCAGTCAGTTCAATTGAACGGACTTTTCCCTGTTTTCTTTTAATAAGTCCTTTTGCCTCAAGTGACTGCAGGTGTTCGTGAACCGTGGCTAGTGAAGAAACACCGATAGCCTCCGCAATTTGTTTGAGAGTGGGGGCTGACCCATTTAATTCAATATACTGTTTTATAAAACCTAAAATTTGCCTTTGTTTTCTGTAAACTATTAGTGCCATACCTTAGATTAATTTACAAACATTACCCGAACATTGCAACTGGATCTTTCTTGTTCAAACCCAAACATATCCCAAACGTATGTTAAAATAACTAAATGAAATTCAAGCTTAATTCAAATTATAAACCGATTCCTGATCAAGAAACTGCTGTTAACTCTCTTAGCGAGGGAATTCTCTCCGGCGAAAAATATCAAACATTGCTTGGGGTAACAGGAAGTGGAAAAACTTTTACAATGGCCAACGTTATTGAAAAAGTTCAAAGGCCGACTCTCATTATTTCGCACAACAAAACCCTGGCAGCCCAACTCTATCAGGAAATGCGTGACCTCTTTTCGAAAAATGCAGTTTCATACTTCGTTTCGTACTATGACTATTATCAGCCGGAGGCATACATTCCCTCAACAGATACCTACATTGAAAAGGACGCCGATATAAACGAAACAATAGACAAGCTTCGTCTTGCCGCAACAACAAACTTACTGACCAGGTCCGATACAATAGTGGTTGCTTCCGTATCCTGCATTTACAACATTGGTTCTCCCCGTGAATACGGTCATTTTGTTCTTGAAATTACTGAGGGTATGAAAGTAGGAAGAGAACAAATTATCGACAGGATCGTCGATTTACAATACGAAAGAAGTGATTTTGGATTCAACCGCGGAACTTTCAGAGTCAGGGGGAATGTAATTGATATTTACCCTGCTTATCTGGACGAGGGAATTCATATTGAATTCGATGAAGATAAAATTCAGAAAATAGAAATGATTAACCCTGTTACCGGAACTGTAACCAAAAGTAAAAACGGATTCGACCCAACAACCTTTGTTCTTTATCCTGCTAAGCATTTTATGACCAATCCGGATAATTATGGAGAGGTTTTCGCAAAAATAATGTTCGACCTTGATAAAAGAGTAAAAGAACTAAAATCCGAGGGAAAAGAACTGGAAGCGCACAGAATTGCCCAAAAAGTTACATATGACATGGAGATGATTAAGGAAGTGGGCTACGTTAAAGGTATCGAGAATTACTCAAGATATTTTGATGGTAGGAGCCCTGGAGACCCTCCTTTTTCTCTCCTCGACTATTTCAATGAACCATACAAAGATAAATGGCTGCTTCTTGTCGACGAGTCTCACATGACTTTCCCGCAAATAAGGGGAATGTTTAACGGAGACCTGGCAAGAAAACAAACTTTGATTGATTATGGTTTCAGGCTTCCCTCTGCCTTGGACAACAGACCCCTGAAATTTGAAGAATTTATGAGAAGAATTCCTAATTTTATAGCCAGTTCGGCAACACCCAAGGATTGGGAAGTAAGTATGAGTGGCGGCAAAACCACGGAGATTTTGGTTAGACCCACCGGGATTCCGGATCCGTTAGTTGAAATAAAACCCGTAAAAAATCAGGTAGCCGACGTTATCGAAGAGATCAAGAAAGTTACTTCAAAAAAACAGCGTACTTTGGTTACAACTTTAACCAAAAAGACCGCGGAGGACTTGACTACATATCTGAACGAACAGGGATTAAAGGTTCAATACCTGCATTCGGATGTGGCTACACTTGACAGAACCGACATTCTGGATGATCTTAGGAACGGAAAATATGATGTCCTGGTGGGAATAAACCTTCTCAGAGAAGGCCTGGACCTCCCCGAAGTGAGCCTGGTAGCCATACTTGATGCGGACAAAGAAGGATTCCTTCGAAGTGACGTGACCCTTATTCAAACGATGGGTAGGGCCGCCAGACACGTTGAGGGCCGCGTTTTTATGTATGCCGATAAGGTAACAGGATCAATGGAAAGGGCTCTCTCCGAAGTTAAAAGAAGGCGTGCCTATCAGCTTGAATACAACAAAAAACACAACATTACACCCGTGAGCATTAGTAAACCAATTCGGGAGCGCATAATTGAGAACCAACAAGGCGAACGGGGTTCCTGGGTATTTGGATCAAAAGAACCGGTTTATGATAGTCTTCCTAATTTGGAAGTTGACGCAATGACACCTATGGAAAAGAAACGTTTGATTAAAAATTTAACAACCGAAATGCGCATGGCAGCTCAAGATCTGAATTTTGAACTTGCGGCAGAGATTAGAGATAAGATTAAGGAAATATAATTGTTTAAAATTATGTTATCATTGACGTATGGAGAATCTAAAAATTAAATTTATAAAGAAATATGCCAATTTACCATGGGGAGCTCGAGAAGAAATAATTGCCATTGTTGATGATCAAAATTTCACTTGGAATTCTGCTAATATAGAGATAGATAGGGGTATGAATCCTCCTACTGAAATAGGTGAAAAAATCCTAAAGCAATTGCAAGAATTGGGGATTCTAGTATGAAAAACCGAGCAAAGAAAGATATATTAAGTAATAAGAAGACTAGAGAACAAGTTCAAAAACTTGTTGTAGCAAGGCTTTCTACGATACCTAGAGATCTTGAGATAGCAATTGGGAATGAGCAATATACAATAAGCGATCTCCAAAGATTTGTGATGGAAAATAACGATATTGGTAAACAAGTTATGGAATTGCAAATGGAGTATCTTAAGAGAATGGCTTCAGGGGAGATTTATAAAATGTGGCCAGATGAGCAAAACAATTCTTATTACTCGTCCCAATCATGAGGAAAAATTAAATTTTTTATTTTTTTGGACGCAAGAAGTTGTAGACCTTGCCAACAAAAAGAAATTTGGTGTTTTAGATCTTAAAGCAGGAAAATCTACTAAAAAAATCTTTGACAGTTATATAAAAAAAGAACAACCCTTCACTTGTGTTTTTTAACGGACACGGATCTCCTGAAGTTATAAATGGACATAACAATGAACCACTAATATCTATGGATAAGGATGAATATCTCCTTAAGAGTAAAATTGTGTATTCAAGGACGTGTGAAAGTGCTAGAGCATTGGGTGTTAAATGTGTAGAACGTGGAACTAAAACTTTCATAGGTTACATAAATCCTTTTGTATTCTTTTATTCAAAAACTTGTGTCTTGCACCCGCTTTCGGATGATATTTGTAAACAATTCTTGCAACCAACCAATTTTATTCCAATCAAGTTACTTAAAGGTCATACGTCAAAAGAGGCGTGTGACTATTCTAAATTTATTATGAGAAAAAATTTTTTCTCCATGCTTTCCAGTGCTTCAACTGTAGGAGAAAGAGCTGTCGCTTCGTTTCTATTGGGCAATATAATGAATCAGGTTTTAATTGGTGATGAAAAATCTAAATTCTAACAGTACCTCCATCTTTCTTTGCTATTAACAGTTAATGTATAATTCCTTGTCCACCGGATCAAACCGGCGGGTACTTTGTATGGAACAATTTATAAAAATCAGAGGCGCAAGACAGCACAATCTTAAAAATGTTGATCTTGATATCCCCAAAAACAAACTTGTTGTTTTAACAGGAGTTTCGGGGTCAGGAAAAAGCTCACTGGCTTTTGATACTCTTTATGCCGAGGGGCAAAGAAGATATGTTGAGTCCCTTTCTTCCTATGCAAGACAATTTCTGGGCATCATGGAAAAGCCTGACGTGGACTCTATTGAAGGCCTATCTCCCGCAATTTCCATTGACCAAAAAACAACATCCCACAATCCCAGAAGCACAGTGGGAACGGTAACTGAAATTTATGATTATTTAAGACTTCTTTTTGCCAGAATAGGACATCCGCATTGTCCGGTTTGTGGCAGAGAGATTTCCCATCAGACACTCGACCAGATTGTAGACCAAACAATGAATTTAATTGAAACCACCGCCAAAGCAGATAAAAAGGCTTGGTTTTTGGTTCTTTCTCCGATGGTTGTAGCCAGAAAAGGTGAATTCTCGCAGCTTTTTGAAAATTTAAAAAGCAAGGGCTACAGACAGGTAAGAATTGATGGATTTATTCACGATTTGTCTGAGGATCTTATCCTTATCAAAACAAACAAACACACCATTGAAGCCGTTACTGATAGGGTTGCGCTTTCTGCAGACAGTCTCAAGGGACAACCTTCCAAAGCGGAGCTAAAGAACAGACTTGCAGATTCTATCCAACAGGCTCTTAATTTGTCCGAAGGAATGCTTGTTCTGGCACATGTCCAGGATAAAGAGTTCACCATGCCGACAAATCCTAAAAAGTTTGAAGACCATCTTTTCTCGGAAAGATTTGCCTGTCCGGTAGACAATATCAGTCTTCCTGAAATTGAACCCAGAAGTTTCTCTTTTAACTCTCCTCAAGGGGCTTGCCCAACATGTACAGGTTTAGGAAAAATCCTAAAAGCCGAACCTGAACTTATATTTTCAGAGGAACTTTCGATTATGGAGGGTGGAATTTTACCTTTTTCAAATATGTTTGAGCATGAAACGTGGTACGGACGTTTAATTAAGAAAATGTGTGAGGAAAACTCAATCGATATGCATAAAGCCATTAAAGACTTAAGCGAAAAAGAAAAAGATATTTTATTAAACGGTACGGGAGATAAAAAATACCATGTTTACGGAACAAATAGATTTGGTAAAGAAACCTATATTTGGGAGGAATTTAGCGGGTTTATATATGAACTTGAAAGAAGATATGCAGAATCCGAAAGCGACTGGGTAAAAGAGGAGATCAAAAAGTATATGAGAGAAAAGCTTTGTCCTGAATGCAACGGCTTAAGGCTAAAAAAAGAAGCGCTTTCCATAACAATCGGGGGCCTGTCTATCGCTCAGGTAACCGAAATGTCTATCGTCAAAGCCCTCGAGTGGGTCACTTCATTAATATATATCAATGAAGTAAATGGTAGAGAAAAAGAAATCAGCAGGTTGATTATTAAAGAAACTCAAGGACGATTGAAGTTTTTACTTTCCGTAGGACTTGAATATCTGACTTTGAATCGCGTTGCGGGATCTCTTTCTGGAGGTGAGGCTCAGAGAATCAGGCTTGCCAGTCAAATCGGATCGGGCTTAACGGGGGTGCTTTACGTTCTTGATGAACCGACAATTGGTCTTCACCCCAGAGATGACCAGAAACTTATAGACACGCTCAAAAACCTCAGAGATTTGGGGAATACCGTAGTTGTCGTCGAGCATGACGCAACTATGATGAAGCAAAGCGACTGGATTGCCGATTTCGGCCCGGGTGCAGGCAAGCACGGCGGAGAGGTTATCGCCACAGGAACTCCCGAAGAAATTGAGAAAAGTGCAAAATCAATTACGGGTAAATATTTATCGGGCAAAAAGAAGGTTGAGTTACCGTCTCAGATTTCAAACCTGAAATTACAAAGTGAAGCCTCAAAACTAAAAATTTACGGTGCAAATCAATACAATCTAAAAAATATTGATGTAGAATTTCCTTTGGGAAAACTTATTTCCATTACCGGAGTTTCAGGGTCGGGCAAGTCTACACTCCTGGTTGAAACACTGTTTCCGGCCCTTCAGAAAGAGTTGAATTCAAACTATCGTGGGGAGTCCGGCGGATATAAAAGAATTGAGGGATTGGAAAATATTGATAAGGCAATTTTAATTGATCAGAGCCCGATAGGCAGAACCCCCAGAAGTAATCCTGCCACATATACGGGACTTTTTGATCCAATCCGTGACGTTTTTACAGCCACTCATGACGCTAAAGCTGCAGGTTTTAAAAAAGGAAGGTTTTCTTTTAATGTCAGGGGCGGCAGATGTGAATCTTGTGAAGGCCAGGGGCAGATAAAGATTGAGATGCAATTTATGAGCGATATCTGGGTTACTTGCGATGTCTGCCACGGAAAACGCTACAATGCCCAAACTCTGGAGGTTGTATATCGGGGTAAAAATATCGCAGAAATTTTAGATATGACTGTGGATGAAGCATTGGGGTTCTTCCACGCACACTCCCAAATTGAACAGAAACTTGAAACATTGTCGTTGGTCGGTCTTGGGTACATGGAGCTGGGACAGCCCGCAACAACCCTCTCAGGAGGAGAAGCGCAAAGGGTAAAGCTGGCAACGGAGCTTTCCAAAAGGGCAACTGGCAGAACAGTTTACATCTTGGATGAACCGACCACAGGACTTCATTTTGCCGATGTTGAGAAATTAATGCGGGTGTTGAAACTACTTGTTCAAAAAGGTAATTCAGTTTTTGTAATAGAGCATAATTTGGATGTCATTAGAAACAGCGATTGGGTTATCGATTTGGGACCCGAGGGGGGAGATGCCGGAGGAAAAATTGTAACAACAGGAAAACCAAGCGATATAGCCAAAGTTAAGGCTTCATATACAGGAGAATATTTGAGATAATTTCAGTTATACTAATTACATGAAGTTTTGGAAGTTTCTCGTTTTTCTTTTGCTTTCTGCTTTTTATTTTTTACCATCTTCCGTATCGGCGCAGGATGAATTTTTTGTTGATGCAAATGTAATCTACAGCGTTCAGGAATCCGGAAAAACGCTAGTCACACACAATGTCACCTTGGAAAATAACTTTTCCAATTTATATGCCACCACCTATACGCTCGGCCTTGAAAACATTGACGCGACCAATGTTAAAGCAGAAAGCGACAAAGGGGTGGTATTCCCCACTGAAATTTCAAAAGATGAAGATATAACTAATATAAAGGTAACTTTTCCTGATTCGAGCGTTGGAAAAGGAACCCAAAGACATTTTACTATTACCTATGAAAATTCCAGCTTTGCCGTAAGGACAGGTGAGGTCTGGGAAATTTCAATTCCAAGACTGGGAGATCAGACTAATTTCAGAAACTATCAATTAATACTCAAAATACCAAAAAGTTTTGGGCTTGAGGCCTATATTTCGCCAAAACCTGATTCAAGTGAGCTGGGAGAGTCGGGATATGTTTATTCTTTTGGACGAAATAGTTTGATACAAACAGGGGTCAGTGCCGGCTATGGACAATTTCAAATTTTTTCTTTTAACCTTTTGTACCATCTGGAAAACCCTCTTTCCAGACCCTCAAGTACTCAAATCGCACTTCCCCCCGATACCGCTTTTCAAAAGGTTTACATACAAAAAATTGATCCCAAACCGACAAATGTCAGCGTGGATTCGGATGGAAACTGGCTTGCAACATATGATCTTGACCCAAGACAAAGAATCGACATTGCAGTCTCCGGAGCCGTTCAAATTTTTGCAAGTTACAGATCTTTTCCAAAAGCAACAAATCAGGAACTTAATGACAGCTTAAAAGAAGATGAATACTGGCAGGTGAGTGATCCAAAAATCCAAGAATTGGCCAGAGAGCTTAAAACACCCAAAGCCATATATGATTATGTTTCGCAAACCTTAAAATACGACTTCAGCCGTGTTCAGCCCAATGTACAAAGGTTGGGTGCGGTAAAAGCATTACAAAATCCAACCCAGGCGATATGCATGGAGTTTACGGACCTTTTCATTGCCATTGCCAGGGCTGCAGGCATTCCCGCCCGTGAAGTAAACGGATTTGCCTATACGGAAAATCCCGAACTCCAACCACTTAGCTTAGTGGCGGATGTTTTGCACGCATGGCCGGAATATTACGATAAAGAAAAGGGTATTTGGATTCCGGTTGATCCAACTTGGGGATCAACTACGGGAGGTGTTGACTTTTTCAACAAACTCGACCTCAGGCATTTTGCATTCGTAATACACGGAAAAAGTTCAACCCTGCCTTACCCTCCGGGATCATATAAACTCGGGCCAAATCCACAAAAAGATGTTTTTGTTTCTTTCGGTCAACTTCCTTCTGCCCGAATTAGCGTCCCGGCCGTTTCCATTAAACCCTACAGAGTTCTGCCGTTTTTCAGTTCGATCTATACGGTGACGGTATCAAACCCCGGACCGGTAGCTCTTTATTCGGTATACCCGACAATTTACTACGACTCTTCTGAAAAAACCAGAGATGTCATAGAGGTACTGCCTCCGTACTCGAATAAGCAAATTCAAATCACTCTTCCCCACAGTTTTCTCGGAAAAGATATGCCGAATGTAATCAAGGTACAAGTTAATTCCAGTCAGGCAGAAATAATGACAAACAAAAAGCAGATTGTCGTCGACAGCCTGCTGGTGGTCACCGCCTTTTTGATATTTATTACTGTTTTTATTCTTGTTAAGGTCAAAAAAATTAAAATATTTTCCATATTTGCTAAAATAGGAGCTTCTAGAAACAAAAACGATGCAAAATCTATTGACCAGACTCCCCAAAATAAGAATAACATCTAAGATTTATCTGGATCTTCCCGAAAGTCCCGGAGTTTATATATATTTCAAAAATAATTTACCGATTTATGTTGGAAAGGCTATTAACTTAAAAAGGCGGATCTCTTCATATTTTGCCTTTAACCTTGAACCAAAAACAAAAAGGCTGATGGATGACGCAGAATATATTTCTTATATCAAAGTTTCAAGTGAATTTGAAGCGCTTCTCCTGGAGGCAAAACTTATTAAATTATATCTGCCTAAATACAATATTATTGCCAAGGATGACAAACACCCTTTGTATATCCAAATAACGGATGAAGAATATCCCCGTGTCATAACCGCCCGAAAATCAGATTTGAAAAATATCCCGGATCTTGCAACATACGGTCCTTTTCCGTCTTCGGGCAACGTTAAGGGGGTTTTAAAAATGCTAAGGCGTATTTTCCCGTACTCCGAACACAAAATCGGAAAAAGGGCATGCCTTTATTCACAAATAGGACTTTGTGATCCGTGTCCCAATAGGATAGAGGAAATAAAAAATGAGGTTTTAAAATTAAAGAATAAGAAACAGTACCACAAAAATATAAGAAATATTAGATCGCTTTTGAACGGAAATATTAACTCTCTCAAAAAAGATTTGGAGAAAGAAATGAAGAATTTTTCAGTCCACCAGAATTTTGAAGAGGCAGCGGCAGTGCGCAACAAAATACAAAAATTGGAATACATCACAAATTCCAAAACCCCAGTTGATCACTACATCGAAAATCCGAACTTATATGAAGATATCAGAAATAAAGAGTTAGCCGACTTTAAAAAGATCCTGGATTTACATGGGATGTTTGTGAATTCTTTAAAAAGGATTGAATGTTTTGATGTTGCCCACCTTTCCGGTTCAAATGCTACGGCTTCCATGGTTACCTTCATTGAAGGCACCGCCGAAAAAAGTTTGTATCGTCACTTCCGGATCATTCAAAAAAGGGGCAACGACGATTACGAATCGATGCTGGAGGTGTCAAGAAGACGAAAGAAACACCTGTCCGATTGGGGTAGGCCCGACTTAATAGTAGTTGACGGAGGAAAAGGGCAACTCTCGGTCTTTTTGAAAGAGTTTGAAAAAGACAAAATACCCGTTGTTGGTCTGGCAAAAAGATTTGAAACACTCATCATACCGATTAAAAATTCGGGAAAGGTCAACGTTAAAGAATATAGATTCCCGAAAGGCCCTACATTAAACCTGATGCAGAGGATCCGCGACGAAGCTCATCGATTTGCACAATTATATCATCACAGGCTTTTTTCCAGGTCATTATTTGAAAGCTAAAACTACATATCATATACTTAACTTATGATACGACATGCTTTGAAACACTTTCTCATAAACGCCGTATCTTTATATCTTATTTCATTGGCGGTTTCGGGGATGGTGTTTGCTAACGGAACAAACACGGTTCTTTTAACGGGAGTTGCTTTAACTTTGGCATCTCTTATTGTAAAACCCATCATTAACATTCTTCTTCTGCCTATAAACTTAATAACATTTGGTCTTTTTAGGTGGGTGGGGTACGCGATCACTCTCTATATTGTTACTTTGGTTGTACCCGGATTTAAAATTGTGGACTTTGCCTTTAAGGGTTTTTCCTCTTATTGGATATCAATCCCGCAGATTTCTCTGGGCGGGGTAGTAGCCTTCATTGCGTTTTCATTTATTATTTCTATAATATCTTCGTTCATTGATTGGTTACTAAAATAAGAGTGGGGTGTTATAATTAGATCTGAAATGAAGCAAGTTTTAACCATTGTACAGATAGTCGTATCGGTAGCATTGATTGGTTTGGTGTTAATTCAAGCCAGAGGAACCGGTTTTGGCAGGTCAAGTGGTATAGGAGGTGCCTCTTTTACAAGAAGGGGGTTGGAAAAACTGGTTTTCCGATTAACTTTTGTGGTTGTCTTTTTGTTTATTGCCGTATCTATCCTGCAGCTCGTTTTTTAATCATTAATGTTAAATCTCCGCTATATTTTTAGGTTAATTGGAGCATTTTTCTCCAGATTCAAAATTTTAATTTTTCTGGGAATAGGCTTGGGTGTTGTTTTCTTCTTTTTATTAAATTTCTTACTTCCTGCCATTGGGTTAAATCAAACGGTAAGAATCGGGGAAACAGGCAGATATGTCGTGAGCAGTTTACCCGCCCCAATTTTAAGATTAATAGGTGACGGTTTGACAAAAATTGACTCTGACGGAAGCATTATTCCGGACCTGGCATCTTCATGGGAAACAACAGACAAAGGAAAAACCTGGATATTTACATTAAAAGACAATATTTATTGGCAAGACGGGGAAAAACTGACAAGTAAAAATATTAATTATCAATTCTCCGACGTAACAATTGAGCAGCCGGATGACAAAACGATTATATTTAAACTCCAAAATGCCTATTCTGCTTTTCCTGCTGTGGTTTCGCGCCCGACTTTCAAATCCGGCCTTTTGGGAACAGGCGAGTGGAAAGTTTCCAAAATTTCACTGAATGGCTCCATTGTTGAGCAGATAGATCTTGTTTCAAAAGATAAAGAAAAAATGGTTTATAAATTTTATCCCACCGAGGAACGTACCAAGACCGCTTTTGAGCTTGGACAGGTGGACAAACTTGAGGATTTGTTTAGCATTTCACCTTTTGATGCCTGGCCGAAAGTTAAAATAGAGAGCGTCACAGATACCAGCGAATTCGTGGCTGTGTTTTTCAACACAAAGGACAATACTTTGCAGGAAAAAAATCTGCGCCAGGCTTTGTCTTACGCAATAGATAAAACAAAACTCGGCGGAGTACGCGCTACAAGTCCCATTTCAATGGATTCATGGGCCTATAACCCCCAGGTTAAACCATATGATTACGATCCGGATAAAGCCAAACAGATGATTGATGATTATAAAAAGACAAATAAACTTGATGAGATTTCAATAAATTTATCAACTCCACCACTGCTTTTAAGTAAGGCCGAACTGATAGCAAACGATTGGCGGGCGGTGGGTTTAAACATAAACCTGCAGGTTATTACTACCGTACCTACTGATTTTCAGGCTTTTTTGGCAATTTTTGACATACCGGACGACCCTGACCAATATTCCATTTGGCATTCGACCCAAACATCGGCCAACATTACGCAGTACCAAGATCCCAGAGTTGATAAACTTTTAGAGGACGGGAGAAGTCAAATTGACCTGGAATCACGAAGGAAAATTTATTTGGATTTTCAAAGATTTTTGGTGGAGGATTCTCCGGCTGCGTTTCTATACTATCCGACAATTTATTCGATCTCCAGAAAATAGTTATATACCAAGCTCAGTCCGGATTAGATTTTTAAGCTGATTTGGATCTCCCGAAAGCGTAACTTTTTTACCGTTAATATAAAAAGTGGGGGTTTCACTTAATCTCACTGTGTTTCCGTCATTCGTGTCTCTTTGCACAATATCCTTTACTTTTTGAGAACCCATGTCCGAAAGAAATTGATCCGTGTTCAACTCCAAATTCTTGGCATATTCAACAAAAAGACTTGTCGGGTCGGATGACTTTACCCAATCGTTTTGGGTCGCATATACTTTTTCCTGCATCTCCCAATATTTACCCTGAATTCCGGCTGCTTCTACCGCATATGATGAAATGGAACCGTTTTTGTGTTGAGGCAGGGGATAGTTTCTGAAAACATAATTCACTTTCCCTGGAAATTCGGTTAAAACTTGTTTGACAAAAGGGGCGTAAACGGCACAAGCGGGACACTCGTAATCCCCGAATTCAACCAGAGTAACGGTAGCTGAAGAACTTGCGGCAAGATATGCTCCGTCGATAAAACCCGACGTTTCATAAACACCTGTTGGAACCAGAATTGAGGAATTAACAGCAGCAGAATTTGTCTGTGGAGAACTTCCACCACCCATAAGAAATATTCCTCCCACAATAACGGCAAGGGTAGCCAGAGCTACTGTTATGAAGACTTTATTTCTTTGAAAAAACTCCTTCATTTTTGAGTAGAGTAAATTATAACAGGTGGCCCACCACTCGGCAATCAACCCTGCCTCGTGGTAAAATATAGATGTTCTCCGTAAAATTAGACAGTAATACTGAAAGGGGGATCGGAGGAACGGTGTGGTTAGATCGCCTGTTCTTGCTGAATGATGCCCTTTGACATTATAATTAATCTAGATGCCAAATGCACTTTGTGAAATTTGTGGTAGGAATTTTTATGCAAAACCTAGCCACCAAAAAATGGGGTGGGGTAAATATTGCTCAGCGTTTTGTAGAAGTAAGGCACAATGTAACGGTAAGGTTGTTGTTTGCTATATTTGTGGTAAAAAAACATACAGATCGCTTACCAGACAGAAGAACTCGGTTAGTGGAAAGTTTTTCTGTAGTAAATCATGTCAAACCAAGTGGAGAAATGGATATTTTATCGGGGAAAAACATCCAAATTGGATGGGTGGAATTAGTGTCTATAGAGAAATATTAAAAGGACTGGGAAAAGTTCCAGTTTGTGAACGATGCGGATTGACAGATGAGAGAATTTTGAGCGTTCATCATTTGGATCACAACAGACGAAACAACAAAGAATCGAATTTAGTCTGGGTTTGTTATAATTGTCATTTCTTGATTCACCACGATAAAAATACTGAAGAAAGTTAGGTGAGATTATTTTAGAGACATAGTTTTAAATTATACATGGTGGTTGTAGCTCAGTTGGTTAGAGCGTCCCCCTGTGGAGGGGAAGGTCGGGAGTTCAAATCTCCTCAACCACCCAAGAGGAGGTAGGGGTAGTAGATAATTGCCTAATTAGCTCGAAAGATTGGCTCAATTTAGTGGTTCTAAATTTGTTATTTTCAAAAATCACATTTTCGGGGTAAATAGAACCAGTAAGCAACTTCCTTTGATTCAAGGTTCCCTCTTTCCACGCCTTATCTAGATTCCACAAGAAGTTATTCATAAATTTAGTAACGATTTTAATATCTATTTTTTGCAGGTGAGCTTCGTTATTGTTTGATTTAGCTACAATTATCCTATCTTCGATTAAGTCCATCTGCTCTCTAAATATCTCGTCTGAATATACACCTGATAGATTCTTTGATACCAGTCTTTTCCTTACCGTATAGAGAGCTTCTAGGTCATCTTGAATTTTCTTTTGGTTACTTATAAGGTGTGAATATCTGCTTTCCCACTTCTCGGCCACCATTTCACTAAATAGTGGTGTAAAGTCTTTGCTTGGTTGAATTTCTCTCAGATATTCTAAAAATAGATTTTCAAAATAATCTTTCTGATAAGACTTACAGAAGTGTTTTCCAATACAATAATAATACGGGTAGTGTCCACCTCTGCCTCTAGAGAATGAGCCTGTCATTTTTAGTCCACAAATTCCACAAATAACATGTCCTCTCAACGGAAAGTTTTCATTTAATTTTGTGTATTTAATTCCCCCTGTAAACGATCTCTTATCGATAATCGCTTGCACCTTATAGAAGGTTTCTTCACTAATCATTGGCTGATGATTTCCGATCCTATCAACATTAAATTTTTGACTTACTACATAGCCACAATAAAACTTATCTCGAAACAGTCTTTGAGCATGTTGGCTTCTAACGGGGTTTTTCCGATTTCCAATTTTTACAAGTATGCCTAACTTATTCATATAAGTTGCCATTGTTTCTAGAGAATATGCTCCTGTAGACATTTCATCCCACGACTTTTTAACAAGATCAAATTGTTCTGGGTCTGGCTCGATTATCTGTTTTTCGTTTCGTTCAATGTTAATATAACCCAAAGCTGCCTTACCATTAGCCCATCCCGATTCCAACCTTTTTCTCATACCATCACGGCTTCTTAATCCTTTTGTGGCGTTATCCAATTTCGCACTGGCAGCCAGAAGTGTTTCAAGAAATTCTCCTGTAGGACTGTCCTCTGTGGGTTCGGTTACAGATATTATTCTTATGCCGTAATCAGCCAACCGTTTTTTGATAGCTAGATAGTCAAAGGTTTCCCTACTAATTCTGTCTATCTTGTATATAAACACAGCGGAAATTTCGTTTTTGTTTTTGCGGGAATCCTCAAGAAGTAGGATTAGCTCTGGCCTGTTGATATTTTTAGCACTTACACCTTCTTCTCTGTAGACTTTTTCTACCACATAACCTCTATGATCAGCTTCTTTTCTGCAATACTCCTCCTGATTATCAAGACTGTAGTTGGAAACCTGTTCTTCTGAGCTTACTCGAATATAAATATAGGCTTTTTTAGTCACTTCCATATTATGTTTCTTTATCTCCTGCTTTGTCAAAGGTGTTTTGGTTATATTTAGTCTCAAATAATTGAAAACCTACTTCGATAATTTGATTAAAGGATGTAATAATTTCTAATAGTCTCTGGTCGGACAACGAATCGGCACATTCACCTAAGATTTTCCTCGCTTTTTCTATGGTCATGTTTTGTTTTCACTAAAAACCTCTTGGGCTAACAAAAATGCATCTACCCCACCATCCGACTCACTATTTATTTCTGATGTGGGACTAATAAGGATTTTTCTTTTATCAAAACTGTCTGCTTCTTGCGTAATCAAGCCTGAAGTTTCAAGCATTGGAATAATCCATTGGCGAAGCTGCCAATCGGGTAAAAATCTTCCATAAACTTCGAAGTGCTTCTTCATTATCTCTTGCCTGCTTAGACCTCTCTTAACTGCACTGTAGGCACCCAGAATGACATCTTTATAGAGGTTGAGCACATATGGTGGAAGATTGAGTTCTTGTGACTCAGATATACTTATCCAAATTTTAAACGCTTCTTTTATATCGTCATCATTGGCCACAATTGCGTCCCCGTCTTTTTCTCTAAACCATAAGTTAAGAAGGGCTAAAACTTTGATTAAACTTATGACTCTGGCTATATCTCTTTGGTGCCTAGGTTTGGTTTGTTTGATGCCCTTAAAAAACTCTTCTTCAACTAATTTAGAATTGCCGATTTTTATTTCTTGTATATTGGCTTCTTTTATTGCCAAAATTCTATCTTTCAGAAGTTTGCGATCTGGGTCTCGCTCTGTTATTTCTTTGTAGCCTTTACTGTCCGCCTCTTTCTTTATCTTCTCAAAAATAGCCTCTCTAATCTTTTCATTATTGATTTCGGGGGATAACAATAAAAATCTTGTGGCTTCTTGTTCGTCTAGTCTTAAACCTGCGGTGCAAAATATAACAGCAGGAAATCCTTTAATAGCTACAGTCTTAGTTCTATTTCCGCCTTTCTGGTTTTTATCTGTAATCTTTGCCTTGATTATTTTTTCGTCGTGCGAAAGAAGCGATCTTGTGCGTTCAAGTAATTGTATGTTTGGCTGATCTAGAAAGATAATAATCTTTCGGGATAAATCTACTTTAATTGTATTTGTTGCTTTATCGTATTCCCCTTGTTCGTGATAGAAAGCAGTAGGAGAACAGTTACCCAACTTAATCACATCTTCATCGGGAAACAACTTTACTATTTCAAGAGGAATGAAACTTTTACCTGTGGAGCTGGGTGCATTGAAACTTATATTTAGCTGAGAATCCTCTGTAAATGCTGACAACTGGGCTAAAAAAGTAATTATTTTATTGGTTTCATCTCGCTTAATGGTAAGCCCTAGTATTTTTGTCAACTCATCACAGGTAATGGGCTTAAAATTTGAGGTATCAATCAACTTTTTTACTTCTTCCTTCTCAACTTGAGTTTCAACTCCAAACTCGTCCTCCATAAGCTCCTTAAAATCTCTCGGTGAATCCTCATTTGGAACGAACATATGCCTCCTTTGCTAGTCGCTCTCGTTCCTTTAACTTTTCGAAAAAGAATGTCCGAGCCAACATTCTTCTTTTTGGATCCTTTTCTCTAAATGAAGCTATATACCAATCAACCTCATCATCAATTACCTTGATAAGTTTTCCTATATTTTGTAGTAGATTTAATTTTCTTTCGTTATAATTCTCCATATTTATTCTCTTTCATACAGCCTTGCCTTTAATGCTTTTAATTGGTTAAAGTAACCAAGTGCATCTATTTTTAGTTCTCTTTTCCAAAAAGACTCCACGACATCTTCAAGCCCTTCCTCTCTCTTGAAAAGAAACTCTGCCTTATGAGGATCCGTGCGATCAATGACGACAATTGGAAACCAGATAGAGATTACGGCAGCCAAAGCCAAATCCGAAGTTTTGTAATAGTCATCAAGTTTAATGTTTTCTTGAGTCATAATAATTTAATCTATCTACATTTTCTCTAAAGACTGGTTAGATGTCACAGTGTGACGGTAAGAAATATAAACCTAAATAATTGAAGAGAGAAAGTGATAATAAGATAGCGGAGGAGTTAGATAAGATTTCTGAAGCTAATTTTTAGTTTTGATTTCCAGTTTGAGTAAGATATTTCAACTGATACTGTGCCTGTCCGCCCCATTTATCAGCTCTAATTGTTTCTACTTGGAATCCTGTATTTTTAATTCTCTTCTGAATCCTTGATTTAAGTTGTTTGCAGGCCTTAGAAGAAATATCATTTCCAATTTGAATTATCGTCTTTGGCTCAAAGTCTTTAGCCAGAAATTTCAGGAAAGCCACTTCAGTTTTTCCAAATTTACGACTTTTGACTAATTCATTAAGCAGTTTTCTTATCGCTGGTTTAGATGGAGGTTTTATGTTGTTACTTATTTTGGGAGAAGTGGGCTGACTATATCTGTCGTAGATTTCGTTAAATCTTGATTGCATGATTGTTATTACATATTTAGTCGGAGGCTTTGTCGGTTCGGGTAGCTCGATAATCGGATTTGCATCACTGGAAGGCATTTTGCTAATCTTGTTGCGAACTTCATCCAATATCTCAACTAGGTTTTGCCTTAATTCAATTGCTTTCCATTCAACCAATTTGATAAGTAATTTTCTCTGGGTTTCAGCAGGTGGGGTGTTATCATCTGTATGTGATGAAGTGCGAATAGAAAAATCGATTTTGTTTTTATCTCCGTCTGGAGAATACAGTCGCTCTTTCTTTATTTCTTGTAAAACCCACCAAATTTCATTGCTAAATTTTTCTTCAGGAATCATTGTAATTTTAATATACTTAGTAAACAGGATCTTATAAAAATACCCGTTTATCACGGGTAGCCTTTGTCTATTTTATCACTTTAACTTAATCAAAAGGTATTTATTGAAGTTCACACTGTTTTTGGTAATAATCGTCACTTACTACAATTTCTTTTATCATTTGTTTCTGATGGTCATCAATAATTTTACTGCACGGATTGTTTGACGATTCGTCTTTGCAAAGTTCTACAAGACCTACAAATTTTTGAGATACAATATAATTGTTGATTGATTTAATTATCTGCAATTGGGGATTGAGATCTTCATCATATTTTATACGAAGGTCAATTGATTTATTTGTCTCATCTCCCTGGAAACGAGAAAATTCCCACTCACCAAAAAAGGCTTCAACCTCTTTATCAATACACGATAGATTATCTTTCCCATTCAATAAATCGAGATACTGCCTAACGTGTGTTATCTCGTGCACTAAAAGAAGTGCATTAACTATGTCATCTGAATAGCTATAATCTTTATCAACATAAATGGGGAAATAGTTATCTTTAATTTCTTCACCATTAAATTCAAAATATCCCTCAACCTTCTGTGATGCCCTCACATCACTCTCAACTATTTTTATGCAGTTAGTTAATTGCGAGGGAAAAGTGTTTAAACCTGGACTCTTCTCCCACACTTCATACCTTTCAGCTATTAAACTTAAGGCTCTATCATATTGTGGTTTGTTTTCAAGCCTAGTAGTTCTTGTGCAAGATGCTGTTTTAGATTTTTCAGTATTTGTATTTTGAATCTCACTACTTTTTTTGGAAAAGGATCCGATTTTATCCCCAATAAAATTTTTAAGGTTAAAAAAACGAAATGCTCCTATGGCTACAATCAAAATAATTCCAAAAAATAGTGTAATTCTTAAAACCTTATTTTTTTGATGCTTGCCAAAGATCTTGTCCATAAGCCAAAGTGTTTATTAGGTAAAAATACTGGTGGATATTTCTTTTATTATTTTCTCACCTGTTAAAAGTTTGTTTCTAAGCTCTATTTGTCTGTCGTTACTCATTATTTCATCCATACCGACATAACTATCCAACCTTGCGTTGTTATATTCTTCCAGATTGGTGAGAAATTCCCTCCAGATTTTTAGGACATTACGATATTTTTTGTTAGCATCTTGATATTTTCCTATTATCTTCAAAACTTCATTTCTATTTTCTTGAAGTCCTTTAATTTCTTTTTCCATAACCTCAAGACTTTCCTTATAAAGTTCGTCATCCTTTTTCTTCTCCAGATGTTTTAAATCCGCGTCTCTTGAGTCTGTAATCATTTTTAGATTTTTCTTATAAAGCTTATTTGTCTGATAGGTAAGTATAGAAATGGGTGTAAATTCAAATAACCAAAAATAAACCGCCATTACTATAAGTGCGAAAAAGAATGAGGATAAGAAATCTAGCATCAAAAGTATTATATACCAAAACAATATAGTGAGTTGGGGTGTGGGGTATTTTAAATATGTATATAATGGTGTTATGAAAAATACGACTACGGTTAAAAAACAGCAAATTTATGATGAATATCAAGAATATCTTAAAGAGCTACTTAAAAAATCGATTGCAAAGAATCCAGTAGAGTCGCTTTATAACACTCTTCAAGTGTCGGGTATGCATTATGGACATTGGGATCCAGCAGATGAAATGTATGATTTCTTTGATGATTTTAACAAGTTGTTAGCAAGTGAGAGTAAGAAAAACCCATCCTCAAAACGAGTTTATAGAATAGGTTTGTTGATGTATTCTCACGCACTTGAAATGGCGTTGCCTTGGAGCTTCCTAGCCAACCTTCTTCATATCTTGTGTGGCCGACCATATAATGTAAGTCCGTTTTTAGATCTTGCCCGAAGAAAGAAAGGGTCATTACATTCAATACCCCCTTCTACTAAACAAAAAATAGGCAGGGTAATAGAACTAGCCAAGGAAGCGAAAGAAGATGAACTAATCAAAATTATTAACGATTTTCATAGCGACAAGATACGCAATAGTTTTTACCATTCAGATTATTGCTTAACTGACTCTGAATTTAGATATTCTGACGGCGGTATCGCATCGTCATTACCTTTAGAAAAAGTTCAAGAACTTATCACTAAATGTTTTGCTTTTTATGAGGCTTTTTTCAATGTCCACGGATGGTCAAAATCCTTTTACAAGGCCGTTAAAAGTTATCACAAATGGCCAAACTACGAATTATTTGAAATTCTTAAAAACGAAAAGGAGGTGTATGGCTTTAAGGTTCACTTCTCAAACGGACAGGTGGCTAAGTTCACACGAGAGACAGACAAAGTTGAAGCCATAAATCTTAGTTTTGACGATGATGGTAGCATCAATTTCTTTGTAGGTAATTTAGATAAGCTTACCAAGCAATGGATGCTTAATGGAAAGCCGTTTGAAGATTAGATTCAATCATTCCTTTATATCGTTGTCTTCTGTATTTGAGATTTAAACATACTCTACATCCAACCTTCATGTTTCCTATGTAAAGGACTCCCTTCCTTTTATTGCAAACTGGACACAAAAACCACAACCTTGATCCACCAAATCTAGTTTTTGAAGTATCTATCAGGATTTGTTTTCCTCCTAACTCCAAATGAGATTTTATAAATTGAAGTTTAAACTCTTCTTTAGCCTTACGCACAAGACTGTTTATACTTACATTTTGGACGCTTTCCACAATTTCTCCTAAATCATAAGGGTTTATCATTTTGATTATTAGACTGAACAACTTGGTTCTGGCCAACAATTGCGGTCTGGGTTTTGATGTTTACAGAAATTGGGGGAGTTTTAAGCATTCTTAGCATCTGTAGAGAGGTTTGATAATGCCTCTCAGCCCTATCAAGCTCTTTACTCATTACATTCAGATAACCGACTCCCGTGTCCGTTACAGAACCTTTATCCAAATACGAGTTGATCTTTCTTTGTATTCCCAAAATTCTCACGAAATTAAGTGCCACAATTTCAGCCATAGATTTTTCACTTACAGTTTTACAGTCATATTCCTTCTGTAAATTCTTAAAAAATTCTAATGCGAAAGTTATATGAAGATCAGGAACTGAATTTAGTAGCAAAATACCTTTATCAAATTCAAATAAAGTCATTGCTTTATACAAATAATTTTCAGGTTGCACGCCTTTGGCATTGGAGTTTTTGAGGATCTTATGCTCTTCTTCTACTTTACCTAGAACATATTCAGCTCCAAAACCAGAATCCAATTGCTGAACAATTTCTTTCATCTCATCAATAGATTTGGGCTTGGTGATTTTGTTGTCAGGCATAGATATAAGCAGGAAAGGCGTGTCTTAACACTTCCATTTGTTCTATAATTGGTTCTAAGAAGTTATTATTAACGACCCCAAAGTATTTCAAATCGTCTGTTTATGTTTACCTTTACAAAATCCACTAAATGATATCTTCTTTATTTTTTGCCTCAAAATACTATTTTGGTATAATGAAAGTGTTGTATGAAACTAAGGAAGATAATCCTACAAGGCTTTGCGGTTCTGTTATTACTCATTGTTAGTGGTTTTTTCTTTGCTAAACCCGTATCCGCCCATTGTGATACTCTGGACGGCCCTGTGATAAATGCCGCCAGAAAAGCAATGGAAAAAGATAATGTTAACTACATTCTTATTTGGGTTAAACCAGAAAATGAAGACGAAATAAGAAAAGCATTGAAAAGAGCAAAAGATAAGAAAAAGAAAGCCAAAACCAAAGAAGAGATGGACAAGGCTGAAATAGAACTATTTGAAATTTTGGTGAGAATACACAGGGAAGGGGAGGGAGCTAAATATGAGGGGGTTAAGCCTGTCGGCTCCATTGAACCTGAAATAGCTCTCGCCGATAAAGCAGTTGAAACAAAAAAGTTGGATGAAGTTTTAGATCATATAGAATCCCCCGAGAATAGAGAAATTGTTTTACATCTTTTCCACAAAGTCGAAGAAAAATCGCATTATAATGTAGACGATGTTCCTGCCGGAAGAGAGTTTATTGAAGCATACGTAGTTTTCATACACGCTGTTGAAAAAGCCATGAAAGGTGAAGTTCTTCACAAAGAGCACTTACACAACCATTAAACAAGAAGTTTATGATGATGGTTGATCTGACCAGCCTTCTTTTCCCTGAGTAAATTCCCGTCCGTCCGGAGAAACACATTTTCTTATTCCGGTTCTTTCATAATACTGTTCCGATGACAATTGGCCTCCGTCATGTCCGATTGCCTTGGTGCAATCTTCATAAGTTGCCACCCATTCGTACTTTTGTTCTATCGTTGGTGCTAAATCTCCGCCGGGTAGAAGTTCCGGATCAAAATTGCTTTCGGGGCATCCACGGCTGCAGTCTATTGAAACTCCATTATTAAGAAGAATGTCAGCAATTTGCCAGGTATTTATCGATTGTGACATCTCATAAATTGAACTCCTTTGAATATCTTTCCCTTTAATTCCCCTTTTTATAAAGAGCGCAAAATTAAGAGCAGGTTCATATTTAACAAAACCGTAATATTTAAGATCTCCCGTAATTGCCATTTGGGTTGCTGTCTGAGAAATCCTGTACTTGATTACGGGTGAAAACTTTTTGGGCGCCGCAAATGCATTCTGGATTATAAAAAACAGTCCGACAATCAAAGCCAACACTACAACTGCAAAGCGGGTGGTGCCGGATATCCTTGGTTTTGCCATAGACAATTTAATTATACCGCTTTATTTAAGAACATTTTGTTATAATGATTAAAGATGGGGGGTGAATTACTATTAAAAAAATAACACTAGCTCTACTATCAGCATTTTTGCTAATAACGACAGTTACTTTCGTTTCTGCAAAATCCGAAGTGAGTGTAGCCAAGAGTGCAATTAAAGACGCCACAGCCTTCGGAAGACAATTGGGGAGCTCCGTAGATAAACTTGAGGAACTTGAAGGTAAGATCAAAAATCCGCAAGCCAAAGAAGCACTCCAAATGGCAGCACAAACGACAGAGCAAGTCGAAGCAACTGCTGAAAGTGCCCTTAACGAAATGTCCGGAAGACCTGGATTTTTGAAATTTATAATCGGACCCGATTATAAAAATGCGGGCGAAGTCAGAAGCGAAATTGTAAAGCTGCGCAACGAAATTCGACAATTGACCAGAGTGGGCGAAGGTCTAACTGGATCTGACAAGACCGCCATAGATCTGTCAATTACTGCTTTGCAAGAGGATCTGACAGTTATCGAGACCAAGCTTAGTGATGCTTTGGGGGGAATAAGCCTATTTGGATGGCTTAGTAAGCTTTTGACAGGATTTGCGACACCTACGACGTTGGCAACCCCAACTCCGTCGGCGTCAGCTACACCTGTTTCAACTGCAAGCCCGATACCAACAGCATCGCCGGAAGCAGAGTAATTTTTGAAAACATAGTAAAATATTTTCTGTTTATGTTTTTTGTGGAAAACTTTTAAAAAACTTTCCACATAAAAGTCTATTGATATTTATATAAGATTCTCTATATACTTAGACATACGTATGCCAAACAAAGAAGATTCTGCCACAAGACATAGGATGGTAGTTGAGGAAATTGAAATACCGGAAAAATCTGCTGACTCTCAGTCAGTTGAACCCCAAGAAGCCGCGCCCGTAGAGCAGCCAAAATCCGATATTCTGGATGAGGGAGCTAAAGTTTCTTCTCAGGAAATTATTGAAGAACAAAAACCAATTGAGGAAAAAGTTGTTCGGCCAATTCAAAACGAACCGAGAAAAACAAAAGGAGACGGTTCTCCTGTGCTTTGGATTTTAATTCCCGGAATTTTTATTCTGGGGGGAATTTTAGGCGGGGTAGTCTTTTATCAAAAGGGTGTGGGCTCTCTGGATGTAGTGGAGTCTCCGACACCTATAGCCTCGACTGCTCCCGTAATTTTACCCACCGCCAGCCCTTCAGCTAGTATTGATATATCAAAATTTGATCTTGCTGTTTTAAACGGTTCAGGAATTGCAGGTGAGGCCGGTAAAGTCAAGGATTTACTCACCAAGGCGGGTTTTAATGTAACCTCAACCGCAAACGCAGCTACATATGATTACACTGAAACCATAATCAAAGCGAAGTCGACAGTTGGTGCCTCTGTGATTCAAAAAATTAAAGATGCTCTCAAAAAGAATTATCTGATAGGTGACGAGCAGACTTTGAGTTCTTCAGCCACCACCGACATACAAATAATTGTCGGGTCTTCAAAAGCGGAGTGAGTGACACCTTTGGAGCGGGTAGGGGGAATCGAACCCCCGTCAAAAGCTTGGAAAGCTCCTATTCTACCATTGAACCATACCCGCGAGGACATCGATATTATATCAAATTTTTAATTTTATGTCGGAGTGCCCGGACTCGAACCGGGGACCTCCACGTCCCAAACGTGGCGCTCTACCATCTGAGCCACACTCCGATTGTGCCGAGGGCGGGACTCGGACCCGCATGAGTTATGCACTCGAGGGCTCTTAAGGCCCTTGCGTATACCATTTCGCCACCTCGGCTCGTGCATATTTTACCATGGAGAAAGTTATTTCGCAGCCGCGGCTTCTAAAAATTTAACAAAAAGCGGGTGGGGGGAAAGAGCTCGGCTTATATATTCAGGGTGGTACTGTGTTCCCACAAAAAATTTATGACCCTTCAGTTCAATCGCTTCAACCAAATTTCCGTCGGGAGATGTGCCTGAAATTACAAAGCCAGCTTTTTCAAACCGCTCACGATATTTATTATTAAACTCATATCTGTGCCTGTGCCTTTCGTTCAATACGAGATTTTTACGGTAAATTTTCTCCAATAAGGTGCCTTTTTTAATTTTTAAAGGCCAGGCACCAAGTCTTATGGTTCCGCCAAATCTTTTGCTTTTTATGAGTTCCTTTTGATAATCCATTGCGTGAATTACCGGATGCTTTGTACCATCTCCGGCCTCCTCCGTGTTAGCGTCCTTAAATCCAAGAACGTGTCTGGCAAATTCGATAGTTGCCATTTGCATCCCGAAACAAAGACCCAAATAAGGGATTCCCTTTTCTCTGGCATATTTGATAGCCCTGACTTTTCCTTCAATCCCACGTTTTCCCCAACCCTGAGGAACCAAGACTGCGTCCATCCCATCAAGGTTCATGTTAACGTCTTCCGAATCAATCCAGTTTAATTTAATACCGATTCCGGTTTTGGCAGAGGCGTGTTTTAATGCCTCAACAACGCTCACATAGCTATCCTGAAGAATATAATCGCCGCTTCTTTGATATTTGCCCACAATTCCTATTTGAACGGTTTTCTCCTTCTTTTTATCTACATTCTGAACCATCTCCTTCCACTTTTGTAAATCAGACTTGCCGATCTTTAGGCTCAACTTTTTCAAAATTTTCAGATCCAGTTTCTCTTTCTTAAGGAATAACGGCACTTTATAAACGGAATCCAAATCGGGATTACTGATAATATTTTCAACCGGAAGTCCCGACGCGAGAGCAATTTTTTCCTTTCTTTTATCATCAACCGGCTTTTCGGCTCTGCCAACTACAAAGTCGGGCATTATGCCCAATGAATTTAATGTGGAAATTGACTGTTGAAGAGGTTTACTTTTCAACTCTCCAATATTTCCCGGTGCGGGAAGGTAGCCTACATGTACAAGAACAACATCTTTCGGCGCCTGAAGTTTTAATCTGCGGTAAGCTTCAAAAAAAAGAAGCCCTTCATATTCACCAACTGTACCGCCAAGTTCAACTATAACAATATCGGCCTTACCCGCCTCACCGGCTTTACGCCATCTGTTTACGATCTCAGGCGGAATATGATGGTATGGCTCAACACATTTTCCTTCGTATTCTAATGCCCTCTCTTTATCTAAAACCCACTTGTAAACCTGGCCATTGGTCATGTAATTGGCTTTTGAAAGGCTAACACCCAGAAATCTTTCATAATGTCCGAGATCCTGGTCGGTTTCCAATCCATCTTGAGTCACAAAGACTTCACCATGTTCCAGAGGGTTCATAGTTCCTGCATCGATATTTAGATACATATCGCACTTCATTATGGTAACCTTGTAGCCTCTTGATTGGAGAAGAAGACCGAGAGAGGCGGCGGTAATGCCTTTGCCAAGGCCTGAAAGGACTCCGCCGGAAACGAGAATATACTTCACCTTGGAACTACTTATACATAAAATGAGGAGGGAGTGTCAAGAACAAAAATGGTGCGCCTGGGAAGAATATGAAATTGTGAAATTTCATATATCTTACTTCGCTTTGTAACTCAAATAAATTTTCGTTAGTCGCGAAGAGCGTTATCGAACTCCCTTGTGCGTCCAGCAAGAATCGAACTTGCAACCTTCCGTTCCGAAGACGGACGCTCTATCCAATTGAGCTATGGACGCATGGTTCTGGTACAATTATACCTGAAATGTTAACCATAGACGAACAAATTAAGGAAATACAGGAAGTTTTAAGAAAAACTCCACATCACAAGGCCACAAACGGGTTTATTGGTGCAATGAGAGCCAAAATTGCAAGACTCAAGGATAGGGAAATTGAACAGTCGGGGAAACGCGGTGGAGGCGGCGGAGGATACCAGGTTAAAAAACAAGGTGATGCCACGGTTGTTATTGTGGGACCCCCTTCTGCAGGTAAATCAACTCTTATTAATCAGATGACCAACGCCGAAAGCAAGGTCGCGCCGTATGCTTTCACTACCGTTACCGTAATCCCGGGCATGCTCAAATACAACGAAGCCTATATCCAAATACTTGATATTCCCGGGCTTATTGAGGGAGCAAAAGAAGGCAAAGGAAGAGGACGTGAGGTTTTATCAGTTGCAAGAGGGGCAGATCTTCTTTTAATAATGACCGATGTCAAAAGGGTTGATGCTTTTTCCGGAATGATGGATGAGCTCTTGGGTGCCGGAATTAGAATCAATGAAAATCCTCCAAAGGTTTTGATTGATAAAAAAACCAGTGGGGGGTTGGATATATTTTCCAATATTAAACAGAGTATAGATAAAGAAACTATAAAAGAAATTGCCCGTGAATACGGAATAAAAAATGGCACAATCACCCTTCAGGAAAAAATAACTCTTGAGCGCCTTTTTGATGCCTTTTCGGAAAATAGAGTTTATGTTCCTGCAATTTTTGTAATTAATAAAGTTGATGAAAAACCTGATTACAAAGAAGTAATAGACGGCGAATATGTGGCAATAAGCGCCGACAGGGGTGAAGGAGTTTCAGAGCTGATACAGGAGATCTGGAAAGCGCTCAGGTTTATTACCGTTTACCTGGTAAAGCCCGAGGAGGATTTGGGTATGGGAAATCCAATTGTTATGAAAGAAGGGGAAACCTTGAAAGATGTTGCTCTAAAAATTGGCCCCGATTTTACCGAAAGTAAAAAGCTTGTTAAAATTTGGGGAGGCGGCGCAAAATTTGCCGGACAGGAAGTTTCCTTTGATACAAAAGTAAAAGAAGGGATGCAGGTTAGATTTATATAATATGGAATTTTTCGAATTAATTGATAGCGGTGATGGTGGGCGCCTTGAGCGTTATGGAGAATACTTACTTGACAGACCTGACCCCCAAATTATTTGGAAAAAATCACTTTCGCTTCCTGAATGGGAAAAGTGCGATGCCTATTTTAAAAGAATTAGTGAGGACAAAGGCGAGTGGGTCATCAAAACTAAAATCCCCGAAAGTTGGGGACTTGAATACAACGGGGTTAAGTTTTTAGCAAAGCTTTCTCCTTTTAAGCACACCGGAGTTTTTCCTGAACAAGCTCCTCAGTGGGACTACATCTATAAAAAAATAAAGGATGAGAGTAGAGACGTAAACGTGTTGAATATATTTGCGTACACCGGAATTGCTTCACTTTTTGCTGCCAAGGCCGGAGCTAAAGTAACTCATGTTGATTCCAGTAAGCCCGCAATAACCTGGGCCAATGAAAATAGAGCCTTAAATGGGATGAGTGATTCACCTATCAGATGGATTATCGACGACGCTATCAAATTTACAAGTCGGGAGATTAAAAGGGGAGCTAAATATGATGCAATCATCATGGATCCGCCGGCTTATGGACACGGGCCCGCCGGTGAGGTTTGGGATTTTAATAAAGATTTCCCGACACTCCTGTCAAACTGCAAACAAATTTTATCATACAGTCCGCTTTTTGTTCTGGCAAACGCCTATGCCATCTCATCCTCATCAATCACACTGGCAAACACTCTCAATGACTATTTTGGAAGTCTTGGAGGACAAATTGAAAATGGGGAACTAACTTTAAAAGAAAAATCCGCGGGCAGACTTCTTTCCACCGGAATTTGGGCAAGGTGGAGTAAATAGTTGTGAGTGAGCCACAGTTACGTCGTTTCGAACCAAATTATATCTCAGTTAATAGATATTGTGAAAGATTGGCAAAGAATGTTTAACCCAAACTACAGCTACAACTTAAAAATAGTCTCATATGATATACTATCGGCAATATGAAAATTTGGGGAGACCAAAAAGATCTGGATCTGCTTTTGGTAAACGCTCCACTCTCGGATTATTCGAAGCCACATCCCGAATATACTGTTTTTCAACCACCAATTGGGTTATCCACACTTGCATCTTATCTTGGAAGAAGGGGCTTTAAAGTAGCTGTTTGGGATGACGATACCGATAAGGTCTCGCCGCAAGGTATAGTGGAGGGTATTCTGGGTATCAAACCAAGGTGGGTCGGTTTTAACACCTTTACTTCTGGTTTTGAAATACTAGACGACATTCTGGAAAGGATCAACCATGTCTCTCCTGAGACAAAGGTAATGTTGGGTGGTATTCATGCAACAGTTGCAGGTGAAGACTTTTTGAATACAGATCGACCTAATCAAATAATTGTTAGAAGTGATGGTGAATTAAAAGTGGAAGCCCTTCTTAATAGAAATAATCTTGCTGATATCCCCGGAATTAGCTATATTTTTGGGAATGAAGTCAGGATTAACAAAGAAAACGATCAATGGCTGGTACAAGAGATTGACAATCCGCTTTTTTCTCTAGACAGAAGATTCGTTCCATATGATCCCACACTTGGAAATTTATCGCCTGATGGTAAAAGAAGGGCGTTTATTGCCTCATCACGGGGGTGTCCTTATGAATGTACATATTGTTCTTCATCAAGACTAGCAAGAGAAAATACCGCTGTAAGATTCAGATCTCCCCAGAGCGTTGTTAATGAAGTAAAAGAAATAATTTCAACTGGAGTTCTAGACATTAAATTTAATGATGAGTTGGTTTGGGCGTCCGAAGGAAGAATTAAGCAAATTTTGGGTGGAGTGCTTCAAATGGGATTTGGAAGGGAAATGGGTTTACAAATTAGGGGTAATGGTAGAGCGAACATTATCGCAAATTGTAGCGATGAAACAATTAGCTTGATGGCCGATGCGGGTGTGAGAAGAGTTGGTTTTGGAGTTGAACAAGGTACAAAAGAAGGCATGAGCAAATTAAAAAAACACCTAACCCCAGAGGAGGTAATAAATGCAACATCGAGACTAGCCGAAAAGGGTATACCTGCTCTTGCTAATTTTATGTTTAATATTCCAGGCGAGGATGAAAGAGAAGAAAAGGCAACAGTAGCACTAGCCAAGGAATTAATTTATATTGGAAGAAAATATGATGTTCCTATCGAAATTGACGGGTATCCATACCGTCCATATCCGGGAACAGAAATGTATGAAAATTTGATTAGAGTGGGTTACAAAAAAGAAGACCTGACAAAAGTTGTGCAAACTGAAGGTGTGACTGGGGGTGGGAGTCATCTCCAAGTGGAACCTTACGTTCACTTGTCTGCCGTCAGTCTGGAAAGGGAGAGAGAACATAGATATATGTTCGATAGTTTAACTGAGATGTCAAATGAAGAATTACACAAATTAGACAATAAGTATAACGTCAGTATCTGTTTAGAAAGAAATAGGACACTCGGGGCCGAGAGAGGTGAATAGTATTTATTTACTTGTAGTATTCACTATTTAGAAACGGAACAAGAGCAAAAATGATTGCTTGAGAGAAAACTCCAGCTCTTTTAACTTTACCCTTTGTCAATAATCCAACTGTACCTTCCTTTTCTCCACTATCTTCTCTTTTGAATACTAAAGCGTCGGCCTGTCCTTGTTCCATGCCACCCTTAATTAGCTCAGCTATTTTTTGCGGAAGTCTAAACTCAATAGTCTTTGAGAGTCCTAATTTATCATTTTGATCAACTATAGCAACCCAACCAAATGACCACAGGCCGTCATCTCTAAATTCGACACCTGATTCAAGTCCGACGCCATAACTCGCACCAGAATAAGTACTCAAAGCGTTTTTTGCCCTATTTATAGCACCATTTTTAGTGTCGGTATTTGTTTTTGGTTGTGAGTCGACACCAGAAGAAATATCCACACCAACAACTTCAGCGTCAGGATAAAAATCCTTGACTACGGAACCAACAGCATCAATCTTTATTTTGTTTTTAGTTCCTACAGCAAAAGTTGGTGTTTTCATTTTTAGTGAGTATTGTTTTTCAGTGTACTAGAAACCAGTCTCAATTGAAAGTATTTTACAATCCCAGCGAAATTACCCAATATGCTTGCAAAAGAAACATTTGGTGGAAGTGGATATGAACCAGTAAAACTTCTCATAAACCGTAATGTGTTTTGACCTATTCTATAAAAGATCTGGAAGAAACTTCTTATATCACCAAATTCAAAAAGAAACTTGAGATGGATAGCTGTATCACTAATGCCATAGGAAAACATTTTATTTTTTAAAGAGGAAAACGTTTTTGGATGTTCATGAGCGTTAACAGCTGTTGGATCATAAATGGCAGTAAATCCATTTCTGAGTACTTTATACGTAATATCCAAATCTCCCCCTGCGCCATCGACAAAAGCCCCGGGCCCAAATCTCTCATCGTGAAACCCAATTTTTTCAAGTACTTTTCTGGGCATTACATGATTAGAACCTGCTGTACAAAGATTAACTGGAACACCTCTAAGTCTGAATTTATTAAAGAAGTCTTTTCCTAAAATAAGTTTTCGATCGCCTTTATTTAGAGCACCCTTTTTCTCCCAACGAGTTTGAACATCTGATTCTATATTGAACAATTTAACTTTACCGGAAACATAGCCAACCTTATCAGATGTGAAATTTGACTTTAAAGTTTTAAGCCAGTCTGGACTCAAAATGATATTGTCCTGGTCAACAAAGGCAACGTATTTGGAAGATGTATTTTTTAGGGCATAATTTAATGCTGCCATTTTTCCTACTCCATCTGTTCTCAGGTATGTAACAGGATATTCCGAACAGAGTTTTTTAACATCAGAAGTTGAACACCCGTCGTCTACAACAACAACTCCGTAGTCTTTATTGTCAAAATACTTGTTAGTTTCCAATGAATCCAACAGCCTTTTAATAATATGCGTGTTTTCAAGTTTAACTGGAACAAAAATCAAAGTATCATTCATATAAATTACCTTTCTTCGTGCAATTTATCCAGAAATATCTTTAATTGTTCTTGTAGATAAACCAGCGGTTTTGTTCCATCTAATCGAACTAATGGAACATCCGCTTCTATGGTGCTTAAGTATTGTTCATATTGAAACAACATTTTATCAGTGTGAGTCATCCATAAATTGCGTTCGTCGAATGGCCTCCCGTTTATTTTAGCCCTTTCTCTTGAAATTTCCGGTGGTACGTCGATAAAAATGTAATAGTCTGGTTTAAAAATTGTTTTCCCTATATTTTTTTCCACCCACCCCTTTACTTTAAAGCCTGAACCATCTTGCCTGATCTCTTCCATTGTTGTATAAAAAACCAGAGTTGATAAGTAACCTCTATCCATGAGTATGGTTCCAGAACAATCCTTCGTTTTCGCAAATTTTATTTCATCGTTCTGCATGAAATATTCTGGTATGGGATTTTGTAGATCGCGTGGAACAGATCTCACTACACAGACACAATTATTATTCGAGGCTGTTGAATCAACAAGAGACGTCTTTCCACTACAAGAAAGGCCTTCAAATATGACTAATTTTTGACGGTGGTTTTCTACACCCATTTTATAAAAACTATGGGTATTTTAGCATAAGTGGGTAAAAACTCAATATTTTTAATTTTCTCAAAAAACATACAATTTTGGTATATATTTGGTATATAATTTCAGACTGAGATGGAATTTTTAAAAATATTTTCCTCAACGGAACGGGCAATAAAGGCTCAACTTTCAGATCTAGATAAAAAACTTGCTGAGAACTCTAGAGAATTGGGAAAGCTGGGTCATGATGGCGACATGATCGATGATCCGTTTATGTTTCAGTTGCACGAGGAACGTAATCAGCTATTAAAACAAAAGGGTGAGCTTGGAAGCAGTCTTTCTTGTGGTGTTGTTACTAGTGAAACCCTAAATAGACAGGATACAGTTTCGCTTGGACATAGAGTCAAAGTTGATGTAACTTATCCAAATAACGAAACTGAGATTATCGATATTACTCTTGGCTCAAAGTTCGATCAGAAATACCATAACAAAGATGAGGATGAACAAATAGTTTCGAACGATAGTCCTTTGGGAAAAGCCTTATTCGGCAAAAAGATCGGGGACGAAGCTGAATACGAGGGTGGGGATGGTAAAAAGGGCAAGATAAAAGTTTTAGGAATATTAACATCTCGATTTACAAAATAGATTATTATTTCAATCACCCTTTATTTTTACTAATCTAAGAGTCCGAATCCACTTGGGGTGCTGCCATTTTTAACAAGATCTTGAAATTAAACTTCCTCAAAAATCGTGTGAGCCCAGATGGATTCGAACCATCGACCTTTTCCTTAAGAGGGAATTGCTCTACCGCTGAGCTATGGGCCCTTAATAACACTTCGGAGATATCCGCCTATTCTAGCAAAAAATGATTGTATTTGCATTTTATCGGCTTTAACAATCAAACCTTCTATTGTAAAGCTATTGGTAATCCTTTTATTGTCCTTGTTTGCAAGGTAAACCGACTTAATCAAAATCCCTCTATTTTGCTCGGTAGAAGCTCTAAAAATCATCAAGCCGGTCCTTGTTGGTTCAATATCGAAAAGCAAATTGTTCTTGAAGATTAAACTACCATCATCACTTACCACTTTTGTGTTATTTGCACCCCAAATGGATTGACCTGTATTTTTAGCCAACACCATCCCCACAAAATCTGATTCCTTAAGAAGAATTGGCTGTGCCAAGGCTCCAAGAATTTGACCGCTTTCAATTTGGGTCGGATCCCCTGCAATCTTTGGAATATTTTTATAAATTTCGAAATATGGATAAAACAATCCGTCACTTTTTTTCCACGAGAACTCTGAAAATGGGGGGTTGGGATAATTTAATATAAAGGGAGTCACCGCAACAATACGCTTATCGTTCCAGATATTTTTAAAGGCGTAATCATACATTCCGCCAATTTTCTCAGAATCAACTTTTTCATTTGACCACCCGGTTTCGGTAATAAAAATCGGTAAATCTTTATAAATTCCAAGCGATCTTAGATAGTTTAACTCCCAATTGAAGGTATTGACGGTTCCACGTCCTGTGTCGGTGACCTGCCCGGAAAAATCCGGGTTGGGATATGAGTGAGACGTCCATCCATCAAGATGGTCAAAAAGATTCGGTTCGGAATTCATCATCCTATCAATGAATACAGCTTCATCCATAGTATCTTTCGTATTTTTAGCAGAAGCATCAAATCCCGCCGGCAATACAAAAAAGTCTCCTGAAGCCTGATGTAGTTTTTCGGCAAAATTCAATAAATAAGTTGAGTAAGAAGCGGGATCAATTTTTCCACCCCATTCTTTGGAATGATTTGGTTCATTACCGATAATTACATATCTGTTTTGGACAACCCAATTAAGTGAATTTAAAAAGGCGATCCAGTTGTTTATTTCTGCATCATTTGGAATTTGCCAGTTGTCACCATCCACTTTTGTTGCAATTCTAACAATGGGAATTAAATGAAGCCTTCTCATCTGATCGAATGTCTGTTGCCATCGATCATGATTACGCTCAGCCTCGGTTATAACAAAAGTTACATAACCCCAGTCTCCTTCGGTAGAATTAACTAACAAAGATGCATCTTTAAGTTCGTTTTCATTATTAATATGGATACCAAATTTATTGTTAGGAACAGCCGTAGGGTTTTTTTCAGCTAAAACCCAGGAATGTGTGCTAAAAAATATAATAGAGGATAAAATAATTGCAAAAAACTTTTTCATAGATTACATTGTAACAATTATTTGACAAACTCTGAAACTATAATAGAATAGAGTCCCATGGCAAAAGAAGCAACCAAGTCCCCACACAAAAAAGAATTTTACATAAAATGCGCCGAACTTTTTAAGATCATGTCGAATCCCAAAAGACTTGAAATTCTAAATATAATCAAGGACAGGGAGGTAACAGTAAATGAAATTTCAAAAATTCTGGGAACCAGAAAATCGAACACCTCTCAACACCTTGCGTATTTGAGATACACGGGAATCGTGACTGCTAAAAGAAATGGCAAAAATATTTTTTACAAATTGGTGGATCCAAAAATTATTGACTCGTGTAAGATTCTCAGTGAAATCAAAATCAACAAATACCTCTAAAACTCCAAAGTGCCCTTAGAAAGAATCGAACTTTCATTTCACCCTTAGAAGGGGCGCGCTCTATCCGTTGAGCTATAAGGGCTTGGAGCGGCGGACGAGAATTGGACTCGCTACTTTCTCCTTGGCAAGGAGACGTTCTACCGATGAACTACCGCCGCAAGTATTTTCTACAGGCTTAATTCTACAACAAACGGGTTTAAAACTCTAGCTGGAACAACTTACTTTCTTCCGGATACAATGATGCAGTGTTAATGGAAATTCTTTTTTAAAGAAGAGCTTTTAGAAGTGCCTCACGAATATTTTTGCCGGCAAACCAGCTTTTAAGGAAAACTATCGCATGTTTATTTTTGTTCAACTCCTGAAGATAATACTTGTCCACATGTCCGCCTTTTTTAAACAAGATGTTCGCAAGTTCTTTTATTGAAAATTTGGTATAGATAGTTTAATTATACCATCTTCGTAGAACTATATGTGCTGAGACCAGGAGTCGAACCTGGATAGCTTGTTCTTCAGACAAGTGCCTTGACCACCTTGGCTATCTCAGCATGAACAAAGTGAGTGCGGAGAAAACGTTCTGCACGAAGTGCGGGTTGTTATCTCGGCACACTCTACTTCAGTGGTCGCTGAGGGATTCGAACCCCCGACCTTCTCGATGTAAACGAGACGCTCTAACCAACTGAGCCAAGCGACCTTGTGTGCACTCGGAGAGACTCGAACTCTCACGCCTTTCGGCATAGCTCCTTAGGCTACCGCGTATACCAATTCCGCCACGAGTGCTTGCCAACTCCCGAGTGCCAAGGGCGGGACTTGAACCCGCACGCTCTTTCGAGCACACGCTCCTGAAGCGTGCCTGTCTACCAATTTCAGCACCTCGGCAAACTTAGCTCGCCAATTATACCAGGATTCAAGATCGCTTAGCAATTCATTGTGTGCGTGAATTGAACGCTGGTATATCGTTTTTCTTGAAACGTCGTATCAAGATCTCCACAAACTTGACAGATTGTCTACACTTGTGGCATCCTGATTTGGTGGAAAGGTCTATATTAAATAGGGAAGAGAGCTTCGGATTCTGGAAAAATATCATTTTTGTAGCCGTATTTTTTGTCATCACGCCTGTTACGATTGGAGTCAGCCTATTCTCACTTTTTTCGTTAAAGAAAAATGAGGTTGTTGAGAAAAAATTTAACACCACAAATTTAATCGTTTCACCCAAATCCGGAGTTAGTGTCTACGCGTCACTTCCCGGAAACGTTCCTACTGTTTCGTCCTCAATTGAGTACGCCGATGCCAGACCCCAAATTATCAAAAATTATCTTGAATCATACAATTCTCCACTTACTCCCTACGCAAATCTGATCGTAGAAACAGCCGACGAATATTCCATAGATTTCCGTTTAATAACAGCCATATCCCAACAAGAAAGCAATCTCTGTAAAATCATTCCACCCGGATCTTACAACTGTTGGGGTTGGGGAATAACCAGTGTGGGTTCGTTGGGTTTTGACTCGTTTGCCGACGGAATAGAAACTGTTTCAAAAGGTCTCCGCCAAAACTATTTGAACAAAGGTTATTCAACAGTTGATGAAATTATGTCCAAATATACACCCCAAAGTAATGGCTCCTGGGCGTATGGCGTAAATTCTTTCATGGACCAAATGGAGTAACTTTACAATCCTGCGTTCGTAGAATGAGGATTAACTATATTCATATATATCCCCAAACTTGACAATCCTATAATCTCATGCTATAGTATTCCTACATTCCGAGGCTTAGGCATGGAAACATGACTTCGGCGTTGGGATTATATTTGGGGGGTACCGTAAGGTATCCCCCTTCTTTTTTACTATGCCGTTAATCATGAGAAAAATAACTACAATCTTGGTAGCCTTAATCGTACTGATCCTTTCAAGTGCGAGGAGAACCTATGCTCAAACCGTTTCAGTTCAGTCTGCAATACTCAATAGCGGAACCGACGATACCGGTTTTGATTATCGTGTAGAAAACTTAAGAAAATTTTTGATAAAGTACAACTCTCCTTTAGTTGATTATGCCGATGAATTTGTAGCCTATGCTGATGAAAATGACATCGATTATAGACTCGTTCCCGCAATTACCGGTGTTGAATCAACATTTGGAAAACGTATTCCGAAAGACTCCTACAACGCCTATGGTTGGGCCAATGGAAATTATAAATTTAGCTCATGGGAGGACTCTATCGGGCATGTTTCCGAAACCTTGAAAAGAGCCTATATTGACCGTGGTGTTGTCTCAATTTACCAAATCGCAAAAGTTTATGCGCCCCCTTCAAACACGTGGGGTAGAAATGTTACGTTCTTCGTGTCAAAAATAGACACACTACCACTCGATTTTGATATAATCTAACCGATGAGCCGGGGTGGTGAAACGGTATACACGCTAGGTTTAGGACCTAGTGCCCCTTAAAGGCGTGCAGGTTCAATTCCTGTCCCCGGCACATAAATAATTAATTGTGCTAATATAAGCTATGGAGATTGACAAGCTTCATATTCAAAAAAACCGCCGATCCTCCGCAAAAAACATATTCTTTATGATAATTCCCATCATGGTCTTTTTAGCCACTTTTGCCATACTTATCAGGATTTTAAAACAATGAAGAAGCTTTTTATTCCTTTTATAGCTGCAGCCGTTTTTATTGTAGCCGTCGGAATTCTACTGCAAAAGACCTCTGTTTTGAACCCGACTCAGCCGAAAGAATCTTCCCAGGCAGTGCCTGCCGTCACTATTAACGGAAATATTATTCTGGTTGAGGTTGCCAAAAATTCTCAGGAAAGAGCAAAGGGTCTTTCGGGCAGGGCTTCGCTTGACGCCGGTTCGGGCATGCTTTTTATTTTTGAGGGGAAGAGTGAAACTACAACTTTTTGGATGAAAGGAATGTCTATCCCCTTAGATATAATCTGGATTCAAGACGCCAAAATTATAAGAATTGATAAAAATGTTCCTATTCCAGCTCCCGAAACACCCGACAATAAGCTTAAAACCTATTCTGCCGGAGTTGCTGTTGACTACGTCTTGGAGGTAAATGCCGGTTTTTCCGACTCCAATTCAATCAAAATAGGGGACAGTGTTAGTATTTCGGGAATCTAAAGCCGGACGGTGCACATTATGAAGAAAACAATCCTTTATATTTTGATCCCGATTGTTTTTATTTTGATTGGATGGTTTGCCAATACTGCATACCATCTACCCAAAGATTCGAATCCGATTGCTCAGATAAAACCTACTCCACTCCTGAAATACACTATCGAAAATTTATCCAACACGGATTTTAAGGCGTCGAGAATTGAAATAGGCGAGATCCTTTCGGAATCCGACAAATTCACCTCGTATAAATACAGCATGAAATTCAATCTTGGTTTTTCAGAAAATGTTAAAAGTGTATCCGGAATGATAAATATTCCCAAAGGTAACGGGCCATTTCCCGTAATAGTAATGTTCCGGGGATTTGTTGATCAAAAAATATATACGACAGGTATCGGAACTAAGCCTTCAGCAAAAGTTTTTGCAGAAAACGGTTTCATAACTGTAGCACCTGATTTTTTGGGTTATGCAGATAGCGATAAGGAAGCCTCGGATATTTTTGAATCACGCTTCCAAACATATATTACAGCGGCAGTTACATTAAAATCCGTATCAGACCCAGCCTTCACCCAGACTACGGCAGGCAAGTGGGACGGGAAAAATATTTTTATTTGGGGACACAGTAATGGCGGCCAAATCGCACTAACCACACTTGAAATCATGGGGACCAATTATCCTACGGTTCTTTGGGCTCCTGTAGGTCGTCCCTTTCCGGCATCAATCCTTTATTATATAGACGAGGCAGACGACGGAGGAAAGCTTATTATCGGAAAACTCTCCGAATTTAACGAGACCTATGATACAGAAAAATACTCCCTAACAAATTACCTGGACAAAATTAAGGCCCCAATTCAAATAAACCAGGGAACGAGAGATATGGCTGTGCCATATTGGTGGAGTGATCAACTTGTAGCAAAGCTTAAAAAAGATGCCATCGACATAACTTATAAAAAATATCCCGGGGCAGACCACAATTTGGTACCATCCTGGAATACTGCGGTAGAAAATTCATTACTTTTCTTTAACTCACACAAAGAGTAAAATCCGAACATTATGACTCTCGAACGGGGTGGATTCTATACTAAAAATGACAGATACAGGGACGCTAGGCTTAATGCCATGCTTGACGCGTATTCGGCCGGCAGAACAAGCACTCAGGAGCTGGAAAATGCAGCGGGAATAGCCATGCGTAAAATCGCCGCCAAAACCGGATTCGATTCGGAAAAAAGATTCACAAAATTCGCTCTACACTCGGAGCAAATAAAATCCGTAACGAAATCATCCATAAATGACGATGCCTACAAAGGTATCGACAACTGGGTTTCATTTAACGAAAGATTAAACATGCCGACATTACCGGTACAAATAAAAAGTTCCGACGGTGGGGTTAGGGAATTCAGAAAAACAAAACAGTACAAAAACCTGAATGAGATGGTGATTGTAATCAATTGCGGGCCGAGAGTTACCAAAAAGAAATTTTGTAAACAACTCTACTCGGAGACAGGAAGGATCCGAAAAATACTCAACAAATAAAGATAGTCGACTCTTTCAAAATCCGCTAGTAAAAGCTTTTTTATACTACTATCTTTGAAACTTTAGGCTCAGCTTACTGCCTTGGTTCCATGGGTCTGGCAACGTTGACATTAAGCTTACGGCCTTTAAGGTCGTATTGATTAAATTTCTCAACGGCTGTTTGTGCTTCTGCATCACTTCCCATGGTTACGAATCCGAAACCACGGCTTCTACCAGTCATTCTGTCTGTTATAACAGCAGCATCGACGACTGAACCTGCACCTGCAAAAAGAGCTTTAAGATCTTCAACGGTCACTTCCCACGCTAAATTACCAACAAATAATTTGGATTGCATTTAATTTTAAATTTTCACCTCCCTTTAAAGAAGTCTGAACAAAGGCGGAGCTTGATACTATCGAAGCCTCACTGTCCCTTGAAAACTCTGTGTATAGTATATAATAATTGTTGCAATATGGCAAATAATGACACAAAAAAACAAAACCTGCCTGCCAGTAGGGAGGTTCCAAAAATACCCACGCTGAATTTCGGCTATAAAAAACCGTCAATGTTTTTTGGAAATAAAGGTTTTGTTCCCAAAGGAAACACTAAAGTGAAGATTAATCAGGCTACTTTCCACACCCAGCACAAGGGCGGACCCTCGGGGGGAAAATAGGCTTTCCCTAATTTACAATTTTCAATTTACAATCTACAATTGCAGCATGTCAGATCAAAGATCCCCTTCAGGGGACAAAGTTTCATCTGTTGTTGCCAGAGAAAGCAATGGAAACATTCAAATTACTTTTACCATCCCTTATTCGGAAATTAAGGCCACAAAAGAGGAGGTAATTAAAGAGTTTGCAAAAGATACCGAAATTCCCGGATTCAGAAAAGGCATGGCGCCTCTCCCTAAAGTTGCCGCCAAAATTCCGGAAAGCACCCTCATTGAGCATTCATTAAGCCATATTTTACCTAAAGCACTTGCCGATGCCGTTACCGACAACAAACTTCAAATTGCAATTTATCCCAAGTTTGAACTTATAAGCGCTAAGGAAGATGAACCTTGGCAAATCAGAGGAACTACTTGTGAACTCCCGCAAATCGAACTTGGAGATTACAAAAAAGTTGTCACAGGAGCATCACGTGCATCAAGTCTTTGGACACCCGACAAAGGAAAGCCGGAAGAGAAAAAGGAGCCTTCCCACGAACAAAAAGAACAGATCGTTATCAAAGCTCTGCTTGATAGCGTTAAAGTAGACGTCCCGCAAATTTTGATTGAAGAGGAAGCCGATAGCCGCCTATCGAATCTTTTATCCCGTCTTGAAAAACTTGGTCTGGCTCTTGAAAACTATCTTTCATCAATAGGCAAAAAGGCGGAGGACTTAAGGGCGGACTATGCCAAACAGGCAAAAGAGGCCATTACCCTCGACCTGACTTTAACTAAAATTTCCGAGGCGGAAAATCTTAAAATCGATCAAAAAGAGGTTGATGCGGCTTTTAATATGTCTCAAATCGACAAGAAAAAGGGGGAAAGTAATCCCGAGGAAACCGAAAACAGAAAAAGACTTTTGGAATCAATTTTGAGGCGTCGTGCTGCACTGGATTTATTGATTAACTTGAGTTAAACTCGTGTCCCAATGGCAGATCAAAAAAAGAAAAGCCAAACGATAATTACACGCCAAAATGTTCTTGAATCCTTAAAGGACCTGGGCAGCGGTACTTCAGTCCAGACGAAAGACTTTCTGAAAAATACTTCTGAAGATTTTTTTCGTGAACTTTTAGGTTTATCGGGACAGGGTGTCAAAAAATCCGGCGAGCTTTCCGCAGGCGAAACTCTTCAAGTTAGCGATGTTATAAGCGGGAAGGAAGAAGAGAACAAAAAAATCAGATCTCAAATCAACCACGAAAGACAGCTTTCCGGCGAAGAAAAAAGAATCTCTCAAGAAAAAACCTCTGAACTTAAAATTGAACTCCAAGCTATCATGCAGGAAATTCAAAAAGTGGCGGAGAGTACGGAAAACCTGGCTGAAGCAACAGAGGCCAGTATGATTTCCGCTCCCGTCGAACCCGGAATCTATCACGTTCACTTTTTTGAAAGCATATTAGAGTTTTTGCGGTCATTTAGAAAAAGAATTGATTTAGCGGCTACCTGGCTCCATAGTTCCAATAAACGCGCAGAGAAGAAAAATTATTGGTCAATGTATAAAAAGAAGGGGAGTAGTTTCCTTCTATCACCGGATCACTATCTTTCAAGATCGGCGGGATAATTTTATAACTTGGTTTCCAATTTAGGCTTGTTTGAGTTATAATTTGTGTTATTCAACAGGGACTCGTAGCTCAGTTGGTTAGAGCGTTTCATTGACATTGAAAAGGTCCCCCGTTCGAGCCGGGGCGAGTCCACAAAATAGAAAAATCTTGACTTTTGTCCTTAAAAAACTGATACTTAAACTGTGAGATTAATAATCAGACTTGCTATTAACGTTGCTGCACTTTTCATTGTTGAGTATTTAGTTCCCGGATTCCGCTTAGCAGATCTAACCACAGCCATCGTAGCTGCGATTGTCATTGGTATTGTAAACACTCTGATCCGCCCGATTTTGCAGCTAATTGCTCTTCCTATTTCAATATTAACTTTCGGAATAGCGGCATTTCTTATTAACGTTTTTCTGCTTTGGTTAAGTTCAAGGTTGGTTCCCGGTTTCGAGATTGCCAACTTCTGGACAGCAATAGTTGCCTCGGTTGTTCTTTCACTGGTCTCCTGGTTTCTGAATAGGCTTGCTACAGACTAAGGGTATTTTAATTTAAATTGTCTTTTCCCGTTTGAATCTTGCCGTCCGTCATTGCCAAAAGCTTGCCCAACTCATTTACTAGTTTTTTGGCGTGCTCTCTGCTCATCCCAACTCTACTTACAATCCTGACTTGGTTGGTAGACCCGACTCTTTGTGCTATATCCAAAACCACACCGTCAGAGTTTGTTGTCATCAAAACATTATCCGTATAAAGAATCGGTGTTGAATCCAAATTAAGGTTAACCTGCTGAGCATTTTTTTGATTTTTTTCTTTTTGGTCGTCCATCAATGTTCACCCTCTTTCCATTTGTTATACCCTGAAAATTAAATCTTGACCATAGGCTATTAAGTTTGTCCAACTATCCTTTAAGCGTTTTTTAAGTTTAATGCTTTATAGTGGTTATTAGTTAGAAAGGAGGGCACATCAAAAAATGTGGCACACTTTAAAAGAAAGTGTAAGCCAACGAAACTTATGAAATAATATCTTTTTTGACTATTTGCTAGCCCAAATTCGATCTCAATTAATTTATATCGATTGAAATTTTGGCAAGCATAAATAAGTACAAACAGAATTATTCAAGTTTCAAAGTTGGGGCAACTCCCGCAGTCTTGCGGGGGTTGCTTTTTAATTACTTCACAAAAATCCAGAAAAGGATCGCGAGGACAATTCTATAAATTCCAAAACCGATAAAGCTGTGCTTTTTGACAAAATTAATGAGGAACTTAACCGCCAACATTGCAAAAATAAAGGAAAGTACGGAGCCCGCAAAGAGAGTCAAAAATCCTGTTTGGGAAATAAATTCTCTGGATTTATAAACATCAAGCGCAGTCGCCGCAATCATTGTAGGAACTGCCAAAAGAAAAGAGAACTCGGTTGCCATCGGTCTGTTAAGTCCTGTTGCAAGCCCGCCAATAATGGTCGCCGCAGCGCGGGAAACTCCGGGAATAACGGAAAGACACTGAAAAACACCAATGAGAAAAGCTTTTTTATATGTAATCCTTTCGTAATCAATCTCGTTGCTTCTTACGCTTCCGTTCCTCTTTTTCAAAAACAACTCAATTCCAATCAGGGCAATACCTCCCCAAAAAAGTGCATCCAACGTGACTGTCGAGCTACCCAAAAGAACATCTTTAATCAAAGGGTAGAGAGTAAAGCCAACCACGGCTGTAGGAATAAAAGCAACAATCAGCTTTTTGAGCAGGCTTAGGCTATTTAAAAATTTCTTCATATAAAGAACGACAACGGCCAGAATGGCTCCAAGTTGAATCACAATTTCAAATGTTTTGACAAAATTAGTCTCAGAAATTCCCAACAACTTTGAAGCAAGGATCAAATGTCCGGTTGAAGAAATTGGTAAAAATTCAGTTAAACCCTCGATCAAAGAAAGGATAAAAACATGCAAAACGCTCATATACCAAGTATACATAATTAAATTTAGCCATTAAAGATGATATAATTGGCTCTCTACGAGGGCCCGTAGTATATCGGTAGCACGCGCCCATGGCATGGGTGAAAAGCGGGTTCAATTCCCGCCGGGTCCACAAAGATTAGAGGTTAGCTAAATTAGGTTCTTAGGAGTATAATACATTATAGGCTTCTAACTCCGTATAGGCGGAGTTTAATTTGCCCGAAAATCATGGAAATCAGAAATGTTGCTATTATTGCTCACGTCGATCACGGTAAAACCACCCTGGTCGATGCACTTTTGCGTCAATCTCATACCGAGATGAAAAAGGAGATTGCCGAACAAGACACAATTCTTGATTCAAATGAACTTGAAAGAGAGCGTGGAATCACAATATTTAGTAAAAATGCTTCGGTCGAATATAAAGGCGTAAAAATTAATATAATTGATACTCCCGGTCATGCCGACTTCGGCGGAGAAGTTGAACGTGTTCTTTCTATGGCTGACGGTGCCTTACTTTTGGTTGACGCCAAAGAGGGTCCCATGCCTCAAACCAGGTTCGTTCTTAGAGAAGCGCTTAAACTCGGTCTAAAGATTATTGTTGTCGTAAATAAAATTGATAAAAAGGGAACCCGTCCCGAATATGTTCAGGGTAAAACGTTCGATCTTTTTGTGGAACTTGGCGCCAATGAAGAAACGGCACTTTTCCCGACAGTTTACGCCTCAGGACGTGATGGTGTTGCAGGCCTTGAACCTGATCTGTCAAAAATGACCGGCATTGAGCCCATTTTTGATGCAATCTTAAAATATATTCCCGAACCCAATGCTCACCCCGGGGAACCTCTTCAGATGCTTGTCAGCAATATCGGTTACGACAATTATAAAGGGCGCATTGCCATCGGAAAAATCCATTCAGGAAGCATTAAAAACGGACAAGATATTGCTCACATAGATAGAGACGGGGTAATTGCTAAGTTTAAAATTACCTCTCTTTCCACATTTAAAGGCTTGGGGAAAGTTGAGGAAGCGGAAGCTTTGGCAGGAGACCTTGTGGCCGTTACAGGAATATCTGATATTAATATCGGGGAAACCATTGCAGATCCCATAACCCCGGTTGCTTTACCGCTTCTTGATATTGAACAGCCTACGGTAAAAATGATTTTTATGGTTAACAACTCTCCCTTTGGAGGTAAAGAAGGAGAATTCAAAACTTCAAGCCAAATTAGAGCCAGACTTTATAAAGAATTGGAAACCGATGTGGCACTCAAGGTCGAGGATAACAACGACGGGACTTGGACCGTATCCGGCCGCGGTGAGCTTCATCTGGCAATTTTGATTGAACGCATCAGGCGCGAGGGTTATGAATTCCAGGTCAGCAGACCCCACGTTATTAATCACACTGAAAACGGTAAAACCCTGACTCCTTATGAGAAAGTCTATATTGAAGTTCCTGAGGAATATTCGGGAATAGTTATCCAAAAAATGGGCCAAAGACACGCCAAAATGGATAACATGGAGACAACCGAAGGTATTACTTACCTTGAATTCACAGTTGCTACAAAGGAATTGATCGGATTCAGAAGTGAATTTATCACCGACACCAAAGGCCTTGGAATCATTAATGCTGCTTTTTACGAATTTTTACCGGATGACGGATTTTCCAGAGAGCGCGAGCGTGGAAGTTTAGTTGCTTACGAATCAGGAGAAACAAGGCTTTACGGAATGACTCAAGTTCAGGACCAGGGAGAATTCTTTGTTGGTCCGGCTGAAAAAATTTATAAAGGCCAGGTTATCGGCCAGTGCAGTAGATCCGGGGACCTTAGGGTTAACGCCTGCAAGGAAAAGAAACTCAGCAATATGAGGAGCAAGGGGGACGGTTCAATGGAACATTTTAACGTACCCCACAGAATGGGTCTTGAGGAAGCGCTTGAGTACATTGACGACACCGAGCTCGTCGAAGTTACTCCCAAATCAGTAAGAATTAGAAAAATAATCTTAGATGAGATTGAGGCCAGAAAGGCGGCCAAACTTGCCAAGCATTGACTTTAGCTTGTTTAGTAGTTAAATTAGTGTAATAGAAGGTTAATTAATACGCTATTATCCTGATTCACCAACAGGGGAGTATGAGATGACCAAAACGAGAAGTAATTGAAGTGGAACCACGACTCTTCACGAATCGTCTTCAAGGAGGTATTATTAAATTATGGAGTTGGAACATTTGAGACATTCCTGTTCACATCTAATGGCAGCGGCCATCGGGCAATTGTGGCCCAAGGCAAAACCCACTTTAGGCCCGGCAATTGAAAATGGATTTTATTACGATTTTGACTTCGGAGAAGCTAAAATTGCAGAATCTGACTTTGAGAAAATCGAGGAAAAAATGCATGAAATTGTTAAGGGTTGGAGGGAATTTGAAAAGATTGAGATAACCAAGGAACAGGCTTTGAAAGATTTTAAGGGTAATGAGTACAAAGAAGAACTAATTAACGATCTTGCTGATGGGCAAATTACATACTACAAATCGGGGAGTTTTTCCGATCTTTGCAAGGGCGGGCATGTTGAAAACCCTTCTGAAGATTTGAAATTTTTCAAACTTCTTTCCGTGGCCGGTGCCTACTGGAGAGGGAACGAGAAAAATAAAATGTTAACCCGTATTTACGGTACTATTTTCCCTACGCAAAAAGAGTTGGATGATTTTATTGCAATGAAAGAAGAGGCTAAAAAAAGAGATCACAGAAAACTTGGGAAGGAAATGGATCTATTTACTTTTTCCGAATTGGTCGGATCCGGTCTTCCCCTTTATACACCGAAGGGAGCTCTTATGAGACGCCTTGTTAATGAGTATGTTGAGTCTGTACAATCATTGCAAGGATACTCACAAGTTTGGACTCCTCAAATTGCAAAGGCTGATCTTTTTAAAACTTCGGGGCACTATGACAAATATAAGGATTCTATGTTTAGAGTCTTTTCAAATTATTCGGATGAAGAGTTTTATCTTAAGCCTATGAACTGTCCTCAGCACACACAAATCTATGCTTCAAAACCAAGAAGCTACAAGGATTTGCCAATAAGACTAACCGACTTTGCCATGTTATATCGAGACGAAAAACCCGGGGAGCTTTCGGGTCTTGCAAGAGTAAGGGCATTTTCTCAGGACGACTGCCATATTTTCTGCAGGGAAGACCAGGTTGATGAAGAAGTTGACAGAGCACTTGCAATGACTAAGGAGATTATGAAAACTTTTGGTCTTTCTTATAAATACAGGCTTTCAACCAGGGACCAGGAACACCCCGAAAAGTATATAGGAGATCCCAAAATTTGGGATAAAACTGAAAAGTGGGCAGAGGAAATTATGAAACGCAATAATATTGAATATTTTGACGGTCCAGGAGAAGCGGCTTTTTATGCTCCAAAGATGGATTTGATTGCTAAGGATTCACTGGGACGGGAATGGCAACTTTCAACGGTTCAAATTGATTACTTCTTGCCAGAGAGATTTAATTTAACTTACATTGATTCTGACGGAAAAGAAAAACGACCAGTTATGATTCATAGAGCGATAGTTGGTTCTCCTGAAAGATTTTTAATGGTTCTTATTGAACACTTTGGAGGAAATTTTCCAACTTGGTTGACACCTGTTCAAGCCAAAGTTTTGCCAATTACCGAAAATCATTTGGAATACGCAAATAAAGTCGCTGAGAAGCTGAAAAAGGCCGGAATTAGGGCGGAAATTGATGATAGAAATGAAAGACTTCAGGCGAAAATCCGCGATGCTCAGTTATCAAAAGTTTCTTACATGTTCATTGTTGGCGACCGCGAAGCTGAAGCTGGCAAGATTGCCGTAAGAAAAAGAAACGGGGAAGATTTGGGATCAAAGGATTTGGAAGAATTCATTAAAGCCTTGAGAAAAGAAATCGACGAAAAGATTGTTAATTAATTCATCCACATTCACTATTGATTAAAACTCATATTTTAGGTACAATTCATACGTAACAAAGTTGGGAAAACAGAACCTTTTTTGGCGAACAGATTATCAGATTAGAGCTCCCTCTCTCAGGGTTATTGATTCCGAAGGAAAACTAATTGGAGTTTTGACAAAAGATGAGGCAGTGAGGAAAGCTAAAGAGGCCAACCTGACACTTGTTGAGATAGCGCCAAATGCCACACCGCCCGTAGGCAAGATAGTAGACTTTGGAAAGTTCAGGTACGCGGAAGAGAAAAAGGCAAGGGCTCAAGCTAAAAAGGTTAAGGGTGGGGAAGTTAAAGAAATACGTTTCAGTCCGTTTATAGCCGAAAATGACTTTAATGTAAGAATCGGAAGGATAAAAGAATTTTTTGCGGATAAAAATAAAGTCAGGGTAGTGGTTGTTTTCAAAGGACCGCAAATGAGGGTCAAGCATACGGGTTATGACCTTATAGGAAAGATTAAAAGTGTATTTGGTGATACAATTATCACCGACATGGAACCAAAGTTCCTGGGGAAATATTTAGTAACAGTAATTTCTCCGGTAACAAATAAAGGCCTAGCCGCCAAAAACAATGCCAAAAAGGAAGATCAGAAAATCGATAACAAATAGATTTAAGGTTACTAAGACCGGAAAAGTGATGCGTCGCCAAGGTTTTAGACGACACCTTAAAAGTAGCAAGAGCAGCAAACAACTCAGAAATCTTAAAAGAGTTGTTGAGCTGAAGGGTTTTTACGCCAAAAAGGTTCGAAAAGCAGTTGGAAAGAAAGTCAGAGGAAAATCAAAAAAGACAATTAATTAAATAAACCAAGCTTGAAATTTATAAAATAAATTATGAGAGTTAAATCAGTTTCCGCCATAAGACACAGAAAAATGTTAGCCCGAGCAAAGGGCTATAAGCAGGCAAGAGGCAGTAGAATTCAAACTGCCAAAGAGGCCTTGGTTCATGCCGGATCTTACGCCTATCATGGAAGAAAGCTTAAGAAAAGAAACCTTAGAACCCTCTGGATCACCAGAATCAGCGCGGGAGTCAAAGCGCAGGGAATTTCTTATAGCAAATTTGTCGCAGGTCTCAAAAAAGAAAAGATTGAAATTGACAGAAAAATTTTAAGCGATATTGCTTCAAAGGACGCAGAAACATTCAAAAAAATAGTCAAAGAAGCCGGTTTTAGCTTTACCCCCGAAAAATAACGGAGGTATTGCTGTATTTTAGGTAAACCTCCGAAAGGAGGTTTTTTGTTGTAGAATTAAATCTATGCAGGAAGAATTAATTAATTTAAGAAACGAGGCAATCGCACAGATTTCCTCTGTCGAAAACACCATCGATCTCGAGGAAATAAGAGTGGCCTATCTGGGACGGAGTGGAAAGTTCACACTTCTTGTTAAAAAAATTAAGGATACACCTTCCGAAAAAAGAAAAGAGTTCGGCATTACTCTTAATGAAAGTAAAAATACACTGGAAAGGCTCATATCTGATAAAAAACAGGAGATGATCAAAAGCATTTCGGAAAAGCGTGATTGGTTTGATTTAACCATGCCGGGTTCAAAACTCGATCTCGGACATCTTCACCCTTTGACTAAAGTACTCAAAGAAGTAAAGCAAATATTCAACTTCCTGGGTTATCAGATTGCAGACGGGCCGGAAATCGAATCGGATTATTTCAACTTTGAAGCTTTAAATATCCCCAAGGATCATCCCTCCCGCGACACCCAGATGACTTTTTATGTAGACACCAAGGGAACCGATCTCAAACCTTCAGAAACAATTTTAAGGACTCAAACGTCGGCAATGCAGGGTAGGGTAATGGAAAAAATGAAGCCTCCGTTTAGGGTTTTGGCCCCCGGCAGAAATTTCAGATATGAACAGGTCGATGCTTCTCATGGATTTGAGTTCTGGCAAGTTGAGGGTTTTGTTGTCGATAAAAATATTCATCTGACGGATCTTTTCGGAACTATCAACTATGTTTTAAGGGAACTTTTTGGGAAAGAAATAAAAACCCGTTTTGCCACAACCAATTTTCCCTTTGTTGAACCTGGAGTTGACACCTATATGCAGTGTACTATTTGCAAAGGAAAGGGTTGTTCTTTTTGCAAAAATACCGGTTGGAGTGAAATAATGCCGGCAGGGATGATTCACCCAAATGTTCTTAAAAATGCCGGTATTGATGCCGCAAAATGGAACGGGTTTGCTTTCGCGATAGGGCTTTCCAGAATTGTAAACCTGCGATATCAAATAAAAGATCTAAGGACTTTAACGACTCCGGATATGCGAATCCTGAGCCAGTTCTAGGTTTTAAATATGTTAATTCCACTTTCCTGGCTTAAAGAATATGTAGAAATAAAACTGCCGTTGAAGGATCTTATGTGGAAAATGACCGAAGCGGGTCTGACCTGCGAAGTAACCAAAAAAGTTGGTGATGAGGTGGTATTGGATGTTGAAGTCACTGCCAATCGGCCAGACTGGATGAGTATACTCGGGGTTGCCAGGGAAGTGGCTGCTATACAGGGAATTAAAATTAAAGAACCTAAAATTAAAGAGATTCCCGCAGCAACGGCTAACTTCCCGATTGATTTGATTCCTAATTTTGATTTATTTGAACGCTGGAGTGCTATTGTAATAAAGGATGTAACAATCAAGCCTTCACCAAAATGGCTCCAGGAAAGAATTACTTCGATGGGTCATTCTCCTATCAATAACATCATCGATATCACCAACTACGTTATGTACGAGTTGGGTATTCCAATGCACGCTTTCGATTATGACGAAATAAGTGGACAAATTATGACACTCGAAAAGGCCAGTGGGGGGGAGAATTTTACTTCTGTTGACGGAGAGAGCTACAAACTCCCGGAGGGAGCAATGATAATTAAAGATGCCGAAAGAATAATCGATTTAGCCGGAATCAAAGGCGGACAAAATTCGGGAATTAAGAATTCAACCAAAAATGTTCTTTTGCATGTAACTATCGATAATCCTGTTCTTGTCAGAAGAGCTTCTATCTCAATGGGTCTTAGGAGTGATGCTTCCGCAATTTATGAAAGGGGCCCGGACAAAGGCGGCACTGTTAATAGTCTAAAAAGAGCCGCGGGTCTGATTCTTGAACTTGCCGGTGGGGAGATTGCCTCAAAGGTTATTGATTTCAAGAAAGAAAACTTTGAACCAAAAACTATTAATTTAACATTCGGTAAACTTAAAAGAATACTGGGAATTGAAATTCCGGAAAGTGAAATTATCAGAATTCTGTCATCCCTTAGTCTATACCCTGAAAAAATTAAAGACGGAATTACCTGTACCGTTCCAACTTACCGGGGAGATATAAAAATCGAGGAAGATCTGACGGAAGAAGTTGCCAGACTTTACGGATACAATAAATTCCCGACAACTCTTCCGGTCGGTCAAGTCGCAGAAGAAAAAATTCCGTACTTTTTTGATGATAGTCTGATACTTAAAATTAAAGACATCCTGGTTTCTTGCGGTTACTCGGAAGCAAAAAACTTATCACTCGTTTCAAAAGCTTTGGTTGATAAGTTTGAGACCGATCCTAAGGATTATTTCAAACTCATTAATCCCGTAAGTTTAGAATACGAGTATTTGAGGGTCTCGCTTATTCCCAGTTTAGTCGCCAATATTAAGTTAAATCCCGTAGACGTTTTAAAGCTTTTTGAGATAGACAAAGTTTATTTAAAGACGTTAAAAGGAGCAAACGAAAAATACAGAGTTGCAGGTATTTCTACAGGGAAAGATTTCCGGGATTTCAAAACTGTCATAGACATAATTCTTTCGAAATTAAATATCGAGAACTGTTCCATTGAATTTGAAGTTGATAAAAAGTATTTACATCAATCCGTTGCAGGAGTAATTAAAAGCGGTTCTCACATCATCGGCGAATTTGGAGAAATAAGTCCTGTGGTTCTATCTGCAATGGAAATTTCCGGTAAAGTTTATTGCTTTGAGATGGATATGGAAACTCTGGAAAAACTTTCCTATACAAAACTGTTTTCATCGATTCCGCTGAATCCTCCACAAATAGAAGATATTACACTGGTTCTTCCTCCAAAAACGAGAGTTGGGGAAGTAATGAAAGCGATTAAAAATTCAGAATTAAAGATTACAAATTTAGAACTGAGAGATATTTATAAAGATTCCTATACTTTTAGGGTTTGGTATCAGGACAATAGTAAGAATTTAACTGACGCTGATGTCAAAAGTATAAGAGACAGGATTCTGACTTTATTAAAATCCAAGTTTGGAATCAGTCTTAAGGACTAGGTGAAGGTGTCGGGCCGGCTTCCCATGATTGTCCAACTCCAATTGTTATAACCCTATTCGATTGGTGATTGGCGGCATCCATTGCAATAGCTTCAATCGTATAAATGCCATTAGAAGGAAAATTTACTTTACAAGAATAGTTGTTTGCTCCGTTGTTAAAGGTGCAAATTTTATTGCCGTTTAATTTTAAATCAACCTGAGTAATGGCCGAACTGGAATTGGCAGTAAAAGTGACATTCATCTCGCCCGTGGAAAGATTGGAATCGTGATCATGGGGATTGGTATACTCAACACTCAGAGGATTACCTGTTCCACAATAATCAGTCGGGGGGTGATATTTCAGATCACTTTGGGTATTTAACCAATTAAGGATTCCTTCCTGCCATCGATTTGTTCCACCCGTTCCGGCTGTAGGATCTTCCTCTTTAAATTGGTAATATTCCTTAGAATCAAAATTCCCGCCGGCTACGTCGCTTGGAGTAGCCAGCTTTCCATCGCTTTTACAAACCTTTAAAAATACGTGAATCGGATCCGCTAGAGTTGGTTCAGTACCTTTTATAAAATATTCTGGGCGAGCCGGAAAATTATCGTGTGCACCATAACCGGATACTCTATCGACAGAAACCTGAGATATATCAGAAGGAGGTTGAAAAGTAACAGCCGATTTTCCCTTTAAGGCCTGAACAATTATGTTGTGCCAAATTGGGGATGCGCCGGAAACTCCCGAGGCAACATTCAACATCGAAGTGTTGTCATTGTTTCCCACCCAAACCCCAACCATGGCGTTTTCGTTTCCGCCTATTGTCCAGTTGTCCTTTTTATCATTTGTGGTTCCTGTTTTAGCCATCACGTTGGCAATATTTAAATAAGAGTTGACTCCAAAGGTGTCTTTTCTGGCATCATTGTCGGCAAGTATGTTATTAATTAAAAAGGCTTGTCCCTCTGTCAAAACCTGTTTGCCTTTTTGAGGAGTGTTATTTTCTAAAACTTTTCCTTTTATATCGGTGACTTTAAGAATTGCCACCGGATCTACCCTGTAGCCTTTATTCACAAACGCGGAATAGGCAGATGTCATGTCAATAAGTCTCACCTCGCCTCCACCCAAAGTTAATGAAAGACCAACTCTTTTTAGAGTATCTGCCGTCGGAGGAAGGGTGGTAAGACCCAAATCCGTTGCAGTTTGTAGAACATTTTTAATCCCAACCATGGCAAGCATTTTAACAGCAGGAACATTTCTGGAGTTTGCCAGAGCGTAGCGGACCTGAATCGGCCCAACATATTTGCCGTCATAATTTACAGGTTTATAATCCGGTTGTCCTACTCCACCCGGAAAAGTTGTAGGAACATCCATCAAAAGAGTGGCGGGGCTATAACCCTGCTTAAATGCGGTAACATAGGTAAAAGGCTTGAATGAACTTCCGGGTTGACGAAGAGATGTGGTAACGTTTACCTGTCCGTCATAGTCGTCTGCAAAGAAATTTTTTGATCCAACCATGCTCAAAATTTCTCCTGTATTGGGGTTAAGAACAACTGCCGCACCGTTTGTAATATGCTGCTTTTCTACTTTCGCAATTTCATCTGTAACAATTTGCTGGGCTTTATCCTGAAGTTCGAGATCCAATGTCGTCGTCACCGTTAAACCTCCTTGTTCAACAGCCGCTTGGCCATAGGTATCCTCCAGAATCTTTTGAACATATTGAACAAAATGCGGTGCGTTAAGGCTTGTTCCCTTGGATTGGAACTGAAAACTCGAGAGCTCTGCACCGGCAGCCACTTCCTGATCTTTGGTTATATAACCATCTTCCTTCATCCTCCTTAAAACATCTTTTGTACGCTCTACATAAGCCGTTGGCGTCGAAGAGTAGGGTGAATAGGCTGACGGTGCTTGCGGCATTCCGGCAAGGATTGCGCTCTCGATAAGATTCAGGTCTACAACATCTTTCCCGAAATAAGTCTGGGCGGCAGCGCCAACTCCCCAAGAAGTTCCTCCATAGGGAGCCTCATTTAGATACATTTGAAGTATCTGATCTTTTGAGTATTTTTTCTCAATCTGAATTGCCAAAACAAACTCTTTAATTTTCCTGACAACGGTTCTATCGTTTGTCAAAAGCACATTTTTAACAAGCTGTTGGGTGAGAGTAGAACCTCCAGCGGCCCTGCCTTTTGTGAAAATACGCAAGAAACCCCGTAAAATTCCAATTGAATCAAAACCCTGGTGTTTATAAAAATTTTTATCCTCAATCGAAATGGTTGCCTGTCTCAAATATAAGGGGATATCTGGAAGTTCCACTGGGGTTCTATTTTGATTAGCATAAACATCATAAAGGAGACTGCCGTTCCGATCCAAAATTTTGGTAGAAAAGCCCTGTGTTCTCACAATTTTGTCAGGGGAGGGGAGATTAAAGGCCAGAACAGGGAGAATAAATAAAAGAAAGATAAAAAAGCCGACAGCCCCAAAGAAAGCTATTTTTGTCCATTTAACCAACTGCCTGCTTCTGCTTAGTGACTGGCCATACTTTCTCCTATCTCTCCATGTTGAATGTCTAGCCCTATCCCTCCACATAGTACCTATTCTAGCAAATTATTCATAAGTTAACTAACTATTCAAAAAACCTCTTAAAAGACTTAGAATTGTATATATGGACAAAATTGAAGAAGTACTAACAAGAGGGGTTCAACAGGTTTTACCTGATAAAAAGGGATTAATGGAACTTATGGCCAAAAGAAAAATTAAGCTCTATCAGGGGTTTGATCCTTCCGCTCCGTCACTTCATCTCGGAAATTTTGTAGGACTTATGAAACTTCGACAATTTCAGAAACTCGGACACGAAGTAGTATTCCTTGTGGGAGACTTTACCGGAATGATAGGGGATCCTACAGATAAACTCGCTACCAGGAAGAAATTAACCCGCGAGCAAGTTCTGGAAAATGCAAAGGCCTGGTACAAACAAGCCGGGAAAGTTTTGGATTTTGATGGAGCCAATCCTGCCAAAATCCTTTTTAATTCCGAATGGAGCGACAAAATTACTTTCAAGGATCTAATTGAAATCGCATCAAATGTAACCGTTCAACAAACGATCGAGCGCGATATGTTTCAGGAAAGGTTGAAAAGCAACACCCCAATTTATCTTCACGAGTTCCTGTATCCGGTAGCTCAAGGTTATGATTGTGTGGTAATGGACGTTGACCTTGAAATAGGTGGAAACGATCAGCTTTTCAACATGATGATGGGGAGAACCTTGATGAAAGCTATCAAAAATAAAGAAAAATATGTACTTACGACAAAGCTTTTGGTCGATAAAGAGGGTAAAAAGGTCGGCAAAACAACCGGAAATGCGCTTTTTCTGGATTCAACTCCTGAAAACTTTTACGCAGGAGTGATGTCATTTCCGGATGAAGTACTTTTTTTGAGTTTCGAACTTCTTACAGAAATATCACTTGATGGATTATCTGAAAAAATTAAAAAGAACCCGATGGAAGAAAAAAAACATCTGGCTTTTGAAATCGTTAAATTTCTTTGGGGTGAAAGTACCGCAAATACGGCTCAAAAAACATTTGAGAAAACATTTCAGGAAAAGGCACCAACTTTTAACATCAAGGTCGCGTCCGGTGACTCTTTGGCGATAACTATTGCACCTTTTACTTCACTTGGTAGTATTAGTGAGGCTAAGCGTCTAATTAAGCAAAATGCAGTTGATATTAACGGAAAGACAGTTTCCGATTCATCTTATCAAGTGAAATCCGGAGACGAAATAAAGGTCGGTAGCAGAACATTCCTAAAGGCAAAGTAACCTTAAAGCAAAATAATATGATTTCCAAAAAGGGTAAAAAAATATTTGTAATAATAACAATCATCTCGGGCATTGCTCTCCTTTTGGGGGGAGTATTGCCGTATATCCTTTACGCCCGTTAATCTAAATGGATTTAACTTCTCCAGTTACAGAGCTGCCAAAAATAGGGCCAATTTTTGAAAAGAAATTTGAAAAATTGGGGATAGTTACACTTGAAAATCTTTTTTACCACGTCCCGACAAGATATTTGGACTATTCACTCATTACTACGATTTCAAAACTTCACCCCGACGAAACAGCCACAATACATGCCAAAATAGTTTCTTTAAAAAACATTTATTCCAAAAGAGGACTCAAAATGCAGATCGGATCTGTTGAAGATTCAACAGGGAAAATTACAGTGCTTTGGTTTAACCAACCCTTTCTTGTCAAAACGCTTTATCCCGGGCGTCTTGTATCACTCTCAGGCAAGATTGGATTTTTTGGAAGAAAACTTTGTCTGACATCCCCTGATTATGAACTTATGGTAGAGGAGGATGACCCCACAACCCACACCGGCCGTATTGTGCCTATTTATCCCGAAACGGCTGGACTTTCCTCAAAATGGATTAGAAGAAAAATTAAAGAAGCGTATGTTAACTCCGCCATCACAGAATTTTTACCCCAAAATATTTTAGATAAATTTAAACTAATAGACTTCAAAAAAGCTATTAAATTTGTTCACTTTCCGGAAAGTTTTGAAGAAGCAGAGACAGGGCGCAGGAGACTGGCTTTTAATGAACTTTTGAGTCTTGAGCTTAGAAGTCAAATAAGAAAACTTAATTGGAAGAAAAACAAAGTTGCCAATAAAATCACCATTGACCGGAAACTGATTGAGTCATTTATTAAAAGTATTTCATTTGATTTAACAAATTCTCAAAAGAAAGTTATTGGTGAGATTCTGGAAAATCTTAAGAGTGAAATCCCCATGAACAGACTTCTCGAAGGAGACGTCGGAAGCGGGAAAACGGTTGTTGCGGCTGTTGCTGCCTTTGCTGCTTTCACAAACGGATATCAAACAGTAATTATGGCACCTACACAGATACTTGCCTCCCAGCACTACAAAACATTTAAGGCCCTTTTCTCTAAATTCTCTGTCAGAATATCGCTAATTACCTCAGACATAAAAAGGAGAGATCTCGGCAGAAATGACATTTTTATCGGAACCCATTCTTTAATAAACGGAAAGATTGGCTTTGACACCATGAGTGGAACATCCAAAGTTGGCCTGGTTGTAATTGACGAACAGCACAGGTTTGGCGTTGAGCAAAGAAAACACTTAATTAAAAAGTCGGGGACACCCCACGTCCTAACAATGACGGCAACTCCAATTCCAAGAACTGTGGCACTGGCCGCCTATGGAGACATGGATTTGTCAGTTCTGACCGACATGCCACCCGGCAGACTCAAAGTTACCACCTGGGTCATACCGGAACAAAAAAGAAATGGGGCTTATGATTGGATCAGGTCTCAAGTCTCAGACCTCAAGTCCCAGGCCTTTATTGTTTGTCCTCTAATTGAAGACTCCGATGCTGAAACTTTGGCCGACGTAAAATCGGTAACTTCTGAATTTATTAATCTGCAATCCATATTCTCTAATCTTAGGCTTGGTCTTCTACATGGAAGATTGAAGCCTTCTGAAAAGGATAAAGTGCTGGAAGATTTTAAAAAGGGCAGGATAGATATTTTAGTGACTACTCCAGTAGTTGAGGTCGGAATCGATATTCCAAATGCTTCTGTTATGGTTATTGAGGCTGCCGAACGCTTCGGCTTGGCTCAGCTTCACCAGCTCAGAGGTAGGGTGGGTAGGGGAAGATCGAAGTCATACTGCTTACTTTTCAGTAATTTTCACTCCGGAAGGGCTTACACGCGGTTAAAAGCGATGGAAAAGACCCACTCCGGATTTGAACTGTCCGAGCTCGATTTAAAACTAAGAGGACCAGGAGAGATATTCGGGACGGCTCAAAGCGGTTTTCCTGAGCTTAAAATTGCCGGCTGGAACAATTATGAACTGATAAAAGATGCTAAAAATGCGGCCGAGGAGATTATAGAGGATCCTGTTAAATTCAAAGTTTTTAAGTCTAAAATAAAAGAAGATATATCTAATTGAGAAATTACTATTTATCATCTATAATTGAGCGTCTATGACACCGTTACCTAAAAGAAAACACACAAGATCCCGTTCAAACATCAGAAGAGGGGGTCAGCCAAAGATATCTCTGGGAAACCTGGTTAAATGCTCGAATTGCGGCAAGCTTAAGGAATCCCATCGTGCATGTCCTTACTGTGGACTCTATGGAGCAGATAAAAAAGCTAAATAAAAATGAAGACCGCAACTGACCCCAGACACCTTCGAAGGCGGGAGGCAATCAAAATTCTTTTTGCAGAGACCTATACCACCCAACCAAATCCTCCGGAACTAGTTCAAAAGATTCTCAAACAGAAAAACAAAATAAACAAACTTATCAATCGTGCAGCACCTCAATGGCCTGTTGATAAACTCAATAAAATCGATCTCGCCGTTCTTTGGCTGGCAATTTATGAACTTGAGAATGAAGACACACCCCCGAAGGTTATTATTGATGAGGCCGTAGAGTTGTCAAAGGAATTTGGCAGTGAATCATCCTCTTCATTTATTAACGGTGTACTCGGTACAATATACAAAGAGGAATCTTCCAAAAATGAATAGGGAATACAACGACATTAAAGAGTCTGTTAAAAACGCGCTTGCGGATTTCCTCGGTATCGAACCGGAGGACGTTGAAGACGATTTTTCATTAACTGAGGATCTTCATATGAAACCCACGGATTTAACCGATTTTATTGAGATATTAGTAAAAATGAACTTTGATACCGCGAGTCTTGATTTTAGTGAGATCGAAACATTTTCCGAACTTATCGACGCACTTACAGTTCATCAATGAAAAAAATAGATTTACTTAGGAACACTTTTACAAACAAAGATTTGTTTGACCAGGCTTTAACCCACAGATCCTGGGTAAATGAGCACAAAGGAGTCAGGGAATCCAATGAAAGGATGGAGTTTTTGGGTGATGCAATACTTGAATATGTTGTATCAAAAGAAATTTATGATAATTTCCCCGATAAAGAAGAGGGATATCTCACGGCATTAAGAGCCAATCTTGTAAATACTCATGCTCTGGCCGAAATTGCCAATAGACTTAAACTTGGACATGCACTTTTCCTCTCAAAAGGTGAGGAAGATGGCGGAGGAAGGAAAAATTCATCCCTTCTTGCTGACACCATTGAGGCAGTGATAGGAGCTATCTTTTTTGATCGGGGAATAGGAGCCGCCGAAGAATTCATACAGGAAAATATTTTGATTGATACTAAAGAAAAAGCGAGCAAACCGCTTAAAGATTTCAAGAGCAGACTCCAGGAAACGGTTCAGGCAAAGGGATTTTCGGCTCCTAAATACCATGTCGTCGAAGAATCAGGACCGGATCACAATAAAAAGTTTATCATCGAAGTTTTGGTCAACGGCGTGTCCTGGGGAAAGGGAGAGGGAAAAAGTAAAAGCAGTGCCGAGCAGGAAGCCGCTAGACAGGTACTCACAAAAAAGGTACAATAAGCCCCATATGGTTACTATTCGTCTTTCAAGATTTGGTAGGAAAAAGGCTCCTTTTTACAGGGTTGTTGTGGTTGATGATAGAAAGAAAACCACAGGTGGAGTAATAGATTATATCGGAACATGGAATCCGATTAAAAAACTTAAGACAATCGATACCGAAAAGCTTGCCGAGTGGACAGGTAAGGGTGCCCAAATAAGCCAGACAGTTAAGAAGCTTTTGGAATAGATAATTTCATGAAAGAACTATTAGAGTATTTACTAAAAGGAGTTCTCGGTGAAGAGAAGTTCGAGATAATCGAAGAACAGGACGGAAGCAGGGTCTCCTACACAATAAAATCCGCACCGGAAAATATGGGTCTTATCATCGGTAAAGGCGGACGCATGATTAAATCCCTCAGAAACGTATTAAAGGTACGGGCTACGTTGGAAAAAACTGCAGTCACATTGAACGTAGAATAATTTCTTCCTACTTATTGACCAAAAGGATTTGGATTGAGGGCGCTTCCGGTTGCAGTAACAGTCTCACCAAAAGAAGGAAAAGTTAAGTTACCTATCTGCGTTAGCAAATCTTTTTCAGAAACAGTTAAGTCTGTAACGGATTGTGTTACGGTAGGGATGGTTGAAGGAAATTCCGCCCAATAAGTTCTTGTTGAAATATTTGCAATATTTACTCCTTTATCCTCGCTCAACTGCATTTTATCAACCAAAGTGATCGGAGCAATACTGTCTATACTTTTTATGAAGGAAATTATTTGTTCCCTGGGACCGGTGACATTAAACGAGGTGGTTACGGACGAAAGACTTGAAGAATCACCGCCTGCTATGGAAGCCCTTATGTCACCCAAGACCAATAAATTATTACTGGCCAAAAGTTTTAATTGAGATATTATTTGCAACGATGGATTAGACTTTGGAAGAGCAAATGTGACCGAATCTGCGCCGGATACTGTCGTCTGAGATAACGACTTGAGAATTTTAAGTTTTTCCGACAACGTGGATTGGGTCTTTTTGGCATCATTAATTTTTGCCCGTAAATCCGTAACTTGAGATATACCAAATTTACCCACAATAACAAAGAGTATTATTACTATTACAAGCGGAGCCGTCGATTTTAATATTTCTTTATCGTTTTCCGACATAATTATTTATTGGTCAAACTTACCGCAATTGAGTAACCGTTATTCGCGCTATATGTGAAAGAGGGAAGGTTTATCGTATTAAACAGCTTGGTGCTTTTAATATTTTGAATAAAACTGGTTAGATCCTCGTTGGATCTAATAATCAGGGAGATGTCCATTTTGGACGAAGTAATATTTGCCTCATTCATGGTCGATGCGGAAGAAACATTTGCAAAAAGTGAATCAACATTTGTTATGCTTTTCGAAGCATTTGGGGTAGATTTAATAGATGCTATTTTGGCAAGTCTGTCTTTGAGCAAAATTAATTGTTGTTCGCTTGTTTCTTGAGCCTTAACTTGGGTCTTAAGCTGGTCAACACTGACTTGAGTGTTTGTAAGTGTCGTTTTATTAATAATAAAAAGAGCAACAATTCCTAAACAAAAAACAACAAAAGCGACCACCAAAATAACTCCGAGTGCTTTGGCTGTTTTAAGAACTTTACCGAGACCTTTACTGACTTGAAGGTTTTGCGGCAAAAGGTTTAGGTTAAGATTTTCCGGCATATTTTATTCACGCATTGCAAGCCCAACCGCAACGCCATAAAGGGGGGCAAACGATGCCAGTTTTTGAACAGATCCGGGATCGATTTGAATATGCATAAAAGGGTTGCCGACCAGAACTTCCATACCAACCGTTTTCGACAGCGCAGAAATCATATCGGGCATGCCACTGGATCCACCTGACATAACAAGGGTTGTAGGCATTTCACCTTTTTCATCTGTTAAGTAGTAATTAACGGCTTTTTTAATTTCATCCACAACCAAACGGACCACCGGATCAAGTGCGTTTTTAATTTTCCCTTCAAGTTGGCTGGGAGACAATCCGTAAGCTTTTTTATACTCTTCTGCCTGCTGAGGGGTTATTTGAAGATTCTGGGAAACCGCACGGGTAAAAGCATCACCTGCAACAGGTAAAGATCTGGAGAAAGAGAGAAGCCCGTGGTTTACAATTGCGATATTCGTAGATGAACCCCCAAGATCAACCAGAAGCACTGTTTTATCAATCGGGGAAAGCGCTCTGGAAAGGGCTATCAGTTCCGTTTCCACAGCAACAGGCATAAGACCGGCCATGTGGACAACCTTGACATACTTCTCAACGATTATCCTGGGAGCGGCAACCAAAAGCACTATTACACCGCCGTCGGGACCCGCCGTGTCACTCCTTTTCAGGATAGCGTGTTGAATAATTGCCTCGCTTACAGGAATTGGTATATATTGCTCAGCCTCCCACTTGATAGCTGAGGCTATCTCGCTATCGGTTAGTGATGGAAATTTTATTGTCCGTGTAAACACAAGCGGCTCGGGCACCGAGACTACAACTTCTTTTGATGAAATCTTCGCCTCAACACATAATTTTTTGATTACCTGGGCAATTGATGCCATTTCCTTTTCTTCCGACATCTTATCCACAGTAGTTCCTGAATAACCGACAACTCCCGAGGCAACTAAAGAAAATGAAGCTCCGTTTTTTTCTAATTCAACAACTTTTATGGTTTTGCTCCCTATGTTAATTCCAATCATGTGGCAGTTTAGACACAACCAGTCTACACAATTCATTTAACAATAAATGATACCTTGCGTCAAGGTTAATCAAGAAGATTATTATTTAACGAGACCGTAAGGACTAAATACGGAGAGTCCGCTGAAAGGAAACTCAGCCCAGCTCTGAAAAACGTTTACCCTGCGGTTACTTTCACTGCCGGTAACTCCGGAGCTTCCCGTGGAAACAATCTCCAGCCCTTGAGAGGGTAGAGTGGTGTTTCCCGCAAAAGCTACACTGGTCCCGACTATATGGCTGGCGTCTGTGTTATATAGCATTCTAACCTTGGCAAAAAGAAGTCCATTCGCCACAGTATATGAACCGGCGGGAATTCCAAGCCCCGACATTGTAATTGTTTTTTGAAATGCATAAGTGACTCCGCCAATTTGGCAGGTACCCACCGGATCGGGCATTGCAAAAGAGTTTGATGCTCTTCTTGCGTCGTTGGGATCATATACCGCCCTGGCAAGTTTTGTATTGGCAAGAGATCCGACAGGATTTTCATAATAGACGCTTACCTCGATTGCGGGAGTTGTCGCTGTACTTTTAGATGTTCCCTCATTTCCCCAGCAAATTTTGAGCGTATTCCCCGTAAAGCACGGGTAGCCGGCCCCACAAAATATATTTCCCAGGGTGTTATGAGAAACAAACCAGTTTGTCATTGAATTGCCCGACAGGAGCTTCGACGGGTAGTTAAACGTGGTTTGGCCCTCAGAATAGTCTGAAACATCAACCGAGTATGAAGCATTCCCAATTGAGACATCGCTATAACTGCTCCCCGTAATTAGCGCTCTTTCTATCCCGGCCTCGGCAGCCGAAAAAGCACGAACCGAATCCGCCTGCTCGGTTGAAATGGAAATATCGGTTATTGAACGGGATAGAATAAAAAGAACTATTGTCAAAACAACGGAAAGAGACAGAAGCACCAAAACCAACGCCTGTCCGGATTCATAGAAAAAGGTTTGTCTAAAACTGCTTCTTTGCATTACATCTCAGTTTAACAATTGGGCATTATAATTGCAATTTTAAATAAGCGTTTAATAGTTCCTCAAATAAATTTGGGATTTCGCGCTGACGACCGAGCTCTCGACACCTACGCCGGAAGCGTCCTGTACCGTAAGGTCAATGGTTATGGATGGGGGATTTGACAAATCCGCATGGGCGCAGGTAAATGAACAGCTGACAATTTTTATTGAATCCGAGGTAAGTCTTACGGAGGTAGGTATTGCGGATCCTGAGGCAATATAAGAACCGGCGGCGCCAGTATTCACACAGAAAAAGGATGTAGAGGTCTTATTCTGGTCCAGGTAGGTAATCTTTTTTGTGTCGGAGTTTGTACAATCAGAAATCATGTTTGCGCCTCTAATGTTTCTTTCAATAACAGCAAGTGAATAATTAAGATTTTCCCTGACCTTCATCAAAGACTCGGATTTTTTGGCACCGCGCAAGGTTAGCATCAGAGAGCTGGAGACAATTACTCCCAAGATGGCAAAAATTGTAACAACAACCAATATTTCAATCAGACTCAAGCCCCCGGTAAGCCTTTCCCTGTGAAAGTTTTTTTTCATATCTAAATTATTTTATTGATAAATTTGTTGAACCTAATGACTCATGTATTCCTTTTGAGTCAGTCCAGGTGATGGTTACATCAACCTGCACAAGATTTGGCGAAGTTGTTTGAAAATCAACCTGGCGTGTAAATTTTGTCCCTGTTACATAATCGCTGGCCCCACAAGCTCTGGGAAGCGTCCAGGTAAGCTCCTTAAAACACCATACTCCGGTTGCCGTATGCGCAATAAACACATTAAGGTCGCCGTCTCTCTCCTGTCTTAGCCATTCATTGGTTTGCACTATATAATTTGATGCCAAAGTGCTGTCTCGGGAAAAGGATGAGTTCTGAATTGAATTTGTAGTCAACGAAACTATGCCTGTAATTACCAATGCGGTTATGGCAATTGCCACAACGACCTCAAAAAGTGATTGTCCCTTTTGTAATTCATTATTAACTCTTAATTTAAAATTCATTTTATGTCTCCTCCAGAACCAATCGATATTACTTGTGTTTGACCGGTAAAACCTTGGGTAAGAGTAATCGAAGCGCCACCCGCAGGAATATTTGTTCCCATTCCCAATACTTTGAAAAGGATTGGGTTTGGAGACGGAGTAGAAATTGTAATATTCGGGGGCATATTAACATCATTGGTTGTAATACTTCCGCCCGAACAGAAAGCCTGAACTTGATATCTGGTGGTAGAAACAACTCTAAAGTAGTAACCGGACAAAGTCTGCGTACCGCCACAAGCGGCACCTGTCGGTTTGGTTCCGGATAGGGCATTTTGCTGAGCTACCCTTAAGTCTCCATTAACTAGTTTCACGGCCCCTGCCAAAGCCTGACGCCTGGAAAAGTCTCTGTATCCCACGAAGCCGGCACCAAAAAGAATCCCGATAACCGTTAAAACAACCAGAATCTCAATGAGCGTGTAGCCACGCTCTGTACGATTAAAATCTTTCATGAGCGTGTAGCCTTTCATGGATTTGTTACCCTGTAATTACATGTCGACCCTCCGCAATTAGAAGTGGCACCACAGGTAATGGTCGTTCCGCCCTGTTCAAGAGAAGCACAAAGCTGGTAAGTTGAGCCGTCAGCCGAATAATATAAATAACTTCGACTTGTCGAGGTGGGGTCTAGGGGAACCTGGGAAATATAGGTATTTGTATTCCCGCATGTGGCTATTGTTCCTACTAAATTGGATAATGTTCCTGCGGTGGCTTTAACCAAATATTTACCTTGATTGCAATCGGCCTTATACATTTCAAGTCCGCTTCTTATTTGTTCCAAATCGGATTTTCTCCTTCCATCACGGGATGCCTCCCTTGCTCCCTGCATGCCAAAAACCGAAAGGGCAATGAGAATTCCCAGTATGGAGATCACAACTAAAAGTTCAACTAATGTAAAGCCTTGTTTTGTAATTTTCATTTTATTGTGTTAATCCCGCCGGACACCCTCCGGTACTGAATACTGTGGAGGAGCTTATCTTTCCGGACTGACCAGTAGAACAGACAACCCAATAGGTGTTGCTTATGTTTTCAAGTTTTGCCCATAAAACATACCGTGTAGCCTTTGCTGCAAAGTCGTTTGTGGTCCCGTCCGTTTGATATTTGTAGGGAGGTGGGTCACCATCCGTTGCGTCATACTTCGGATCATTCGGACAAGTACCGCTAATTACCAAAGCGTTACACAAACCGGTCATTGTAGCGGATCCCGAGAACCAGGCTGGATATAAACCGTTATTTTTATTTGCAAATGCCTCAATTGAATTTTGATATTGCTTAAGGTCCGATTTCCTTTGAGTATCTCTGGCTTGTTTTTGGGTAGATGTAAAAGAAACTGTTGCAAGTGCTGCCAAAATACCAATGATGGATACAACAACCAAAAGCTCAATTAATGTAAATCCCCGTTTTATAATTTTCATATTATGGTTTTACCGAATATCGACAGCCTGAGTCACCGGAACAGGCAATTATGTTTCCGCTGGCATCCTTATCGCATTTGGCGTCGCTTTTATTTTCAAGGCAGGCAGTTAGTGTAAAAGTGTCATTAGCGGCATCCGGAGCGTAAGTATAGGCCTGGCCGGGAAGAGGATCATTGGGAACTTTGCTCATATAAACATTACTGGATGTTGACCATTCCGCACCCCAGGGAATGGATGTGGAAAGGGGCGGATAAGATCCGCTGTCATTGTAATAAAGCCTAAGAGCTGTTTGAAGATTTTTAAAATCAGCTTTTCTTACCGCGTCCCGGGAACGGCTTCTGGCAGCGTTCAGGTTTGCGGTCACAAGAGTAGCTAAAATTCCGATTATCGAAACTACCACAAGAAGCTCGATTAAGGTAAAACCTTTTTTATTGGCAGTCATATTCTTAATTAATAATACAATAAATTTATACCGGACACTAATTTGCAGTCGCAGTCGTATTGGGACTCGTAATCGAAAAGTTACAGCCCACAGTACCCCCGCAGGCGACACCCGCGGGTAAATCGGTATGCGTACTGCAATTGTTCCCGATGCAAGCACTTGTATCCTGTGAATTTTCAAGCCCGGCATAAAGTTGAAACCCCTGATTCGCACCCCCCCCGACAGTCACGGTACGATAATAGTATTTATAGTTTGATGCAGGGTCTTTTGGTACCGTCTTTAAGTAAATTGTTTTTCCATCGGTAAACTGTCCTATACCCCAGGAACACACGGTACTTGTTGTAGACGGACAACCCGCCACCTGGCCATTCGAAGAGGTGGGATAGATGCCGTAATCGTTATAGTATATTTCAAGGGCATTAGAGATTTGTTTCAGGTCAGATTTCCTTTGGGCGTCGCGGCCTCTCATTTGGGCACTGCTGAACACAACCAGGCCAATTGTTGAAAGGATACCTAAAATCGCGATAACAACCAGAAGCTCGACAAGAGTAAAACCCGACTTTGAATTTTGTTTCATGGGCAAGTATCTAATATTTATAATACTACTTTTTCAAAAGCGCTGCTTCTTCCTCACACTGTTTTAATGTCTTAGGAATATCGCATCCATAAGAACGTCCGACATTACAAACACTACTGCCGCAGTAAAGATTTTTAGCAATGATTTTTACATCAACCTCCGGTTCAGATTTCCCCTCCATTGCCGCAAACACCTGAAATCGGGCTCCGTCACTCAAATACAGATAGGAGACTCCTTTTTGCCAGTACGGCTCACGGGGGAGAACTGTCATATACACTTTACCGTTTATCAAATTAACAAATGCATCTTTTCCCCAGTCACAGGGAATTGGATCAAACACCCATTGCCCTTTTTTATCTTTATATGGCTTATCTCCGGGTTTTAAACAATCCATAATTCTGCCGTCGGGGGAGGACGGGGGAAAAATGCCTAGCTCTGCATAATATTCGTCCAATGAATGTTCAAGTGACCCTAAATCATCACGTCTGACCTGATCCCGGGCACGCCGCAAACTGGCAATAAAATTAGGAATAGACACAATTACAAGGATACTAAAGATAACAATCAATGAGATCCTCTCTGATTTGGAGAAAATTTTTAATTTAGACATTGGCTAATTATAAAAAGCTACAACTGTAAATAGGCTGACCGCAACTGCCGTTACAATTTGGTAAATCCCAGGTATAACTTGAGCAGGTATTAGGTCTGTCAAGATTTGTACAAATACCCTCTATACACCCATAAAGATTACTTCCTTCATTGGGAAAGTTGGGTGCGTTGTCCGAGGACATATAAAAATTATATGTGTCACCCGGTCCAACACCCGGAATAGCAGACGCATCTTTGGTGTATTGCAAGGTGGTATAAACACGGAACCAAACCGGGCAAGGCGTCCCGTCGTTTTCGTAGAAATAGGCATTGCCCGTCACAGGATCACAGGGTACGTCGGTTAGGTAGGGGTGGATCGGAATACCGGCATCTGTACCGCATGCATTCATAAGCGCAGCATCAGGATAACAATTGTGATCTTTTTCGTATTCTTCAACGGCAATTTTAATTGAATTCAAGTCGGCTTTACGTTTTGAATCATTACCCTTGTGAAGCTGTGGAGAAAAAGACATAACTGCAGCCAGAACCAAAATGGCAATAATGGAAAATATAACCATTACCTCAGTCAAGGTGAAACCGAGGTATATTTTTTTGTTCCCGAGTGTCATATTAAGCCCAAAAAATGTGTTATTTTATTACCAAAAACTACCGCCAGTCCGAGTCCGATGATAAGAAAAGGTCCAAAAGCAATTTTGCTTTTCATTTTCGCCCGACCCAGTAGAATCAGTATGCTGCCTGCGATTGCCCCTGTCAAGAAAGCTAAAAGAAACCAAATCGGAAGCAATTTTAAATCAATCAGAATTCCTCCAAGCACCGCGAATTTTACATCCCCAAGTCCCATACCTTTACCTTTAGTTATCAAATGTAGCAACATTAGAAGAGACGCGGCAAAAAAACCTGAAAAGATAATAGAAAATAATGAATTAGGAATAAAGAATAATGAATAAAACAGAGCGACAAAAACGCCAATAAAAACAAGAGGGTCGGGGATAATTTGATTTTCCAAGTCGATAATAAAAATCGATAAAAACAAGAGAAATAAAATTAATAAATATATTGTTTTAATATAATCGGGGAGTACCGTAAGGCCTATTACTAAAAACCCGCAAGCCGCAGAAAGTTCAATAATGGGGTAGCGCAATGAAATTCCGGTTTTACAATTACGACATTTACCGCCAAGTCCAAGGTAAGAAAAAAGGGGAATGTTGTCGTACCAGGCAATTTGTGATTTACAGTGAGGACAGATACTCCTTCCCTTTACAAAAGACATTCCGCGGGGCACTCTCCAGGTAAGAGCGGAGATAAACGAGCCAAAAACCAATCCCAAAGTTAAGAGAAAAATAGACTCAAGAAGCATTTCTTATTCCGGTACACACTCTGCACAGGTTGGCATGTTACTACCAGTCACTGTCCAGCCGGCTGAAGTGGGAGTACTGCAAGCAGTCGTGTATGTAGGTAATCCTGCCGTTAAGCCCGCAGTCAAATCAACCACTTTGCCATTAGTATGGGCCGTTTGTCTGGCTGAATTAGATTTGGGAACCCAGCAGGCAAAAACACTTGACGAGGCTCCTGCACCTTTACCAACAAATAAGCTACCGGCGGATGTTGTTGCTTTAATAAACGAACGGCTTAAAAACGCAACTTGCAGTTCATTCGCATCTATAAGAGTTCCCCCTGTAGTACATCCCGTAGCAGAACAAAGACCAACTAAAGCATCTTTGGCGGTTATAAAAGGAAATGCCGTGTCAGCGCTTGGATAGTTCGTGGGGTCAGTCACTGACCATGGATAATTGTTATGACCTGTGTAATACCTTTGAAGAGCAGAAACAACCTGGCTTGCATCGGCTTTCATTCCGGAATCACTTGCTCTGTTGGCTTGCTCAATGGGGTTTATTGCTGCAATAACTATCGTGGCAATTATTCCAAGAAGTGCAATAACTATAAGAAGTTCTACCAATGTGAAACCTCGAGCAGTTTTTTGTTTCATATTATCGCTATACCGTACTTAATTATTATTATCGGTTCCAAAAACCTTGTCAATAGGCAGTTCCGGGATTAAAAACTGCTTGTCAAATTGTAAATCGGAAGTATCACGGCAATTACCAAAAATCCGACACCAAGACCTAAGACAACCATAACTATTGGCTCGATGGCGGCGGTTAGGCCTTTAACTTTCTCGTCGCTTTCAACTTCAAAAATACGGCTAATTTTGGTCAAAACCTCATCCATTTTTCCTGTTTCCTCACCAACAGCCACCATCTGACTCAGAATAAACGGAAATGCTTCGGGATGCCTTGAAAAGGCGAAGGCTATCGGAAAACCTTTTTCCACCTGATTGGCAGCATCAATCAACGCATCAGAAATCAAAGTATTACCGACAACTTCAGAAGTTATATGAAGACTTTCCAAAATAGAAACTCCGGCACCAACCATCATGGAGAGTGTACGTGTCAACTCCGTTAATATTATTTGGCGCTGAAGTTCGCCATAAACAGGAATTTTAAATATCAGCTCATCAATTTTGCGTCTCCCTTCGGGTGTAGCTTTATAAAGTCTGAGAACATACAACGCGATTCCTCCTAATGCAAGTACGATAAACCAGTATTTTACAAAAAAACTGGACATTCCGATAAGTATTTTCGTAGGCAAGGGGAGAGTGGCATTGAAATCGGAATAAAGGGATAAAAGTTTCGGTATAACAAAAATCATCATAATTGCACTAACCAGAACCATACCCACAACAATTATGACCGGATAAATAAGCGCTCCTTTTACTTTGCTTCCAAATTCTTGCTGTTTTTCAAGATTATCCGCGAGTCTCAAAAGTACGGCATCCAAAACGCCTCCTACCTCGCCTGATTTTACAAGTGCAATATAAGTCTTTCCGAAAATTTTAGGATGTTTACTTAAGGCATTTGAAAAAGAATCTCCTGCCTCAACATCTGCCAAAAGCTGTGCTACAACTCTTTGCATTGATTTTTTAGACTGCGACCGGAGAATAAGAAGTCCCTCGGTAATGGGCAAGCCGGCGTTAATCATTGTGGAGAGTTGCCTTGTAAAAGTTGCGACATCCGAACCTGTAATTTTTTCCCTCATCCTTCTTAATAAAGAAAGTGGATTATCAATCTTGGGTGTCAGCGAAATTACAAAAAACCCTTTTCCCTTAATGAGTTTTGCGGCAGAACTCATGTCAGCCGCTTCTACTTCGCCGGTAACCACTCTGCCTGCGCTGTCTTTGGCTTTGTAATTAAACCTTTTCATTCTGGGGGTTAAATACCACGGACAAGTCTCATCAACTCCTCGGGTCTAAGAGACCAGCTTTGTGCTTCTTCTAAAGTAACCGCGCCCTTTTTAACAAGGTCCGCAAGCGATCTTTCCAAAGTCGCCATGCCGACTTCTTGAGATGTTTCCAAAATACTCTCGATCTGATGAGTCTTACCTTCACGAATAGCGGTCTTGATTGCCGTTGTCCCAAGCATTACTTCATACGCAACAACCCTGCCCGTTTGTGTTGCCTGAACGAGTCTTTGAGAAAACACGGCTTCAATAACATTTGAGAGCTGAAGTTGAACTTGCTTTTGCTGTTCTTCCGGAAAGACATCAACAATCCTGTCTATGGACTGAGCGGCCGAATTGGTATGCAACGTAGCAAAAACCAAATGCCCAGTTTCTGCAATGGTCAACGTTGCCGCAATTGTTTCATAATCGCGCATCTCACCGACAAGTACCACATCAGGATCCTCCCTTAAGGTCGACCTTAAAGCAATTTCCCAGGAATGGGTATCACTTCTCATTTCCCTTTGGGAAATTATTGATTTAATCGGGTTAAATATAAACTCCACAGGATCCTCAATGGTAACAATGTGGCAAGCCCTGTTCTTGTTTATTTCCTGAAGCATGGCAGCAAGAGTTGTTGATTTACCATGCCCTGTTGGTCCGGTTACCAAGACCAACCCCTGCCTTAGCGTGGTAAAAGAGTGGAGAATAGGGGGAAGTCCCAGCGTCTCAATTGGCGGAATGTTTAAGGGGATCAATCTGAAAGCAGCGGCATAGGAATTTTTCTGTGTGTAGGCGTTTACCCTAAATCTGCCTTTTTCCGAAAATGATAGGGAGAAATCCAATTCTTTATTAACACTCAGGCGTTCTAACTGCTCACTGGTCAAGGTTTGTCTAAGAAGTTCACTTACAACATCCGGAGTCAAAACACTTGTTCCGGGAACGGGGGCAAGAATACCGTTTATCCTAAGCATGGGGGGAATTCCTACAATAAGGTGCAGATCGCTTGCATTACTGTCAATTACTGTTTGTAATAACTGTTTCGTTTCCATTCAATTAATTACGTTGCTTATTCTTGGGCGACACGTAGTACCTCTTCCACTGTAGTTATTCCTTCCGTAACTTTCAAGTACCCATCTTGTTTTAAGCTTATCATCCCTTCTTCTTTGCCTTGGGCGTCAATCTCGGATGCCGATGCACGCTCCAAAATAAGTTTGCCGATTTTTTCCGTTATAGGCAAAACTTCAAAAATACCGACCCTCCCGAAATAGCCGGAATTTCCACAATCCGGATCTCCTTTCCCTTTATAAAACTTAACCTCTCCCTGGGGCTTCCACAAGGGACCCAGATCCTTTTGAATATCCTGCACAATTTTAGGATCCGGTGCATAGGCTTCCTTACAATCATCATGAATTTTTCTGACAACACGCTGGGCAACAATACAGGTCATAGATGAAGCCAGAAGATATGGTTCTGCTCCCATATCAAGGAGTCTGGGTAAGGCACCGGAGGCGTCATTCGTGTGTAAAGTGGAAAATACCAAATGTCCGGTAAGAGAGGCCTGAATAGCCAAGTCCGCAGTTTCCCTATCACGAATCTCTCCCACGAGAATAATATTGGGATCCTGCCTCAAAAAAGCTCTTAAACCGGAGGCAAAAGTAAGACCGACCGCCGGATTTATCTGAACCTGATTAACGCCGGGAATTTTATATTCAATCGGATCTTCAAGGGTGACTATATTGACTTTCGACGTATTAAGTTTAGATATAACCGAGTAAAGAGTAGTCGTTTTACCGGAACCCGTAGGACCGCAAATTAGAATAATTCCGTGTGGTCTAAGAATTGAGTCTTCAAGATTTTTTAAACCCCTGCCCCTTAGACCCAACTCCTGCAAGTCGGGTACTCCGCCGCTCTTTTTAAGAAGCCTCATGACAATTTTTTCACCCCAGGAAGTCGGTAGGGAAGAAATACGAAGATCAACTTCCGCTTCACTTCCTTTAAAATTAAATCTTCCGTCTTGTGGAATTCTTTTTTCATCAATCTTCATTCCGCCTAAAATTTTTATCCTTGAGATAAGTGAATCATGAAGTTCCTTGGGAATGGAAAGCTTTTCCTGCAAAATACCGTCAATTCTATAGCGAACCCTGGTTAATCTTTCTTCCGGCTCGATATGAACGTCGGACGCCCTGGATTTGATGGCAAAATCAAGAATTTGACTTACAATTTGGGCAATTTTTTCTTCCCGAATAAAACCGCCTTTACTTTTCTCCAAAGATTCGATTTCCTGTTCTGACGGGGTTACATCCTTAAGAGCCGCTGTAACCTCCTGGGTTAGTGAGCCTGTATAGCGCGTTTGGATAAAATCCTCAATTTGTTTAGCAAGAGCCGCCTGAGGTTTAATGTGAAGTCCGGTTTTTTGCTCGATAAACTCAATTGCCGAAAGATCCAGCGGATCCGACATTGCCAAAGTCATACTTTTATCCCTGAGGTCAATATTTATAGGAAAAACCTTAAACCGTTCCGCAACCTCCGAGGGCAGAGCCGCTAAAGCAGCCGGAGCAATTGGAGCGGAATTCAGATCTACATATGGAATATTATAAAGCTGGGATTTGGCCTGAACAATTTTTTCCTCAGGAACCATTTGTCCTTTTCTGAGAATGTCCTCCTGGGGTGAACCGCTTTGAATTTCTGCAAGTTTTACCTGTTCCGCACGCTTAGCGTCCAGTGCACCCAAAGTTACCAATATATCGGCAAGAGTAATTGACGAAGTTCCGTTTGTTTGATTTTGAGCAGTTTGATTATCGGGCACGGCAGTAATAACTCATTATGCCGAATTTTGACCCATCCCGCAAGTCCGTGCTTGACTTATTAATTGTTAATTGTAAATTGTAAATTACTCGAACCATGCACGCCTATCTTTTAATTTCTCAAAATTCAGACATCAATCCGGATATCGAAAAACTTGCAAAAAAATTAAATGCGAAGGTTGTAGAATTTCCGCTCTTAAAAATTGATGATGTCCGAAATTTAAATAATTTAATAAGACTAAGTTTTGATAAGCCAACATTAATCGTCTGCAAGAACATCCACGAGGCGGGGGAGGAAGCTTTAAATGCATTTTTAAAAAATCTGGAGGAACCGCAGGAAAATATTTATTTCGCTTTAACGGCACCGTTTGTAAGAAAAGTTTTGCCGACAGTCGTTTCGCGTTGTCAAATAATTAGGATAATTAATAATTCACAATTTGTAATTGACAACGAGGAGGTGGAGAAATTTCTTAAACTCGGCGTAGGTGAAAAACTTTCTTACATAGACAAAATTAAGGATCGGGCAAGTGCTATGGAATTTGCCGAAAATATGGTCAATTTTATGCATAGAAGCTTGCACAAAAATGAGGTAAAATATAGTGCTGGAGCAGAAAATATCAAGTTAGCCGTAAAAACTCTCTCTGGACTAAAAGCGAATGGCAATGTAAATTTACAGTTGTCTAATTTTGCAGTCAATTATTATGCCAAATAATTTAAATTCCGGTAGTGAATACACAGCAGAACAAATTCAAATTCTCGAAGGGTTGGAGCCTGTCAGAAAAAGACCGGGAATGTACATCGGTTCAACCGATAGCCGCGGACTTCATGAATGTTTAAGGGAAATCGTTGATAATTCCGTTGATGAAAGCTTTGCCGGAGTTTGCGATACGGTTTGGGTTTCACTCAACAAAGATGGTTCGGCAACAATCAGGGATAACGGCCGTGGAATTCCTACAGGAATTCACAAAAGCGGAGTCTCGGCGCTTGAACTGACCATGACAAAGCTTCATGCCGGAGGCAAATTCGGAGGGGGAGCATATAAAGTTTCGGGAGGACTTCACGGAGTGGGTGCTTCAGTTGTCAATGCGCTTTCGTCATTCTTTAGAGTTGTCGTTTTAAGAGACAACAAAGCTTTCTATCAGGAATATCACCAGGGAAAACCCGTTAAAAAAGTTGGCGAAGTAAACCAGGAACAGCTCGATAAATGGTTCCCCGAATCCTGGAATATAAAGGTAGGGAAAAACCAAACGGGGACTATAACAAATTTCATTCCCGATAAAACAATTTTCGGCGATATTATTTTGGAAAACAATAAAATTAAAAATCTTCTACGCGATAGGGCATATCTTGTCGCCGGACTTAATTTTCATTTTGTTGATGAAAATGACGGGGATGAAGCATCATTCTATTTTGAAGGTGGTATTAAATCACTCGTTGGCCACAGCAACAGAGGTAAAAACGTTTTAACCGATGTTTTATATGTCTCTAAAGATGACGGAAATATTTCCTGTGAGGTTGCGCTTCAATATTCAGATTCATTCAATGAAAATGTCAAAGGATTTGTCAATGGAATTTATACAACTGACGGCGGAACCCATGTGACAGGCTTCAGGATTGCTCTAACTCGCTCCATCACAGACTATTACAAGAGAATGCAAAACGGAAACGGAAAGGATGATGCTGTATTCACCGGCGACGACATGAAGGAGGGGTTAACCGCGATAGTTTATATAAAAATGCCCTCCGAAGCGCTTCAATTTGAGAGCCAGACAAAGGCAAAGCTCAATAATCCCGAAATACAGGGATTTGTAGCAACTGCGGTCAAGGAGGGCCTAGATACTTACTTTGAGGAACACCCCGCAGACGCCAAAAAAATTGTTGAAAAAGTAATGCTTGCCGCACGCGCCAGGCTTGCCGCACGCGCCGCAAAAGAAGCGGTTCTTCGTAAAGGAGCGCTTGAGGGAGCAAGTCTTCCGGGAAAATTGGCAGATTGTCAAAGCAGTGACCCCGAAATATCGGAACTATATATAGTAGAGGGAGATTCCGCAGGCGGATCGGCCAAACAGGGTCGTGATAGAAGGCATCAAGCCATTCTGCCTCTTGGAGGAAAGATTCTAAATACGGAAAGGGCCCAATTGGACAAAATTGTTAAATTTGAAGAAATTAAAAATCTTATTATTGCTTTGGGTTGTGGAATAGGGGACTCCCTTAATTACGACAAGATGCGCTATCACCGAATAATTATTATGACGGATGCCGACGTTGACGGATCTCATATTACGACACTTCTTTTAACTTTTTTCTTCAGACAAATGCCGGAACTTATAACCAGGGGTTATCTTTATATTGCCCTGTCTCCTCTTTATAAAATCCAATCCGGCAAGGAAGTATTTTACGCCCTAAACGATGAAGAAAAAGATAAAATAATTCCACAACTTGGAGGTAAAAAATATACCCAGCAAAGGTATAAAGGTTTAGGAGAACTTAATCCAACTCAGCTTTGGGAAACCACAATGAATCCGGAAACCAGAACCCTGAAACGGGTAACAGTGGAGGACACCGAAGCCGCCAGCAATATGTTTGAGATGTTAATGGGGGAAGAAGTTCCTCCAAGAAAGAAATTTATTCAAACTCACGCCAAACTCGCTAATTTAGATATATAAAAAACCACAAGCCGTAAAAGTTACTGGCTCATTGAAACAGCCGCCAACACAAAAATAATAAGGGCAAGAATGATCAGTACGAGACTGAGTTTGTTGTCCACTTTTCTGTGTAAAATACTTTTCTTGGCTACTCTGACAACTTTTCTAGAAGTTTTTGATTTTTTAGTTTTCTTTGCTTTTGCCATTAATAATCACCTCACTCCCCACATCCAGTATTGTGTCATTTAAAACTTTATGTCAAGGGGATTAGGAAACCTTAAGTAAGTAGTGAATCCTTTTTTTCATATCTCCGCGCCGAAAAGAGGGAAGCGACAAATCCTCAAAAGTACATCTAATGTCAACTTTAATTTTATTTTTATTAATTCCTGATTTTATTAACTGTTCTTTTGCAACTTCCGTCAGGTCCAAAAACATTTTCCCGTTTTCCTTTTTTATAGCATCCGGGTAATTCAAAAATCTTTCGGCAACATCAGATTTAATTTCATAATGTCTTTGGCAAATATGGGGTCCGATCTCCACATGTAGATTTTGTGGCTTAACTGAAAAGTTTTTAATCATTAGATCAATTGCATTCTTGGTAATTTTTCTATCAAGACCACGCCAGCCGGCATGAATTAAGCCGATACTATTAGTGGCAGGGTCAAAAATGGCTAGGGGAATGCAGTCGGCAACTGAGATTTTAAGTACCGTTTCCGGATCATTTGTCAAAAGTCCGTCGCAATTTTTGATACTCTTTCCTATGTCTTTTTTAGAAACAACAACAACTCGATTACCATGTGTTTGCACCATACCGACTCCGTTTTTTTTGGAGAGAATTGTTCTTTGTAATAAAAGGATCATCTTGACTGCCTAAAATTCTATCATTAAAATACCAATCATGAACTACTTGTTGGTTTCTTCGTTGGCAGGCATTGCCGCCGTTGTCTACGGCATTATCCAGACAGTAAGAATATTGAAACTTCCAAAGGGAACTCCGGACATGGTTGCTATCTCAGACGCAATTGCCGAGGGAGCGCAAGCATATCTTAAAAGACAATATCAGGTAGTCGGAATTATTTCGGTTGTGAATGCGGCA
>DMZH01000001.1 GCA_003484955.1 Candidatus Woesebacteria bacterium
GTAGCTGGGGGTAATGACAGTGCTTGAAATGACATAAGAAATGTAGTCCAAATAGCTTCATGATTTACTTGTTAGCCATTTCTAAATACTATACACCCTTCCCGATTTTTATTATATCAACTTTGAGGACTGAATTGTTTATTGGCTTTTTATCACTTTTTGTATAGAATACCCATAGTTTATGGACGAACGACTCAAACATGGCAACCCTGAAATTATTCAGCCTCAAAATGTTGATGTGTTCCTCCTTTGTGGAGGAAAAGGTACACGGCTAAAAGTTTCTGAAGAAGATCAACTAAGGAGGCTACCAAAACCGCTTGTCTCAATTGATACCCCGAGAGGGAGTATCCGAATGATTGATAATGCAATCTTAGGGCTGACAGAATCAGGGTTTGGACAATTAACCATATTGGTCGGTAGAGACCCAGAAACGCAAGGTTCTGAAATTGAAGATTATGTAGTTTCTACTCATGGGGGCTTAAATCCGTCTTTCTCGCGGGAAGATACACCGCTTGGCACAGCTGGAGCCGCTTATGTAGCGTTTGTGTTTTCGAGAAGAGATAACGCAATAATTACTCCAATAGATACTCTATTTCCATTTGATAGATTGTGCATAGCAATTGAAGCATTTTCCAAAAATGACACCAGTATTATGTGGATTGTAACGAGCAATCCTGGTGAAAATGCCCAAAATTCTGGCAAAGTTATTGTAAATTCTGAATACATTATACGAAACGATGAGGGTAAACCAGATATGACTCCAATTCGAGAAGGTGAATTAGCTACAACTAGCACAGGAATAATTGTGGTGTCAAAAATATTCTATCTTGAAAGATATAAAGATTTTGTTGGTGAAAACCGAACTAACGGAACCGTGGATTTATATCGCAACTTTTTACCTTGGTTGTTGAAAAGGGGAGAGAAAATTTCTTTTTTTGATGTTGGTGTTCCAACTCCAGACCTTGGAACACCAGACAGGTTAAGACGATTTGGTCGAAAAAATTAACCTTTAGCCTTCTCTGAAACCATCTGCCTTATTAAATCCGCCTTACTTAAATTTAATTTTTTGGCTTGAATATCCAAAAACTCGACCATTTCATCGTCTAACATCAGGTTAAACCTATTTTTTAGTGTTTTCTTTTTTGCAAGTAATATAAACTTTGCAATTTTTTTCTTCAATTCATCTAAATCTGTTATGTTGTATTTCTCTAAAAATAGTAATCTGTTTGGATCTCCAACTAAAACTCCGTGTGGATTTTTTTGATAAAGTACCAGCACAGGTTTCAAATAGCTCAGGGCAATAGTCATATAATGTCCAGTTCCTATGCTTGGGTATGTTCCTTCAACTATTACCGCATCTGATTTTTTTATTTCATCCGTGATTTTCCTAAAATCTCTTTCATGGTCTTCTCGACTAAGTTTATCTGTATCATGATAATTTCTCTTTAAAATATGGTCAGAGTAAACTTGATTTTTATTGGCTTCGCAGATTTCAACAATAGTTTTATATTGTTTTTCATAAAATCGTTTACCATATATGGATGCGTGAAAAAATATTTTCATAAGAAAAAATTAGAGTAAATTAAGATAATCCAAACATAAATATCCAACCTCAACATCTGTCATTCGACCACTTTTTAGATTTTGTCTAAATTCTTCTATAGAGATTAATTTAACTTCTACAAACTCTTTATCACTTGGTTTGGGTTCAGAGACTTTCTCGCAATCCGTTGCAACAAAACAATATCTGTCCATTGTGGAATACGCATCATCCAATGTTCTTGTTACAAATTGCACATTACCCTTATATCCTGTTTCTTCTAACAGTTCTCTGGCAATTGTGTCCTCTGGTTTTTCATTCGGATCAACAAAACCGCCAGGCATTTCAAGTAAAACTTCATTGGGTCCTGGCCTAAATTCTTCTACAACTATTACCTTATTGTCCTTTGTTATTGCTAAGATTCCCGCAGCAATTCCTTCGCTTTTTATGTAAAAATCGGAAACTTTATTATCAGGGAGTTTGTAATTAGCTCTCTCTATTTTCCTACCATATTTTTCAAAAACTATTTCCCTAGATATTTCTTGCCATTTTCTAATTTTTGTGTCCATATTCGTATTATATACAAACCACACCACTCAAACATAGTAATAGTTCTGAATGTCTAGCGGGATTGTTTGTAGCCAACCAACCTTCTTGGTGTATGACATTACCACCCACAAATGGCAAGTCTTCACCTGTAAGCGAAGTAATATTGCCACCAAGTTCTTTGATCAACAACACCGAAGCAGCGTAGTCCCACAATGAAGCCGATTGACCTTCTTGTTTAAAATATGCAGCAGCCGATACACCCCCTCGTAATATCGCACAAATTTTTGGTGTTAATGCTGGAACTTCGACTGGTTTATAGACGCTTGCTAATATTTGTTTGACTATATTTTCATCTTTGATTTGTCTAGGACTGACTGCTATTTCATTTGGCACATTTCCACTTGGAGTTAACAATTTACCATTTAGCTTGGTTCCACTGCCTTTTACTGCCGTAAACACCTCACGCCTGTCTGGCATAAAAACTGATGACACAACTGGTATCCCATTTTCCACTGCACATATCGAAATACTCCAATCGGAAGTTCCTTTTACAAACTCTTTTGTCCCATCTATTGGATCTATAACAATATAGAACGGCTCTTTTGTAACTGAAAAGTCATGTTTGAAACTTTCCTCACCAAACACCTTAATTCCAGGCATTAAATCTTTAGAAACTTTTTCAGCTAATTCTTCTATTGCCAAATCGACTTCCGTAACCACGTCATGAAATCCGTTTGCGTTTACTTTGTCTATAACATCTTTTTTGCCAGCTCTCCATTTAGCCACAATTTCTAAAGCTTCAGAATTTATCTTTTTAAAAGCCTCAAGCGCTAATTGGTGTTTAAATATCATTTTTGTTTCTTCTTCAGTTTTCATTTAAGATTCCAGTAAGAAATAGATTTATTAACAACCTCTACAAGGTCGCCTTCAGTGACTGGCTTTGGATTTGAAGGAATATTACTACTTTCCATTGCATCATGAGCTATTTTCCCAACTAAAATTTCCTTATGCTCTAGATATGTCTGAATATATTCACTCATTCCAGATTTGTTTATAAAACCATTAAACCAAGCATAAAAATCATCTGTATTGTTAAAACCAAGCAGATTAAATGCTTCGTCAAATGCATTTTTGTTGTAAATATAATTTGCCTTAAACGATTCAGGCAAAAAGAAAGTAACAGCGCATCCGTGATGAATGTTTGTGTATGCACCCAGGGGGTGGGAGAGCGCATGGGCTATTGTTAAACCTGTTCTTGGGTACAACAACCTCGAAGAAAATGCTGTGTTAAGCATGGCAAACAGATGCTCGGAATCCTTTTCAAAAGTAGCTTTTTCTATATTGTTTATTAAGCCTAATAAAATACCTCTTGCTGAGCTCTTGGTTATCTCACTTGCCTTTTTTGAAACGAATGATTCACATACATGTGCAAGTGCATCTATTGCCGTTCCAGCTAGGATAGTTTTATCTAAAGATTCAACTAATTCAGAATCTAAAAGAACAAGTTTTGGTAAAAAATTATAATCTTCTATACCTCTTTTCTTTTTTTGTTTTGGGTCTGCAATTACGGCGTATGGACTCGCCTCGGAACCAGTTCCACAAGTTGTGGGGATAGCTATAAATGGGATGAAGGGTTTGTCACCTTTTTTACCACTCAAGTAGTCTTCAATTATTCCACCATTTAAAGCAGTCAGAATTGTTGCTTTAGTCAAATCTATTGCACTCCCTCCCCCAATTGCAATAATTACATCAGGATTGTATTTTTTAAACAGTTCAACGGAATTATTGACTTGGTTTGTGGTCGGATTTGTGCCGAAATCAGAAAAAATACAAGAGTCGATTTTCTCAAATCTTAACAAAATCTGTTTCGCTAAGACGTTGGTCTTCACCAAGTTGGGATCAATAACCACATAGACTTTTTTTGCGTCAAGTTCCTTAATATATTCAAAAATAGTCATACTTATACCTGCGCCACTCTTTAAATATTGAGGTGTTGCAAATTTCCAACAATCTTTCATTTAACTCTCCTTTCAATTTCCAAAATTCGCTTTAAGGCAAAATTTTTTATTTTTACAGCTTTTGTCCTAGTGTCTGACTCACAGTAAATCCTTAGGATGTCTTCTGTTCCCGAATATCGAATACTTAACCAATCTCCATTTTTGTATGTAACTTTTACCCCATCTGATTTATTCACAGATTCAACTTGTCTATAATTAAGCAAATCGACGTTTTTTATTATCTCGGAGAACAAGACATTTCTATCTATGTTTGGTGTGAAATTGTACCTACAAAAACCTGATTTGTCACCAATTTTTTCTAGTTCGTTATATAGCTTAGCCAAACCAATAGAGATTTCAGCATCGACCAAAATTGTTGCGGCTAGAGTGGTATCTCTTTCTGGAATATAAAATCCAAAACCAACACCACCATTTTCCTCGGCAGCAATTAATATCTTTCCATCCAACATTTGTTGAGTCGCATTCTTAAAACCAACAGGCATTGTTTCATAAGTAAGTCCCAAGGTTTCGCAGACTCTTTTTACTCTTCTGCCCAGAGTTGAGCTTCCTAAAACTTTCCCTTTAAGTTGTTTGTATTTTCCTAGATATAAGACCAATAGAGCTGATACATCATGCGGGGACAAATAACCGATCTTCGGCAATACAGCAACTATTCTGTCGCCGTCGCCGTCGTGTGCAATTCCGAAATTATATTTTGCTTTTTTGACAATGTCTTGTAATTCACTTGTAGATTCGAATTTTGGTTCAGGGTTCATTCCACCAAAATACGGGTCAAATTCTTCGTGTAGATAATCTATTTGAATGTTTGAACCTTTAAAAATTTCCCCGAGTAAACCTTTACTAGATCCGTGCATAGTGTCCACAAGTACTTTTACATTGGCACTTTTGTTTTTTGAAAGATTGGCAATTTTCTTAATAGTTTTAGCGTAGTCTTTTCTGGAATTGATAAGTAATGTTTTTCCTTGAATTTTTGCTACTTTAGGATCGACCTCAAGGTAAGATTCGATTTTAGATACAACTTCACTAGAGGGAGTTCCTCCGTATTTCATTCTGACCTTTATTCCGTCGTCAAACGGTGGGTTATGGGAGGCTGTTATATTTATACCCAATGGGAAATTGTATTTATTGGTCGTAAATGTCAGCAGAGGGGTTGTTGCTGGGTCTTGAATAATGCTTACATTTATTCCATAGCGTTGAAAAACTGAGGCAATAAAGGCTGCAAAATCTTTACTCATAAAACGTGTGTCGTAACCAATAACAATATTTTTGTCTCGTAAATCCTTGAGTAGATACTGACTGATGGCTTTTGCTATCCGTTCTACATTTTCATAAGTAAAATTTTGGGCCAGTTTTCCCCTCCATCCATCTGAAGTTGACCTGAAGCTAACCTGAACATCTTTCATATTTGTTATACCATTGTATAACACCATGTCAAATTTTAAAGCAGATTACAGGATATGCCGAAGACGATATTTTATATAACCACGGTAGCGACAAATTGATTATTCAAAAGCCAAGTTTTAATAGAGATTAAATAGAGTGGTCGTTATGTGTACTCAGTATATAGCTATTAGTCGAGCCTATCGTGCGGTATTGAAAAGTATTAGTTTATCCCCTATTTACGGCCTAAATCGCTATTCATATGACATCTCTTCCATTTCTTTCCCGACTTACACCAGCAGGGGTCGTTGCGACCAAGCTTCTTTAAGACTTGCCCATTGGCGGAAGACGAGGAAAATGCAGGAACACCCTCTCTGGCTGTGGCCGCAGCGTCTCCGACAAGTCCTGTTGTGTCGCTGGTATCCAGATTTTCACGAGCCAGGTTCAAAGGAATTTCGTGCTGCGGTGCAGCTACCCCAATTCTGAAGATTCTATGTGAAAGCTCGGAATCAATCTTCCCAACCAAATTTTCAAACAAATTGTAGGCCTCATTTTTGAACTCAACCAAAGGATCTCTTTGTCCATAGGCTCTTAGTGTGACACCTTCCCTCAGATCATCAATGTGATCAATGTGGTCCATCCAAAGGTGGTCAATTGATCCTAGATAGGCAAATTTTTCGACTTCGCGCATAACGTCCAGGGTCAAATCTTTTTCTCTTTTTTCATAAACATCCGAAAGAACCTTTTCCATAAATTCCTGAATTTCATCCTGAGATCCAAAATCACCAATTTGAGATTTAATTCTTTTAAGCGAAGCGTCGTCAAAGGGAATCACTTCGGCAAGACCTACAGCCAGCCTCTCGGAGTCGAACTTTTCGTCAATTTCGGATTTGCCCATAGCCACAAGGTTTTTCAGCTGACCGGTAAGTTTTTCTTGTATCTCTTTTTTGACATCTTTGGAGTCAAGAATCCTACGGCGCAGTTTATAAACGATTTCCCTTTGTTGATTGGCAACATCATCGAATTCAACCAACCGCTTTCTGATATCGAAATGGAACCCTTCAACTTTAACCTGAGCCTGTTCTATGGCACGATTAATAAGTGCATTTTCAATAGGTTGATCCTCCGGAAGGTTCAGCCTATCCATGATTCCTCCGATTTGCTCTCCTCCGAAGATTCTCAAAAGATCGTCTTCCATTGAAAGATAAAAACGCGAAGATCCGGGATCCCCCTGTCGTCCCGAACGGCCTCTTAACTGATTATCAACCCGCCTGGCCTCATGTCTTTCGGTTCCTATTACATGAAGCCCTCCTGCCTTGAGAACTTTTTCATGGATTTCACTCCATTTTTTGTAAGCAACCGAGGACTTATATTTCTCGTCATTCATTCCCGAAACCCTATCCGGTGCTGCCCCTCCGAGAACTATATCAACACCCCTACCCGCCATGTTGGTGGCAACAGTTACCGCCCCAGGTTTTCCGGCTCCGGAAATAATTTCAGCCTCTTTTTCGTGGTTTTTGGCATTAAGAACGTTATGGGGAATTTTCTTTCTTTTAAGGTATTCCGAAATAATTTCGTTTTTCTCAATTGAGGTTGTACCGACCAAAACCGGCTGTCCCTTTTTGTAACACTCCCCAATTTCATCAACCAGTGCACCGTATTTACCACGCAGGGTTTTATAAATGACATCGGGTAGGTCACGCCTTACCATTGGTCTATGGGTTGGAATTGCAATAACATCAAGTTTGTAAATTTTTCTAAATTCTTCCGCTTCTGTCGAAGCCGTACCCGTCATACCGCTTAGGTGTTCATACATTCTGAAGTAATTTTGGAAAGAAATTGTTGCCAAAGTTTTACTTTCTTGTTGAATAGGCACTTCCTCTTTTGCTTCCACCGCCTGGTGAAGTCCGTCGCTCCAGCGTCTGCCAACCATAAGACGTCCCGTAAATTCATCGACTATGACAACCTGATCTTCTTTAATAACATAATCTTTATCCTTTAGATATAAAGTTTTTGCACGAAGCGCATTTTCAATATGATGAATCGATTCGAAATCCTTCTCATAAAGATTGTCTATCCCGAGGATTTTCTCTACCCTGGTTATTCCTGTTTCAGTCAGAGTTGCGCTTTTCGCCTTTTCGTCAATTTTATAATCCGTATCCGGATTGAGCTTTCCAACCATTGAAGCAAATTCATAATATTTTTTGGTCGGTTCCGTATCGGGTGCTGAAATAATAAGAGGTGTTCTAGCCTCATCAATCAAAATCGAATCCACCTCGTCCACAATGGCAAAATAGTGGCCTCTCTGGACCATTTCGGGCAAGGAGGAAACCATGTTATCTCTAAGATAATCAAAACCAAATTCGTTGTTTGTTCCGTACAAAATATCACACGCATAGGCAGCCTTTCTTTCGGAAGGCTTAAGGTGGGCAAGTCTTTCATCACCGTGGGTTGAATCCGTAAAATCGGGGTCATAGACGAAAGATTTGGTTTCCTGAATGATGGAACCCACACTCATCCCCAAAAGATGAAAAACGGGAGCATTCCAACCGGCGTCACGGCGTGCCAAATAGTCATTGACCGTGACAAGATGAGCTCCTCTTCCGGTTAGTGCATGCAGATAAAGAGCCGGGACTGCGGAAAGAGTTTTTCCTTCTCCGGTTTTCTGTTCGGCCACTTTACCTTCAAAAAGGGCCACCCCGGCAACCAGTTGAACATCATAGTGACGCATTCCCAAAACCCTGTAGGAAGCTTCCCGTACCAATGCGTAGGCTTCGGGGAGAAGATCGTTCAAGCTCTCCCCTTTTTCAAGGCGTTTTTTGAACTCTTCCGTTTTCTTGGCAAATTCTTCGTCTTTTAATTTTTTAACTTTCGGTTCAAAAGAATTAATCTGATCAACAATTTTTTTAATCCTATCAACCTCTCTGGCGTTTACATCCAAAATCTTAGAAAAAATGTTTAACATACCAATCTTTACATTGTAGCAGATTTGAAGCTATTTTGAACAAACAAACATTAAGTTTGCTTCAGGATAAAACCAGTCGACTTTAGAAAAGATTTTTTCAAGTCTTTTACCGAATTTTACCGCTTGAGGTCTTTTGTCTCCAAAATAAAGGCGGTTAAAGACAGCAACACCCCCTTTCGAAAGGTGTAACTTTACAAGGTGTATATAGTTTTCGGTTTCAAACTTTTCAGGGTATTTATCACCGTTATATAAATCAATTACCACCAAATCAAATTTTTTCCCTATCGTCTCCAATTCTTTCAGTGCATCCCCTATCTTTATTTCAACACTAAACCCATCAAGCCCTAAATATTTTTTACCCAACTCCACCATAACCGGATCGATATCTACTCCGGTAATCTTTGCATCCGGCCAGTTTTTTCTTATTAATTTTGCCGCCGTTCCTCCACCAAGACCAAGGATAAGTGAATTATGAATTACGAACTTAGAATTATGAATTTTACGGAGAGTCGACTTCCAAATAGTTTCTACGATTCCGCCGGATTGAGTCAAACCTTCCGCCTGAATATAAGTTCCAAAACCGAGACTTTTGGAAACCACAATTTTGCCATTATGTTTTGATTTTCGCACTGACAGAATCTTTGTTCCAATCATTATTTATTATACTTGTTTCGGATTTTATTTGGTGATATAAAATACGTAGTGGCAAACATACCTTTACCTGAACTTTTAAGGCCAAAAACATTGAAGGATTTTGTGGGTCAGGAAAATTTGGTCGGCCCGAACGGCATCATACAAAAACTTCTGATCAACCAATCAACCAATATATACTTTCCATCCTTAATATTTTGGGGACCCCCGGGAACAGGCAAAACTACTCTTGCAAGGATAATTGCAAATAGTTTGAAGAGGGAGTTTCATGAGTTCTCAGCGGTTAATACAAAAGTAAAAGATATTGAATCACTGATCCAGAATAAAAAGCAGTTGAGGCTAACAAATGCCCCGATTGTTTTTCTTGATGAAATTCACCGATTCAATAAAGCCCAACAGGATAAACTCCTTCCCCACGTAGAACACGGCGACATAGTTCTCATCGGCGCCACGACCGAGAATCCTTCATTTGAAGTGATTGGTCCATTGCTTTCCAGATGCCGGGTTTTGATTCTGGAACAGCTTTCAGAAAAGGATTTGCTAAAAATTCTGGGTAGAGCCCTGAAATATCTTAAAAAGAAACTGGGCAAAAAGGCAGAGAGATTTTTACTGGAAGCGTCAAATGGTGATGCAAGAGTAATGCTGAATGTCCTAGAAATTGCATCAAGCTTAGTCAAAACTCCGACAATAAAAATTCCGGACTTGGAAACGGCACTGCAGCGCCGTCAATACACTTTCGACAAACAAGGAGAAGATTTTTTTAATGTAATATCCGCTTTCATAAAATCCATGCGGGCAAGCGATGTTGATGCCGCGCTTTACTACCTCGCCAGAATGGTTGCGGCAGGACAGGATCCGCTTTATATTGCCCGACGAATGGTTGTTTTTGCCAGCGAGGATGTAGCCTCCCCAACCGCACTGGTTGTTGCCAATGCAGTTTTTCAAGCTTGCAACACCATAGGATACCCCGAGTGTCAGGAAAATTTGGCGGCAGGAGCAGTTTACCTGGCAACGGCCAAAAAAGACCGCTCCTCATATAACGCCTATATGGAAGCTTTGGCTGACGTTAATAAATACGGCAACCTTCCGGTTCCCCTGAAAATCAGAAACCCCGTAACAAAGCTGATGAAAGAGGTCGGTTATGGCGAGGGTTACGAAAAATACGACAAGGAAAGCTTCCTGCCGGAAAAAATCAGGGGGAAAAGGTATTACTATAGACAAAATGAAAGATAGAATCAGTGAGGCCAAAGAAAAAGCTACAGAACCGCTTCGACAGGCTACCTTAATTTTCTTACTCAAAGACAATCAAATCCTTTTGACAATGAAAAAACGTGGCTTCGGTGCGGATAAATGGAATGGTGTCGGTGGAAAAAGAAGAGATGGAGAAAAAATTGAAGAAACAGCAAAAAGAGAGACCAACGAAGAAATTGGTGTTTCAGTTGGTTACCTAAAGGAAGTTGTTACTCTTAATTTTTACTTCCTGGAAAAAACAGACTGGAACCAACAAGTGGTAGTCTATTTGTCAAGCAATTGGATCGGCGAACCAAAAGAGTCGGAGGAAATGGCACCAAAATGGTTCGATTTGGATAAAATTCCGTATAACGATATGTGGGATGACGATATATTTTGGTTACCTAAAGTTTTAGATGGGTCCAAAATCGAGGCGGATTTTTTATTTGACGAGAATCAGAAAATGATTGAGAAAAACGTAGTAGAAATTGCTACATATTAATTACCAATAATTCCCCGTTGTATTTTTTTGTCAAATCATTATCCTTGTTTTATTGATGGAGAGAGAAAATAATCCAAATCCATTTCAACAAAGTCCCACAAACAAACCTGCAAGAATACCGTGTGAAAGTCCTCGAATAAACGGATCAAAACCGTTTGAGATATTAAGAATTTCAGAGGAATGCAAAAAGCACATCAAACGCGACGGAAGAAAATAACTATCCTATTTTTTCCTTCCCCATCCATTTTTGAAGAACTTCAGGAATTCTCACGCTTCCGTCTTTTTCCTGAAAATTTTCCAAAATTGCCAAGGGGACTCTGGACATTACAATCGCAGTGCCGTTCAGCATATGGACATACTCCATTTCTCCCGTATCCCGTCTAAATCTGATATTTAAATTTCTTGCCTGATAATCGGTTACATTCGAAGTCGAGGTCACCTCTCCAAAGTCCTTCCTTCCGGGCATCCAAGCCTCAATATCAAATTTTCTTGAAGCCATTGCACCGAGGTCTCCGGTGCACATTTCGACAACCCTGTAGGGAATTTCCAAATCCTGAAAGATTTCTTCCTCGACACTCAATATTTCTTCGTGGAATTTTTCCGATTCTTCGGGCTTACAGTAAATAAACATTTCAGTTTTTGTAAATTGATGCACTCTGTAAAGCCCTTTTGAATATTTACCATAAGCGCCCGCTTCCTGCCTGAAACAATGTGAATAACCAACATACTTCAGTGGAAGTTTTCCCTCGGGTATAACCTCATCGGAATGCGCGCCGGCAAGAGTTACCTCGGCTGTGGCAATAAGTCCCAAATCCGTGTCATCAATAGTATAGGTCTGTGCCTCCTGCCCTTTCGGTGAATATCCTGTACCAAGATAATATCTGCTTTTGGCCAAATCCGGAGTCATAACCGGTAGGTATCCTCTTTTTGCAAGTTTATCCAAAACAAAATTGGTCAAAGCAAGTTCTAAAAGAACACCGTCGCCGTAAAGAAAAAAGAATTGAGACCCTGTCACTTTCGCCCCTGTTTCAAAGTCCAGTATCCCCAAGCCTTTCCCGATCTCCAAATGATCTTTCGGTTCAAAACCAAATTTTGTCGGGTTTCCCCACTTCCTTATCTCGACATTTTCTTTTTCACTACTCCCAACAGGAGCTTTTTCCGAAGGAAGGTTTGGAATTTTGAATAAGGTTTCTTTATACTCTACCTGAACTTTTTCAAGCTCCGGTTCTTTATCTTTCAACTCTTCTTTTAATTTTTTACCCTCTTCGGAGGGTTTTTTCTCCTCCGCAATCCTGTTTCTTTTTGCACGAAGCTGTTCAACCTCCAAAAGTAACTTTCTGCGTTTTTCATCAAGCTCTAGGACTTTATCAACAATCGACGGGTCAAATTGCTTATTGGAAACTCCTTTTTTTACTAAATCAACATTCTCGCGAATGAAATTAATATCCAACATATTTTAATTATACCAACACCTAAGAAGCATCATGGGCAGTAATTGTCATGATGCTTCTTTTCCTGATCAGCCTAACTACTTTTTACTTGGAAGCCTTTTTACCTTTGACTGCCTTTACTTCCTTTTTAACAGCATTTCTCATTGATAGACTTGCTTTAATTATCATGAATTTCATGAACACAAAGCTAACCAATGAATACACAAAAAAGACTGCAGATACGATAACTATCCATTTGATCGCGGAGTAGGGATTTATTTCAGGAAATACGAACCCAAGTCCGAAAATTAAAATTAGTCCGAAAAATGACACCGCTAAACTCAAAAGAAAGTCATTTGTGACGTTTTTGCTCATCCATTTCATTTTCATCCAAAACATTTCATCTTTCATTTTTTAATCACCTTCTTTCCATCCTCAGGTTTTAATAGAGGAAACAGTACTGTCTCACGAATTGATTTTCCTGCCAAGAACGAAAACAGCCGCTCGCTAACTCCAAACCCTGATGTGGGCGGCATTCCATATTCCAGCGCCCGCACAAAATCGTTGTCTTCCATTTGTGCTTCAACATCTCCTTTTTCCCTCATTCTTTCCTGCACTGCAAATCTTTTGGCCTGGTCTATTGGATCATTAAGTTCCGAGTATCCGTTTCCATTCTCACTTCCCGCAATTATAATCTGGTATCTTTCGACAAACTCGGGACTGGCCTCTATTCTTTTCGCAAGGGGTGAAACCTCAACAGGGTGTCCGGTCAAAAACACGGGACCGACAATTTTCTTTCTGACAGCCTTCCATAGGGAGTCGACAAGGCGTCCTTTTTCATCAGACTTTTTATATTCAATTTTTCTTTCATCAAGAGCCTTTTTGAGATCCTCTTCGGAGGCTTTGGAAATATCTATCCCTGTTTCCTTTAAAAGGGTTTCCCTATAATCAATTTTCTTCCATTCCGTATCCAAATTGACCTTATTCCCTCCGATTTCAAACTGCAGTGTCCCGAAGGTCTTTTTTGCAACATATTTATACATTTCTTCAACCAATTTCATTGAATCCTCATAGTTGGCATACCCCCAATAAAATTCCATTTGTGTATAATCCTGAAGGTGTTCACGGTCAATCCCTTCATTTCTAAACTGGCGGCCGATTTCAAAAGTCTTATCAAAACCACCAACCATTAATCTTTTTTGCCAAAGCTCACCCATCGAAATTCTAAGATAAAGATCAATATCCAATGCGTTGTGGTGAGTCGTAAACGGATTGGCATCGGCCCCACCCGCTGTATTTTCCAAAACAGGAGTTTCAACTTCCAAAAATCCTTTATCGATTAAGAATTCACGCATCGACTGCCAAAAAAGGGATTTCTTTTTGAAAAGTTCCCGCATATCGTCGTTTAAAAGCAGGTCCACATAGCGCTGTCTATATCTTTCTTCTTCATCTTTAAGTCCAAACCAAGTGGAAGGAAACGGACGAATAGACTTGGTAAGAAGCTGAAATTCTTTAACACTGACTGTCGTTTCTCCTGCTTGAGTTTTGATAACTTCACCACTTACAGCTATAAAATCACCCATGTCTAAAAGTTCCAAAATCTTAAAATCCTTACCTAAGATTTTCTCCTGAAACAAAATTTGGATTACTCCGGAAGCATCTTTAAGATCCATAAAGGCAACTGCGCCATGTTCACGAATCGACCAGATTCGTCCCGCAACAAGAACATCTTTACCCATCAAGTCTCTTGCTGTGGAAGTGGGAACGCGCTTGCCGGAAATTGTGATTTTGGAAGGATAGGGATTAATTTCCAACTCCCTAAGTTTTTCCAGTTTTTGAAGTCTAACCTCCTTAATTGTCTCGAGTCCCTTTGCCATGCCTAAAGTATATCTCAACTCAAAGAAAAATCGAAGCGGTAATTTATTCTATTGCCAATATTTCGTATTGGATTTTTCCTGCCGGAGCTTCTACCTCAATTTGATCTCCTGCTTTTTTACCCACCAAGGCTTTACCCAAAGGGGATTCATGGGAAATCTTTTTGTTTACCGGATCCGCTTCCCAATCGCCAACGATATTAAAAATTACTTTACTGCCGCCTACCTTAACGGTAACTTTTGTTCCCACACCAACATCCCCCGTCTTTACAGCGGGCGCAACCACAGCGGTTTTAATAACTTCCTCAAGTTCTTCAATTCTGCCGTCAAGGAATTCGAGCTCCTCTTTGGCGCTTTGGTAATCGCTGTTTTCACTCAAGTCTCCCTGAGAACGCGCATTTGCAAGCCTGTCAACCAACTTCGGTCTTTTTACATCACGAAGCTCTACAAGCTCTGCTTTTAAGGTTTCCAAACCTTCCTGGGTTAATTTAACATCGTTTTTCATATAATTTTTGAAAAAAAATATCCCTCTTTCATCCGGAGGGACCCTAAAAACTGTTTCTTTTTTAGGCCAACGAGAGATATTCTATATAGCTTTGACACATATGTCAAGAAATTCAAAACATATCAAAACTTATCAAACGAATATTATAAACAGGCTCGCTATGTGTTAAAATACGCGTATGGCCCCATCGTCTAGCGGTCTAGGACACCAGGTTCTCATCCTGGTAACTTGGGTTCGAGTCCCAATGGGGTCACACTTTCGGATTTTCTTCTAGACAATAGGTGTATAATTTAGACCGATAGTAGTAGAGGTATCGCACCTTAACTTACTCAAAACCAACCCATAACTAAACGCCCTAAAGGCAGAAGGAGATTTGAGATGAAAACGAACACCTTTTGGAGGGGTTTATTGATTCTGGTCCTAATTGCTGGATCACTATCAAAAGTAAACCCTGTAAAGGCATTAGGCACCCCACAAATCGTGGGCATCGATCCATCTTCACCTGCGCCTGTTGGAACAACTGTGAGCATTTATGCCACAGTCCAATGGGATTCTGATTTTCGCTCAATGCGGATTTGTTTCCGTGACGAAAATTGGTGCCAGGAAGATGGGAGTCCAGACCTGACGAAAAATTTCGACACATCGGGTCTTTCTGCAGGAACCTACACAATCATTGTTGAGGTTGCTGCCGTTGATAAAGGCTGGGACACTGCGAACAAAACCTATGGCAGTTTTGAACTGATAGGTCCGTCACCAGAACCCACGCCAATTCCACCACCCAGGGGACCGAATATTTCGATATTCGATTTTTCCCCCGGAAGCGCCAATGTTGGCGACTCTGTAACCATCCACATCAAAGTAGATTCGGTTAATCCAGGTGCAACCAAACTGAACGTTTCCTGCGGAAGTCTTACCAAAAACGAAACTTCAGAGGTTGAATTCTATACAGACTGGAACACTGGCGGGTGCCCAACTGGAAGCCAGACTGTAACAGTTTTGTCGCGCGACGTTGATGACCCTGATTGGAGAAATCCAAGTTCGACAACCAGGTCATATAGCCTAAGTGCCCAACCCGTTCCCATCCAGTCTCCCACCGCTAACTTTTGGGCAGATAGTTCCAGTATCTTACAGGGGCAATGTGCATATCTGTATTGGGATACAGCCTACGCAGCAGGTGTGGATATCGATGGATTAGGTGTCAATGCTTCGGGAAGCACACAAGTTTGTCCAAATGTGACTCAGAAGTTCACCCTTACCGCGCATGCAAGTCCGGGCGGAGTCGATGCTCAACGCAATGTTACCATCACGGTAACCGCAGTTCAGCAACCACCGACCATTGTCGATAGTTTCCAGACAGGAGACGTAATCAACATTGACGGAAATATCCATGTCATAGTTGACGGAAAGCGCAGACATGTACCAAATCCAGAAACTTTGGATGCGTTGGGAATTAGTCGGGGTCTAATCAACAACAAGGGATTCAGTGACTCGGAGCTTTCACAGATTATCCAGGGTCCTGATATTCCCGATGTTAATATTGACCCAACCGGAGTAGTTTCTTTCAGAGAGGCTTATCTTCCGAACCTGGTTCCGATTGTACCAAAGCCACCGACACAAGCCACGACAACTGTTCCTCTGGTCGTTCCAACTGTTAAGCCTACAACTCGGCCAATGGCTCAGCCAACAGCTAAGCCTACTGCTACATTTACACAGCCAGTAGTTGTACCCCCTGAACAGCAACCCGAGCAGCAGGAGGTTCCAATCGTGACTCCGCCAGAACCATGGACCTTTGAGGAATGGTGGTGTAAAGAGATTGGATTATTCTGCGACATCAGTGTCGGCGCAACATCGGTAAACACTGAATGTAAAACCCAATGTGTTCCCGAAGCTCGTAGGCATCGCGATGACTTGTTTTATAGAAAGTGGTCACAGGCAAGCACTGCTGACGGAATACTCAAAGACGCGATGTTAAATCCAACCTTTTTTGATAACAACGGTCAGCTTATGCAAGTAGGAGTAAGACCTCCAAGAGAGGATCCTCAAGCTGGTGATTTGATTATCTGGCCAAGCGGTTGCGATAATGCCTGGAGCGGAGGATGTCACATTGGTTATGTGAACGATGGTAGCCCGCTGACAATCACTGATTCCAACTGGAAATATCAAGAAGGAGCAATTTGTTCACGACGGGACGAGAAACCGATTGACTACGATCCCTGCATGAAATTCATCACACCTCCAATTCCCGCAGAGACATATCAACCTGCACCGGCCCAAACAACTGATAAATGCAGTCAGTATAAATGGCCATGGAGTTGGTTTTGTAAGTGGGGATTGATTAAGTAATACCTAAGGCAGGCGAAATTCTCTTCCAAGAGAAAAGTAACCTGCCTGAACTTTTTATACTACATCAATTAAAGATAAAACTACCCAAAATTGTGACCCCAACTAAATTGTAAAGCTTTGCTTGTATCTTCGAGAAAAAACTAGCCGTATCTGAAATCGTTAATGAACTTATAAAATACTCAAGATTTCCAGACTCAACATATATACTTGTCGAGAACACAAAAAGTCCACCAGAATAACTAGTTCTGCTAATACCGCTATCTACCAATCCAGATTTATTTCCGAATTCTACGGTCTTTAATTTTGAGAAATCTTTCTGTAATTTGTGTGCTTCAATTATTGATTTACCCTCTCCTATATCGACCTGAACATCTCCTGGAGACCTAATTGGATCCATAGGAGAATTGGGTAATTTCTCCTTTGAGTCAACATAAAACCCCACCGGTCCGTATTTTTCTATTTGCTGTCTCGAAACCGGAAGATCGGTAACGATGTGCCAAGTCGAAGGATACTTAAAACTAAAACCTAAATCCTTGTTTTCATATGTCTTCCATGTAGAAAGCCAAATTTTCCAAATCACAAACACTACCACTATCAAAACTACCGAGGTCCCCAATACCCATAAAACGATTCTTCCCCATTTTGGTAAATTAAACCTCTTTTTTGCCATATACCAATATTGTAGTCCCTTTTTGTTAATCTCTGCAACAAATCAGACAGCGGCATAATCTATTCAGTTAGCGGCCAAGAGAGCCGGGATTGAAGTGAATTTTCTCTGATTTTTGACGGCAGGAAGCCATTTTACAAGAGCAACCTTGAGAACGTCTGTTACTTCTTCCGCAAAAACGAATTTAATATCTTTCTTAACCTGAGCCGGAATATCATCAAGATCTTTCCTATTATCCTTGGGTACAATAATTGTTTTTAAGCCGGCCCTATGACCCGCAATGGATTTTTCCTTTAGTCCTCCGATCTCAAGCACTCTACCCCTTAATGTCACCTCTCCGGTCATGCCTACATCCCGCTTAACAGGAATTCCTGTTAAGGCTGAAACTAGGGCCGTAGTTATAGCCACTCCTGCCGAAGGCCCGTCTTTTTGAACTGCACCTTCCGGAACGTGTATATGAACATCTATATTTTCGGCAAAATTATTTTTAAGACCAAGCTCACTAAAATGTGATCTGGTCCAGGTAAATGCGGCCTTGGCGGATTCTTTCATTACATCCCCGAGCTGTCCCGTAAGGGTCAATCTTCCTTTTCCGGGCATTAAAGAAACTTCGATAAAAAGAATTTCTCCACCAAAAGGAGTAACTGAAAGGCCTGTGCTCATTCCAACTTCGTCTTTTTTCTCGGCAATTTGAGAGGTGAATCTTTGACTGCCCAAAAACTTTCTAACATCTTTCGCCTCAATCCTTCTTGGAAACTTTTTCTTTTCGGCAACAAGTCTGGCCACTTTTCTGCATACTCCGGCCAAACTTCTTTCCAAATTTCTTACACCCGCTTCTCTTGTATAGCTGCTGATTACTTCTTTAATTCCGGTATCAGTTATTTCAATCTTCTTTTCATTTAGTCCTTGACCCTCGATTTGCTTCGGCCAAAGGAACTTTTTGGCAATCTGAAATTTTTCTTCCTCCGTATAACCCGGGAATGTGATCACTTCCATTCTGTCCCTTAGGGGTGCCGGAATGGTGTCTAAAACGTTTCCCGTACAAATAAACATTACCTCGGAAAGATCAAAAGGAACTTCCAAATAGTGATCGGAGAATTCTTTGTTCTGTTCAGGATCCAGCGCCTCAAGAAGGGCGCTGCTGGGATCTCCCCTAAAGTCCACTCCGATTTTATCAATTTCATCAAGCATAAACACGGGGTTTTTGGTTCCGGCATTTTTCATTCCCTGAACTATCCTTCCGGGCATTGCTCCAACATACGTCCTTCTGTGGCCCCTAATCTCTGCCTCATCCCTGATTCCACCCAGAGAAACCCTAACAAATTTACGGTTTAGTGCTTTGGCAATAGATTTTCCTATTGAAGTTTTACCGACACCGGGAGGACCAATAAAACAAAGAATTGTGGGGTGTCCCTCGACTCGTTTTCCCCGGCCATGATTCAACTCTTTTTTAAGCTTCATTACTGCCAAAAATTCCAAAATGCGCTCTTTGGCTTTTTCTATTCCATAATGTTCATCCTCCAGTATTTTTGAGGCTTTCTTCATTGGAACGTTATTAGGACTAACCTTGCTCCAAGGCATGTCGCAAAGCCAATCAAGGTAGTTTCTTATATAAGCTCCTTCGGGGTTATTTGGAGACATCTCGCTTAAGCGCTTAAGCTCTTTATCCGCACGGTCTTTGACATCTGCCGGCATTCCGACACTTTTTATCTTTGCCTTATATTCTTTAAATTCCTCGTTGCTGATTTCGCCCTCTTCATCCATTTCTCCAAGTTCTTCTTCAATGGTTCTTTTCTTCTCCCTAAGCATGGCCTTTTTCATCTGGTCCTCAAATCTTTTTTGAGTTTTTGAAGAAATAGTCTGCTCAATTTCGAGTCCGTTTACTTCCTTGGTTAAATATTCCAAAACAATTCCCAACCTCTTTTTAACATTTGTTTCTTCCAAAATTTTCTGTTTTTCAGCGGATTTTATTTCAAGAAGAGAGGCAACCTGGTCGCTTATTTCAACCGGTTCGGCATTTCCTGAAACCAGCTTCATTACGGTCATCACCTCAGCCTGCTTCCCCAAGTTTATTGCTTTTTTGAAAAGTTCCTGAATTTTTTTGGCCAAAAGACCAATCTCCGGAGTTTCCTCCAGCTCTTCCTGAATTTCTTCAACTTTGCCAATTAGGTATGGCTCTTCGGCAATAACCTTACGGAGACTGATTCTTGCCTGACCTTTGATGAGAGCGTGAATTTCCCCCTCTGTCGTCATCATTTGGGTTATGGTTGCTATGGTTCCAACCGTATTGAGGTCTTCTTCTGAAGGATCCGCGGTTCTGGGATCTTTCTGTGAAAAAATTGCAATGACTCTATCATCCTGAAAAGCGGAGTTTACGGCGGACACACTTTTTGATCTCCCGAAAGAAATCAATGTATCCGTATGGGGAAAAACTACGGAGCCTCTTACGGGAACAATCGGTACCCGTCTTAATGTGTTTTTTAACATACTGGTATCTTTAGCCATATGTATTTTAGCAGTCTACTATTTGGTCTGCTAATTGTCAACCCCAATTATTAATTATTTTCTGCTCTTTCTTTTTCCAAGAAGATTGAACACGTGGGTTTTCTCAACAATTACGGCAATCAGAGTTCCAATAAACGCACCACCCAGAATATCATGCGGATAGTGTACGTTTGCCAAGACTCTGGCGGTTCCAATGAAAAGCGCTCCCACGAGATACCACCAGCCTATACGTCTGTCGTGCATAAAAACTGTTACGGCAAGGCTAAATGCCAGGGCCGTATGGGCAGACGGAAAGGCTGAGTCGGTGGGAGCTATCAAGACATCAACCTCGCGCCCGTTTGGCATAAAGGGTCTTAAAGTCGGGAAAAAATATTTAATGAGAAAGGCAACCCCCCATGCGATTGCTCCTGCCACAAGCGCGTGCACCACCTGTTCCTTTCTGATTTTTCCGTCTATAAACCACAAAACGATAAGACCGGCGTAAAGAATCCATATCAAAAATGTTGCAAAAAACTCAATTACAAGGTCGTCCATAACATCCTCCCCTACATTTCATGATATCATTTATTCATGGAATCAAATCACTCCCTAATAAAAAGTTTCAAATTTGCAATCGACGGATTAAAGACGGCATTTACCAAAGGCAGAAATTTTAGAATTCAGATTTCGCTGGGAATCGCCGCCGTAATTTTGGGTATAGTTTTTAAGATAACAACCTCCGAATGGTTGCATTTGACGCTGATCATTTCTTTCGTTCTAATACTCGAGCTGGTAAATACAGCAATCGAAGAAACTATTAATATAGTAAGCCCCGAAATTCAGGAACGGGCAAAAATTGCCAAAGATATTTCTGCCGGGGCGGTTCTTGTAGCCTCAATTGCGGCCGTATTTATCGGAGCATTTCTATTTCTTCCCAAAATCCTCGGTTGGTAATTTGACGAAACAGCCCAAGGCTGATATTATAGGACTTAGTTCTTTGAAAGATTGGCGTCCATTCTAACCATATCGTAAAGAAAGGTGAGGGAAATGGCACTTATAGCACTACGTTTGGTAAAGTTCGAATCGGTACATCTCGATCCGGACGAAGATTGCCTGGTTGGATGGTTCAATGATCTCGGATTTTGGGATCCTGAAATCGAATGCCGTATTAGGGCTGCAGGTAATCACCTGCCTCTCGATATAGAGTATCGATTTCGAGACGTAAACAAACTTCCGATAGATCATACAACCAAAAAACTTTTGTCAAACCTTTTGATGAGTGATGTCGGAATACCTTTGAAGGGGCTTGGTTTTTCTGACGGCGGATGGAAAGATCCCATCACTTGCGTTGGGAAGATTCTTTCCTTAAAACTCGGTCGGGTTCAGGATAATGAACGTTTCAAGGCCGTAAATTACGCCTTTGACAACCGAATTCAATACCTGGTGGGGGTGCGCCAATATCCGAATTAATTTTTCAAGGACAAAAGGTGGTAGCGACAAGCTATTTTTAGAAATTTTAAAAATAACTCGCCCTCCTACCACCTAGCAATTCCACATTAATCCTCAAAATGTTAGAATACCCATGCTTACCTTGCGGGATCGTCTAACGGTAAGCAAAGCTTGGCCGATTATACGGCTCTATAAACATACATTGCGGGATCGTCTAACGGTAGGACTGCAGATTCTGGATCTGCGTATCGGGGTTCGAATCCCTGTCCCGCAGCTCGCGTTGCTCGCTGTTGATCTCGGATTCAATAGTGCGAATTAAGGTATTTCATCCTTTGCACACGAATCCAAGCTCCGCAGCAAGATTGGACCATAAAGCAATTATTGGGACTGGTTATAAAAACTAATCATCATGGGTGTTAACTTTATCAAAAAACAACTGAAAAATCCGCCAACTCTTTCTGAGTGGTCAAATTGGAACAATATTTCATTATGGCCAAAAATTGCCAAGAAATGGTTTACTCTTCTTGAGTGGTTTACTTTACTATCAATTCTAGAGTTTGTTAGAACAAAAACAGAATCGTGGCAAATCAACCTTTTTTTAACAGTTTCTTGGTTCATTGTGTACGCTTATCTAAATTCTATTGTTATTACCATTTTGGGAAAGGCAGTTAAAATTCATAAGACATTAATTTTTATATCAATATTATTATCAGGTATATTTTCTTACTCACTTTATTCTTTATCGCAAGTAATTGTACTAAATCTAATAAAGCAGTTTGAGTAATATCAAATGGTTATGGGTCCGAATGGTCCGAGACCCTACTGCTCAGCAAAATAGCTTCAGAAATTGTAGTTCATTCTTATATTTGTTAAAGTGAAACGTATGGAAAAAACCTCCCCGCTAGTGTTATGAAATTTAAAATTTCGCTCAGTCCACTTAAGAAAGTTCTTCCTTACTTGAGTATTATTCTTTTTCTGATTGTGGTTATTTATACAAGCTACCTTTATTATCAAAACTCGAAGCTTGTTGGAGAAAGGGACCAAAGTATTGCGACTATTCAGAAAATTTCATCAGAACTTAATACCCTTAAAACTCAAGATCCATATAAAACTAACTCTGAATTAAAAAAGGAAATTGAGGATATTCAAAAAACTTTTTCTCTAGCAGTTTCAACTTACGAAAGTTTACTCGATTTAGAAACCCCTCCAAAAAACATAAAGGGTCTTGATGAACTTTTTGCAAATATTCTGGTACTTTTAGGGAAAAGAGACTACACAGAGGCAGTGAAAAAACTAAGTGAGCTTTCAATAAAAATCAGGGAGGAACAAACAAAAATCGCAACAGCAGTCATAATTCCTCAAAATATTCCTGTAAGCAACACCACCCCCGAATCAGGGTACTCAAGACAAAAAGTAACAACCGAAGCGGGAGATTTCCAAGTTGATATTATTGCTGCTGACCTGTCATCAACCCGAATAATTGTCGACACTGCATCGGATTCAACATGCGTAAACGATTGCCCTGTTTTACCACTTGCGACATACGTTTCAAGAAGTGGAGCTTATGCTGGAGTTAATGGTTCTTACTTTTGTCCAGCAACTTATCCAACCTGTTCTGATAAAACCAATTCCTTTGATACACTTTTAATGAATAAAAATAAAACATGGTTTAACTCGGATAATAATGTTTACAGCACCAATCCCGGTGTAGTTTTTGAAGGTTCAAGGGTAAACTTTGTTTCCGCGGTTTCACAGGTAGGAAGAGATACTGGAATTGACGGAATGATATCAAATTATCCCCTTTTAGTATCAGGATCAAATATTTCCTTCGGAGGAGATGATGATCCTAAAAAGGGAAGCAAGGGTGCACGAAGTTTTGTTGCCAATAAAGGTTCAATTGTTTATATCGGTGTTGTCCACAATGCTACAGTTGCTGAATCAGCTAGGGTAATGAGGGCGTTGGGGATGGAAAATGCATTAAACCTTGATAATGGCGGCTCTACAGCACTATGGTCGGGGGGTTATAAGGTTGGACCAGGGCGCAATATTCCCAATGTCATTCTTTTTGTTAAGAAGTAGAGCTATTTNNTGTCAAGTATCCCGAGCGGGATTGAGGGAAATCCCTGTTCCGTAGCAAAAAATTCGAAGATGCCGTCTTAATATACAAAAATATTTTTGCTTTGAAAAACCCAGCCTAAAGCGAGCCTACATCCTATAGCTTGACTTCCCTATTAATTCATGGTAAAGTTATCTCTTGGTTGCAGATTTGAGGAATCAGATCTGCTTAAATGTTAGTTAAATTTAGTTTTAGTTAAATAGATAAATCTCGCAGTTTCAACTGTTCGTTTTGTCTTTCAGAAAGATAAAGGTACCCCAAATTTAGTTTTTATTTGTATCTTTTTCTTCACTAGTCATTAAACATACTTTTTCTTTAAGCAGTTCTGTTCCCTTAAAATGTATAGGCAATATTACAATCGGCGTGGCGGCAGGCCTCAGACTCGTGGATCGTACGGCTCAGGCAGATCTTTTGGTGGTGGAAGAAGAATCAAAACCTTTGATCCAAGCCAAATAGTTAATCTTCCCCCACGTATTGACGACACTAAAGAATATATTGTAACTCATCAATTTTCCGATTTTCAAATTTCCGATGCAATAAAGCGGAATGTTTCCGGAAAAGGTTATATTACACCCACCCCAATTCAGGACCAAGCAATTCCGTGGGTACTTGAGGGCCGTGATTTGATCGGCATGGCAAATACCGGAACGGGAAAAACCGCTGCTTTTCTAATTCCTCTTATTGAAAAGGTTTTAAAAGACAGAAACCAAAGAGTTTTAATTATAAGCCCCACCCGTGAACTGGCTGCACAAACCAAGGACGAATTATATTCTTTCACAAACGGTCTTCAAATTTACTCGGCCCTCTGTATTGGAGGCGCCAATATGTGGAGACAGAAAGAAGACTTGAGAAGGGGTCCTAATTTTGTAATAGGAACTCCTGGAAGACTTACGGATCATATTAGAAGTCACGGTCTAAACTTAAATTATTTCGAGTCGGTAGTCTTGGATGAAGCCGATCGTATGGTTGATGATGGTTTTTTGCCTCAAATCAAACAAATAATTTCTCTTCTTCCAAAGAACCGACAATCACTTTTCTTTTCAGCCACAGTTAACGAAAAGGTCAAATGGATTTTACAAAGTTTTGTTGTTAACCCTGTTACGGTTTCTGTTAAAAGCGGGGACATTACGGCCAATATTAAACAGGAAATTGTCAGAGTTTCCGGTATGGGTTCAAAAACAGAGGAACTTGTAAAACTCCTCCACAAAAACGAGTTTGAAAAAGTATTAATTTTTGGTAGAACCAAACATGGGGTCCAAAAACTTTCTGACAACCTCGTAGAGCGTGGTTTTAAAGTAGATTCAATTCATGGTAATAAAAATCAAAGTCAAAGAGTGAGAACCCTGGATAAGTTTAAAAAAGATTATATTCAGATTTTGATAGCAACCGATGTTGCCTCACGTGGACTTGATATTCCAAATGTAAGTCATGTAATCAATTTTGATTTACCGGAATCTTACGAAAATTATATTCATAGAATCGGCCGTACAGGACGCGCCGACAAAAAAGGTGTTGCGCTGACATTTGTCGGCTAAATAAACCGAATTAAAAATCTAGAAAAGTCCTTCTTTTAATTCTTTTAGCGAGAATTCTACTTCAAAAGTTGTTCTGTCACCTACATTTACATATAAATACAAGGCATCTTGTTTGTTCCTTTTAATTATTCCACCACACGAATAAACAACCCGTCGCAGCTTTGGATGTAGTTCGGCAACCATTGGCGTTCCGTCATTATTAATAAAATTGTCCGAAGTGAGAATCGGTTCCGGTGCAACAACTACGCTAAATTTGTTATTTTTACGTGTAAGTTTTGCGCGTCCGATGCTATATACATATGTGGCCTTCCCTTTAAGTTTGACTATGGATATTCCGTGAATAATGAAAAGTGCCTCCTCCTGATTTAACCAGATTGGCGGCATTGTGGTCCCTATTCTCCATTTTGCCCAACTTAAGTTTGTCGGAAAATCTATATCGTCCAATTTGTCGGGTACTTGACGATGAAGTGAAAATACAAGGATTTTGTGATTATAATCTGAAGAGTCGGGACGGAACAAATAAGTTGAATTATCAATTGGGGTTAAATTTTTACCGGGACCGAAAGAACTGATAATAAGAAATGGTGGTAATTCATCATTCCACGAACTATGTGAGTCAATTTTTATAATTGCGGGGAAGGGTATTGGTCTTCCCCTCTTGTCTCTTAAAACAGCAGTGAGTCCGATCAGTAAGTTTTCGTTGGGAAGCTCGAGGGCACGAGGATCCTCAAGATTTATACCGTTATACATTGGTTTCCAGATAAGACGTTCCTGGACAATTGTTCCGTCTTTCGTAATTTCAAAAAGTTTTAAGATTCCTGTGTCGGGTTCGCCGGGTTTTGCAGCTTTTGCAACCTCGCGGCCAATAAAATAAATGGAATCACTGCCGATTTTTTGCCAAGCTGCGAGATTAAAACGTGCTACACGGACATCAGGAAATATATTTTTTATTTGATGAATTTTCATTTGAATACAATTTTGAAACAGAAAGTCGTGACAAAAGATATGAAACCTGAGACTCAGCTCCTTGGTTTAAGTTTACCCGATCGGGATGGAGTCCGTCATAGCAACCGCCGTTTTCGGGGTTATAAAGCGGCAACTGTAAACTGTTGTTACCCAAAAACCAACTGAAGCAGATATCTATTAATATTTTATATTTTTTATTACCCGTAATTTCATATGCGGTTACGAGAGCGAGGATCATTGAAGCGGGATCTTCGGGTTGTTGATCAAAATAACTTCTTTCGCCACCCACTTTATACCACTCAGAGTGACCGATTGGCATATACCTATTTGAAGAGAAAGTTTTTTCTATCAGAAACGTTAGGGCTTCTGAGCCTTTATCCAAATAATGCTTGTTGCCTACGGCTTGCCCGGCTATAAAAAGCGCCTCAGGCACTATGGCGTTATTGTACCCAAGGTAGTTATCAAACCAATGCCATGATTTATCTGAATTATTATCAAATTCAGTTACAAGAAAATTAGCATTCTTTTGAATGGAAGCCGTTAATTCTTTTGAGTATTCCGGACATGCGCTAATCGCGTTCACAAACGATTTAATAATTAAAGCAGAGGAACGGATATGGAGAAGCCGCTTGGCATATGGTAGAGCTTTAATAAATATACTTTTTGCCGTTTTTTTCAAATTTGCCGGCATGTTTTTATTATTCAATACTTCACTGAGTGCCCACATAGCACGTGCGGTTGCATCTTCCAGGTCCTCATTGAGATTTTGTATTGCTGCCATTTTATTATGATGATCGACATAGTTAATAAATGTTCCGTCCGCCTGTTGGCACTTTTTAATAAAATGTAAATAAATGGAAGCTAATTTGTTATTGTAGGGAGAAGCGGTAAGGCGGCTGCATATAACAAGAGCCCTGGCATTATCGTCAAGTGTGTAACCAAACTTTTTATCGGGTAATTCCAGTTTTGCAAATTGAAAAAGTCCGTATTTATCGGTCATTTTTGCCAGATGGCTAAGGTTTACTGGCGGCAAGATATATTGTTTAAGAAGTCTTGAATATTTGAGCGCAACACTGCTCCAGAGCATCGGGCGGGTTTGTTCAAATGCAGTCCTATGCATTTTCATTAAATCCTCTTTACTATCGAGTAACTCTATAAGTGCTTTACTAAAAGCTTTTGGTTTCATAATAGGTACCAACCGCCCCGTTTCATTGGTAATTATTTCTTTTGATTGTGCAAACTCGGTACTTATTACTGCGCGTCCGGAACCTAGCGCATATGAAAGTGTTCCGCTTACTGCTTGGTTAGGATTAATCGATGTTGAGATATAAATATCTGTAGCATTAAGAAACTCCATTAAGTCGGGTAGCGACAAGTATTGATCATAGAATTTTACAAAATTATCTAAGTGTAATTTTGTTACAAGCTTGGAAAGTTCATTCCTATAACTTTCACCCTCACTTCTTCGTACAACAGGGTGTGTTTCGCCCAAAATCAGGTAAAGTAACGATGGGTGGCGTTTAATTATTTTTGGAAGTGCTTTTATTACGTATTCGATTCCTTTGCCACGGCTTAAAAGACCGAAGGTCGTTAGTATCGTCGTTTTTTGCAATTTTAATTTACGTTTAGCAGCGGTTGTATCGGTAAAAGTCGTTGGGTGGATGCCATGAGGAATCACATGCACTTTGTTAACTGATTGAGGATAGACCTTTTCCAGTATATGTTTTGAACTTTCAGTCAAAACAACGATGATATTTGCGCGTTCAATAATCCTTGTAGTTACATCTTTCATTTTTGGCGAAGGTTTAGGTAGTACTGTGTGAAGAGTTGCCACAATTGGCTTCCTACAGGTCTCCATAAATAAAAGTATGTTTTCTCCATCAAGGCCACCATAAATCCCGTACTCGTGTTGAATGATCACTCCCGTGATAAGGGGATTGTTGTTGTATTCCGTGGCAAGATCTATATAGGCATTCTTGTCACTTTGGTCGATTTTCCAGACAACTTCAGGGGGGTAAACATACGTGTCCAAAGGAGTAAGGTTCATGGCTGCGACTTTGCACGAAACGGCTTTCCCCAGGTACTTCTGACTTGAGGCTAGTAGATCTTGATTGAACGTAGCTATACCGCACTCACGGGGAGGATATGTTCCCATGAACACAATAGTGGGTTTATTCTTGATTATTCATCATTATACCCCCAATATAGGATTTCACCTAAATTATAGGACGTATATTTTTTACCCAACAAGAAATAGTGTCTCATTTAGTCCTTCGGTAAACCCAGGATTTCGGCTTTCAGCCTCAACCTCAAGATGGTACACTTATAAGGACTATAAGAGTTTGGACCCGTATGCTCAGCAAAAGTTGGAGGTTTACAAGATAGCTAATCTTAAAATAATGGCAGTAAATCTTAATAACTATTATGAAATAAAAGATACTTTAGATAAAAATGGTATAGACTCTATTTTATACGGTTCCCTTGGTGCTTCAGTGTATATTGGTAATTTCAGAGAGTTTGATGATATTGACCTTCTTGTTGATAAAGATCTTGTAGAAAGCCGGTGGCCAGAGTTAAAAGAAATAATGACAAAAGAAGGCTTCTCAGTTTTAGATGAGAAAGAACATGAATTTATTAATTCTAAAGGGGTAAAAATTGCTTTTGCAGGAAATAATGTTTTGGAAAGAGACAGGATATGCACTTTAGATACGGGTGTGGTTGAAATTGAGAAAAACGGCAAAAAAATTAGAACAATAACCAAGGATGCATTTATAAATGCCTACCTTTTTAGTTCTACAGATGGCTATAGAAAAGAAAAAAGGGGAAGAAGTGATTTAGATATTGTAGATAGTCTAAGAAAACTACAATAACAAAAGAGTTCTAATATGGTCCCTGATGGTTATGGGATCGAAAGGTTCTAGACCGTGATGCACAGCCAAAATGAAAATAAATAAAAATTATCTGTTAATCGGTGTGTTAGCGATTGTGGTGATAGGATCTGTGTTGCTAATTTCCCGTCAGGGAAAAAGTAAAAGTGAAGTAAAAAACAAGGTCCGACTTGTTAAATCTTTAGAATTTTCCGTCCTTGCTAAGGATGAAAAAAACTTTCTTTTAGACGTTCATGTGCCCGAACAAACCCATATTCCGGGAACTGACGCTTTTATACCCTACAATGAAATTTCCCTCAATTTGGATAAGTTTCCAGAGGATAAATCTACTCCCATCCTTGTCTACTGCAGAACGGGAACAATGAGTGAGGAAGCATCAAAGGAGATTGCCGGTCTTGGTTACACAAACGTATATGATTTGGATGGCGGGATTAATATTTACAAAGAATCGAATGTGGGAGTTTTTATAACTCCACAAAATCGGAATTTGGGTCGAGTAATTTATGGAGATATTCCCACAACAACTTTTACTTTAACCAACTTCGGTCCCCTCCCCTTAAAAATAACACGGGTTTCAACTTCATGCGGATGCACAAAAGCAGAAGTCGATAAAAAAGAACTTGGTGCCTATGAAGCGACCGAAATTAGAGTTTCATTCAATCCTGCCGTTCACGGAGACGCAACTGATGTTGGAGGCATAACAAGAACAATCTATATACAAACCGACAACCCCAATATTCCTCGACTTACCAACACGATTACGGCTGATGTAATTAAAAATTAAGTGCATTTTTGAAATTTTTGATGATACAATACATCTAAATATGTCTGAGGACAACCTTGCTTCAGAAAATTATTGGAAAGCGAGTGAACAAAAAATTCCCGGTTCAACAAGAATTCCCGTTGATGAATTAAAGAAATTTTTAGACAACAAACCAGGCATGGTCATTCTGGATTTAGGTTCAGGTGAAGGCAGATCAACCCAGGCTCTTAAGGAATCTTTCCCCGAAGCGAAGATCGTTGCATTTGATTTGAACCATAAGGGATTAGAAAAAACTATTTCTGATGTGTCCGGACGGGTGCAAGGGACAGCTTTAGAACTACCCTTCGCTAATGAAAGTGCGGACGGCGTGGTTCTTTGTGGGGTTTTGACAAATATAACAGACAAAGATCCTCAAAAAGCAGTTGAGGCAAGAAAAAAAGTCATCAAAGAAATCGCCAGAGTCTTAAAACCGGGAGGCATTCTTACCGTATCTGATTTTAACCGAGAACATAATTTAAGCCACTATCCTGTTAACTATTCCAGACACGAATTGATAACAAATGAGCTCGGAACAATAGCGGTGTTTGACCCAATGGCTAAAATTACTTTTCAAGATAAAGGCGATAAGGAAGTTGCTTTACTTGCAGGCTCTCCATATTTACAGAGATTTGCCCACCACTACTCCACGGATGAACTTACCAATTTAGCTGAGTCAGTAAGCGAACTTAAAATAGTCAAGCACTCGGCAGAAATTGGAACAACGCCTTCCGGCAACCCAATAGACACCATTGTCGCAACGTTTATAAAATCACCCAAGGAAGCTCCGTAATAAAATTTATTATCCCATTTACTTCCACAAACATGTGGAGATGCCGGGTGTGGTGTGTTATAAAGTATAGAGACAAGATGACAACTGAGCGTAAAGTGTTTATTGGTATTGGTTTAGCAACCCTGATAATTATTGTTGGCGGTACCTTCCTGACCTCTAAACAGAACCAACATTCGAGTAAGCCACTGATGGGTGAAATAATTATCGATCAGGGAACAAATCATGTACCGGACGGTGCTAAGGTAGATTACAATTCCAATCCTCCCACATCGGGAGTTCACTATGCCAAACCCCAACCAAGCGGAATTTATGATAAGCCGGTGCCGGATGGAAACTTAGTCCATAGTATGGAACACGGTGCAGTGATTCTTTGGTATAAATCGGATATTCCTGCAACTGAAAGCGCGCAACTAAAATCAGTTTTTAATAGTGTTGCAATAAGTAAAAAGATAATGATTCCCAGAGATAGTCTAGAGGTACCAATTGCTTTAACTTCCTGGGGAAGACTATTGAAGCTTCAAACAATTGATGAAGGCCAAATAAAGGCTTTTATGGAAACAAATGAAGGTCGAGGCCCAGAGCAAGCCCCAATCTAATTTCAAAAGACTATGAATATTGCTTACCAAGGAAAGACAAAAACAGGAAAAGAAATTATTGTCCGTTATCCGGAAATGAGTGATTTGTAAAAAAAACACCCGAGAGACCTTTCCGAAACTCTTACCTAGAAAACTTAAAACCTCAGAAGATCGAGAATTTTATAGACCAACAAAGCCGGCCAAACGATTGCTTTAAGAAGACCGATAAGCCCGTCCACAAAGGTTGTGGAGTGTTGAATAAAGTAAACCAAAGCTCCAATAAATCCCAGACCATAAACCGCACCTCCGGCTCCCCCTCCACTATATTTGTTTACAACTTTAACTTCCTTCTTTATTTTTTCTTCCATTATTTAGTTGGGATAAAAATCCAGGCAATTACATAAATTAAAAGTCCAAATCCTGCAAAAAGAAAAATCAAGAAAAGAAGCCGTATAATTATCGGGTCAATTCCGAAATATTCTGCAAACCCTCCACAAACTCCACCAATAACTTTCTCCCTACTTGATCTGTAGAGCCTATTTTTCGCTGCCATTTCAAAAATTGTACATTCACTCACCAAAGATTGTCAACACAATACTCCTTCATTTAGTATCATGTATAGACAGATGTGTTAAAATTGGAAAGTTTCGATGTTTAAATTACCAAAACTTCCATACTCTTTCGACACACTAGAGCCCTACATTGATGCCCGGACCATGCAAATTCATCATGATAAGCATCATCAGACATATGTAGATAAGCTAAATGCCGCATGTGCAAACGATGCCTCACTGGCAGGAAAAACAATTGAAGAGATCTTAAGCGACCCTGCGAATATCAACGGCGATATCAGAACAGCAATAATCAATAACGGCGGAGGTCATCTAAACCATAGTTTCTTTTGGAAAATCATGTCTCCGAACTCCCCTTTTAACCCAAAAAGCAATGTCGGAAAAGAAATCATAAATACTTTCGGGAATTTTGAATCATTTAAAGAAAAATTTTCAAATACGGCAGTGGGTAGGTTTGGAAGCGGTTGGGCCTGGCTTGTCGTCAATAAAGGAAGATTGGAGATTGTTGATACCCAAAACCAAAATACACCCATATCGATCGGCATGAATCCGATTCTTTGCCTTGATGTTTGGGAACATGCATATTACTTGAAATATCAAAACAAAAGAGCCGATTATGTCAATGCCTGGTGGAACGTGGTCAATTGGAAAAAAGTTGAGGAGAATTTTAGTGAAGCTATCGCTCAATGATCACGATGCCTTTGAATTGTCGTGGCCTTGTTCAGTACTTGACTTGGAGAAAAAAATCGTGATAACCTGGCTGATCATTTAATAATGAAAAAACACTTTGCCCAAAAAGGTTTTATAGCTCTTCTCCCTCTTCTGGTTATCTCATTTTTAGTCGTTTCCGGCTTTGCCATTTATGGCGGCCAGGGGACATCAGAAACACCGAGCCAGGTTTTGAGCGAAACCAGTGAAGCCGAATCAGGAGAAAACAGTGAACAAACCCAAACCAGACTGGCCAATGAAAGCGAGGGTGACCAAATCCGACTCGAAACCCAAAACCAGGAAAGAGAGATCGAAGAGGAAAATGAGACTCCGGAACCGGAAGAGACACCCGAACCCGAAGAATTTGAAGAAGAAGATGAAGTTGAAGTTGGGGAGGGTACCAATAAATCAAAGATTAAAATCAGAAGCGGCAAGAACAAGTTTGAGTTTCAACAGGAAGGCGCAAAGTTTAGCGTTGAAAGCGATTTTCCTCTTTCGGTTGACCCCGTCACAAGGGAACTTACAGTAACCACACCGGCCGGCAACAGAGTAGTTGCTGTTTTACCTCAACAGGCAATCGACAATATGCTCGCAGTTGGAATAGTTACCACAACAACCGAAGTAAATCTTGAAACGGAATCTGACGGAAGTTTGTCCTACAATATTGATGGAGCCAAAGACGAAAAACTACTGGGTGTCTTTGACGTAGCCGTCCCAAAGAATTTGGTTGTTTCCGCCCAAACGGGACAGGTGTTGACTGTAAACCAGTCGGTATTCTCCAAAATCCTAGACTTCCTTTCAATCTAACAGACCAACCTCTTTATTTACCCCCCTTTTTCCAAAGGTAACGGATTGCGGCAACCAAGAGTGACACAACCAAAACCCAAACAATTAAGTGCGCTATCCCGAAAAATCCGGCAAAAGGCTGCACTCCGCCGTAATAACTTTGCATCATCTGCTTCATATAATCAGGCGCAGAACTCCAATCACCGTTAAAATAATTACCTCCCATCATTCCCATCATTTTTATCACCCCCTTTAACCAAAAACTAGCAGCTCATATAATTTTGCATAATTCATTAATTTCTTTTTCGACTTGAGATATTTTGGCAGTGTCCAATCCCAAATTCTGTAGTATATCTTTATTATGCAACAATTCTTTACAAAGAACCATATCTTCATTCAAGAGCTGTTGTTTATCCCCTGCATCCAGAGTAGTTAAACATGTAACCGGATGTAATCCCGATTGGTCAATGAGCACTTCCAAGCCCTCATTTACAGGGTAGTTCCACCCTATTGGCTTCATACCGACACATTGAGCATAAGTAATTGCATCGCTTGTTAATTTGGTATTGGTAACCAACCAAGCCTCATGAAATTTCTGAGTATGATCTTTATTTTTTAACCAGGCATTTCGCACGTCCTCAAAGCGTGCTTGTATATAAAGAGGTATCTTAACATCCGATTTAGTGCCCGGCTGATTATGGAACTTACACTCGACCATGATATGTTGATTTTCTTTCTCGGCTACAACATCAATTTCATGGGAAACACAAATCCCCTGAACAATGACGCCGACTTGAGTGGAAAACCCCTTTGTTTTCAAAACCTCACTGACCAACTTTTCAAACGGATGACCTGTCGGACCCAATTCCATAATAGCCCGTTTTAAGGAGTACTTTCCCGCTACCGAGCGATCATGTTTATTAAGCAGTGAAAACGCGTGCTTGTAGATATCTTGCGTGCTTGCACCGTTTTTGAGTTCTCCCGTAATATGTGAGACTATATTCTCGACAACATCCGGAGAAGTCCCTACCCGTTCGAGTGAACGGCGCAGTTTATCTTCCGAAAATGGCTCCAGCTCACCCGAGGCTTTTTTAATCAATATTTGTTTATTCATATCTGTCTACTTCTTCTTAAAACTTATCGTCCTTGCCCCAACCAAAAATTCATACATTGGTCCCCAGACAAGACCCCATGAGAGCCCCCAAAGCATTTCTGTCCAAGGTATGTGTTTAAAAATAATTATCCCCTGCTCCGTTCCCGACAGTTTCCAGATTCTCTCTACCCAAAAGTGACTTTGAGGGAAAAACTCCTGTCCCAAGAAATAGATTATAAACATTGTACCGGCTACCAAAAATGCTGAACCTACAGCATGAATTAACAAATCCGGCCGCAAAACTAACATAACTATCGCAAATATAACCATTCCAATAGAACTCGCATAAATTGAGTTTAAGCCTAATAAGTTATTCAAAATAATCATGGCAAACCCTTCTATTGCAAAAAAGACCAATAAAAACAGTTCATGCCTTCCTTTTTTCTCCACACATTTACAAACACCTCTTACAAATAAAGACTCATAGGCAAAGGCCCCTATCCCTCCGATGGAAAATCCAAAGAGTAAATCTTCAACTCCGCCAATAATCGGTAACGGCAATGCGATTTCAGGCTTCCAATAATCCGCAAAATACCAGATCTCAGAAATCGGGCCAAATGAAGCCGTAATCAAGCTCATAATCAACATCGGACGCCTTAGGCTTTTTACTCTCCAGTAGATAAATAACCACACAGCCAGAAAGAAAAAATTCGCAATGAGATAAGTATATTTGTAATTAGCCATTATAATTGGTCTGATTTAAGTTACCGACAAACTTTTCAGGTTCTTTTTTGAATTCGTTCATACACCCCTCGGAGCAAAAAAAGTATTCTTTCCCCTTAATGGTCGTTTTATTAGCCCCTTTTTCTATGCTCATTCCACATACAGGATCGGTTGTCATTTTACCTATTTCTTTAAATATGCCATCTTCAAGCCATAGGATTCTATCCGCCACATCTCTGATTCTATTGTCATGAGAGACGATAAGAACGCTTTTTCCTTTCTTTTTGGCGACTTCTCTTAGGAGTTCCATTACTTCGTGTCCGACTTTAGAATCCAAGTTAGCTGTCGGCTCATCGGCCAAAATTATATCCGGGTCATTAACCAGAGCCCGTGCAATTGCCACCCTTTGTTTCTCTCCTCCGGAAAGATTTGCCGGAATATCGTTCATTCTGTCTGCCAATCCCAAACGCTTCAGAATCTCTTCGGACTTTTCTACCGCATTACCCCCATTTCCGGCAAATTCCGCAACCACCTGAACATTTTCTTTTGCAGTTAGGGAAGCCAAAAGAAGAAATTGCTGAAAAATAAAGCCTACCTCGGAAAGTCTTTTTTTGGTTAATATGTCCTCACCCATTCCGCCAATATCACTTCCGTTTAAAATAACTTTACCTGAGGTTGCCTTTAGTATCCCTCCACCTATTGAAAGGAGAGTCGTTTTACCGGAACCTGAAGGTCCCATTATTAAAACAATTTCTCCCTTTTTAACTTCCAGATCGACTCCGTTGAGCGCTTTCACCTGGGCATGACCTTCACCAAACGCCTTGGTTATTTTGTGTAAGTCTAAAATTATGTTTGTCATGACAAAGTTGTCACAAACTCCGTCTATGATCTAAAAACCATAGCGGGATCTGTTTTGGCAATTCTTGTTATTGGAATATAGGTCGCAACAAAGCTCATGATAATTGAGGAAGCAAATGCCAAAAGATATATTTGTAAGTTAAATTCCACAACCATATTGATTACATCCACCACCAACTTCGAAACCAAGAAAGCCAGTATTACACCAAAAATATAACCAATAATCGATGACCACAGGGCTTGTTCAAAAACAATCAAAAAAAGTTTCTTTCTGGAGGCGCCGATAGCTTTCAGGACACCATATTCCTTTATTTTTTCCATTGTTGCCGTGTAAATAGTCAACCCCACAACAACCGCTCCCGTAGCAAAACCGATAATTGTAATTACAAAAATAATCGGGACAAATGTATCCATTAAAGCTTTAGCATTGCTCTTGGCAAAGTCGCTTTTTTTATAAGCGGTGATTCCCGGAATGTTTGACTCCAATTTCTCCGCTATTTCTGAAGCACGGGAGGGATCGGTCAATGAAATGAGGATGAAATTCGCCCTGCCTTTTTGCCGCAAAATTTCCTGCGCTTCATCCAAATCAACAAATGCCCTTGTATAAAGCATCATGTTGTTTTTATCCGTAATTCCGACAATAGTGAATACCTCATCAAATACTTCGACCGAATCGCCAATTGTAAGTCCGTTTTGTTTGGAAAAAACCCTATCAACGATAATTTCGCGTTTTCCGGGAGTTTTGGTTCCGGACAAAAGTATCGGCGGGCCCCCGACACCCGTTTCCGTATCAAAACCCATGAGGGTGATTGTTGCCTTTTTTGCTTTTTTATTTTCACCTTTCTTGCGTCCCGCAAAGTCTACGATTTTACTTCCGTCTTCTTCCCTAACCCGGACATTTGTGGTTCTATTTACAAGACCATATACTTTTCCGCCGCTTATGGTTTCCACTTGGCTCATTTTGTTTGCATCAAGAAGCGAAAAAGTGTGTGACATGTCGGTTACACCCTCCTGAGCGATAACCAAATCTGCAGCGAAACTCTCAACATAATCTATAAGAAGTCTGTTGAAAGCATTATAGATACCAAGAAGAAATACTATCAGGAGAATCGAAAAGGCTACACCCCCAACCGAAACAAAGAATCTGGTTTTTTCAGCAAATAAATTTTTGCGGGCGATACTCACCATCTGATTATTTCTCCATCCTCAACTCCTTCCAGAACTTCCCAATTTACACCGTCAAAGATTCCAAGTTTTATCTTCTTCTCACCTAAACCGGTTTTAACAAAACTATTCCCTCCATTTTTGTAGACAGCTTCTTTTGGAACCAGTAAAACATCTTTCCTATCTTCAAGTGTAATTTCCGTATCTCCGTTTATTCCGATGATCGGCTTTTCGGGAAAGTTTTCAAGTTTTATTCTGACACCGACAACGTCACCACCTTCAGTTTGAGTCACGGACTGTGCAATATAATAAACTTCACCATCAAATTTTCTATCCGGATATGCATCGAAAGAAACTACTGCCTTTTGACCGACTTTTACATTCTGTATATTCTCTTCGTCTACCTCTGCCGAAAAGTAAACCGTGTCAGGATCAATCAAGACTATTCCGGGTTCCAGAGAAAATGCTGAAACCCATTCGTTAACTTCTAAACTTTGAGTTATAACAACACCCGAAAAAGGAGCATAAAGTGCACTATCGGTGATAGACTTTTTAGCACTCTCCACAGATTTTACTGCTTTATCTTTTTTTACTTCCGCTTGAGTTCTTGTTTGTTTTTGAGTGTAGGTTTCATCCGTATCGTGTCCTTTAACCTCATCATATATTTTGGCAAGCTCTGCCTCTGCTTGACGCAAATCGTCTTGTGCGCGGCCTAAAGACAAAGACAGCTCTTCTACGTCAAGACGGGCCAGAACTTCATCTTTCTTAACCTGATCTCCCTCAGAAGCTTCGACCGAATCCACCCGTCCCGTTGCCTTAAATGAAAGTTCTGCTTTTTTTTCGGCATCAAGTTTTCCGGAAGCCGATAAAAAAGAGCGTATATCGCCCCTGCCTATTTTACCCTCATTTTTCGGATTTACCTGAATTAAAAAATAAGCCAGAAGCACGGCTAGAACGAGTCCAATCAGGATAAAAGGCTTTTTGAAAAAAACTTTCATTTTTAGAATAATACCTGTCTTCATACAAAGCTTGCGGTGATACCCAAAGATTGGTCAGTTTTTTGAATAGATTTTTGAGGATCCTGCTCAATGCCTGAGATTGCTCTGATGGCATCTATATTTTCAGGAATAACTATTGCCTCATTGTGAACTTGATAATAAAAAGCGACGTCCTTGCCCTCCACATGCAATAAATCCTCCCAAAATGCGACTTCCCACATATCCGCCCTTGGCCTACCCAAATCCCGCATGAGTTCAGCCAATTGATTCTCTGCCGTCAGTCCGTCTTTATAGTTAACAGCAACCACCCTCGGACTTGATTTCAAAATTTTTACCACATCATCCTTAGACATCTCCTGATTTAGACGCAGAAAAGCCAAATGAAGATGCCCTATTGTGGTCGGAACAGCAATCGCTACCGATAGAATATTTAAGTTCGGTATAACTGTTTGGGCATCCGGTCCTTGATGAGAAGGAATCGAATCTTCCAAAACTATTGTTCCCAAAGGGCCTTTTAAGTGTGAATCAATGGGGTCTGTCCCGCGCCTTGCCAGTGCCACGTATGCCTTTTCAAGAATCCCTTTTTGGGTAAACGGGAAAAGAACTCTACAAATCGCCGTAGTATTGCAGGAAACCACTCTTAGACTTTCCTTTCCTATAGCATCTTTATAATTTACCTCCGAAACAAAAGAAAATCCGGTAGTGTCGTGCGCTTCTCCCCCCTGAAATATTGATTTAACCTTAGCAGTATCATATTTTGCCTTGTTTTCTTTTCCTATTCCTGCCGGAGTTGCATCAATTACTACATCTATACTGTTCATGAAATGATCAAAATCACCATTACATCTTACCTGCGCTTTCATTAAATTGCTGCAGGCCTCGGTGTCTGCTCCAAATATTCTGATTCCTTTTTTGTTTGCAGAAAATAATCGATAATCAGGAGTCCTTGCGGTTACTCCGATAAGTTCCATATCATCTTGCAGTAGAACAGCATCGGCAATTCTTTTTCCGATTACACCATAACCATTAATACCGACTTTTATTTTATCCATAAATTAACAACATCCTTTCTTCTCTTTTGATTTCTCAAGGTCTGACTTTCCAAGTTTATATAAATATCTGCCGACTAAAGACTTGGGAACTACATCTTCCTTTACGTCAGATCCTTTAATCTTACCTTTTTTTGAATGATTTGAACAACAATCAGACATAATAATTACTTGCCTTTTCTAAACTTTTCCCTTTCTTCCTCGGGAACCCAATAATCGGGATATGCGTCAAATAAGTGTTTATCGTTTTCCGTGTCAAAATAATACACCTTCCCTAAAAACTCCGATGAAAACTTCATTCGGGATTTGGGCATAACCATCCCACACACGACATCTTTTACCATTTCTTCCGGATTGTCCATTACTTTGTAAATCGATTGTAGAGCCAGGCAAACAGCCATCCTGTGAGCCAGGAAACGACCGTAAAGCTAACAAGTCCCAACAAAAATCCTTCCGGTGCACTTTTCCAAACTCCGCTCAGGTCTAACATATGCATCCAGCTTTCCGCCACGGATTTATATAAACCAGGAAGCCAGGAGGCAACCACAAAACAGCCTACAAAATAAATAGCTCCGAGTAAACCACTGGCATTTGCAAAGGCAGATTCTTTTAATTTCATTTATCTCACCCCCTTTTTTATAATTCCCAATTGAAAACTACATTTTTACCGTCTATCCCTTTTATGTTAAGCCCCACGCTTGAGGCTTTACCGGACAACTTATTAAAAACCAGATCTCCCGAAACATGATGCCCCGCGCTTTCCCCCGTCCATTTTACAGGCTTGTAGATGTTACCCGTGTCATCAACCACAACTACTATCTTTGTATAGTCATAGTTTAGATCAATTGAATGATTATCGAGTGAAACCGTAAAAACCATTTCTCGCCCACGAGCCAGTTGTTTGGGGGTTATTTCCATATCCACAACACCAACCTGCTTTACCTGAGCCTCCATCGGATTTACTTTTACGCTGGCGCCAAGTGAGGACGGCTTTTTGGCAAACACATCTTTTGTTATAGTAAACACGCCGAAAGCCAGAACCAAGACGGCTGATGACATAAATAAATATTTAAAGACGGGTTTATCCGTAAGACGCATAAGTTTGGCCATATAAAAAATTCCCAGAATATTCATAAGTACGCCAAAAATCAAAAAGTCTTTCTGATAGGCAGTTAAGACCAAACCCAAAGCCGACACTCCCAAGATCGGCAAAAGATCACTGGCATGGTGAACACAACAAAGAAGCATTGAAACACCGGACACTGTCGATGAACTTCCAACCAGACGGAAACCCTTCCGGACAAGCTGAAAAAGACCCATCTGCACACCGAAGCTTAATATGAGGAGACTTATCCAGGGCTGCAAGATTACAAACTGATCAAGCGAATGACTAATGCCTCCACTCAATAAAGAACTCAGAAGGAAATAAAAAAGTGCCAGTCCCAATGATCCAAAAATTGACCATTTAGTAAAAATTTGCCAAGGTTTTGTCATTTATTCAGTTTTGAAATGTTTGTGAGAAGTTCCTTGTTGTTTATCCTCATATCCGGATCGTCTTTTTCATAGCGTATAACCCCATCTCTATCAACAACTACATATGTATGCCCCGGAAATTGGCCCCTGTGCATCGAGGAATCAACTGTCAAGACCCCGTAACTTTCCGAAACTTTTCTGTCAGAATCAAGTAAGACCGTGGCTGAGGCAATTTTTGGATCCTCCCTGACTACACCATCCCAATCGGCTTTTGAATCTACAACGACAACCAAAACAACGGTATTCTCCTTTGAAAATCCTGAATCTTTTGTAAAAGCATTTATTTGATCCCAGCAGGAAGGAGCACACATGGCTCCCTCACTGAAAAACAAAACCACATTCTTTCCCTTAAAACTTGCAAGATCAACTTCGCGTCCGTCATATGACTGAAGTTTAAAGAGAGGAGCCGGAGAGCCCAGAAGTGATTGAAATTTGGTATTATCAGCGGGTGGGGGCGGAGCATGCATACCTGCCATATCATCCACCTCAGCCGGCGTTGTCGAAGCGCCCGCAATTTTACTGTTGCCGGATTTAAGAAGATCCAGTGCCAATATTGCCACAACCAATACCGCGATAAATCCAAGCGCGATTCCGGCTGAAATTAAAACCTGTTTAATGCTTATACTCTCTTCCATAATTTTTTATATCTCAATCAAATCCTTTTCTGCACGCTTCAAAAGTACCGCGTTAGCGGCAACAATAATAGATGAAATGCTCATTAAAAGCGCTGAAAATTCAGGCCTGAGGGTTATGCCGAATTTAGGATATAAAACTCCCGCCGCAATCGGAATGGCGAGTAAGTTGTAGACACTGGCCCAAACCAGGTTTTCCTTCATTTTTCTCACAGTGGCCTTTGAAAGTTTGATCGCCCGCAAAATATCGGCGGGATCCGATTTCATTAAAACAACTTTTGCCGTCTCAATCGCAACATCGGTTCCCGCTCCTATTGCGATTCCTATATCGGCCTGCGCAAGGGCTGGAGCATCATTAACCCCGTCTCCAACCATACCTGTAAATTTACCCTCTTTTTGCAGTTTTTTGACATAAAAGGCCTTATCTTCCGGCAGAACTTCGGAAAATATCCTATCGATACCGAGCTGCTTGCCAATTATTTCTCCCGTCCTTTTGTTATCCCCAGTAATCATAGCTATTTCCAACCCCAGTTCTTTCATGCGGGCAATAGCTTTCTTGGCATTTTTCTTAATCGGATCGGAGGCGGCGGCAATTCCTGCAATCCTATTATCAACCGCCAAAATCATAATGGTTTTCCCTTCCGAGAGAAGCCGGTCGATGTCTTTTTGCAGAGGGCTTACATCGAGCTTACGGTCGTTCATTAGTTTTACTGTTCCGACCAATATCTCTCTACCGTCGACAACTGCTTCAACTCCGTGGCCGGCAAGATTTTTAAACTTCTCAATTTTAACGGGGATGGATATTTTTCTTCGTTTGGCTTCTTCCAAAACGGCCAGGCTCAGAGGGTGGGAGGACTTTGCCTCGGCTCCGGCATTAAGTCGGATTATTTGATCCTGAGTAAATCCTTTGACTGCGACAATATCTGTAATTTGAGGTTTTCCCTCAGTCAAAGTGCCGGTTTTGTCCAAAACAATCGATTGCAATTTAGAAACCTGCTCAAGAGTTGGTGCATCCTTAATTAAAATATTATGTTTGGCCCCAAGCCCTGTACCGACCGCAACCGCGGTAGGTGTGGCAAGTCCCAAAGCGTCCGGACAGGCAATTACAACTGTAGAAATCGCGAAAGTTAAGGCAAAAAGAATTGGCTGCCCCAAAATGAAGAACCAAATTGCAAACGTTAAAAGTCCTCCCCCAACGGCAACAATCACTAAATACTGCGCAAATCGATCGGCAATCTTTTGTCCCGGCGCTTTTGAGTTCTGTGCGGTTTCCACAAGTTTAACAATCTGTGCAAGCGCAGTGTCTCCGCCAACCTTGGTGGCTTTAAACTTAACCGACCCCGAAGTATTAATTGAACCGCCAATTACTTTATCGCCGATCCCTTTAACGACAGGCAAAGATTCCCCCGTTACCAACGACTCGTCGATAGCAGTTTCACCTTCAATGATTTCTCCGTCAACCGGTATCTTATCTCCCGGCTTTAAGATTAAAATATCCCCGACTTTAATTTCTGATGTTGGGACAAGCTCTTCCCTGCCTCCGACAAGACGTCTGGCCTGAGGCGGAACCAGATCAAATAAAGCCTGAAGGGCATCGGTGGTTCCACGGCGGGATTTCATTTCCATCCAGTGTCCGAAAAGAACAAATGTAATAAGAAGGGCAGCCGCTTCGTAATAAGAATCATTGCTTCCGATAAAAGTCAGAAGAACACTGAAAGAATATGCCGCCGTTATTCCGACGGCGATAAGAACGGCCATATTTAAGGTCTTTGCCTGAAGAGCCTTTACCGTTGAATAAAGAAAAATCCAGCCTGAATAGAAAAAGACCGGTGTTGTTAAGATTAGAGCAACCCAGGGATTTGGACGAATGATGGAAAAATAAACAATCGGCAGTACAAAAATCAATGCAAAGAAAAACTTGTTTCTAATATCCTCCTCCATGAGAGCCGCCATTTCCCGCCCCGCGATTCCTCCGTGTTCCATACCCATGGCCATAGTCATCCCCATCTTTGTTTTTTCCCACCAAGCCATCTCTGTCACCGGTTTCATTTTGTGCATATCATGTCCGGCATGTTCATTTTTTACCTCTTTCTTTTTACTTTTGACCTCTACCAATTCCATCCCGCACTTGGGGCAAGTTCCCGGTTCGTTCATCACAACATCCGGATGCATAGGGCAAATATATTTATTCATTTCGTGTTTCATAATTATTTTACTAAGACTAAAACTCTCCAGTTAAATCCTATCACTTTCCACACACGCATTCCACGACAGTTATTTGATGTATTTTTCGGGGTTCATGTCAAAACGGTCCTTGCAACTTTCAGAGCAGAAAAAATACGCTTTATCTTTGTATTCCACCTCGTATTTTGTTTTCTCTGGAAGTTCCATTCCACAGACCAAATCCAATAATAAAGATTGTACAGATTTTGACATTATCTTCTTTTAAATACTTTCAGCAGTTCGTCTACCGCCTTTTTCTTATTGCTTTTGAATTGTTCCGAAACATGAATCGTAAGATGTCTTTCCAAAATTAGGCCGTCCAGACTTTTAAGAGAATTTTGAATTGCCAGGCTTTGGTCAAGGATGTCCGTACAATATTGATCCTGATCGATCATTTTATTAAGGCCGTCCAACTGCCCTTTAATAATATTGATACGTTTTTCCGCAGAGGCCTTGTTTTCGTCTCGAAGATGTTTCATGAGTTATACTCTATACCCGTGGGGGGGTATATGTCAAGCGTTAAGCTTTATTTTAAGCTCCACAACTTCCTCCGGTCGGCTGTCCCGGCAGCGGCCCAACTATGCTTTGAAGCCTTTGGGCACCCGTCGCTGAAGAGAAATCTTTCCCTAAAACTTTTTTGGCATCAACCTTGTCCCACGAAATATTCTGACGATCAAAATAAATTGCCGCTGTCAAATAATTATCCGGGAACCAGAAAGAGTTTAGTTTAAGTATGTTGCGATAAATCTCATCGTCGGACAGATTTTTTGCAACCATCATCTCAATTGCGCCGAGAGCAGCCATTCCATGATTACAATCGGGGAACCATGTGGGATTATCACAGCAAGGCCTATAAATATTCTGGGCTATGTCCGCAACTCTTTTTTGCTGATCGGGGGTGAGTGCTATCAGATTAAATTTATTTAAATACTTTGTCGCATCCCCCTTGGCTAAAGTCCAGCCTCCTGTAGAGGCGAAGTTGCCTTCCTGGCCCTTATATTCATTTCCAAAAGGCCCGTCCGTATAAATAATTGATTTTTGTGCCAAACCTATTGCCCAAAGAAGATCGACCACAAACTGCGAATTTTCCGAATTAATTGTAACAGGCGCGTCTGTACCTCCCTCAAGAATTTTCTTCTGCTCGGGAGTTGCCTGAACGGCCTCTTCAAATTTTGCCTGGTCTATTACTCCGGCCTCAACAAGCTCCTTACCCAAGTCTCCCCATGAAATTGGAAGCGTAAAGCCTTCTTTTGGAGTAACCGCATCGGCGAGAGCCTGAAACGCTGTTCTTTCTTTGGCATTTTTCTTTGCTGTCTGATAATCTTTTATCCCAGTTAAAAATTTTGGAGAACTCATTCCAAGTACAAGCCCTCCCATTCCCACTGCCAAAAACAGCAGCACCAGTACAACTATAAATAAAATATTTTTCTTCATATGAAAAAGTTTATCAAAATATAAATCACAAGGCTTAATACTACCATACTTCCCAAACTAAAAACTACCCTTTGATATGGAAAGTAAACTTTTCCGGCTCTTTTGATTAAAAAATTATCACCAATATCAACCAAGTAGAATAAAATAGCTCCTGCAAGCATTCCAAAAGTAAGCTTATCCAATCCAAAAATCTGAGTCATTCGGATGACAAGCTGGAATTTATAAAATGACCATATGGTTGAAGCAAAAACAAGAATATATATGGCGGGCTTTAATATTTTTTTATATTTTTCAACCTGCTTGATTTTTTTTGAGATCAACCAGGAATATAACCAAAAGCTACTTGAGCCGAGAAGTGTGGCTATCCACACACCGGTAATAGAATCATCTATTCCGACCCATCTGGTTAATGTCACCCCCGCTGCCGCACCGGCAACACAAAGCGGACAATGAGCCGAAACCGACGAGGGTGTTGCGATGAAATTCACCGTAAACAGGGAGAATAAAGTAACCAGGAGAATCTTCAGTTTCATTTGACTACCTCCCCGTCAAACTCCAGTATTTTGTAACCGACATCAAAGAAAATCATTATGACTCTGTCAACTGCGCCAATCCCTTGCGGGCCATGGGCTGCCGGATCAAATTCAAAGATAACCTGAGCAGTCTCTCCGGCGGGAAGATCGAAATCAAGCAAGGGATTAAGATCCCCATTCATCTCCATCCCATAAAACTTTGTTTCCTTATTGCCCAATTTTACTTTTGCCACCGTACACATACAGGAGGTTGTTATTTTTCTGAGTTTTATGGCGGAGGTTGAGGTGTTTTTTATATCAAAACTTTTCGAAATTATTCCGCCTCTGTACGGCACTTTACCCAAATCAATCCTCCCTGACGGGCTAGCCTCCAAATTCGCCGCTTCGACATTGTTTATATAACTGTCTTTTCCATTACTGTTACTGCCACTGGAAGCCCTGGTCATTAAAAACGCGAATCCTCCAACCAGGAGTATCGTTCCTACAATTATGGCCAAAATAGTCTTACCTTCTTTTGTCATTTATTTTGCGATGCCTCACTGCCGTGGTTATTTTTCATATGTATACCCTAACGTCCCGTAAGACACATGTCAAGTATTAAATCCGCGGGCCAACATTTTGTAATTAAGTCAACCCATGACTTTTTCAGCTCCGGGGATTTTGTGAACAAGATAAGAAAGACCAAACGATAGCGATGTAACTACACCGAAAAATAACGGGTCAAAAAGAAACTTTCCGGCAACGTCAGAACCCAGTAAATTAAATAAAGATTTAGCAAAGGCCGTCCAGACACCTTCCAAAACGGCAACATGAACAAAAAATACAAAAAAGGAATGCTTGGAAAATCTTTCGATAATTGAGTTTCTGTTTTTTGTGTTTTCAAAAAAATAATAAAGCGTCAAACCAATTGAGATTGTGTACAGAAAAGTACTTGGACGCCACTGCGAGTAGTAGGAAAGATAGTTTCCGGTTGCCAGGAACCGGGTTCTCCCCTCCCAAAAAACAAATAGACCAAGAAGTGCCGTAATTACAGGTAATATATGTTTCCATTTATTTACAAAAATATTAATTTTTTCTTTGTTTCTGGCAGAAACAATACCGATGATAAAAAAGAAGTATGCCAAAATTGCAATGTGCAATGGATCCGGAAACTTGAATTCGGCCACACCATAATCAAGATACAAAAGATAGATTTGCAAACTTCCCAGAAATATCAAAACCGGTAGTTTAGTAAAATATTTATACAATTTATGCAAAAGTGGAAATACCATGTAAAAAATACAAAGGGTCGGAATAAAATATAATTGATAAGATGCGTTACCAGTTAAAATAACGCGAAGAAAATTATCGTCATTACTACTGTAGATAAACAAATAATATATAAGGCTCCAGACTGCGTAAGGAATAAATATCTTTGAAAAACGCTTTTTGATAAACGACCAATAATCGGTCCCTTCTTTGTAGTTTAGTTCCAAAACAAAACCCGAGAGGGTAAAGAAAAGAGGAACCGCAAAACGGGCAATTTGATTTAAGAAAAGCGTCCAGGAAAACCCAATAATATTAAACTTTGACGCCTCCAGTGTGCGTGTTGTTGTGTGGATAAGAAGTACCGCCAAGATTGCGATCGTTCTTAGCGAATCCAGGGATTTAATACGTTCTTTCATTGGGGGAATTATTTCAGATAGAGGTCAAAAAAGTCAATTGTCCTTTTCATAGCCAAGGTAAAACTTTGGTTGATATCGTGATTGTTGCCCGGATACTCGAAATACTCAACATTTTTTCCGACAGCTTTCAGTTTGTTATAAAGATTTTTTGAAAAATCCGATGGTACCTGTGAGTCGGCAAGGCCGACTTCAATCTGGACAGGCGTTTTAATATCAGAAAGATATGTGAATGGATCAATTGAATTCCAAAAGGCAGGGTTTTCGGCAGGGGTTTTGAAAGTTTTAATTAAAAAATCCCTGTTTTGATTGCGAAGCCGGAGATCCTCAGCGTCAGGTTTATATGAAACTTTATCTTGCCAGTTAAACATTAAATCGCTATATGGTGCCACAACACCAGCCCAAATTGAAGCCGCTTTAATATCTGTCCTGTTTATAACCAGATCTTTTAAAGTAATGTAACCGCCCATTGAATGTCCCCAAACACCGATTTTGTTTGGATCGGCAAGGGTGTATTTTCTGATTGAGGAGATAGCATTAAGGTCGTCAATTATATAGTCGGGTGAGAAATATGAACTTGTTGGCTCCCCTTCACTTTTTCCGTTACCGCGATAGTTTGGTTTAAAGACAATGTAACCATTTTTGGCAAACGCGTCAGCATAGGCAATATAGTTTCCATCCGGAGTGTATCTTTCGGGAATTATGTAGCCATGGTTTAGGATAATTACAGGCCAGCCTTCTGCGGGTTTTACTCCATTCGGCACAAAAAGAAGTGCATAAAGCTTCAAGCCATCAGATCTGTAGGAAACAATATAGCGGCTATAGGTCTTTTCGGGAGACAAGGTCTCTTCAATGGTAATATTGCTTCCGGGATAATCCCTTTGGCGCATAGACTCAACACTAAGAGGATTTGATAAGTTTCTGATGGCAGTTTGAACGGAAACGCTTATATTGGGCCGAAAAAAGCCAATAATAATTGCCAGTACTGCTATAAAATTGGAAACTATAGTTTGGACAGTGTTCACTTTTCAATTATAACCGCCTAATCTAAAAATTCGAAATGTTGTCCTTTTTGTAAACTCCGAAGCCCTGAGAGATAGTCTCCCCATTAGAAGCCGTAACGCCATCCTGATGAAATACCTGTTCGTACCGAAAACCCGGTAGGTCTTTAACTTTTCTGTCATGTAAAACTGTTTGAACATCGGACGGATCCGCCTTTATCTCTTTATCCACTCTTGTAATAAAAAGCTCATCGAGTACGTCTGCGTTAAGAAGTATCTGGAGAACTCTTGGACCTGTCGTCATTTTTATAACTTTATATTTTCCATTATCGGTTAAATAATTAAGCACCACTCTACCGTCTACACCCTCTTTGCCGGCAGGAACTACCGCCGCGCCGCTTTTCCTATATTCTTTTGCTTTTTCTGAGGCGGAACCGTCAAAAGTTGTAAAAATTATTACTTTCCTGTCATCCGCAAAGGCGGCTGATGGAATTTCAAAATCCAAACTTCTACTGACAACAACAATGTCAGGATTTCTTTTAAGACCGTTTCCGACTCTCCACTGGCCTAATGAAGCAAACTGTCCTCCTTCTGAAAATTGATCAATTACATTCTGTGTTTTTTCACCCAAGGACGCATATCTTTTCAGATATCCCGCCCCTGTAATTATTACGTCCGCCTGGGCCGTAAGTTCCTGAAAAAGTCTCCAATCTGAAGCATTTTTGAGTTCCGGAGCCACCTGGAATTCTCCATTTTCACTCTTTTTGGCAATTACATCATTTTTATCACAGATATAATTAGCAATCACCAATGGTCTGCCTATTTTTTTTGCCAAACCCTGCAGATCAAACTCAAGGTATATGCCTTCAATTTCTTTGACTTTTTGTTCCATTTCTTTCATTTTATTAAATTTCTTTTTTCATTCTATCAAATTCTTTCTCTGAAAAAGTACGCATTTTCAAACTGAAGAGGTTAAATAATGTATACTGAACCTGCTTTGCAAATTAGCAGAATACTATACTATGCAGGGGGAAAGCTTGTGAAAGCTTATTCCAAGCTTATGTTTAGAATGAGTGTTAATTCACACTCGTTGATCCCAACAGGAGCCAAAATTATCGTTGCCAACCATCCCACCACAACCGACCCTTTTATCTTAACCTCAATTTCTAACGGACAAGCAGCAGTTCTTATTAAAGATGTTCTTTTTGATGTTCCGGTATTCGGAAAATATTTGCAAATGGCGGGACACATTCCCGTCAGAACAGGCATGGGAAGAGAAGCTTTTGAGAGAGCTCTTACACTTCTGAAAAGAGGTATTACCGTTATCGTTTTCATAGAGGGAGATTTGAGTAAATTTATTCATAAAATCGGAAAACCAAGGACCGGCGCAATTAGACTGGCTATGGCCTCCGGAAAACCCATCATACCGATAGGAATAAGTGTCAAAAACAAAAACATAAAATCTATCAAGTCAGTTATTAAAGGGGTACATGAATTGGGAAAATGGTATTTGAACGGCCCTTACGCATTAACAATAGGAAAATCTATCAGTCTCAAGGGTGATGCAGGCAATAGAACCCGGATTAAAAATCTTTCGAGCTGGTTGAGAAGAAAAATTTCAGGACTCGAAAAAGAAGGTGCTCTAAGATTGAACTTAAAAACATGAAGGCAACTGATTTCACTCTTCTTGACCAAAACGGCAGAGAACATTCCCTTTCCGACCACAGGGGAAAGTGGGTCGTTCTGTATTTCTATCCGAAGGACGATACACCGGGTTGTACAAAAGAAGCTTGCACTTTTAGAGATTCGTTTCACGAACTACAAAAGATGGGTGTCCAGATCCTTGGAATCTCCAAAGATTCTGTGGCCTCTCACAAGAAATTTGCAGAAAAACATAATTTGAATTTTCCAATTTTGAGCGATGAGTCCAAAGAAGTTATTAAAGTCTACAAATCTTGGGGCAGGAAAAAATTTATGGGTAGAGAATTTGAAGGAACCATCAGAAATACTTACCTAATAGACCCAACTAGTGAGGTGGTAAAGTTCTATGAAAAAGTAAATCCCCTGACTCACGCTTCGGAAATTATTTCGGATATAAAGGATGTGCAAAAATAAACAGAGCTCACTCTTTCGCCCTCAACCAAACAGTTTCCGAATGAGAATGGTCAAAAGTGACATGTTGTTTTTATTTCCGGAGGAAATTACCGGGCGGGACCAAACCGATAGAATAAGCCACTCCTTTTTCTCATTCTGCTTGGCAACAACCTCAATCCTTGTGCCGGCATATGTACGGAAGTATATCCAGGATCCCGGAGCAGAACCTTTTCGCGACTCCATAGGACTCCTCCAGGTTGCCCAAGCGTCCCCTTGTTTTATACCTCTTTGACGCATTCTCTCAATGGCATGGTTTGTCCAAATTACCCCACCAAAATGATTGTCCATTATTTTTTCGACACCCTCATTTCTGCCGTAACCTCGTCCTGGGGCATTAGTTCCTGAAGAATATCGGAGGATATATTTTCCAGTTCCTGCTGTAATTCTTTTTCTATATCACCTTTTCCTGTTTTTTCTTTTAAATAACCCAAAATATGCACTTCATCGTGCGGACATTTGTGGAAGATCTCTAAAAATTCTTCATGATTATTCCTGGGCAGCCTATCTAATATTTTTTCTACAACTTTGTTGTTAATCACCTCATCAACAAGCTCCCAAAGTTCTTCCCTCTCTTCTTCCGATGAGGCTGAGTCTTTTATAAATACTTCAATCTCCTCAAAAGCTACTAAATTATCAAAAAAAAGTTTCGTCATATTATAATTTCATAAATTTCAAGCTTCGCTTATCCTTGTATCATTGTAACCCCAGGCAAATCATTTTGATTATAATCAACAGGTCCTAAAGGAACAACATTCTTGGGATCATCCACAAAAAAGACAATTACTGATCCTTTTTTATATTTTGCCCCACCCAGATAATTCATGACTTCGGGACTTCCACCAAATTGTTTTCCCGTCCAGGCGGCAGGGCCCGAATCCGCTATATCCGCAACCACTGCATTACCGTTTTGAGTATTAACTACCAAAACTTTTCTGTATTTATACCAGTCCCTGACATATGCCAATCTTTTTTTCCAATCAGGAAGATATAGAGTTTGTACTACTACATACCACTTCTCTCTTTCAATATCGTCATTGGTCAAATCCGCCTTTGATTTTGTAAAATACCCCCATGCTCCGCGTCCGGGAGCCATGCCTTCATCATATTTATCAGTCTTCGGGTGCACCGACATACTGTCTCCAGGATATCTGGCCAGGTGTTGCTCAGCTCCTATATAACCAAATGTAGTATTCAGGTGTTCCCCTTCCAAAGTTGCTCTTGCATTTATCCCGACAGTCTGATTAAGAACCTGCTCTAACATTTTTTCCTGGGTTCTTGATAAAGGGCCTGCTTTTTGGGGTAAAATTTGCCGAAAAGAAGTTAAGAGTTTTTCCTGTTTTAATACCCCCGAACTTTCAGATTCAAAATCCGAAATATTTTTCACAATTGAGGAGACCACCGGCAGTTCTTTTGATATGCCCGGTGTCGCAAAAAGCAAAGTTCCGGTCAAGGCACCCGTTGTTATTGCCTTAGCGGAGTGGGAACGGATTTTTCCAAGATCAATTCCATTTTCCGATAGAAATTTTTGAACATGAGGATATTTTTCAAAAAGACTGCTTTTTGCCTGTAAACTTTTAAGTTTTAGCTTGTTCCTGAGAAATTCCGAATCGACTTTTTCCTTGCTTATCTTGTAAGTTGTGTTGGGCGAGTCATGAGCCATAAATTAATTAATAATGAACAATTTACAATTAATAATTCAAAAAAAATTAGAGAACGGACTTTAGTCTATTAATTGTTTTGTCTTTGCCTAAAATAATAATTGAGTCGTTAATCGGTGGAGTAAATTTAGATCCGGTAAGTGCAACTCTTAAATCCATGAAAAAATCTCCGATTTTATATCCCTTTTCTTTAATCTTGGCCATTAGCTTGTCATTTAATTCCTCTAATTCCCATTTATCAATATTGCTAATTATATTAAGCGCATCAGTTAAGTGACTATCAGAATTACCTCCCAAAATGGCTTTGTCGACTTTATGCGGTTTCCAAAAAAAGCCTGCAATATTTTCCAGATCGGAAATCTTTGCAATTCTATCCTTAACCAATTTTGTTATCTGAAGTTGTTTTTCTTCAGTAAGCTCTGCAAATTTTTCATTTTGAATTTTAAATTTTGAATTTAAACTTTCATCGGAAAGTTTCCTGATATATTCTCCGTTAAACCAGTCCAATTTATTCTGCAAAAACCTCGGATTTGCTTCCTGAAAACCCTGAATATCAAAATGTTCAACAAATTCAGAAAGTGTAAAAAGTTCACGGTTGTCTTTTGGTGCCCAGCCGAGAAGCATAATAAAATTCAGAAGTGCTTCCGGAAGATAACCTTCCTGTAAAAATTGCTCCGCAAAAACCGAATCTCTTCTTTTGCTTAACTTTTTCCCTGTCGTAGCAGAAAGAATATCTGTTAAATGTCCTATCTCCGGCCTTTTTCCACCCAGATATTCGAAAACCAAAAGATGAATCGGAGTACTCGGAAGCCAGTCATGACCTCTCAAAATGTGAGAGATCTTCATATCAAGATCATCAACCATTGCCGCTAAATGATAGGTCGGAAACCCATCCGATTTGAGAAGCGTGGCATCATAAACCGTGTCTGTGTTCCAGGAAATATCTTTTTTGTGTACAAAGTCATAGTAGGTTAAAACTTTGTTTTCAGGAACTTTCAATTTTATTGCACCCGAGCTTAATTTTTTATCGCGGCATGGGTCGCGAAGTACATTGGAAAATCCTTCCTCCTTTGCATTTTTTGCCTTGCATTGGCAATAAAACGCGTGGCCCTCTTCAACCAGTTTCTTGGCGGCCTTTTCGTAAATGCCGGTTTTGTGCCGCTCCGACTGAACGTAAATTTCATCCCACAGTAAATTAAATTTTTTAAGGGTGTCTTGAATTGCCTGGGTAGAACCCGCCACTTCTCTTTTTTGATCCGTATCTTCAATTCTTAATATAAAATCGCCTCCTTCGTGGCGTGCCAGGGCGAAAGCGTAAAGCGCAGTTCTAAGACTACCTATATGTAAAAATCCCGTAGGACTTGGTGCAAAACGTGCACGAACTTTTGATCCCATAAATGGATTTTACAACATACTACATTGATTTCCCATAGAGTGCATTGAACAGGAAGCTCCGGAACTATATACTAAATCGGTATGACCTCACTCACTAAAATAGCCATTACCTCCCGAAAGGTAATCAGGTATGGAATTTATCTTATTATTTTTCTTATTGTAGGAAGAATTTTTCTTGATTTGGGGGTAAAAATCTATAAAAAGGTCTTTCCGGCTCCACCCCCGGCCCCGACTGTCAGATACGGCAAACTGACAAAAATTCCTTTTCCGGAAAATGGGGTTACCGCAAAACTGACCTATACCATTGAAACAGCCGAGGGCGGGCTTCCTACAAACATTCCGACCCAAGCAAAAGTATATTTTATGCCAAAAACCAGCGCTAATTTGCTTTCTTTGGACACAGCCAAAAGTAAAGCCGCCGCTCTGGGATTTGGCACCGATGTCCAGCAAGTTTCGGATACCGTTTACAAATTCAAAAATTCAAATTATCCATCGACATTGCAGATGAATATTATTACCGGTACTTTCTCGATCAGCTACGACCTTATTAGTGATAAAAGTCCTATTGACCTAAAACCACCCGTTGCAGAGGTGGCAGCATCAGATTTCAGATCGTTTCTTTCGGAAGCAAATGTTTTACCGGGGGATTTGACCGGATCTGTAACCCACGATTTTTTGAAAATCTCAAACGGACAACTTGTGAGTGCTTTATCTCTTTCTGAGGCAAATTTCGTAAAAATAAATTTATTCAGGAAAAATTACGACGATCTGCCAAGTGTGACGGAGAATCCGAATCAGGCAAATGTTTGGGCAATTATAAGCGGTGCCAGGAATCAGGGTCAACAGATTATTGCCTCCGAATATCACTATAACGAAGTTGATGAATCCCAATATTCGACCTATCCGATCAAAACCCCAACCGAGGCACTAACCGAGCTGCAGGCTGGAAAGGTTTTTATTGCCAACCTTGGTCTTAATGAAAATGAAGGAACCCTCAAAATCAGGCGTGTATTTCTTGCATATTTTGACCCTGATGCCATAACTGAGTACTATCAGCCAATTTATGTTTTTGAGGGAGATAACGGATTTATAGCATACCTTCCCGCAGTCATTTCTGATTACTATCAAGCGCAACAGTGATTTTCATCTCTTGCCGTCCGCAACTGGCATGGAAATTCTCACTTTCTGCCATTCGTAGTTAGAAAATGTCCAATCGATAAGTTCCTTTGTTTCACCAAACCTGTCCTGACTTCCAAGAATGGCAATCATAATTTTATGGTTATCACGTTCAACATAGGTAATCAGATTCTCGCGTGCATTTTCTGTCCAACCCGTCTTAACTCCCAAAACTCCGGGTACTTCCCCCAACAGTTCGTTAACATTTCCCAAATTATATTTTATTTTACCTGTGGCGTCGGTCAGGGTGATGGATTTTGTGCCGACAATTTTTGCAAACTCGGGGTTTCTCATTGCAACTTCAGAGGCTCTTACCATGTCTTTCGCCGTGGATCTTTGACTATCACCGTCAAGCCCGACAGGATTTGTGAATTTTGAATTTTCCATAGAGAGATCGCGAGCTTTTATATTCATCGCATCTATAAAAGCATCATACCCTCCAGGGTAGCTACCCGCCAAAGTCATTGCGGCATCATTTGCGGAATAGACCAAAAGTCCGTAAAGAAGATCTTTAACTCTCATTTGTTCCCCGGAATAAAGTCCCATTTTTTGTCCGTCAACACCTGCGCCTTTTGGTACAGTCAATATTTGGTCAAGCGAATATACGTCAAGGGCGACGAGGGCGGTGATTATTTTCGTTGTCGACGCCGGAAGAAGTTTTGCATCAGGATTTTTTTCGTAAAGACTAATCCCGGTTCCCAAATCAACCACCATTGCGCCTTGGGCAGAGACAACCGGAAAAGAAGATCCGTTTCTCAAAATTGGATTTGCCGGAAATTCTTTAGGAAGGAATGTGAGAGTGGGTTTTTTTGACAGGTAGGGGGTGGTTGTTGAAAGACTCATTGCACTTGAGGCCAAAAAAACAAAAACTATCATAACAAAATATAAAAAATAGTTTTTATTTATATGAAATTTCATTTGCATTTTTGAAGCTTCATCTGGAAAATCGAAGATCCACCCTTTCCATGTCTCTGGGAAAAAGCGATGCTTCTCGAACATTTTTAAGACCCAATATATGCATTGTTACCCGCTCCGCCCCTAAGGCAAATCCACCCAAAGGAGGGACACCAAATTTAAATGACTGTAAATAAAGCTCTATATCCTTCTCCTTCAACCCCCACTCTTTTACATGTTCAAGAATCACCTTGTAATCATTGAGTCTTTGGCCTCCGCTTGACCACTCAACACCCCGACCCAAAAGATCCACTGAAAATGCGTAACTCGGATCCTCAGGATCCGGGGAAACATAAAATGGCTTTTTCTTAGTTACAAAATGAGAAATATAGACAAGATCGCTGCCCTTTTCCTCAAGTGACCACTTACAGATTTCGCGCTCGTCTTCAGGTGCCAGATCTTTTTCGGCTCGAACATCTCTTCCTGTTCTTTTATAAATAATTTTCTGAGCTTCCTTCAATTTCAGGACAGGAATCTTGTCCGAAATCTTCGGCAGTGTCGCATCAAATAAGGCAAGCTCGTCCGAACATTTCTTTTCCACCTCGGAAAAAATAAAGCGGATGACGTACTCTTCCATATCCAACACATCTTTCCACGAATCTATAAAACCAAATTCTGCATCCAGACTTGTTGCCTCTGTTAAATGACGTGTAGTTACGGAGGGTTCGGCTCTAAATATTTGGTTGACGCTAAAAACACGTTCAAAAATTCCGACTAAAAGTGATTTATAAAGTTGAGGACTTTGGGAAAGGTAGGCTTCATGGTCAAAATATTTAACCTTGAAAACTTCAGCCCCACCCTCGGGAACGGAGGAAATGATGGAAGGAGCCTGAAATTCAATAAAATCTTTTTTAAGAAGCGCCTGCCTGAAAGCATCTATTATCACAGCCTGAACTTTGAAAATAGCCTGCTGTTTTTTATGCCTTAGTGTTAACGCACGGTAGTCCAAAAGGGTCGGCAAATCTACATTCAGATCCTCCCCGCCCATGTCAAATGGGAGTTCGGCGGCAGGACTAAGCACTTTGAGTGACTCAATCTGAATCTCGACCGATCCTGTGGCAATTTTGGGGTTAATCAATTTTTCCGGCCTTTCCGAAATAGTACCCATTATCTCGATTACCGATTCGGGAGAGACACGCTTGAGACTCTCGCCGACACACTGAATAATTCCGCTTCTGTCTCTTAAATCGATAAAAGTTATTTTTCCGTGGTCGCGAATGGTATTTGCCCAGCCTTCAAGACGGACTTTTTGACCAACTTTGCCTACAGTATCGGCAATAAGGCTTCTTTCCATAGTCATATTCTAATGCACAAAGAGCACGAAATCTAGAATCGCTTGATTCCGGTATAAAATTAATATAACATAACCATCTCAGTCGGCATTTTGCCAGTAAACTAATATGTCTACATCAAAGGAATGTCCACTCTACAATGAATGCGGCTTCGTCAAATGGAGGATAGAACGCCCGGATTCTCATATTCCACCACTACCTAAAGACGGTGATTGTGGCAAACCGGCGGTTACATGCGGAAGGCTGGAGGAAAGTCATCCTGTTGGTATAAGCCTGAGCGTCACGGATTATGGACCGAAAACATATGAAGAAATTGTAATCGGTTTCCCGGAAATACCAAACGAAAACGGCAGGCCGCCTCGCAGACTTGTCGGCAGCGGAAGCGGGTAATCGGGTTTTTTAGGAAACTATTTCTATATCCCTGATCTTGAGCTGGATGGATTCGTTTCCCATCCAAACATTCTTCTCCGGCGAATACACCAAGTCCAATTTTGACCCAGGAGCCAGTTCTGGGTAAATTTCTCCCCCACCAAAATATATTGAATCAAAAATGTGTTCACCTTGCTTTAGTTTCAGCTTAAGGTGTCTTGCCTCCCTACCAACCGATTTTACACTAATAATTTCGACGCCGCGCGTCACAAAAGTTGCGCCGGGGTTCCCCAACCCGGTCGGTTCAAATTGTTTAAGTTGTTCAATAAGTCCGGGATTAATTTCTCCGAAATTAAGTTCCATGTCAATTCTTAATTTTTTTTGCAGCAATTCATCCGTCAGTAGTTTATCGGCAAACTTGTTTATTTCCTTTGCAAACTTTCCAATTTTACCGGTTTCAATTGAAAATCCAGCAGCCATTGGATGCCCACCGCCTTCCAAATGAAGACTTACAGCCCTGATCGCTTCAATAATATTAAATCCGGAGATTGACCGAGCAGAAGCTTTTGAAACTTTCCCCTTTGTGGAAAAAACAATTGCGGGACGGTAAAATTCTTCAACCAGACGTCCCGCTGCCAAACCGATTACCCCTTCATGATATTTTTCTCCCGCTATAACAATAATTTTTTGACTGGTTACACTTTTGCGGGCAAGTATGAGTACTTCTTCAACCATTTTCTGCCGTTCGGAATTGGTACCTCCAATATTTTTTGCAATCTCAAAAGCTTTTAATTTATTTTTTGTGCAAAGCAGACGTAATGATTCGATTCCCTGTTTAAGGCGTCCCATTGCATTTATTCTCGGAGCGATTATATAGCCAACCTCGTAAACACCGACATTTTCTATCCTCGCTTCCTTAAAAAGAGCCATCAGTCCGGGTCTTTTCGTGCGATTTAATTCTTCAAGCCCATGTTTAACAACCGACCTGTTGGGCCCTATAAGAGGCATCTGGTCGGCAATTGTTCCAATGGCAGCAAGTTCCAAACCAGTGGTTGGTAAATCCTGAACCATGGATAGTTCCTTCGCAAAAAACCAAGCAAGTGCGGAGCCACAAACCAATGTAGAATGAATAATAGAGAACGCATGATTTTTCTCTTCCCCTTTTTGATGGTGATCAACAATAATCACGTCTATTCCCAATTCTTTAGCTTTTCTTATACCTTCATATGCGACAATGCCGTTATCTACTGTAATAATTAATTTTAAATTTTTAATTTTTAATTTTAAATTGTTAACACTTTCGGCATTAATGCCATACCCTTCTTCAAATCTATCGGGTATGTGCGGTAAAACATCTAACCCAAAAGAATGCAAAGCCTCCCACATTATGGCTGTTGCCGTAATCCCATCGGCGTCATAGTCTCCATAAACAACCACAAATTCTTTATTCTTTTTGGCTCTTTTGATTCTAGCAATAGCTTTTTTTACGGACTCATCACTAATTTCAAATGCTTTCAATTTTATTTTTCTGGGATCCGTGGGGTGAAAAAATTCTTTTTCCTCTCTTTCTGTTTTAATCCCTCGATTTTTTAGAAGTGTTTTAATTATCTGCCTGCTGTTTTCTGCTTTTTCTTTTCTTAATATTTCCCATTTCATACCAGAAGTATATGATACTTCATCGGCAGAAGAAACCATAGCTGTTATAATCAAGTAATGACCAATATTAAATTACCAAAATCTGTAGAGGAAATTCTGGAAAAGTTTACCCAGGCAGGATATGAAATTTACATCGTCGGCGGAGCCGTACGGGATACTCTAATGGGCAGGTTTGTTAACGATTGGGATTTTACTACAAATGCCACCCCCGAAGAGATTTTAAAGGTAATTCCCGGCGGACTTTACAATAATCAGTTCGGCACGGTTTTTACCGATAATCCCGATGATCCCGAAAAGCCCCATGAAATCACAACTTTCAGAACTGAAGAAGGTTATTCCGACGCAAGACATCCCGACAAAATCACCTGGGGAAAAACGCTCGAAGAAGATTTGTCCCGACGCGATTTTACGATTAATTCACTTGCTCTTAATAAGAATCTTGAAGTGGTCGATCTGTATAAAGGTCAGGGAGACATAAAAAATAAACTGATCTGTGCGGTGGGCGATCCCGACGCCCGATTTTCTGAGGATGCCTTAAGAATGATGAGGGCGGTAAGAATCGCGGCGGAGCTCGGATTTACAATCGAGGAAAAAACTTTTGAGGCAATCAAAAAAAACGCACCATTAATAAATAAAATCGCCAAAGAAAGGGTAAAAGAAGAGTTTTTCAAACTTATATCCTCCCCGAATCCGTACGACGGAATTATCATCTTTAAAAATTGCGGGCTTATGCAGGAAATTTTACCGGAAATGGAAAAATGTTTCGGAGTCGAGCAAAAGTCGCCGGGAAGACATCACATTTATGATGTTGGCAATCATCTTTTAATGTCCTTAAAAAATTGTAAATCAAAAGACCCTGTAACCCGGTTTGCAACCTTAATCCACGACATAGGAAAGCCCCAGACCTACAGAAAATTGGGTACAGGAGTGATAACTTTCTACAACCATGAAATGGTTTCTACAAAAATAGCCGAAAACATCGCAGACAGGCTTAAATTTTCCAACAAAGAAAAGGATAAATTTATAAGACTTATCCGCTGGCATCAATTTTCAGTCGACGAAAGACAAACCGACTCAGCCCTACGAAGATTTTTACGGAATGTAGGCCCAGAAAATGTTGAGGACATGCTGGCGCTTCGCGTTGGAGATAGACTCGGTGGTGGCGCCAGAGAAACTTCCTGGAGGCTTGAAGAATTCAAGAAAAGAATAATTGAAGTACGAAAACAACCTTTCTCCATTAGTGATTTAAAAATCGACGGAAATGACATCATGAAAAAGTTGAATATTAAACCCGGACCGGAAGTGGGAAAAATATTAGGTGAGCTATTTGATAAAGTCGTAGAAAAGAAAGTTGAAAATAATAAAGAAACGCTGATCAAAGAATTAAAAAGTCTTAGAAAAATTATTTAGTGTTTTTCCCGGATTTAATTCTTCTGGAGAGTTCGTCCCATGTCACGAGAATTGAAACCGCTACAAATGGTGAGGAGTAAGTTCCGGAAACCGTACCTACAAGAAGCGCCACCGCAAACCATTTAATTGTATCTCCACCCAGAAGTATCAACGCCAAAAGCATGAATATAATTGTGAATGAGTTATTGATAGACCTGACCATTGTTTCACTAATTGCCCTGTCTGCAAATTCGGAGGGGTCACCCATCCGGCCCTTCCGCATTTCGCGGATTCTGTCAAATACAACAATGGTGTCATGAACCGAAAATGAAAGAATAGTAAGAACGGCCGTCACAAAAAGAAAATCCAGTTCGGCACCAAAAAAGTGCCCAAGAATTGAAAAACTTCCAATTACAACCAATATGTCATGTATAGTGGCAAGCGTTGCCGAGACGCCAAATTTAATACTTTTGAACTGATGGGCAATCCATAAAAGTATTGCGATAGCCGAAATCAGGAGAGCATAGATTGTTTTCTTGATCGTTTCCGGACCAACTGCAGGACCCACATTTTCAAATTTTATCTCGGTTACCGTTCCCCCAACCTCTTTTTCCAGATTTGCTTTTATTCCTTCCTTTTGAACCTGATCGACAGAAGCGCCTTTGAAAGTTTTTACACTTCCGTCAGGAAGTCTGTATTCCAAACGACTCCCGCCGGTAAAATCGACCCCAATATTAAATCCCCAATTAACCATTGAGAATATTCCGAAAATAATTAAACTTCCGGACAGAAGTAAATAAAGCCAGCGGTATTTCATCCAGTTCATTTCTTTTTCTCCTTTACAAAAAGTCTTAATAAATTTCGACTCACATAAATTCCGGTAAATAAGCTTATGATTATACCCATGAGTAGTGTGATGGCAAACCCTCTGACGGGACCGGACGACTGAAGAAATGACCAATCCAGTGGATTCATTAATACCAAAGATGTAATTATTGTTGCAACGTTGGCGTCTCTTATAGAGTCCCATGCCCTTCCGAATGAAACTTCCAGTGCATCCGAAATATTTCGTTTTAGCTTTTCTTCTTTAAATCGTTCAAATATTAAAATGTTGCTATCAACCGCCATTCCAATTGACAACATAAATCCGGCAATTCCGGGAAGTGTCAATGTGATAGGAATCAGTTTATAAAGCGCCAGTGAAATTACGGAAAATATAAAAAGCCCGACATCCGCAACTAAACCAAGTTTTCCGTACGACAGAACCATGAAAAGACCAACCATTAAAAGTCCGACTGCACCCGCTACGACACTTTGCCTTACCGACAGAGCCCCAAGCGTGGCCTCTATTGTTCTTTCCTCAATCAACTGTATAGGAACGGGAAGTGCTCCGGCATTAAGCTGGATTGCCAGCCCTTTTGCCTCATCAACCGTAAAACTTCCGGATATTTGTGCATTTCCGCCGGTTATCTGTTCCTGAACAGTAGGTGCCGAAACGATTTGATTATCCAGTATTATCGGCAACTCCTTCCCTATATTTCTTCCCGTGATTTCAGCAAATTTTTTACCACCCTCTTCGCTAAACTGAATCGAAATTGCGGGCACTCCGGTACTTCCGTCAAAAACAACCTGGGCATTTTTAAGGTCGGCCCCGGTTAGGTCTGTTGGAACGAGGGTTGCTGACGGGGTGGCGCTCCCGACGGTAGTCGACTCTACAACTTCCGCAAAGGATAGCTGTGCAGTCTTGCCAATAAGGTTGATTGCGGTTTGAGTATCGCTAATCCCGGGAAGCTCGACTATTATTCTATCTTTACCTTCAAAATTCGATGTCCGGACGGTGGATTCTGAAATCCCAAACATATTTACTCTGTTTTCTATAATATTTCTTACTCCGGTCAGGGCATCGGATTTTTTATCGGCAGGGACTTTATTCATATCTGCTTCAAAAACAAGCTGACTTCCGCCCGCCAAATCCAAACCCAGATGAACCTTGAGATCACTCTGAAGCGAAAACTTACCGATATTTATATTTATATTTGGGCGAGTTATTTTTTTACCAAAAACAGAAAAACTTTGGGGTAAACTTATAAAAGTTGCTGCCAAAGCCAAAACTACAATAAATATAAATTTTTTAAGGGGAGTTCCCAACATATGGTCTTCAAAACATAAAATTAACCTACGAGGTCTTCCTCATCGCCTATTATCATTACCCGACTACCGGACAGAATCCCCAGAAGAAACGGGTCACGTCTCTTTTTTCTAAAATCAAATTCATCTCTACTCATCGCTGTATAGTTAATTTCCTTACCCCTGCCGGTTTCTTCGGCCCTAATTATTGAAGCCAACTCCGGCAAAACAACTTCCCCAACAACCAAAATGTCGACATCATCATCTCTTTTGTGTTCTTTGTGTCTGACAAATTTTCCGGAGAACATCACAAAAGAAACTCTTCCAATTTTATTTTTATTCTCAATTATTATTTTGCCCAAACCTGTGGTTTTTGCAACCACCGAGGTTAAATCGCCGAAAAGCGGGTATTCGGGCCTAATTGAATAATAAATTCTATTGCCGCGGGGTTCTTTCCGGAGTACTCCATCTTTTTCAAGTTTAGTCAGCTCGCGTCTCACAGCATTAATTTCCTCTTCTGTTTCCCTGACAATCCCTCTCACATGATAAACCTCTTTAAGATTGGAAAAAAACAGCTCTAAAATTTTTATTCTTACCTTTGAAGTAATAATGTCTGCTAAATTTGCCATCTATTTTTTGGAGCAGTTAAAATTTAATAAGTTACCGCATTTTTGGCGGGAACTAACTCTACCCAGGTCTGTCCTCTAACCATCTTTATCTCTTTTCCATTTGTATCATAAAAAACCTCCCTGTCAAGCGCAGATGCCTTTTTCCATGTTCCCTGAATCACCTCGCCATTCTGGAAAATCAAGGCCTTACCCGTTCCAATAACCTGATAGAACATGTGGCGTTCCGTGTCTACGGGGCCCTTCTCGGCTACAAACATTATCACAACATTTTTCGCGGAAAGCTGGGGTTTATCAAACTCCCATTCAAGGTGAGCGCTTCCACCATTAAATCTTAAGTAAGAATTTGTAGTAGAATCATACTTCCACTCAACATCATAACCCGGCATACTCTCCCAAAAATTAAATTTAATATCGAAAGCCATCGGTGAAGTTGCCGCTTTTCCATCTTGAAAAAGCCATTTTCTGAAACCTTCTGTCCAGGCAGTGCCATTGCTGTCTTCGTAGTTATAGCCTCTTTTGCCGGCCTCTTTCCAAACCTCATCCAGGTCGGCAACGACCGCATGTTCCCAAGCGGAGGCATTGTTGCTATCCAGACGATATTGATTGCGAATAACAATGGGGTAGCCAATATTATAACCACCATCAAAGTTGTTGCCGTCTGAACCCCCACCCCAACCTAATTTCTCAAGTAGTGTCACAGTGTTAACCGTAGGGTCAATTTGGGAGCTTGGCTTAACACCACCCGGACAAGTACTGCATATATTATTTGCCCCTCCCTGATGCAGGAAAATCGGATCTTTTCCATAACCTGCAGCCATATTTATAAAATAAACCCTGGCACTCCTAATTGGAGCCACCTGAACATCCTCAGCTGCAGCACCGCAATAAAATACCGACATAAATCTAGTAATTCCACCTTCTGCCACAACCTCATAAATAACATCGGCGCGCGATAAGCCGGATTCTGGTCTTGCCTCGACATGATTTTCAATCATTGCGGTAACGGGACGTCGCTCGCCCCAAATTTCACTTTCCGCCTTGGTATACATCTGACCATTTATCGGACACTCTTCAGTTTTGGGAAGATTTATATTAATTTTAGTCTTCTTGCCTACTCCGCTGAGAAGTTTCGAGGCTCCTTGAGGAGAAACATAATAAAAGACCACAAGGGAAATCCCCACAGAGATCAGGAAAAGACCAATAAAACTTGCAATAACTACACTTTTTTTTGATCCGAACAAATTTTTAAAACTAAATTTATCCATAAAAACAACGTATTTTTAATTCTATCACTTATTTGCTTTTTTGCGCATCAACAACCGCTTTCTTTTCCTCTGCGGAGAGTTCAAGGCTGCTTTTGCCATTTTTAATATCTTTCATATAAACTCTTGTTCTGTCTCTGGTGTGTAGACCGGTAATAACGACTCCCGTATCTCTATCATCGAGAATGGCCAGACAAAAACTATGGTCCCCGCCAAGTTCGCTAAACGGATTAAACCTCACAAGTCCAACTTTTTGAATATGACGTCTGTCGTTATCATCGATTATGTCGATCTTTTTAACAAGTTCTTTGATGTTTTTGGTGTTTTCGTCTCCACGGACCAATATTTTCTCCAGAATTTTTTTAATATCGGTTACCTCAATCCCTTTCGTTAACTTTTTATAAAGAGCAAAAAAACGATACAGAAAAAAGCTTAAAGCCAAAAGCCAAACTCCAAAAATTACATAAATATATATACTCAAGTTTTGCATCAGGTTCCCGGCAGGCTTGTGTCATTTTTACATCTTGAAAAGTTAGTGTCAAGGAGATATAGACTAAGGGTATGGTTGAAATACGGACCAGAAAAAATAAGGAAAACCCCCATTACGGGTTCCTGGTTTCTTGGGAGCCAAGGCCAATAAAAAAAGTTCATGTCAAGGGGGAAACTAAATTCAGCAAAAATATGACGTTAGGCTCAGACAGGCATGCCAAAAGAGCCGAATCTTTGGCACAAGCTGAGGCTGCAACTATCAACCGGAAAAGTATCGTGCGAAGCTTAATTCGTATCAGCCTCATATTAATACTGGAGCTGGTGATATACTTAGCCTGGAGCAAATTTATTCTGTCCTGAAGACTGGAGGTGAGAAATTATGATGTACTGTGTAAAGTGCCGCGCCAAGAGAGAAGGAAAAGACGCACAAGAAGTTACCATGAAAAATGGTAAGAAAGCCACAAAGGCTGTTTGTGAAGTCTGTGGCACAACCATGTTCAAGATCGGAGGCAAATAACCTTTGATTTTAAACGTTTAAAGCAAAAGGGCACCGGCATGACCGGCCCCTTTTGTGTTCCCCACTAATATGAATTTCGCGAAAGTATTCAAGGTATTTGAAAAAAATTACATTTTGGTTCCCCTCGAAATCTTTGGTTCCGACCCATATAAGACTTTAGTTTCAACTCTCCTGTCTGCCAGAACAAAAGACGGGGTTACATTAGAAGCTTCAAAGCGTCTATTTAAAATAGCTCCAAATTTAGAGAAGTTGAATCAGTTAGAAATTAACGAAATTGGAAAGTTAATCTATCCCGTAGGTTTTTACAAAACGAAAGCAAAGCATCTCAAGACGCTTGCAAGGATTGTCCTCACAAGCTATGGCGGGAAAGTCCCAAAAACCCAAAAGGAATTAAACACCCTGCCTGGTGTTGGAATAAAAACTGCCAATTTAGTTTTGAATAGGGCTTTTGGTGTTCCTGCAATTGCCGTGGATACTCACGTTCATAGAATTTCCAATCTCCTTGGCTGGGTTCATACAAAAACTCCGGAACAAACAGAAAAAGAGTTGATAAAAGTTGTTCCCAAAAAATACTGGCCGGATATGAATAGATTATTTGTTTCTATCGGCCGGCAGTTTACTTCAAAGAAAAGACTGGAGGAGTTTTTGAGAAAAGAAAGACTAATCTGAATAAACTATTGTTACAGGCCCATCCATTACCGTTTCTATTTGCATATAATCACCAAAACTTCCGGTTTCGACCTTAATATCTTTTTCTTTTAATTTATTAACAAAAAGTTCATAAAGCTGCCTTGCCCTAACGGGATCTTCCGCATTTATAAAACTAGGTCTATTGCCCCCTTTGGTATCCGCATAAAGCGTGAATTGAGAAACGACCAAAACACTTGCCCCGATTTCCTTTACCGAAAGATTCATTTTTTTCTCCCCATCTTTCATAACGCGTAGTTTTGAAAGCTTTTCTGCCAACATTGCGACTTCTTTTTCCGTGTCCCCTTTTTTAAAACCGACCAAAACAAAAAGTCCCTCTCCGATCTTTCCAACAACTCTTTGGTCGGGAATCAGAACAACCTTTGCTTCTTTAACCCGCTGGACAATTATCTTCATAGAAGTATTTTAGCAGAACTCAATTCTCCGCCTTGAAAGTGTCTGAAAGACAACTCTAGTTTGTTTTTCCTCTCGAATCGTGACACCTGTTTTTGGGGTCACCACACTGATCCTGACAGGTCGGATCGTCCAAATAAATATCCGGACAACCCGAAAGTTCAGGAAACATAAATGCTTCACATCCACCTCCCGGAGCACAAACATACTGTAAGTTGGAAGGCTCCTGGGCCGGAGGGGATGTCGCCGGAGGTGGATTGCCATCCATATTTTGGCAAAACGGATTTAATCTTACATTTGAACTGGCCGTCCCATAATTAAATTGACATTTTGGTCCACAGCCGTTTCGACAACCAAGCGTATCTATAATACTGTCCTCTGTGTAATCCAAATTCCCATAAAGTTGGAACCAGCCGGGACAGGAATTAATTTCACTGACATATACATATGAATTTGATGTTGCAGGATCACAGGGGAGATTTGAAATGTAAGTTTTGTTACCTAGACGAAAAGGATTTCCGCAAGCGGGTACCGAGACAGGATAACAACCGGTATCAATATAAAATTCTTCAACAAATTTACCGATTTCATCAATGTCTCCTTTTCTTTCTGCGTCCTGGGCTTTTGCAATTTGAGTGGGTACATTTAATAAGGAAAATACTATTAAAGTTCCAATAAGTGCAACAACAATCAAGATCTCAACCAGAGTAAAACCCCGGAGCCGAAGTCTCATATGGATATATTATACTAAATAGAAGAATCTAAGAAATATTTAGGACTTTTTTAGCAGCCAGTCTTTGAAGCAACCTTTTTTCCTGTTCATCTTTCAATACCGCCCGTTTTTTCTCATCGTTTTTAAGATTTTTTTCGACTACTTTTTGGCACTCAGGATCAGGACAAATAGTTTGTGTGTAGGTGATCTTTGATTTAGATATCATCTCATCGTGAGAAGAGACTATTACTCTCTCTTTTCCGCAGCGTGGACATTTGCTCATCTGCTAAACCCCCCTCTTCCAGGTCTATGACCACTTTTTCCACTTCTTCCAAAACTTCCACGTCCCCCCTCGCGCCTTCCGAAATCTTCTCTTTTCCCAAATCCTCCACTTCTTCCACCAAAACCCCCTCCTTGGGATCTGTCGCGTCTTTCCTCCATTGGTTTGGCCTCAGCAACAATCAACTTTCTTCCACCAAAATCAGTGTCATTAAGTTTAGCAATTGCATTGGACGCCTCCTCAGAAGTTTCCATTTCCACAAAACCAAAACCTTTTGATCTGCCTGTTTCTCTGTCGGTGATAATCGATGTGGACACAACATTCCCCACACTGGCAAAAAGATCTCTTAACTCATCCTGGGTGCTTGAAAAGGGTAGGCCAGCTACGAAAAGTCGTTTGTTCATATTGTCGAGCTTAAATATTAGAAGTTTATCCAAACGGCCAAAATTATAAGCTAGATAGTGCATTATACCACAGATTCAGTACAAACACACCGTGGTAAATCAAAGCGTTGACTCCTATACATTCCAGTGGGTTTTTACTGAAAAATAGCTCAAAAGGTGGTATACTCTTAGCACTCTGGAGAAAGGATGATCGCTGTATTTGAGCCTAGCTCTAAATACAGAGGAAAGTCCAGGCAGCAGAAAGCAGGGTGTCCAGCGCAAGCTGGAGACGGGCTTAAGAGCAATCTTAGGTTTGGCCAGTGAGAGCCACAGAAACTATGTCGATTCTTTTACCCTAAAGGTAGAAGGAAACGAGTGAAAAGAGGCAATCCTCCCCGCTGCAACCTCCGAAAGGGACGTTTGAGGCGCTTTCCCAAGTCCCGAGGTTCGAGGGCGTTAGATGGATGATCATCGAGAAACAGAACCTGGCTTACTAATCTTCAGAGTACAAAAACCACCAGAAATGGTGGTTTTTTGTGGAGTTTAATTTTCTTTTCCCAGATATTCCTTTAAAAACACCTGCAACATAATTACGAAAGGGACTGCAATAATTACTCCCATGACCCCTGCCAGCTTTGCTCCAATTGTTATTGAAATAAGAACTAAAAGTGGAGAAACACCTGCCGACTTTTGCATTATTTTAGGAACCAAAACGTAATTTTCCAATTGATTAACTAAAAATGCTACGGCCGCAGCGCCTACTCCTGTTAATGGCGAGATTCCAAATCCGATAAGAATAGCAGGAACGGCAGAAATAATTGGTCCCAGGACCGGAACTATCTCAAATATCCCCGTAAGGACAGCCAAGGGAAGGGCAAACGGAATTTTAAGTAAAAGGAATCCCAAATAATTCCCTATTGCTACCACCAGCATTAAAAGCAGTTCTCCTCTGGACCATTTACCTAGTCTTTCTTCAATTGCAATAATTAATTTGCTTACCCTCTGCCCCTTTTCCTGACCCAGCAAAAGAACTATCTGATCTCTCATGCCGCTATAGCCCATAAGCATATAGAATGCAAAAACCAAAACAGTGATTACGGAAATAAAATTAGAAAAAACGGAAAAGGTAAAATTCAAAACGCCCCCTATTTGATTCAAAATTCCGCTAGTTATACCCGCTGTTTCAGAGGAATTTAAACCAATATTTGAAAGGTATGTTGGAAACGCACTGACAAAATTTGTTGTTTGTTGAACCAAAGCCGGAGCGATCAGGGCAATAACCCATCCAAAAATTCCGAGGACCAAAATATAAGTAATAATAACCGACAAGCTTCTGTGAATTTTAAGTCTGGCAAACAAATTTACTAAAGGGTCTAAAATCGTCATTAGTAAGAAGGCAACAAAAAGTTCTAAGATTATTCCACGAATAAAATAGAGAAGTCCCAGTCCTAAAAGAAACAGGACTGTAAAAATAATAGTTCTGTGAGAAATATCAATTTTCCTAAGCATCGGCTCTATTATGCCATTTTTCGACTATTTTTTCCACACTTTCGGGGTAATCCTTATTAGTTATATCAAACCATTTTATCCTACCGTCTTTTTTAAACCAGGTTATTTGTCTTTTTACATACTTTTTTTCTTCTTTTTCCCAAGTTTCTATTACTTCCTTTTCCGATTTTCTCCCTTCAAAGAAATCCCGCCACTCACCATACCCCATTGAGCTCATTGATTGCATCTCCCAATCAACATGATTTTTTAATAAGTTTGCTATTTCGTTTTTTAGCTTTTCTTTAAATCTCTCCGATACTCTCTGCTCAATTTTGTTGTTTAAATATTTTTCATTTGCGGCAAGCCCTATTTGCAAAACATCAAGATCAATCCTTTTGTTTTTCATTTCAGACCCCTTGCTACCATGATTCACCCGCCACATGGCTATCTCTATCGCACGAACTAGACGTCTTGGATTTTTCTTGTCAGAAACATTCATTACTGCAGCTTTTATTGAATCTATTTGCGCCAGGTTTTCAAAAAGCTCTTCCGGAGACTTATCTTCTAAACTTTTTCTTAAAGCACCGCTTTTGGGAACCTCTGCCGTGGAAATCCCGTCGATAACTCCTTTTATGTAAAGGCCGGTACCGCCCACCAGTATGGGCAATTTTCCTCTTTTAATTATGTCAGCAATAATCCTTTCGGCAAATTTTAAATATTGAGACACACTAAAACTGTGTCTTGAATCAGCCAAATCATATCCCCAAATTTTTACGTCCTTAATTTCATAATAGCCAAATCTTTTCATCCACAAATATTTAAGTTTTGCGCCTTTTGGTAAATCTTTACCCGTTCCGATATTTAAACCTTTGTAGACCTGGCGGGAGTCGGCAGAAACTATTTCCCCATTAAATTTTTTAGCAAGAGAAATTGCCAAGCCGGTTTTTCCGGTTGATGTGGGGCCACAAACAACCAATAATTTATTCATTTTTAGCTGCTGGCGCTAGTATACTTTGTAAGAGCAAAATTCCAAAACTTTAGAGAAAGAAGCATCGATAAAATACCGGCCGAAAAAGCTATTATTATTCCAAGAACACTCGCACTGCCAATCATGGCTTTTACCGGAGTCGTCATCATAATTCCGACAGGTATTAAGTAAGTTAAAAATCCTTTTAGAGGTTCTTTGTAAATATCTACAGGAAGTCTTCCTAAATTAGTTAAATCTCTGTAAATCATCACTGCATGGTCGACTTCTGTAGTGACAATTGCAAACGCCAGAATTGCTATATGAAAAGCCGTGGCAATCAAAAAACCGTTTATTAATAAAATTAAATAAATCAAGACTCCGGACATCATCGGATGGAGACTCACACCATAAACGATTGTTAAAACAACAAGCGGTGGAATTGTTATTAAATCAATGACATCAGCCCCTCCCATGAGAACCCGAAAAAGGGCATTAAGCGGCTTCACCAAAACCAAGTCAAAATCCCCTTTTATTATCATTGGCCTAAACTTATAAACTTCTCTAAACAAGAACTGTGTTGTTACATCAACCAGACTAAACGTCAAAAAGAAGAAAATAATTTGGTTGCCGGAATAGCCGGCCAGACTTCCTGTTCCTTTCAAAAGAAAATACAAAAAAAGGAAAAAGAAAATAAACCGAAAAATCTTTCCGACTAAAAACATCGAAAGGGCAAGTTTTTGTCCCAATACCGCCGAAAAAGAATTTCTGCTCATCATCCACCAAATCTTAAAATATTTTTTAAACATAATATTAGCCCCCAAATGACTGATAGACTTTTAGTCCTTTTTGCCAAACAACATTAAGAAAAACCCATAAAACTCCTACCCAAGACGCGGCAACCATCAAACCCCCAAAAAGAGCCCAACCGCTAATATTACCCAAATACACCTCAACAGGAAAATAAATCAGATACGGAAAAGGGGTTGCTAAAATTATCGACTGCAAACCCTGGGGCAAAATATTTATCGGGAAAAGCGAACCTGATAATGCCTCTACAATTACCACTGTAACCAAGAAATGAGAGCCCCAACCTATCTCCGGAATCCAAAAGGGGATTGAGCTAAGCAAAAAAAGAATCAGGAAATATATGATAACCGCAAAGATTATGCTTACTAAAAATGCCAAAATTACGGCAATATTTGTTTGAAACAAAAAGGGGGGTTTTAAAACCAAAAAAAGCAAAATAAATTCTACCGTAGCGAAAATCAAATTTAAAACTTTGCTTGAAATGTCTCTTGTAAACCAGTATTTAAAATAATTCACCGGTTTTGTCAGATAATTTGAAAGGTTTCCGCTTGCCACGTCATTTGATACATCCATTGCCCGAGCTGATAGGACCAAAGCTCTAACTATCATTATTCCAAATACGTAAGTTAAAATTTTTGTTCTGTCGTAGCCAAAAATTTGCTTTGCCGGATCGGAATAAACAGTACTCCAAATAAAGTAGGTAAGAAAAATTTGCATGACGTTTCGAATTCTCCAAAGAATGAAATTTAATCTGTAGGTAAATTCCTCCTCAAAGGAAATCTTGAAGATCTGCAAATACTTTCTCATTTTTTCGGTTCACTTTTGAATGCTTTTCTGATAATTTCCTCAATCGGGATTTCTTCGATTGTCAGGTCATCAACTGGAAAATTTTGCAAAAGTTCCGAGGCGGCAACAGCTGCAGCCGAACGCGGAACGGAAAGAACTACTTCAGGAAAAGATAACTTTTTAATTTTTCCGATCTTTTCTAAATTGGAAATGTTATTTTCGTTGGAAAGGGTCGCCTTAATAATTTTTTCTTTGGCATATTGCATAATCAGATCCTCAAAAGCCCCGTCATAAAGAATTTTTCCGTCATTGATGATGATTACGCGTCTTGCTAAGTTGATAAGATCACCCATATTGTGGGATGTCAGAAGAACCGTGGCGTTATATTTGCGATTGTAATCGTAGATAAAATCGCGGACTTTTTGCTGGGCAATGATATCAAGACCAATTGTCGGTTCATCCAAAAATAAAACTTTAGGTTTGTGAATGAGGGCAGCAACCAGTTCCATTCTCATGCGTTGCCCCAAAGAAAGTTTTCTGACAGGCGTATTGAGAAGTTTCTCGACGTCCAGCAGCTCCGTTAATTCCTTCAGGTTTTCATTATATGAACGCGTCGGAATATCATAAATTGCACGGTTCAGTTCAAAGGTTTCTATTGCGGGAAGATCCCACCAAAGCTGGTTTTTCTGCCCCATCACAAGAGAGATTTGTTTTAAAAACTCAGGATTTCTCTTCCAGGGATCAAATTCCAAAACTTCCACAAAACCGGCTGTCGGATACAAAAGACCTGAAAGTGTTTTTAATGTTGTAGTCTTCCCTGCACCGTTTGGTCCTATAAAACCAACAAGCTCACCCGGTTGAATTGAAAAAGAAACTCCCTTAAGTGCATTAACTATTTTTTTCTTGGGAGAAATAAGGGATTTAAAAGCACCTGTCAGTCCCGGTTCCCTTTCCGTAACTTCAAAATCTTTTACTAAACCATCGACAATTATGGCTCTATCCATAGCTAGAGTATACCATCGAATAATTATAAATTAATAATTATCGGGAGACTTGTCTTTTGAGTTTTTTACCCGGAGTAAATCTCGGAAGTCTGTGGGTCTTGATCGTAACCAACTTTTCTGTTTTTGGAATTTTAACGGTTTTACCTTTCATCGAAATCACCCTAAAAGTTCCAAATCCGGAAAGAACAACTTTTTCGCCTTTACTAAGAACTCTGCCAACCTCATCCAAAAAAACATCAATTGCCTCTTCTGCCGCTTTTTTGGTTAGGTGTGCCTTTCTGGCAACCTGGTCAAGAAGTTCTGCTTTTGTCATATTGCCTCAAGAATACGGCAAGATTTATAAAATGTCAAGAAAAACAATTTATTTTGCTGAAGTTGTTTCTGTGGCTCTGACTTCGCGGATAACGGAAACTTTGATTTGTCCCGCGTATTCTGCTTCTTTTTCCAGCTTTCTGGCAATGTCATGCGCCAATACGGTTAGTTTATCGTCATCGACCTCATCCGGATTAACAATTACACGGACATCACGACCCGCTTGAAATGCAAAGGCAACATCCACTCCGGGAAAACCTTTCGCAACATCCTCTATCGTACTCATTCTTTTAACATAATCTTCGTGCGGCTCGTAGCGGGCACCGGGCCTGCTTCCGGAAATGGCGTCCGCCATCCAAACAATTACACTTTCATTGCTGGAAAAAGGCCTGTCTTCATGATGTTCCGCCACACAAGCTATGACTTCTTTGGGAATTCCATATTTTTTAAGCAAATTCACACCAAGTTCAATATGGTTTCCTTCTTCATTTGTAATCACTTTCCCAATATCGTGGAGTAAACATCCAAGTCTTACCACATCTGCATTTGCCCCGATTTCATTTGCAATAGCAACTCCCATTCTGGTTTCTTCAATAGTGTGAATTCCGAGATTTTGACCATAGGAAGTTCTAAACCTGAAACGGCCAATCATGCGCATAAGTTCGACGGATAAATTGTAAACACCACATTCGTGAGTAACCTTCTTTCCCTCCTCAAGAAGGACATCCTCCATTTCGGTTTTCACTTGACGTATTACTTCTTCAATCCTTGACGGCTGAATTCGGGCATCTTTAATTAAAATATCCAGAGCTCGCCTGGCAATTTCGCGTCTTACAGAGTCAAACGATGAAAGTCTGATTTCGTCTGTTTCGTCGATTTCAATTTCAACCCCGGCTTCTTTTTCAAAAGTTCTAATGTTCCTACCCCCGGCACCGATGATTCTGCCCTTAACATCCTCGTTGGGAACTTTTACCGAAGAAACTGTGTACTCAGCTGTATATTCGGTTGCCCCATGCTTCATGGCATCTATTAGGATTTCTTCCGCTTTGTCGTGAGCTTCTTCCTTAATTTTCTCTTCGGCAGCCCTAATTTTCTTGGCAATTTCACCGGTTAAGTCTTTTTGAACTTCATCAAGGAGGACTCTTTTAGCCTCATCAGGGGTCATTTTTGCAACCTTGCTTAATTTATCAATATATTCGTCACGCGTATTCATAATTTAATTTGAGCCAAAGAAGAAATAGTCTTTAGATAAGACCTGCGGCAAAAGAAGCTGAAATTTGAGTATCCTTTACCATATTCTTTGACTCTTAAGGTATATTCTACCTTTTTATGACCACTTTTTCAATAATGTCCCAACTAAACCCCTTTCCTGCCAAATATTGAAACTTTTTTTGTTTGGCAACTTTTGGATCCAGGTTGTCCCATTTATAGGCTCTTTTTTCCAAAAGCTCTCTGGCCATTTTTTCCTCATCAATCGGAGTTTTTTCTAGTACATCATCGATGATATTTTTACTTATACCCTTACTACCGAGTTCAAGTTTCAACACCCTTGTAGAAATTTTTTTGAAGGCGAGGCGCTGATCCACCCACCATTTAGTAAATTTTGCATCGTCCAAAAGCTCAAAATGCTTCAACTTGTCAAAAAGATCTTTCCAGAGACTTTCATGAACTTTTTTCTTTTTCAGGTAGTCGTTTATTTCTTTTTCGCTTCTGGGCCTGATCATCGTAAATCTGAGAAGTCTGTCCAGGGTTTTTTGAAATTCAGCTTTCCTGACTATTTTTTTAACTTCATCGTCGGTCAACTCCGCGCCTATTTTAATATTAGATAAAACAAGATTATCAAGATCAATTCCGAAACTGAAGACTCCGTCAAGATAGACGTTGACTCTTTTGCCGTTTTTTTGAGGCTTAAGCAGGGTAACGGTTGGCATATGCCGAAAGATCAGTCTTCCTTTTCTTCTCCAATTTCTTTTGGAAGTTTTTTCCCTGAAGCTACCATATCGCGGATTTTTTTGTCGATTTCGTCTGCAATCTTGGGGTTATCTCTCAAATAAAGTTTGGCGGCTTCCTTACCTTGAGCTATGGGTTTGTCTTCATAATTAAAGAATGAACCGCTTTTACCGATAAGCCCAAGTTCAAGTCCCACATCCAAAATTCCTCCGCCTCTACTGATTCCTTCAGACTCCATTATGTCAAACTCGGCAACGCGAAGCGGGGGTGCGACTTTGTTTTTGACAATGCGGGCACGATGTCTTGAACCGATCACTTTCTCCCCGTCTTTAAGGACCTCTATTCTTCTAAGATCGATTCTCACGGATGAGTAGAATTTAAGAGCTAATCCTCCCGGAGTTGTTTCCGGATTACCAAACATAACTCCGATTTTTTGTCTAAGCTGGTTGGTAAATATTAGAACGGTTTTACTTTTGGAAATTGCTCCGGTTAGTTTTCTTAACGCTTGAGACATAAGGCGCGCCTGCATTCCCATGACAGCATCTCCCATTTCCCCTTCAAGTTCCGCCCTCGGTACAAGGGCTGCAACAGAATCAACTACCACAACATCAATTGCACCGGATCTGATTAAAGTTTCCGTAATTTCCAAAGCCTGCTCACCCGTGTCGGGTTGGGACATAAGAAGGTTGTCAAGGTCGACTCCAAGGATCTCGGCACGGACAGGGTCAAGCGCGTGCTCGGCATCTACAAACGCACACTGTCCACCGTGCTTCTGAGCCTCAGCAACAACAGAAAGGGCTAGAGTGGTCTTCCCTGAGGCTTCAGGACCGTAGATTTCGACTATACGGCCTCTGGGAAGCCCTCCAACACCCAGTGCCAAATCGACCGCCAATGAACCCGTGGAAATCACATCAATCTTGTATTTTTCGCCGGAATCCCCACCCAAACGCATAATGGATCCTTTTCCATATTGTTTTTCAATCTGGTCCATCGCAAGCCTTATCGCTTGAAGTTTTGCGGAGCTTCCTTCCTGCTTAACCGGAGCTTCAATTTCAGGTTTTTTTGATTTTGGCATTGTCTCTATCTTTTACAACGGCGGTTAAAATAATTCAATGGGGAAAATTGATTCTAGTCGGGGTGCTCGGAATTGGACCGAGTTCAGACGCACCCCATGCGCCTATTCTACCGGTGAACTACACCCCGTAATTCAAAGCCATTTTACCACGAGGTATTAAAAATACCGAGAGGCAAGCCGTGTTTAGTATAGAAGCTTATCTTTTTTGGGGATCATCCTTCGACAGCGCTCAGAATTTCAACTGTTTTTTAACGCTTCGGACTTTGCTTGGCGCGTCTGGCTTTTCCGCCCTTACCAACCATCCTTCTTTGTCTCTCCCTGGAGTCTCTGGTTAAAAGATTCAATTTCTTCAAAATAATTTTATTTTTATCAGGCGCAACTTTTACAAGACCTCTGGAAATTCCCAAAGTAAGGGCATTCAGCTGTCCTTCTTTTCCGCCCCCTGCAACCTTTGCCGAAAAATAATATTTGTCGGATGTCTCTGTAGCTCCAAATGGTTTGGCAATTACTTTTGCATTGAGCTCTCCCGGAAAATACTTTGAGGCGGGCATTCCATTGACTGTGTTTTCCCCTTTTCCACGATAGAGCCTGATGCGGGCGGAGCTTTCTTTCCTTCTCCCGATTGCAAATATATAATCAATTTTTTTAATTTTTGTCATTTTTACGACAAAGTCGAAACTTTGTTTTCTTTCTTAAATTCTGCCTCATATGGATTTTTATCTCCGACTACTACTTTAAGTCTCAACATCCTGTCACTTTTTAAACGATTATCGGGAATCATGCCGGAAACCGCGTGCTCGATTATTCTTTCGGGATGTGATCTCATTACCATGTCATAAGATTTTTCTTTAAATCCTGAAGGATAACCCGAGTGGGTCCTGTAAACTTTCTGTGATGCTTTCCTGCCGGAAACCATTATTTTTTCTGCATTAATTACAACAACATAATCCCCCGTATCCATATGGCGGCTAAATGTTGTTTTCCCCTTACCGGTCAAAAATTCTGCAACTTTGGTTGCAAGTCTTCCCAGGATTTCGTCTTTGGCATCAACTAAGTGCCATTTTCTTTTAATATCTTTTGGTGTTGGTTGAAATGTTTTCATTTTTCTCCTTTTTTGATAACTTTTTTAATTTCTTTCTTTTCTTCTTTTTTTATTGTTTTTTTAGACTTTTTTTCCTCTTTTACTTTTGTGTCATACTCAATTTTCTCCGTCCACTCCAATCTTACCATTTGTGCGTTGTCACCAACTCTCCTTGGAAGAGAAATAGACCTTACAAAACCTGAGCTTTTCTCGGAAAAAGCTTTGGCGATGTTTTTAAAAAGAACTTCAGTTGCTTCTCTTTTGTTGTCCAACTTTCCCAAAACCTTTCTCCTCGATGCAAGACCTCCCTTTTTAGAAAGGGTTACCATTTTTTCCACACTCCCTATAACCGCCTTTGCTTTTGCGCGAGTGGTTACTATTTTCCCATTCATGATCAATGCCTTCGCTAAAGAGGCAAACAGGGCTTCTCTAGCCGGACGGGATCGGGAAAGTTTTCTTCCGAACACTTTCTTGTTCATAGGTTTTACTTAATTGCGAGGAACTCGACACCTTTTGTTCCGAGTGCTGCAGCTACAATTTTGAGGGATTTTTCACCGAGGTTTCTGACTTTTACCAAATCTTCTTTCTTTGCATGGGCAAGCTGTTCAACTGTTTCAAAACCTGCCTTAATCAAAGCATTGGCTACTCTTGTTGGAAGTCCAATCTCTTCAACTGAAAGTTTACCGGTGAGTCCCAACTCATCCTTGGGGGCTTCTTCTTGTTTTTCTACTACTTTAGGGTTAACGATTTGGGCAAAGTAACTCATTAATGTTTTTGCCGAATCCGTAATTGCACTGCTGGCTTCAATTGTCCCATCGGTCCAAATTTCCAAAATAAGCTTGTCGTAATTTGTCAGTCTGCCGACGCGGGTTTCTTCAATTTTATAACTTACTCTTTTTACGGGTGAAAAAGATGCGTCAACCGGAATAAGGCCGATTGTGTCAGATGGCCTGTCCTCTGCAGGCGAAAAACCAGTACCGCTTTCAATTGTTATTTCGGCCGAAAGTTTTGATCCTTTATTGAGAGTGCCTAAAACAAGATCGGGGTTTGCAACTTCGATTCCCCCGCCAACTTTAATTTCCTTGGCTGTGAATTCACCGGCTTTGTTCACTTCCAAAGTTGCCTTAACTGATTTATCCGTACTTCCCGAGAATCTGACTTTTTTGAGGTTAAGGATGAATTCGACCGTATCTTCCTTCATTCCCGACAAAGTAGAAAATTGATGCTTAACGCCGGCAATTTTAACGGAGGTAACAGCCATACCCTGAAGAGATACCAAAAGAACCCTTCTTAATGCATTACCGATAGTAAGCCCATATCCCTGTTCGAGGGGGGTGATGGCAAATCTGCCGTAATTGGTTTCTTTCTTTTCTTCCTTTATTTCAAAAGTTGGCTCGTTCATATTTATTGTTATAACGAATGTAGGTATTATATCCTACCCTCAAGCTGATTTCAACACGATCTTCCCGGACTGGGAATGGAATACTAACCCATCTCCCTGTATTACCTCGAGTAGAACTCAACAATATCCTGCTCGCTTACTGACTCAGTTATATCCTCACGCTTCGGGTACGATGAAACTTTGCCGACAAGTGCTTTTCTTTCAAGCCAGGATGGGATTTTTAGGTCTTTTTGATCAAAAGCATTTTTAACCTCAGGTATATTTGAAGCTTTGGCATCTAGTGTAACTACATCTCCAATTTTCAAACTAAATGAGGGTATGTTTACTTTCTGGCCATTCACTAAAATGTGCCTATGAGAAACGATTTGTCTGGCTGCCGGCCTGCTAGGAGCAAAGCCCAGTCTAAAAACGGCATTATCAAGACGTCTTTCAAGGCTAACCAAGAGTGCCTCCCCGGTATTTCCTCTGGATTTGGAGGCTTCATCAACGTATCTCCTAAACTGCTTCTCCAAGATGCCATAAATTCTCTTAACTTTTTGTTTCTCACGAAGCTGTTTACCATACTGAGAAGAGCCCCCCGTCCCCTTTGGTCCATGGACTCCAGGGGGAACATTAAGTCTGGTTAACTTTGCGCCTGCACTGAAAATGTCAAATGCTTCGCGCCTGCTCAATCTGTCTTTTGGTCCGACGTATTTTGCCATATATTTTTAAATTTTAGACTCTGCGTTTCTTCTTCGGTCTTGGTCCGTTATGTGGAACCGGTGTAATATCTGCAATCAAGGAAATTTTAACTCCCGTAGCCTTTATGGCTCTTAAAGCTGCATCGCGTCCCGCACCGGGACCTTTAACATAAATTTCAACTTCATTAACCCCATTCACATCTTTAACCTTATTTATCACTTTTTCAACCGCACTTGTTGCGGCAAATGGTGTTGCGCGCCTTGTACCTTTGAACCCGGATGCGCCTGAGGATCCCCAAGCTAAAGTTTCTCCTTGGGTGTTGGTAACGGTTACCAAGGTGTTGTTAAAGGAAGCGGAAATGTAAACCCTACCCAAACCGACTTCCTTATTGATTGTTTTTTTAGCTTTAGTCGCCATATTGTTATTTTGCTTTTTCGTCTTTGTTCGCAGTCATCTTGGACAGCATTTCTTTCTTAAAGGCTCCCACTGTCTTTCTTTTTCCGCGTTTTGTACGGGCGTTTGTTCTTGTTCTTTGTCCTCTTGCCGGAAGACCTCTCACATGTCTCATACCACGGTACGAACCGATTATTTGCAGTCTCTGAATGTTTTCCCTAACTACTCTGGCTATATCACCTTCTATTTGATATTTTTCAAGTTCTGTGTTTATTTTTGAAATTTCTTCACTGGACAAATCCGATACTCTTTTTTTGATATCAATGCCACAATCTTTTAAAACTTTTTCGGACAAAGTCCAGCCTAACCCTCTAATTTTGGTGAGAGCATAATTTGCTTTCCAATTATCTTGTAAATCAATGCCGGCAATTCTTGTCATGTTTTAATAAATAGGAAATTAATCCTGGCTTGTTTTCGTCATCCCTGACGCTGCTTATGCCTGGGATTTTTGCAAATGACGTATAAAACGCCTTTGCGCCTAACAATCTTACAGTCCTTACATCTGGCTTTTATCGAACTTAAAACTTTCATATATTTTATATCAATATTTGTACACTATTCGGCCTCTACCTTCGTCGTAAGGTGTCATTTCGACTTTCACCCTGTCTCCCGGAAAAACTCTTGTGTAATTCCTGCGCATTCTCCCGGTCAATGTTGCCAAAATGACCTTGCCATCCACAAGCTCAACTCTGAACATTGTGTTGGGAAGGGCGGCAGAAACTGTACCATCTACCTCAACTACATTCTTGGTTTTCATCTCGTTAAAACTTGTGCTCCTTTTTCCGTTACGGCAACTGTATCCTCGAAAAGTCCTGATATTTTACCATCACGCATAGCAATTGTCCATCCGTCTTCCAAGATCTCAACTTTGTCGGATCCCGCTGCGTACATTACTTCAACTGCCAGTACCATTCCCTTTTTGATTACGGGACTATCCTCAACCCTTCCGGGCACAAAACAGGGAATTTGCGGATCTTCGTGGAGTTTACGGCCCACCCCATGCCCAACAAGCGCTTTTATGGTTGAATATCCCGCACCCTCAACAACTTGCTGTATTGCATTCGAAATATCATAGATATAGTTGCCTTCTTTAACTTCTTTCAGGGCTTTTTGCAAAGCCAGTTCTCCCGTACCTAAAAATTTTTTAACTTCCGGTGCGGGGCTTACCCCAACAGTAATAGATGTATCTGTATGAAAACCCTTGTAATAAATTCCAACATCAATACTGACTATGTCACCGTTTTTAAAAATAACATCGGATGTTGGAATTCCGTGCACTAGACCTTCGTTTATATTTATACATGTCGCCCAGTAATAATTGGGTTCTTTATCAAAAGATGGCTCGACTCCTTCCTCTTTTATTAACTTCATCGCCAAGTTTTCGATATCGAGAGCCGTCACGCCCGGCTTAACCGCAGCGGCTAATGTTTTCTTAATTCTACCAAGCCTGATACCCCCCTCACTCATAATTTGAATTTCTCCCGGAGATTTAATTTTGATCATCTTCTTTCGCCTTCCGAACTATTTCTTCCAGGTCTTTCGCAATTTCCTCAATGGGACGATCTCCGTTCACTTTTGTAAGATTCCCTTTGACGTCTGCATAATCAATTAACTCTTTTGTATTTTGAAGATAATACTCGAATCTTGTTTTGATTGCTTCAGGTTTATCGTCATCCCGCTGGACAAGTGTGCCACTGCATTTGTCGCAAACTCCGAAGCTTTTTGGAGGTTTTGACTCTGTATTAAAAATTTCACCGCAGCCGCTGCACATCCACCTTGCTGAAATTCTTTTAATTGCCACGTCCATTGGAACTTCTAAAGAAATTACAACGTCAATGTCATCCCCTTTGCTTTTCAGAAAATTGTCTAAAGCTTCATATTGAGATATAAATCTCGGAAAACCTTCAAAGAGAATATCCCTAAGGTCTGGCTTTTTGTTTTCCAAAAAATCCAACACGTGCATCGTTATTTCTTCCGGAGGGATTAATTTTCCCGAGTTGATAATTTCTTTAATTCTCGGGTCAGTTTCTGCCAGCTTTCTGGCAATGTCTCCCGTCGAGAGATGAAAAAGATTAAACTTTTTAGATAAGATTTCGGCCTGAGTACCTTTTCCTGAAGCGGGAGAACCAAGTAAAACGATATTCATGTTAAATAAACCCCTCGTACCTTTCCATTACCAGTTCACCTTCTATTTCACGGACAATCTCCAGAACAACAGAGACAACGATCAAAATACTTGTCCCTCCTATTGCCATGTTTGAAGCACCGACAAAGTTCTGGAAAAGGGAGGGGAGCACCGCAATAAGCCCCAAGAATGCTCCTCCCACAACGGTAATTCTTGAAAGAATGTGAGATAGATATTTTTCAGTTTCTTTCCCCGGCCTTATTCCCGGAATAAAACCGCCGCCTTTTTGTAAATCTTCAGAAATTTTTTCGGGGTTAAAAACTACCGCCGTATAAAAATATGTAAATCCGAAAACCAAGAAGAAATAAACGACATTATAAAGAACAGATTGAGGACTAAATGCCGTACTCATTGTTCTGGCAATACCGGCAATTTGTATGTTGGAAGCATTCGACAAAAACTGTCCTATCATAGAAGGTATAAGCACTAAAGATACGGCAAAAATAATAGGGATAACTCCCGCCTGATTAAGTCTTATGGGAAGGTAGGAAGATGCCGCGAGTCCGGATTCCGTTCTTCTTTTTGCATAATGTATCGGAATTTGACGGGTTGCTTCGCCAACAAAGACAACAAGGCCGACGATTAGGACCAGTACCGCAAAAAATATAATCATTTTGAAAATATCCTGTGACTGAAAGATACTTGCCGATTGGCTCAGAATCACGGGGAGTCTGGCAATAATACCGACAAAGATAAGTATAGAGACTCCGTTTTTGAAGCCGTACTCGGTAATCAATTCCCCGAGCCAAACAGCAAAAACAGTACCTGCCGTCATTGTGATAACCAAGGAAAAAAGATCAATTGGACTTAATCCTGTAATAATATTTTGCCCCTTAAGAAGGGCATACATACCAAATGCTTGAACAGCTGCCAGGGGTATTGTTACAAGACGGGTGTATTGGTTTATTTTTTCCTGGCCATATTCGCCCTCTTTTTGAAGTTCAGCAATTGACGGAACAACATAGCCCAAAAGCTGAAAAATAATCGAAGCATTAATGTAGGGGTTCAAGCCCAGTGCCAAAATTGAAAAGTTGGCCAAAGTTCCACCCGAAAAAACATCCAGAAGCGACAAAAGCGGGCTTCCCAAGAAAAGTGCCGAAAGAGTATCTCTATCAATTCCGGCAGCGGGAATGTGGGCCGCGAGTCTAAAAACGACAAGTATTATCCCCGTTATAATTAATTTTTTCCTGATAGAGCGGGTTTTGGCGGCTTTTACAAAAAATTGAGCAATCGACTTAAACATACGTATTCACGATTATATCCCAAAAGTGATCCTAAAAACAGCTGTGTTTACTGGCAGTTGGAGGACTTAACAAAACCCGCGGCTTTGGCTTCATTCTCTGTGCAGAACCAATCTTCCCCCCGATATCTTTCAACTTTTGTTTGATCGTAATCGCGACACCCGGGCAACATATATATGTATTTATTCAAATCATGGGAAATCTGACCTTTTATACCGCAGTTCTTCTTTATCGGAACCGTTGGAGAACATTCTTCCGAAAAAATTCCTAATTTATTGTCTCTTGCATAATAGCTGGTTTCCTTAATGATCTCTGAAGTCTCGGTTTTATTGCCATCATAATAAGCAAAACCGTTCTTGGACATATATTCATTAACAAATTCTCCGTCAACGTATACAAACGCCTGAATCCGCTTATAAATATCTGTCTTAAGACCTTTTAGAATTACTTTTTTACCAAAGACTTTGCTGGAAAGAGCATCTTTCGCTTCCTCACCAAAACAATACTGAAGTTCCGGTGCGTCTATTCCAAATAAACGTATCGATTGTCCGTTTTCTATTCTGAATGTATCACCATCTATTACTTCGGTTACTATTTCCCCAGGATCTATTACCCTTTTGGTAACAGTGGCTGACCCGGCAATTATTCCAATCGCGCCAATTGCAACCAGAGCTTTTTTGAAAGAAAATTTCTTTTTCTTGGAAGGCTTAGGCATATATTTATTAATATACTTCGTTATGCGTTCCAAACTTTAAACAGTATATATAATTGTCTTCAATTTTAATTTTTATTCGATAACTTTCATTTACTGAAACAGACCAGTATTCCATGCCGGACAACTTATGAAGTCTTAATGATCTACTGTTAACATTCGTATTTAGGAGAAGTAGAGTTTTTTCAACTTGGCCATGCAATTTACGATTATGATTAATCTGTTTCTCTAATTCCTTTTTAAAGGATTTTGAGAGAACGACTTCGTACATACGAAATCATTATCTAATAGATTTCATATACTTTTCAACATCGCCCTTGTTTTTCAAAACAGTTGCCTTTCCTGTCTTTAAATCTTTCTTTGCTTCTAAATAGAGCTGATCGAGATTGGTCTTTTCTATAGAATTTCTGAGAGAATCACGAACCAGATCACTAAACGATGAATAGAAACCTGCCTTAACCAAATCTTCACCCGCTTCTTTTAATTTGTCTGGCAATGAGATATTTATTGTACTCATACAATATATGTACATTTTTCATACATATATGTCAAGTGCCACTTGGCATACCAGGGGCGAGTTTTGGTGAGGTTAATGGAAAATGGCATTTCAAACCCCCCAAACGTCAAATCCCTTCTTAATTTGATATAATATGGGCTGTGGACAAGAAAATCAGAGATATATTAGCGAAAGGACTTGGTGAGGGTTATGTTGGCAGAAGTGTCAAAGGACTAGTAGATCGTGCTGGACACACTTTGGAAACAAGTGATTACCAGGGACCGGAAGGAAAATATCACGATGAATGGGCAGCGCACCAAAATGGCGGTGGGCAGGAACTTGTTGAAACTCCGGATGGCAAAAAAGCCACTAGGGTTTACGCAGGTGGCTCTCTACATGAAGAAGAATTAATAAAAATAGGTTTAACTGGAAAAGATGTCATTAGAAAGCTGGTTTTCTTTGTTAACCAATTGGGAGAAAAAACCAGGTTAGACACAGATGCCGAATCGACAGAGGGCAACTGGAGTTATTCATACAAAATTCTCAAATCGGTTCAGGAAATTCCGGTTGATGTCGCAGAAGAAGAAATAAAATACAAAGGAAATTTAGTTTTTATTCACTTCCACATAAATTCCCCTGTAAGGTAATCTTTTATTTTGAAGTTTTAACCTCTTTTTCGGCAGGCTTCTCGGAGGAGGCGGTAACAGTAATAACCTTTCCTGAAGTAGGAACTGAGAACTTAAATTTCTTTGGGTTTTTACCAACACTTAAAATTTTTACTCCGTTAATTTTTGCCAACTTTCCGTTTACCACACCCAATTTGACAAGTTTCTCAAGTGTAATTTCTGTTCCATCAGTAAGCTTTTCGAGCCTTTTATAGTTAACTATTTCCGGTCGTGCTTTTGCATGGAATTTACCTTTACCGCGCATTAAGGGAAGTCTTTTAAGTAAAGACTTTCTCATCTTCATTCCCTCAAAAAGTACTCCGATCGTACCTCTACTTTTTTGTCCTTTTTGACCACGCCCAGTGGTATGGGATCCTTTTCCGCTTCCCATTCCTCTACCGACTCTTTTCTTAGACTTTTGTATTACTTTTGGTAAATTTGCCATATTATTATTCTACTTCGCTCAGATTTATACTTTTCTCTTAATGTCCACGATTCCTGAAATTGTTTCCAGCGCTTTCAGCGTCGCATAAACATTTGAAATCTTATTCTTCGTTCCTAAAATCTTTCCGACGGCATCCCTGATTCCGGCCGCTTCAAGAACAACTCTCATTGGGCCTCCTGCAATAATACCGGATCCTGGGGGAGCCGGCTTGAGAAGAACCTTGGCTGCTGAGAACTTTTCACTAACGGAATAAGGAACGGTTGTTCCGACAAGTGGAACCAGAATCAGCTTTCTCTTTGCTGCCTCTATTGCTTTTCTAATGGCGTTCCTGACATCTGTTGCTTTGGCAAGTCCAACTCCAACCTTACCTTTTCGGTCTCCAACAACAACCAGAGCGGAAAACCTTATTTGGTTTCCACCTTTGGTCTTTTTGGAAATCCTGTTGATTTGAACCACCGTTTCCTCAAACTCTTTAGGTGCTCCTTCGTAATTACTCCTTCTTCCTCTATTAAAGTTTCCCATTTTAAAATTCCAGTCCTCCTTTTCTGGCTCCTTCCGCCAACGCCTTAACTCTACCATGGAATCTAAATCCGTTTCTGTCAAAAACCACACTTTTAATCTTTTTGGCGATTGCCTTTTTTGCCAAATCTTCCCCGACGTTTCCGGCGATTTGAATCTTGGTCTCCTTAGTTTTTCCTTTGACGGTCAAGTCAGATGAAGAAACTAAAGTGATACTCTTCTCATCATTAATAATTTGTCCATAAATATGCGTATTGGAACGGAAAACCGAAAATCTCGGCCTTTTAGACGTCCCTGTAATTCTTGCACGGACTCTTGCTTTCCTCTGAACGTATCTTTTTGTTTTTAATTGTAAATTACTCATAATATATTAGGCGGCAGGACCTGCTTTAGCTGCAGCAGCCTTACCGGCTTTTCTCCTTATCACCTCATCTACATATTTAATACCTTTTCCTTTATATGGCTCCGGCGGCCTCACTGCTCTTATATTGGCAGCAACCTGGCCAACAAGTTCTCTGTCAAATCCGTCAACGGTAATTATTGTCTTTTCAACTTTAAAAGTAATCCCTTCGGGGGCGTTAATTTTAATAGAATGGGAATATCCCACAGTTAAGGATAAATCGCGTCCGACAAGCTCTGCTTTAAATCCTGTTCCGACAAGTTCCAATTTTTTACTCCAACCCGTGGAAACCCCAATCACATCATTATTGATAAGTGCCCTTGTTGTTCCAAAGAGGGACATTACATATTTTCCCGAACCCTTGGCACTGACAATTACCTTTCCATCGTTTACTTCTACCGCAATCTCGGCAGCAAAATGCTTCTTCAGGGTTCCTTTTGGACCGGTAACGGTAACTGTGTGTCCATCAACACTAACAGCGACTCCGCTTGGTATAATAACTGGTTGTTTTCCTATCTTGCTCATATATTTATATTATAGTTACCAAATCTCTGCGATTACCTCTCCTCCGACCCTATCTTTAATTGCTTTCAAAGACGAAATCACTCCTTTTGGTGTCGAAACCAAAAGAACGGAAGGACTCTTTTTTTCTTCAAGTTCGTCAACTCCCATATAAACCCTAAGACCGGGTTTTGAAATGAGTTTTATGTCCATCAGTCTCGGTTTCTTATCTTTAAAGGTAAGTCTTGCGGTCAAAACTCCTTTTTCCTTCTTTACTTCATCCAAAAATCCCATTTTTTTAAGAGCTTCGGCAACGGCAACTATTTGGTTGTTGGAGGTAACCGTCACTTCCTTGTTTTTTGCCATTGCGACATTTTTGATTCTAATCAAAAAGTCTCCTACCGAATAGTTTGTTACTGTTTGTTTTATTTTCATTTTTTTGCCGGGTTTACCAGGACGCCTTTCTAACCCCCGGGATTTCTCCTCTCAAGGCATGTTCTCTGAAACAAAGTCTGCAAAGACCAAACCTGCGCATATAGCCATGCGACCTTCCGCAGATTTGACACCTGTTGTGGTATCTTACCTTAAACTTTAATTTTTTTGTTTCTCTAACTTCTTTTGCTGTTGTCGACATATTTTTATTTAATTTAAAACTATTAATCTTTTTGGAACGGCATACCCATTAATTCCAATAGTCTTTTTGATTGTTCCTTGTCTTTGGCAGTCGTAACAATTGTAACTTCAAATCCATGGGCACTTGCACTTTTGGTCGAATCTATTTCAGGAAATACTGTGTGTTCTTCCAGTCCCAGAGTGTAGTTTCCCATTTCGTCAAAGGATTTTAAAGACACCCCTCTAAAGTCCCTCAGACGGGGCAAAACTATCGAAAAAAGCCTGTCCAAGAAAGAGTACATTCGTCCGCCTCTTAAGGTCACACTAAGCCCTACCGGCATTCCCGCACGAAGCGAGAAAGAGGCAATTGACACTTTTGCGTTGCGAACTGATGGGGCTTGTCCTGTAATCGTCGCCAAATCCTTTTTCAAAGCATCTGTTTGTTGCTGGTTTTTTGAAAGATTTCCTATTCCTACATTAACAACAACTTTTTCAACTTTCGGAATTGCAAACGTATTTTTAGTACCAAACTCCTTGGCTAAAACATTCTTAACCTTTTTTTCGTATTTTTCCTGTAATCTTGTTATCATAACTTTATTTTGTATCCATTTCCTTTCCGCATTTTTTACATATTCTGACCTTTTCTTCGCCTGCAAATTTAAACCCTACTCTTGTCATTTTTTTACATTTAGGACAAATAATGGCAATTTTACCAAAACCCAATGGTCTTGGAATATCATAAATTCCACCTTTTACATCGCCAAATCCTTTGACGTGTTTTTTGTAAAGGTTAACTCCGGGAATCAGGGCTTTTAACTCGCCAGATAGAATTTTTTCAATTTTACCCTCTCTCCCTTTGTCTTTTCCTGCCGTTATTTTGACTGTATCTCCTATTTTAAATTTCAACATATTTTTATTTACAACTTCATAAGTTGCAAGCTTTGCTTATACTACTTCGCGGGCAAGCGATGCTATTTTATTGTAGCCTGCTTCTTTAATTTCCCTTGCGATGGGTCCCAAAATCCTGGTCCCTCTGGGAAGTCCCTGCTTATCGATTACAACACCTGCATTATCATCAAATCTGATATAACTTCCGTCTTTTCTTCTAACTTCTTTGTGAGTTCTGACTATGAGAATTTTGACTTTCTCGTGATCGGCGACGACTCCTGCCGGATCCGCATCTTTTACAACTCCAAGAACCACATCTCCCAAAGTGGCAAATCTACCGACTCTGCCGGGAACGCCAATAATCATTATTCTCTTAGCACCGCTATTGTCTGCCGGAACCAACATTGTTCTTAGTTGTACCATTGTTTTATCATAAATAAGCTTTGCTTATTTTTTAACCTCCTTTTTATCACCAACCACCTGCACAATTTTCCATTTTTTAGATTTGGAGTAAGGTTTGCTGTCCGCAAACTTCACAACATCGCCCACCTTAACTCCAATTTCATCATGAACTTGATATTTAGTTGACCTTACAAACCTCTTTTTATAAATCGGGTGTATTTTCATTCTCTCCACGGCAACAGTTGCAGTCTTTGCCTGTTTGACTCCGATTACTTTACCGTTAAAAATTTTCATAATATTTTATAGTTATTTAGTTTTTTTCTCCTGTCCATCCGAAACCTCGGCGGGGGAGGATTTTAGTTGCAAACTCTCAATTATTTCTTTTTCACGAACCAGGGTTAGTATTTTAGCAATTTCCTTGGCTAAATTCTTGCGCACTTTCAAATTTTTCTCTTTTCCACCAAGCATCTTCATTTTTGCTTTTTCTGCTTCAAGTTTTTTTTCCAAAGCAATTTTTTCCAACCCCTGTATGTTTTTTCCTCTTAAATCGTTAAATTCTTTTCTTTTCATTGTTATTTTCCCCCCCTGCTGACTACTTTTATGTCGATAGGTAGCTTTGCGGAAGCTTTCCTAAATGCTTCCCTAATTGCCCCTTCTTCGGCACCTGCAACCTCAAAAAGGATAAATCCTGGTTTAACAACCGCAACATAGGTTGAGATATCTCCTTTTCCTCCACCCATTCTTTTTCCTGCGGGGCGACTTGTGATTGGTTTATCCGGAAAAACTCTGACCCAAACTCTTCCGCCTCTTTTCAAAGAGTGTGTAATCGTTCTTCTGGCTGACTCAATTTGAGCAGAAGTTATCCAAGCAACTTCTTGCGCTTTCATTGCATAGTCTCCGAATGAAATCGAATTTCCACGGGTAGCAGCACCTCTACGTCTACCTCTAAAATCTTTTATGTATTTTCTTCTTTTTGGTTGCAACATTTTTTTGATTAGGCTTCAGCCTTTTTATGTATCCACACCTTAACTCCCACATATCCTCTTTTTAAAAGTGCCGGAACCTGAGCATAGTCTATATTCTCGCGCAAAGTCTGGGACGGAACCGATCCTTGATGAAATTTCTCGACACGGGATATTTCGGCACCATTTATACGGCCTGCCAAAACCACTTTTATTCCCAGAGCTCCTGACGCCATAACTCTCTCAATTGCTTTTTGAACTGCACGTCTGTGGGGAATTCTTCTCTCCATCTCGCTAACAATTCTTTCTGCAACTAAATACGCCGAAAGTTCGGGACTTTTGACCTCATTAATTCGGATATCAATTTTAAGATCTTTAACTGTCTTTTTCCTGACATCATTCATGATTCCTAAAATATACTTTTTAACATCTTCAATTCCGGTTCCCCCTCTGCCGATTACAACACCCGGACGGCTTACTGTAATCGTAACAACAATACTTTTTGGCGACCTTTCAATTTCAACTCCTGTAATTCCGGCGAGTTTAAGCTTTTTAGTCAGTTCCTTTCTTATCCTGATATCCTCAATCAAAAACTGTTTAAAGCTGTTGTTATCAGCAAACCACCTTGATTTCCAAGGAAGAAAAGTGCCAATTCTGAAACCGGTTGGGTTAACTTTTTGCCCCATTTTTTTCTCCTTTCTCTTTTACCTCAATTTTTTCTGTCTTTTCGACAACGACGGGTTTTTCTACGGTCATTAACACGACCCTGATATGGCTCATTCTTCTTTTGAAGGGATGCCACATGCCGCGGCTGACGGGTTTGCCTCTTTTGAGACGGGGCCCTTCACCGATTTGAATTTCTTTGAAAACCAAATCCGTATCAGAAACTCCTTGAGCTTTAGCTGCGGCAATCGCGCTTTTGATCACTTTACTAAGATCCCCCGCTGCCCTTTTTTGTACAAAAGGCAATTTTTCAACGGCTTCCGCCGGCTTCATTTTCTTGATTACCCCAACAACAAGCCTTACTTTCCTGGGGCTCATCAATAAATATTTTTGTATTGCTTTAAATTCTTTTTGATTATTCATATTCTTCATGTTAGGTCTTATCCATTGTGCGCTTTACAATTTCTCCATGTCCTCTAAATGTTCTTGTGGGTGAAAATTCTCCAAGTCTGTGACCAACCATATCCTCAGTTACAAAAACATCAATAAAAATATGTCCGTTATGAACCTGGAAATATTTACCGACAAAATCCGGTGAAATTTGACACCTTCTTGACCACGTCTTAATAGAACTTTCTTTAAGTCCCATTCCTTTTTCAACTTTTTTAACTAGTATCGGGTCTACAAAAGGCCCTTTTTTAGAACTTCTTGCCATATTAGCCTAGTACTGATTTTCCTCCTCTTCTTTGAATTATCAAACGATTGGAATATCTCTTTTTCCCTCTGGTTTTTCCGACTGCGCGTCTCCCGTAAACAGTCTTCGGGTATTTCATTCCGACACTACTTCTTCCTTCTCCTCCTCCGTGCGGATGGGAATGTGGGTTCATGGCTACTCCACGGACGCTTGGGCGGATTCCCTTGTGTCTGTTTCTTCCGGCTTTTCCAATGACTTTATTTTTGGACTCAACATTTCCGATTTGACCTATTTCCGCCATACATTCCGGATCAAACCTTCTTATCTCTCCCGACGGAAGCTTAACCAAAACCCACTTATCTTCTTTTCCAAAAACCACTGCCACGCTTCCTGCCCCTTTAACTATCTGGCCACCTTTACCCTTTGTCAGTTCTATATTGTGAACCGGGGTTCCTACCGGAATGGCTTTAAGAGAAAGTGCGTTTCCCGACTCGGTAGGAGCAACTTCCGAAGCTATAACTTTTGATCCTACACCAAGCCCTACAGGGCAAAGAATATAACACCTTTCTCCATCCTCGTATAATATCAGAGCTATATCTGCATTTCTATTGGGATCGTATTCTATTTTCTCAACAACTCCCCAGATGTCTTTCTTGCTTCTCCTGAAATCAATGGTGCGCAAAAATCTTTTTTCACGACCACCCTGATGCCTTACGGTAACTACTCCGTGAGATCTGCCCGATTTTTTAGCCAGAATTCTTTTAAATGCTTTCATTAGTATTTTATTGCTTATTTCTTACCCTCTTCAAAAACATCGATTTTATCACCACTTTTAAGCGTCACTATTGCTTTTTTGGCCATTCCGACTGAAAATTTTCTACCTTTGGCATTTTTACCTTTTTCGGGACCGGTTTTTGTGGTTCTGACTGCGGTTACTTTTACATCAAAAAGTTGCTCAACTTTGACAGCAATTTGTTTCTTATTCATATGGTTATCAACCCTGAAAGTGTAGTTCCCGAGTTTTGCTTCTCTTAAGCTTTTTTCTGTAAAAATTGGTTTCAACATATTTATTTTTGTTTAGCTTTCTTTTCAGTCTTTACTACTTCAGCGACTTTACTGTCCTTATCTGCCTTAAATATTTCGTTATCCATTACAATCATTCCACCTCTATAAATATCAAGTGCGTTTGAATCTTTGTAAAAAATGGCTTTTGCGTGCACCAAATTTCTTAAAGCTTTGACAGCTTCTTTAGATTTTTCGGAAAGTACAAATGTAAACCTTTTGGCGCCCGTAGCCTTAGTAAGGGCTTTAACAAGTTCCTCTGCGGCCTTCGTTTTATCCAATTTTGCTACCCCAGAAACAAAAACTATCTGTTTTTCTTCCGCCTTCATCGCAAAGGCAAAAATCCTAGCTTTACTTTTGATGTCGTTTGGAAGATTTAACACCCTTCGGATAGGCCTTGGGCCGAGAGCTACTCCTCCACCGACAAAGATAGGTGCACGGCGGCTTCCGTGACGGGCACCTCCGGTTCCTTTTTGTTTGTAAAGTTTTTTGGAAGTTCTGTTTACTTCTGACCTGGTCTTTGTTTTTCTAAGTCCAACATGAGCTCTTTCTTCATAGACATGAATTGCTTGAGCCAAAAGTGGAAGGTTGACTTTTTGATCAAACTCTTTGGGTAAACCCGCGTCTTCACTTTTAGTTCCTTTAATTGTAAATGTTTGTATTTTCATAATTTTAGATCTATTTAAGCTTTCTTATTCCTTAACCTCCTCTGCCTTCGACGCCTCTGCTTTAGGAGCTTCTGTAGGACGGTCTTGGCCCTCTGCAGCTTCTTCAGTAACGGCAGCGGCCTCTCCTTCAACAACCTGTGCAACCGTCTCTTTTTCAAGGTCTTTGAGGCTTCCCGATTTGATCTTTTTGATTGTTATGACGGAACCGGTTGTACCGGGGATCTGACCGGAAATCTCAATTTCACCGTTTTCGGAATTGATTGAAATTACATGCAAATTTTTAATGGTTACACCTTCTCCTCCCATTCTTCCCGCCATTTTCTTTCCTTTATAAACTCTTCCTGGAGTGGTTGTTTGTCCAATGGACCCCGGAGCACGCTCCCTATCGGATTGTCCGTGGGTTCTGGGACCGCCCCTAAAGTGATGTTTCTTAACAACTCCCGCAAATCCTTTTCCCTTTGAAACTCCGGTTACAGAAACAACATCACCGCGTTTAAATATATCTGAGGCATTTACCACATCTCCTACTTTAAATTCAGGTTCTTTATCAAACCTAACCTCTCGTAAGATTCTTGGAAATTTTTTGTCTTTTGATGTTTCTTTAAGGTGTCCTTGAAGTGATTTTGAAGTATTTTTTGCTCTTCTTGAGGAAAAACCGAGTTGTACTGCGAAGTATCCGTCCTTGTCCATTTTTTTAATTTGCGTCACGACACAAGGACCCGCGGATACTTTAGTAACGGGAATTCTAAACCCTTCTACAAAGGTTTGAGAACAAACTCCTTTTAATCCTAAAATTGTATTCATAATTTTGGTTTTGGAACCCCTCGACCAATGTTCGGGGTCATTAAACAACAAAAAAGCGCCTCTGAAAGGCGCCATTCGGTGGGGCATCCTTGCAAAGACTCTAATTATCGTGGCTGATATCTATCATAACCACACTCATGTTATGAGGGGAATTATAACAGAAGTTAAGATCCTTCGCAAGCTAAGAAGCGGGCCCTTCCAAAAGCTCAATGATGAACCTTCTTCTGACAATTTCCTCAGCTGCAAGCCAATCCTGTTCAGGCGTTCCTTTCGTCCCACTTGCAACTCTTTTTAGGTAGATTCCAAACGCTTGAATGGCAACTTCACTATCGCAACCTAGATATTTCTCCCAAGATAAACGTTTTTCGACATACTCTTTGGCTCCATTAGGCAGCTCTTTCTCCATGAATAATTCATTAAAAACTTATTTATCGAAAAAGACAAGAATGTGTATGGAGTTATTAAAGGGTGTATTCCCAACCAGGTTGCCAAGAGTGAGTTTTACGCCAATCCTCCGCAAAAGCCTGTTCCCAAGTTTTCCCTTTAATTAAAACGTCTAAAGCCAATTGGGGAGCTTTGTGGGCAACAATCGCAACATTTTTACCGTCATAGTCTTTTTTAAGAAAATCCAAGAAGTTAGCAATTCTTACTTTTACGTTTTCATAGCTTTCCCCGTTAGGAAATCTTTCAACAATGTGGGTTTCCTGTAGTGGTTCGACAATTTCGGAAGGTTTTCCATTAAAATCTCCATAATTACACTCCCTAAGACGCGGGTCCGAAATAATTTCATATAAGTCCTTAAAGCTCAATTCTGCCGAATGTACGGCTCTTTTTAGATCAGAACAAAAAACTACATCAAATTTTTTATCCTTCACCTGGTCTTTTAGAGTAATCGATTGTTCGACTCCTTTTGGAGAAATATCTACATCTTTCCAACCTGAAGAAATATCCTGTTCATTATCGAAGGTCGTCCCGTGAACAAAGTAAATAATTTCTACGGACATATTTACATCTTTATCTCAATGGAAACTCCGGCCGGGAGGTCAAGATTTCCAAGAGAATCAACTGTACGGGCTGAGGGGTCAATAATATCAATAAGTCTTTTGTGCACCAAAACTTCGTAGTGTTCCTGTGCGTCTTTATCTGTAAATGGGGATTCCTTAATGGCCATCATAGTGCGTGCTGTTGGGAGCGGGATCGGACCAACTATTTTTGCACCAGTAGCTAGAGCGGTATCAACTATTTTTGCTGCCGCTTCGTCCAGTACTCTATGATCGTAACTTTTGAGTTTTACTCTGAGTCTGCTTGCCATTTAGGTTAATGTGCTTACGCCACATTGGCGCATTATTTGATTATCTTGGTTATAACTCCGTCACCTACTGTGTGTCCACCCTCTCTGATTGCGAATCTGAACCCTTCTTCCATAGCCACGGGTTGGATAAGTTTAACGTTCATTTTAGCGTTGTCCCCAGGCATAACCATTTCAATTCCCTCCGGAAGAGTTGCTTCACCCGTAATATCAGCTGTCTTAATGTAAAATTGAGGCTTGTAACCAGTAAAGAACGGTGTGTGGCGTCCCCCTTCTTCTTTGCTCAAAATATAAACTTCAGCTTCAAATTCGGTGTGAGGGGTAAGGCTTCCTGACTTGGCCAAAACTTGACCTCGTTCAACCTGATCTTTTTCAATACCCCTTAAAAGTATACCAACGTTGTCACCCGCTTGAGCCTCATCCAGAGTCTTTCTGAACATTTCAAGACCGGTTACAACTGATTTTTGAGTGGCTTTAAGTCCAACTATTTCAATCTCTTCATTAACTTTGATAACTCCACGGTCAACCCTACCGGTAACAACCGTTCCACGGCCTTGAATCGTGAACACATCCTCAACTGCCATAAGGAAAGGTTTGTCTATTTCACGAACGGGATCGGGAATATATGTGTCAACCGCATCCATAAGAGCCTGTATTTGTTTTTCAGCATCCGCATCGCCCTCAATAGCCTTAAGAGCTGAACCCTTGATAACCGGTACCTCATCTCCCGGATAACCGTATTTCTTAAGAAGTTCTCTGACATCGGCTTCAACTAAGTCTATGAGTTCGGGGTCGCTTACCATGTCAACTTTATTGAGGAACACAACAATTGCCGGAACATTGACCTGTTTGGCTAAAATTACGTGCTCACGTGTTTGAGGCATTGGTCCATCCGCTGCGGAAACAACCAAGATTGCTCCATCCATCTGAGCCGCACCGGTGATCATGTTTTTAATGTAGTCTGCATGGCCCGGAGCATCAATGTGGGCATAATGCCTTTTTGTTGTTTGATATTCCTGATGAGAAAGATTAATTGTAACTCCTCTTTCTTTTTCTTCCGGAGCTGAATCAATATCTTCGTATTTCTTGGCAACTGCCAAACCTTGTTTGGCCAAAACCATAGTAATGGCGGAGGTTAAAGTGGTTTTACCATGATCAACGTGACCAATGGTACCGATATTTACATGCGGTTTTGTTCTTTCGTATTTTTGTTTAGCTTCGCCTGCCATACTTGTTAATTATATATTTTCTTTGAAAAAACACAAGGGCAAACAGCCCTCGTTGATTGGTATTATAACTGAAGCTAAAAAGCTATGTCAACAAGCATCTTACCCCCTGGGCATTTCTACCTTACCAGACTTTGCAATAATCGCATCACTAATATTCTTTGGAACTTCTTCATAATGGGAAGGCTCCATATAATAACTGGCCCGTCCCTGAGTTAAGGATCTCAGTTTTGTTGCATAACCTGAAAGTTCAGCCAAAGGAACCATCGCATTGATCACAGTCATCATTCCTTTCTTTTCCGTTCCCCCAACTTGAGCACGCTTACTGGAAAGGTCTCCAATAACGTCTCCCATAAACTCATCCGGAGTTGAAACTTCAACTTTCATAATGGGTTCCAAAAGAATTGGACTGCTGTTTTTAAAGGCATCTTCAAGGGCCATTGAGCCGGCAATTTTAAATGCTATTTCGGAAGAGTCAACTTCATGATAGCTTCCGTCATAAACCACCGCTCTCATATCAACCATTGGGAAACCTGCCATAACTCCGTTTTCCATTTTTTCTTTAATACCTTTTTCAATCGGGGCAATATACTCATTGGGGATTGCACCACCCTTAATTTCGCTTTTATATTCAAATCCTTCACCACGTCCCATTGGTTCAAGCCTAATAAGAGCGTGTCCATACTGTCCGCGGCCTCCTGTTTGCCTGATATACTTTCCTTCTCCGGTTCCGATCTTTTTAATTGTTTCTTTATAAGCAACCTGGGGGGCACCAGTTGTTGCAATAACATTAAACTCTCTCTTCATCCTATCAACCAAAACTTCAAGCTGAAGCTCTCCCATTCCGGCAATGATAGTTTGTCCGGTTTCGGGATTGCTTTTGATTCTAAACGTCGGATCCTCATCTGAAAGTTTGGAAAGTGCCAAACCCATTTTTTCCTGATCGGATTTGGTAGCAGGTTCTATTGCAAGAGAAATAACAGGCTCGGGAAAATTAATAGATTCCAAAACGATGGGATGGGAAGGATCACAAATGGTATTACCTGTCGTTGTATCCTTAATACCTACCACAGCTACTATTTCTCCTGCATAGGCAGTCTCGATAAGTTCTCTTTGATCGGCGTGAAGAAGAACCAATTTCCCGATTCTCTCCGGTTTTTGCTCCGAAGAATTATAGACTTGCTGTCCCGATGAAAGAGTTCCCGAATAAATTCTGACATAAACAAGGCGTCCTACGTGTGGATCGGTCATTACTTTGAACGCAAGGCCGGAAAATGGAGCCTCATTTTTTCTCTCACGGGCTGCTTTTTCACCGGTTTTGGGATCAATTCCTTCAACGGGTGGAAGGTCAAGTGGAGAAGGCAAAAACTCAACTATTCCGTTAAGAAGAAGTTGACTTTCGGCAGTTCTATTGTCCCCTCCGAAAACAGGAAAAAACTTCCCGCTGATAACTCCTTTTCTGATTGCTCTTTTGAGAGTTATTTCATCAATTTCTTTGCCTTCCAAGAAAAGGCTAAGCGCTTCGTCATCAAACTCAGCCGCACTTTCCAAAAGTTCATTTCTATATTTCTTGGCGCTCTCCAGAAGATCCGCTGGAATCTCTTCTTCGCTAAGATCATGATCGGTAACATCTTTATAGGTAAAGGCTTTCATCTTAATAAGATCAATGATCCCTCTGTGCTCGTGCTCCAAACCAATAGGGATAATTATCGGAGCCGCGTTTGCTCCCAGTCTTTCACGGATTGATTTGAGTGATTCATCAAAGTTTGCTCCAATCAGGTTTAATTTATTTAAAACGCAAATTCTTGGAACGTGATATTTGTCGGCTTGTCGCCAAACAGTTTCTGATTGGGATTCAACTCCGGTTCTACCGTCAAAGACCATTAAGGCTCCGTCCAAAACTCTGAGTGACCTTTCTACTTCGGCAGTAAAATCAATGTGGCCGGGGGTGTCAATAATATTAATTCTGTAGTGTCCCGCTTCAACCGAAGTATTATCCTTTATATCCCAAAATGCAGTGATTGCAGCAGAAACAATTGTGATTCCGCGCTCACGCTCTTGAGCCATCCAATCGGTAACCGTAGTTCCCTCATCAACAGACCCTAATTTGTAAGTTCTCCCGGTTTCAAAAAGAAGTCTTTCGGTGGTGGTAGTCTTTCCAGCATCAATATGGGCAATAATTCCGATATTTCTGATTTTCTCATAGGAAACATTACGGTCTTTTGTTGCCGTAACTACTATTGCTGCCTTTTTCTTTGCTACTTCTGCCATAGTTAGATAGTTTATTAGCTAAGTGGTTATTTGGAAAGAAGAACTTTTTAACCTACCAGCGAAAATGAGCAAAAGCCTTATTGCTTTCTGCAACTCTTTCCATGTCTGTTCTCTTCTTAACTGCCGCACCTTCCCCTTTAGCGGCATCCATTATTTCCGTTGAAAGTTTGGCGCTATAGGTGTGGAATTCTGAATTTGATTTTGAGTTGGCAGCCATTACTAACCATCTGATTGCCAATGACTCACGCCTTATTCCACGAACCGGTTGGGGAACTTGATATGCAGCTCCTCCAATTCTCCTTGGCCTAACTTCCATTGTGGGTTTAATATTCTCAATTGCCTGGTTGAAAACTTTTAATGGATCTTCTCCAGTTTTCTCTTTGATAATATCAAAGGCTTCGTAAATTTCATGTCTGGCAACAGATTTTTTACCGTCATACATACTCCTATTGATAAGTTTCGTCACAAGCCTGCTTCCATAAAATGGATCCGGCTGAATTACTTTTGGTTTAATTGCTCCTTTTCTTGCCATTATTTAGCTCCTCCCTGTCCTTTTTTGGTTCCATACCTGCTTCTTCCGCTTTGTCTTCCGGAGACTCCGGTTGTATCATACCTGCCTCTAACGACATGGTATTTCACACCAGGAAGGTCTTTTACACGTCCGCCGCGAACCAGAACAATTGAATGCTCGGCAAGTTCGTGTCCCTCACCGGGAATATAAGCCGTAATTTCCTGCTTGTTTGAAAGCCTTACCCTTGCGACCTTACGTAGTGCAGAGTTGGGTTTTTTGGGTGTCATTGTACGAACCGCCAAAACAACACCTCTTTTGAAAGCCGAATGACTGTCGGAAAATTTTCTATTTTTTGCATTAAACCACCTCTTTAAAGCCGTTGTTTTGGTCTTTCTAGCAATTCTCTTTCTACCGATTCTGACTAATTGATTAATTGTTGGCATTTTATCCTTGTGACATTTGCGCCCTTTCCGGAGTAACCGGAATAAGCCTACCTATAATAACATTCTCTTTCAGTCCTACAAGATTGTCCTCACGTCCCAAAAGAGATGCCTCGGTAAGAACGTCGGTTGTCTGTTCAAATGAGGCTGCAGAAAGCCAGCTATCAGTATAAAGTGCACGTCTCGTGATACCCAAAATAACTTGCTGTGCACTTGATGGTTCTCCACCGGCTGCCAAAACTTTTTCATTTTCCCCATCAAAGCTGGCTCGAGACGTAAGTTCACCCGGCAAGAAAGGTGTATCCCCCGTTGTAACAATTCTAACCTCGTCGCTCATTTTTCTAACTATTACCTCAACATGTTTGTCGTTAATTGGAATTCCCTGGGATTCGTAAACCTTTTGAATTTCATTAACAATATATTCCTGTGCAGCTCTAAGACCTTTAATTGAAAGTATATCCTTAACATCCAGCGCTCCTTTAGCTAAAGCTGATCCTGCTTCGACTATCTCTCCGTCCTCAATGGCAAGTTCCAATGTCTTAGGAATAATGTATTCCTTTTCTTCCTTGGGAGTTCCCTTAGAAGTTATTGTAACTTTCCAACCTTCATCAGTTTCTGAAATGCGGGCTTTACCCGTGATCTCGGATAGAGCTGAAACAACTTTAGGAAGTCTTGCCTCAACTAGCTCTTCAACACGGGGAAGACCCTGTGTAACGTCTATTGCGCCGACAACTCCGGCTGCGTGTTTCGTTTTAAGGGTAAGTTGAGTTCCGGGTTCTCCTATTGACTGGGCGGCAACCACCCCAACCGGAGTTCCAACCTCAACCATACTCTTACTTCCAAGGTCCCATCCATAACATTTAACACAGATTCCATGTCTGGCCTGACATGTCAAAGGAGACCTGACAAAAACTGAATTTACTCCGGATTCATCTATTTTCTTGGAGGCAGCCTCGTCAATGATTTCCCCTGCCGGTACAATCACGGTTTTACCATCTTTTGCGACAACATCCTTAGCGGCAAATCTGCCGAAAAGCCTAGTTGCAAAAACTTGAGATCTAATCCCTTTCTTGATTTCATAGCCGTCTTTTGTTCCACAATCATCAAGTCTGACAATAAGATCATGGGCAACATCAACAAGCCTTCTTGTCAAATAACCAGCGTCTGCGGTCTTAATAGCTGAGTCGGTTAATCCTTTTCTGGATCCGCGGGATGAAGTTACGTATTCAAACACGGAAAGACCTTCCTTAAAATTGCTCTTAATGGGTAATTCGACAATCTTACCCATAGGATCAACAACGAGTCCGCGGATTGCTGAAAGTTGCTTGACCTGATCCCTGCTGGCACGTCCAACCTTAGCATCAATTACGACACGGATCGGGTTTGTGGGCTCCATTTCATTCCAAGTCTTATCGGCCAAATCTTCCGAAACATCAATCCAAACTTCCTGGGTTAGACGTCTCTTTTCCTCAGTTGTGATAAGACCTTGATTAAAGTTTTCCTCAATTTCGGATACTTTTTTATCAGCTTCTTCCAAAACTTCAGCCTTTTTGGGATAAACTTTTGCATCAAATATTCCAAATGAAATTCCGGAAATTGTCCCTCCAAAGAAGCCCAAATCTTTAACATCGTCCACCAGTTGGGTCACCCTTTCCCTGGACACGGTCGAGTAGGCTTTGACAAATAAAGATTTAATAACAGATGACGTGACGGACTCATTAATAAAGTCAAAATTCTCCGGCAAAACTTCATTAAAAAGAAGCCTACCGACAGTTGTTTCAACGATCTCTTTACCAAGTCTGATCTGAATTTTCTGTCTTATTCCTACTTTTCCTGTCTGTTGGACAAAAACTGCTTCATCTTTGTCGGCAAAAATTGTCGGATAGGCCTCAAGTCTTGTATCAATTGATGTAAGATAAAACGCTCCGAGGGCAATTTCCTTGCTGGAAGGGGTTGCTGCGGGTCCGCCGTCACTAGGTTTAAGCAAATTATTAGTCGGGAGCATTAATGTTCTTGCCTCTTCAACAGCTTTCTCTGACAAAGGAACGTGTACCGCCATTTGATCTCCGTCAAAGTCTGCGTTAAACCCTGAACAAACCGCAGGATGAAGCCTGATAGCGCTTCCTTCAATAAGAACCGGGTAAAATGACTGAATTGATAGTTTATGAAGCGTAGGTGCACGATTCAAAAGAACGGGATGATCTTTTGTAATTTCTTCCAAAATGTCGAAAACCTCCGGCGGACGCCTATCAAGCATATTTTTTGCACTTTTAACATTGGGTGCAATTCCTCTTGCAATCATTTCTCTTAAGACAAATGGTTTAAACATTTCAAGAGCCATGTCTTTAGGAAGACCGCACTGTGTAAGTTTAAGCTCAGGCCCGACAATGATGACTGAACGTCCCGAATAATCAACACGCTTACCTAAAAGGTTTTGTCTAAACCTACCCTGTTTTCCACGAAGCATGTCTGAAAGAGATCTTAGGGGTTGCCTCCCACGGCTTTTTCTTGTTGCTTTCCTTTGGCTCGCGTCAATTAAGGAATCAACCGCTTCCTGAAGCATTCTTTTTTCATTTCTGAGAATTATTTCAGGAGCTCCCAACCCGATAAGATGTTTTAGACGGTTATTTCTATTGATAACTCTTCGGTAAAGATCATTAAGATCGCTTGTCGCAAAGCGTCCACCGGAAAGTTGTACCATGGGGCGCAAATCCGGAGGGAGAACCGGCAAAACTTTCATCACCATCCAAGACGGGTTAACCTTGGCGCGTCTCAGGCCGTCAACAAGCTTTAGCCTTTTGACAATTTTAATATATTTTGAGCTTCCGCCCTTGGTTGATCCGATTTCTTCACGAAGTGATTTTGAAACTTCCTCCAGGTTTACCTTACCAATTGCCTCAAGCACTGCGTCGGCCCCCATTTTGGCCGTAAAGAAGTCCGTTGCCGAGTGCTCATAAAGTTCATCAAATTCCTCTTCACTCAAAATACTCAACGGACGGAGTCCTTTGATTATAATATTAAGATTGTCAAAAAGTTCACCCGTTCTTCCAATTGTATTTCTCTCTTCCTCATTTACCGCGGCTTCCTTTTTCCTTAAATTAAGCTCAATTTCAGCCGTAGCCAGAGAGGCTTGTTCTTTATCTTTAATTTTTGTGGTAATTTTTTCTTTAGCTTCGTTTTCCTCAACTTTTAAGGCATCCCGCCTGGATTTAAAGTTTTCCGCAATGCTTGTCAGATTTTCTTCTTTGGCTTCCTGAATATTTTTAAGTGCAACTTTTCTACTTTCCTCATCAACTTCGGTAACAAGATATCTGGCAAAGTAAATTACCTGTTCAATACCACGGGGTGCTACTCCCAAAAGAAGAGAGATTTTTGAAGGCGCACCTTTGAAAAACCAAACATGGGCAACAGGAGTTGCCAAGGTGATATGACCCATTCTCTCACGCCTGACTCTGCTTTCCGTAACTTCAACTCCGCATTTGTCACAAATTACACCTTTGTACCTGATCCTCTTGTATTTACCACAGTAACACTCCCAGTCTTTTGTAGGACCAAAAATTCTCTCATCAAAAAGTCCATCTTTTTCGGGCTTTAGAGTTCTATAATTGATAGTCTCAGGCTTGGTTATTTCACCACGGGACCATGCACGGATTTCCTCCGGAGAGGCAAGCCTGATAAGTAGACTCTTAAAATCTGTTAAATTTTTTAAATCAGCTAGTTGTTCCATAATCTTGGTATTTTAAATCACAACCTCCTCAACTTCCATGGGGCTTTTATCTTCGATCAGCTCTTTCGTTGCAACAACTTCGGCACCTGCCGCCCTGGCCAGTTCCTCACCTTCAGCAACTTCTTCAATAACTTCTTTAGCAACAACCGCACCTTTAGGATCAATCGCAAGACCCAAGGAATTAAGCTCGCGGACAAGTACTTTAAAACTTTCAGGAATTGTTGACTCCGGAATCTGAGTTCCTTTAACAATAGCCTCAAACGCTTTAGCACGTCCCAAAACATCGTCTGATTTGATAGTGAGCATTTCCTGTAAAGTGTGACTTGCTCTGTGAGCTTCAAGTGCCCAAACCTCCATCTCTCCCAAACGCTGACCTCCCATTTGAGCTTTTCCTCCAAGAGGCTGTTGGGTAACAAGGGAATATGGACCGGTCGAACGGGCGTGGGTTTTGTCCTCAACCATGTGGATAAGCTTCATTATGTATGAAACTCCGACAACAGTTTCTTCTTGAAAAGCCTCACCGGTGCGGCCATCATAAAGTCTTGCCTTCCCGTTAACCGGAAGGCCTGCTTTCTTTAATTCTTCTGCTATAACATCCGCGCCAATTTTATCAAAAACTGGAAGAGCTCCTTTAATCCCCTCGGATTTCAAAGCCCAGCCAAGATGCGCCTCCATAAGCTGTCCCAAATTCATACGCGAAATGACGGAAAGGGGTGAAATAAGAATATCAACAGGTGTTCCATCGGCAAGATACGGCATATCTGCAACAGGCATAATCTTGCTTACCACACCTTTATTGCCGTGACGTCCAGCAACTTTATCTCCGACGGTAATTTTTCTTATCTGGGCAACCCTGACCATTACTTTCTTTATTACTCCTGGTCCCAGCTCATCGCCCTTATCGCGGTCAAGAATTTGAACATCAACTACTGTTCCACGCTCTCCGTGAGGAACTCTTAAGGATGTGTCTCTTACTTCACGGGCTTTTTCACCAAAAATTGCTCTAAGAAGTCTTTCTTCCGAGGTCAGCTCCGTCTCACCTTTAGGGGCAATTTTCCCAACCAAAATATCGTTTGGTCCGACTTCAGCACCAATCATTACTATTCCATCCGAAGCCAAGTTTGCAAGTTCTGCCTCAGAAACGTTAGGTATATCGTTTGTAATCTCTTCCGGTCCAAGCTTAGTGTCTACCACCTCAGCCTCATATTCCTCAATATGGATTGATGTTAAGAGGTCGTCTTTCACAAGCCTGTCGGAAATAAGAATCGCGTCCTCAAACCCGTATCCTCCAAGGCTTGTGTATGCAATTGTAAGATTTCTCCCGAGTCCCAACTCGCCATCCTCACTGGCAGGGCCATCAACCAAGAGATCTCCCTCGGAAATTTTTTGTCCGGGTTCAACTCTCGTTATCTGATTGTAACAAGTTGAATGTGCCGTGCGCTTAAATTTAGTTAAATAATAAACTTCACGGCTTCCGCTCTCTATAATTTCAACATCATCCGTATCGGGTTCCTGATTGCTGATCTTCTTGTCGAGTTTAACAATAACTTTTTCTCCATCCGCAAATTCAACGGTTCCCGAGTGCTTTGCCCTTATCACTCTTTGCATTCCGGCAGAAATCTCACCCTCCATTCCGGTTCCGACAATAGGAGATTCCGGATTAACAAGAGGCACAGCCTGACATTGCATGTTGCTTCCCATTAGAGCTCTATTACCCTCATCATTGGCCAAAAACGGAATAAGAGAAGCCGACGCGCCAACCACCTGCCTTGGAGTAACATCAATATATTCGACCAAGCTTGCCGCACCTTCGATAAATTTACCTTTGTATCTAAGGGGAACTCTTTTGTCAGTGATGTAGCCATCTTTATCAACATTTACTCCGGAGTGAGTAACATAGTGATCTTCTTCATCGTCGGCAGTTAAGTACTCTATTTCATCCGTAACTCTTGCTTTTTTGCCGACTTTTTCAACTTTTTTGTATAGAGTTTCTATAAAACCAAATTCGTCAACCTTAGCATAAAGCGCCAGATAGGTAACCAGTCCGATGTTTGGTCCTTCGGGGGACCTGATAGGATCAATTCTTCCGTATTGTGATGCATTAACGTCACGAATCGAAAAGCTTGCTCTTTCTCTGTTGATTCCGCCCGTTCCCAAAACAGAGACACGGCGAAGATTGTCTACCTCACTAAGAGGATTTGTGTCGTCTAAAATTGTTGATAATTGATTGCTCCTGAAAAATTCATTCAAAGATGCAATTAAAGGTCTTGCGTTTATTAGAGTGGCTGGGAGAGGTTTATCATCCGGTGAAATTAAGCTCATTTTTTCTTTAACGCTTCGCTCGAGCCTCAAAAGTCCAACTCTGAAAGCGTTCACCGCGACAAGTTCTCCAACACGCCTCAATCTACGGTTGCTAAGATGGTCAATATCATCAAGCTTTCCTACTCCGTTTTGTAAACCAATGAGGTAGGAAACTGCTGCAATTGCGTCTTGCCTGGTCAGTACCCAAGTAGCCTTCTCATTTGGCATGCTAATGCCTAATTTTTTATTAATCTTAAATCTTCCGACTTTACCGAGATCGTAGCGTCTGCCGTCAGTAAACAGGCTCGCAAAAAGAGATTCTGCATTTTCAAGAACTGCCGGCTCACCCGGCCTCATTTTCCTGTAAATCTCGATTAAGGCCTCTTCTTGTGTCTTGGTCGAATCTTTGGCTAAAGTGGCAGCTATGTATTTATGGTCTTTATCGCGATCTATATCTTTGAAAGCGTCTATTATCATCTGATCCGACTCAACTCCCAGGGCTCTTAGGAATGTTGTTGCCAGAACTTTTCTACGCCTGTCAATCCTGGCATAAATAAGATCTCCCCTTGTAGTCTCAAACTCAAGCCAACTTCCGTGAAGTGGACGAATTTCGGCTTTATAGAGAACTCTACCGGATGACGGATCAAGCTCACCCGAAAAATAAGCTCCCGGGGAACGCACAATTTGATTAATCACTGCTCTTTCAATTCCGTTGATAATAAATGTCCCTGCGTTGGTCATTTGAGGGATATCGCCCAAAAAAACATCCTGTGTAACTTCTTGACCAGTTCTCTTGTTTATCAAAGTCGCACGGATTTTAAGGGGAGATGAAAAGGTAACACCTTTTTTCTGGGCAAATCTGGGGGATGTTGTAGGAAGTCCTAAGGAGTGATCACCCAAGAAAAGTTGCCAATTTTTACCTGTAAAATCATCGATTGGGGAAACTGTAGTCAGCTCTTCTTTAATGCCTTCTCCCAAAAACCACTGCCAACTTTCCTTTTGAACCTGACTTAGATTAATTTTTGGTAGATTTTTTTCTTCTTTACCAAAATTTCGACGGGATGATTTTTGAGCTGTCATTATTCCTTGGTAATCATTAAAACACTAAAGACCCGCAATACTGAAGCGGGACGAGCGTACCATTCATGTACGCCTAAGATGGGATTATATAGTGAATATATATGTTGTCAACACCCAGTTTGTAATTATTTGCCTAAATATTTAGCAATATTGGCATTGTGTTCCTCAAGTGTTTTGGCATAGTGAATTAGTCCCTTCTCATCGTGAATATAGTACCAATAATCACTCTCCCTCGGATTAAGGGCAGCTTTTATAGAAGAAAGTCCCGGGCTGGCAATTGGTGTCGGCGGAAGTCCCTGATTTTTATAGGTATTATATGGTGATTTTATCGATAAATTGTCGAGTGTAAGAATGGGCCACCAGTCCTTAGAAGTGCCTACTGCATATTGTACCGCGGCATCAATTTGAAGAGGCCAGCCGGAATTTAATCTTTTAATGAGAATTCCCGCAACAGTCGGGCGTTCCTCATCGGTTTTTGTTTCCCGCTCAAGAAGAGATGCTAAAACAATCGCCTGGTCAAATGTGAGTTCTGAACTGTTTTTCAGGTTTTGGGTTTTTGAGACAAAAGTGTCTGTAAGTTTTTCTGTAACAGCAACCGCCGTAACGTCCCTTGGAAAAAGGTAAGTGTCAGGAAAAAGATATCCTTCTTCCCCCTTTGACACTTGCAAAAAATCTGTAATAAAAGAGTCGTCTTTATTCAAGGTTGCCGCAAATTTTTGAGCAATCTCCTCACGCCTTAAGCCTTCCGGAATTGTTACCCAAAGCTCAACCGGACCTTTAAAAAGGGTATCAGCCATCTGGAAAAGAGAATATGAAGGAGTTAGTCTGAACTCCCCTGTTTGAAGTTTTCCGGATTGTCCCGTAAATTGCATGTAAAGCTTAAAAGCCAAAGCGCTTTTTATGAACCCCGCGGATTCAAGTTTATTCCCGATTTGTGAAGCTGACGACCCTTTGGCAATAATAAAATAACTGAATTTTTCCGTGGCGGAGGGGGCTCCTGAATTTTTATAAAACCAAAAAAATCCTGCGGCTACAATAACAATCAGAAAAAGCGGTAAAAGTAGCAACTTTTTCATAAAAAGAGTAAGCTAATCAACTTCTTCAAGAAGTGCTCTTCTATATTTATCAATTTTGAGATCGTGAATAAAAATTCTCCCACACTTGATGCAGGTTACTTGTTCACCATACTTCGTCCCTTTTTTCTTCCCCTCAGTAAGGGGAGTTCCACAACCGACACACCTTCCTTGAGAAAGGAGCCAAGCCTGCATCGGAGCAATTATACTTTTAAACATTCTTACTAAAGTATACCATGAAAATCGACCAGTCAAGGTTAATTGTCCAGATAGTTCTGAAGCATTATACAGGCAGCGTAAGCATCTTCCATTTCATGGCGTTTTTTTTGAGAGATACCGGCTTCACGACTCATTCTCTGTGCATCCTGTGTGGAAAGTGTTTCATCGGCCAGAATAATGGTTGATTGGATTAATGGCTGAATAGAAGAAGCAAACTTTTTAGACTCCTCTCCAATTTTACCCTCTGAAACTCCCACCACAATTTTTTCGATATTATTATCTTTAATTATTTTTTGCAATTTTTCCATAAGTATCTTTGTATTCGAGTATCGAATCACCTGCATTGGCTCCGCCAAAGGTCCATCCGCAATCGCAACTCCAATCTTACTTCTTCCATAATCAATTCCAAGTATCTTCATTTTTCGTCGGGAGGAACAATTCTTGCCCTAACAATTAATCTTTTTGGATATGTTGGGTCTCCCGGCGGGACACAGGTAACCAAAGTTATAAACGAATCACTCGAATCCTGATCCAAAACCTGGATGTCTGTAGGAAGCACTTCAAACATTTCCTCAACTTTGTAAGTATAGGAAACATCATCGTAATTTATAAATACAAGATCTCCCTTTTTCAAGGTCGGAAGCATTGTAAAAATTGAGATGTAGTTTTTGGGGTTATTAAAAATTGGCAAAATGGAATGTCCGAAAATTACGGCATTTCCACGTTTTCCGGGCAATGCCGTACCGGGATATTGAATCAAGCTTTTAGAAAGATCTTCTCCCCCAATCGCGACCGTAGCCGAATCGATCCTTAGTTTCGGAATAGAAATTGTATAATAAGAAACTTCCGCGGCAGAAAAATCTTCTTGGGAAGCACCCCCGGTAAACCAATTACTAGCTTTTGTATTATCAAACTTCCCTTTGGTTGAATTTGTCAACACTTCCTGAACCTGACTTCCTGGATCGGCTAGTGGTGAAATAAACTTTGTATAGTTTCTGGAATAAACAGCATCATAGCTGGCAATCGGATAGATAACCCCCACCAAAATAATTATCCCCGAAATTCCTGAGATAAGGGCAGATAGACGTAAAACCATTTTTTGAGTCATATTGATCAATTCTACTATATAAACGGGGAAATTATTCGGGTTTAACGTCTATCGAAATATTTTTTGCAATCCTGGGGATAGTTTTTAAAGGATCCGGGAATTTTATCCGTAAAAGCACATCTGCATGGTCAAATCCGGGAATCGAATTTAGGTAATCTATAGCGACGGTTGGGGTTTTTCCCAGGATTACACTTTTAATTTTCTCTTTATCAACTTCCGGTAGAAAGTTGCCTCCAACAACGACATCATATATATATCTGCCGCCTGTATCACCACCGGCAAGAGTAAATTTGAAATTTATCTGATCTTCGGAAAGTGTATATCCAGACGGAGCTTTGCCGGCAAGAACACCCTTGGCATATTCTAAAAGTTTGGCTCTGTCGGCAGCAAGTCCTGTTGCACTTAGAGACAATGAAAGTTTAAGGCTATCGGCCGGGTCCCCTATTTTGTGATCAAAATTTTCACTTATGGTTTCAAGTACCGCCAAATCAGTTATGAAAATATATTCCTCTGTTATTTTTGCCAACAAATTAGACTTCACGCTTTGACCAAGTTCACTTTTAAGATCAGTTTCCAGCCTCGTTTGATCATCCTGCCCCACCGCAGAAATTTGTTGACTGCTTCCTCCGCTAAAATCTCCCGTAGAGGTTGCAGCAACCAAAGCTTTGGAATAATTTCCAACGCTGAAAACTTCATCCTTAGCCAGGTTGTATTGGGAACCGATATCGACTGATGATATATTTACCGTCGCTGTTCCGGGAGAACCGGGCAAAAGCTGTCCTGATACAGATGCCTCCGAACTCGTTACAAATTTAAAACCCGACGAAGAAGTTAGGACCGTTCCTGCCGCCAAATTTATTGCTGCTCCGTTTCCATTGGCAATTTGTACACTCCCGGTCGCTTTATTTCCGATAAGCTTTGTGCCAGTTGTTGATTTTGTCTTTTCTCCTGAAACCTGATCGGTCAGAACTTTGGCCGGAAGAACCCCGGCTGCCGCATCAAATTGCCCATCTGTGCTAAACGAAATTTGCACATTTTCTTCAGTTCTTTTTGGCGCAACAAAGATTGTTATTTTAGCTGTTTGCACAAACCACCACAAAATCCCGACGGCAAGGACCAACAACCCCAATATTGCCAAAACTGCAACTAAAGTTTTATTTTTACTGGGAGAACCAGAGATTGACTTGGGGAAAATTTTTGCCGAAAAAGAATGAAATAAATTTTTGGACCTGGATAGGTAATCTCCTGCTATTCTCATTGGGTTTGGTTTATCAATATTAGTCATCTGGGATGGGACGGGTTGTGGCACCACTGGACCGGATGTTTCAATCGAAACAATATTCTGGACATCCTCTTTTTTCATTGAAGAAACATCCGCTCCAACCGCAAACCCCAAATTTTCGGCCAGAATTGGCTTTGGTTCTTCACTGGCCCCTTTTTCGGGACTTTCCTTTTCGACTAACTCATTTTCCTCATCATCCTGACCGCTTACAACAGCCGTCACTTCTCCAATTTCAGCTCCGCCAGCCAAAGCAGTTGCTAAAACTTTTCCATCCATGCTTAATATTTCGACCTGTGGGGTATGTAAAAAGTTTATTTTCCCTTCACCCCAGCTGGCTTGAATTAAAATTTGTTTCGTTTCCTCTAAATCCCCTTCCTTACCGTCATAGACAATAAATCGTGTGGGCAGAGGTGCCACTCCGTCAAATCTGGAAAGACCCTCAACAACATCATCAACCAAGGAAACGCTCCTTGAAACTTCAGTCGTTCCTACAAGGCTTCCTAATTTGAATACTGAAAGTTCAAGGTTATCGCCACTCGATTTAAGAACGATTGCGTTGAGGGGAGCTCCTTCTTCAGATTTATAAAGATGGGCAATTGCCTCCGGTAAAACTACAAAACCTACCGGCGTTAAAGAAAGCTCTGCACAAAGTTTTTTAATTTTTCCTAAATTCTCCGGTGAAATTTCACCTTCTTTTACCCAAGAAGTCGAAACTCCAAAAACGGTTTTTTGAGGTTCCGGATAATCTTCAGGAAGTTTCTGGATTGCAGAGGAAAGAGCGGCGTCGGTTGCCTCAATTAGTTCTTCTTCGCTTTCCCAGGGAATACCTGCACCTATACTGACAACTTCAGCTGTGGTATCTCCTATGTACCAAATACCAGATTGCACCAATCCTTCTTCTATAACAAGTGCCCAGAAAAGTTCCGGGTGACTATCTTTATTTATTAAAAAATCTTTTAAGTTCATAAAAAATGGGGTAGGCAGTCAGTGGTGTGTAGTGAGATCGCACTACTCACACCTCACAACCTATCCTAATGTAGCATATATTCTTATAATTCCGGATCCGATTTTTTCCTGTTTAGTTATTTTAACACCACCAATCTCTCCTGTGTGGTCTACATGGGGACCTCCGCACACTTCTTTTGAAAACCAAATTCCATTCGGGTCTCCAATTATATAAACCTTAACTTCATTGCCATACTTTTCCGCAAAAAAATGCATTGCCCCCTCTTTAATTGCCTGATCTAAACTCATGGCTTTAGGTGTAACCTGCAAATTCTCTTTGATCTTAAGGTTAATTAAACCCTCGACTCTATCCATTTCTTCGTCTGTGAGTTTTTGTGCGTGAGAGAAGTCAAAACGCAGGCGTTCTGGTGTAATATGACTTCCCTTTTGCCCAACATGTTCTCCCAAAACCTGTCTTAGTGCAGCATGCAAAAGGTGAGTTGCTGTATGAAGTTTTGTCGTAACAACAGACGCCTCGGCAAGTCCGCCTTTAAACATCCCCGCCGAAGCACTGCGTGATGACTCTTTGTGCTTTTCAAATTCAGATTCAAAAGCGTTTTTCTCTTCAGTTGAAAACACTATCCCATTCTGCTTAAGAATTTCCATTGTGAGCTCCAATGGAAACCCTTCCGTTTGGTAAAGATCAAAAGCAAATTCGCCGTTTATCACCTTCCCTTCGGAAACAGATTTTGTCAGCTTTGCCAAACCTCTTTTAAGAGCAGCTTCAAAACGGGTAGCCTCTGAGGTCAAGTTTTCCTCAACAAGCTCCCAGTTCTTATCAACGTTCGGATAAAACCTTCTATAGTCCTCCGCCATATGGGAAATCGCTCCACCTGAAATTCCGCTTCCCAGGAGGTGAAAATGAAACATTGACCTTCGAATTAATCTTCTAAGCGCATAACCATGAAGTTTACTTCCTGGAATTACACCCTCACTAAGTAAATTCACAGACGTTCTCAAATGATCGGCAATAATACGGAAGCTTTTATCTTTTATGGAATCCGAGTTGTACTCAATTCCTGTTTCTTTCTCAATTTTTTTTATGATGCCGGAGAACATGTCTATATGAAAAACATCGGGATCGTCAAGAATTGCGGCCGCGATTCTTTCAAGACCGCCGCCAAAATCAACATTTTTTTGAGGTAATTCAATTAATTCCCCGTTTTCAGTTTTTTGGTACTGCATAAAAACCGAGTTTCCGATTTCTAAAAATTTTCCGCAGTCGCAATTAGGGTGACAAAATTTCCCAAATTCAGACCGGTGATCAACCGAATCGAACTCATAAAAAATCTCACTATCCGGTCCGCCAATTTCTCCCGGAGGCATTTGATCGGGAGTTCCGGCACGACTCCACCAATTTTTTTCGGCATCATAAAAATGAATATGACTCTCGGAAACTCCAATTTTCTTCCAAATTTCAAAAGACTCCGTATCTTTAGGAACTCCTCCCCCTCCGCCAAAAACACTAACATAAAGCTTCTCTGGGGGTAACCCTAACTCTTTTGTATAAAATTCCCAAACAAAACCGAGTTGATCTTTTTTAAAATAATCTCCAAGACTCCAGTTGCCCAACATTTCGAAAAAACTAAAATGACGATTGTCTGCAACTTCATCAAGATCCTGCATACGAATAGACGGTTGAATATCAACAAGCTTTTTTCCTTTCGAATGTTTCTCGCCTTTGAGATAAGGGGCAAGCTGCTGCATTCCACTACTCGTAAACAGGGTTGTTGGATCCGAATCAATAACCAGTGGGGATGGAGTAATCTCTATATGTCCCTTCTTTTTAAAGAAATCTAGATATTTTTCCCTAATCTCATCTGTACCCATGGCTAAAGTATATCATTTTTAGCCACCGTGAGTTTCAGGTTTTTTCCCCTTGTGAAGAATTTCCATTACGGAAGTCAGTTTGTCCGGTCTGATCAAACCTCCACCTAGAATTGAATCTTCCAAAATACTATTTAATCTTTTAACGGCACGTCTCAGGTCAATAATAATAAGCATCACTTGAATTCCGACCACAACAAGTAAAATCGTAAGACTAACCACAACTACGATTAAAAGTGTTTGAACAGAATCCATAGGTTAAAGTTAATTATTTTGCACTTCTATTTTACGCTCTATAACTGTTTCTTTTCCAGATCTAGAAATTGCCTTTATGACGATTTTTGTTGTGTTTGGTGAAATCTCTATGTTCGTAGAGAATTTACCGTCTTTATCAACCAACACGGGTTGATTATCAACCGTAATTTTTACATCCGTTTCAGTTGACCCAAAAACCAATACAAAATCCCCGTCTACCGCCTGCCCCTCGATCGGGCTAACAACCTCAATCCCAGGAGGCGATATAAATTTTACATATTGAAAAGTTAGATACCCTAGTATGATAAGAATTACTAACCCGACACCTAGTATGAATGTAAGTTTGGGATTCCAACTTGGTTTTGACGAAATGTCGGGGTTGGGATTTATACTTATTTTCTTTGGGGGATAATCTCGTTTCAAAACCGCAACTGCCATTTTTTCATCAACATCAAGGGTTGCGGATATACTTTTAACAAACCCCAAAACTGTGGCAAAACCGGGAAGAGTCTGCCAATTCTCATTCTCAATAGCAACTATAAAAGATGATTTTATTTTCGTAATTTCCTCCAATTTTTGATACGAATACCTTTTATTTGTACGGGCGTTCCCGAGAATCTGACCAATCGTTTTCATTTAAGTTATTATCTTATTGAGCGGGAGGATTTCCAAAGGAAGCCAAAAATTCGTCAGCGTTTTGAACCAACACTTCACGCGCCTTGCTTCCGCCGTCACTTGGTGCAATTACCCCTGCCCCTTCCAACTGATCAACAATTCTGGCTGCCCTTGCATAACCTATTGAAAGCCTTCTTTGTAAAAGTGATGCAGAGGCTCTGTCATATTGACAAACAACTTTCACCGCGTCTTTAAAGAGTTCGTCAACATTTCCACTAACACCCGGCACAGAAACAGTGCCCGCCTTCGCCATTGTGGTCACTTCATCCGTATACTGCGGGTTTACGCCCTGATTCTTAAGGAACGATGTCAGGTCTGCCACTTCTTTATCTCCAACAAATGCCCCTTGAATTCTAACAGGCTTGGCTTGCTCCGGAGGAAGATAAAGCATGTCTCCCTTACCCAAAAGTTTTTCGGCACCCTGCGTATCCAAAATAACCCTCGAGTCGACTTGGGAGGCAACGGCAAAGGCAATGCGCGATGGAACGTTAGCTTTGATAAGACCCGTAATAACATCAACTGACGGTCTTTGGGTTGCAAGTACCATGTGAATTCCGGTAGCCCGGCTCATTTGGGCAATTCTGGTAATGGAGTCCTCGACCTCAACAGGCGAGAAAAGCATAATATCGGCAAGTTCATCGATAAAAAGAAGAATATAGGGAAGAGCCTGAAATCCGGACATTTCATTATAAGAATCAATATTGCGAGCGCCTGCCTGGGCAAAAAGTTTATACCGCCTATCCATCTCAGCCATAATCCAACGAAGCGCCGATATAACTTTATCCGGATCAACAATTACAGGCGAAAGTAAATGGGGAATTCCGTTGTAGCGCGTAAGCTCAACTCTTTTAGGGTCAACCAAAATAAGTTTAACTTCTGTTGGAGCGGCCCTGAAAAGAAGCGACGCCAAAAACGCATTTATACAAACAGACTTTCCTGAACCGGTTTGACCGGCTATTAGGACATGTGGCATTTTTGCGATATCGGCAACAATGGGTTTACCGGATACATCAAGTCCTAAAGAAACTACGAGCTTGGATTTTGCGCTTTGCATTTCTTCAGATTCCAAAACCTTTCTAAGCGAAACAAACTCAGCAGAGCGGTTGGGTAATTCAATTCCCACTAAATTACGTCCCGGAATTGGAGCTTCAATTCTGATCGTTCCCGTCGGGGCAGAAAGGGCAAGTGCCAAATCTCGCTCAAGCGATGTAATTTTCGAAAGTTTTGTTCCAAGCGCAACTTCAATAGCATACTGCGTAACAGCAGGTCCCAAATTAACCTCAACCACACTTGCTGTAATTCCGAAAGATTCAAGCGTTTTTTCAATTGTTGCGGCATTACCCTTAATGTCGCCCCTATCTGCTTTTCCGCCATCAACATCACCAAGAAGGTCCATTCCCGGATATCTCCAGACAGTTTCTTCACCAGGAACATTGCTTACAAGTTTTTGTTCCAAAGGTTCCTTGGGAACTGATGACACACCGGGGGTACCTGGTTTTGCTGCACCGGATACAGTGAAAGCTCCTCCTCCGGAAACCCTCATTTGACCTTTGGAAAGAGTCGCTCCTCCAACCTTTATTTGAGTCTTATCCCCATGGATATAAATCCCCACCTGCCTGGCAAACTCCTTAAAAAGTTTATAGACCTGATCAATTGAAGTATTAAATAAAACAATCAGACCAATCATTCCCACACCCGTAAAAATAATGACTGCTCCTACCCCCATCACAAGAGCTGCGATTGAATCCCAAACCAAGCCTCCAGCAATACCGGCACGCCCCAGGGCCATAACCGAGATAAAGAAAAGAAGCCCTCCAACAATGACGTTTGGCTGACCCAAAATAAATTTGACCTTTGACAGAAGAAAAGCGAATGATAGAAAAATAAAAGGTAAGAAAACCGATGACCAGGAAAAGTATTTAATTAAAATTTCATTAAATTTAAAAAGAATTGCACCCTGGCGGGAGAAAGAAACAAGGATAAGCCCCGCGATAGCAAAAAACACTATTTGGGAAATGGAGAAAATCGATTCTTTTTTAAGCTTTAATCTGAATGATTTTTTTGTAAATCTTTTTCTTCTCTTGGCCATATTCAAACCATTGTATATCGAAGTGTAGTTAAACCTCAACAACAACAGGGAGAATCATGGGGCGTCGCCCTGTTTTTTGATAAAAATATCGCTCCAAAAAATCAATTGCGATATTTTTGACAACATTTGCATTTATCGATTTCTTTTTTTGCATCGCGCGAGCTAATTCTTTTGAAGCATCCTCTAAAATTCTGCCGTATTTCTGTTCAAAAACAAATCCACGGCTCATTATTTCGGGACTGTCTATAAGCACGCTTTCGTTTCTGTCAAAATGGATTATTGCAATTACAATTCCTTCTTTAGAAAGAATGTGTCTATCTCTTAATACAACGTTTCCCACATCTCCAATTCCAAGACCGTCCACCAAAACCTCTTTTACAGGAACTTTACCGACACGTCTTGCAGTTTGATTACCGAATTCAACAATCTCTCCGGGAAGAAGTTCTAAAACATTTTCTTCAGGAGCACCCATCCTTTCCGCAATAAGCCCGTAAGCTCTCATATGTCTTATGGTTCCTCCTATCGGAATGTAATATTTGGGTTTAGTAAGCGCAAAAAGTGTTTCAATATCTCCTATGCTTCCGTGCCCTGAAACATGAAGGTCTTCCTGCATGTCATAATAGTGAACGTCAACGTCGCCCTCGATAAGCTTGTCGACCAGAAAATCGACATTTGTCTTACTGCCGGGCGGGGCAGGATCGGAAGAAAATATAACAACATCCCCCTTGCCAATTGTCAGAAAATCATGTTCGCCCATGCAAAGCCTATAAAGTGCGCTTCCCGGTTGACCATAACTTCCGGAAATAATATATAAGACCTTATCCGGTGGAAGCCGAGATGCCTGTTTGGATTTAACAACCAGATCGTTTGGATAAAAGAGATATCCAAGATCTTTGGCAATTTGCGCCTTTCTTTCGATTGAACGGCCAATAAGAACTACTTTTCTGCCAAGTTTTGCGGCAATATTAATTGTTTGCTGCATCCTACTAATATTGCTTGAAATTGTAGTTAAATAAATTTTACCCGTAACATTCTGGGCTATTGCCTCGATTCTCCCCTGAATTGAAAGCTCACTTTCCGTATAACCAGGTGTGTTGGCACCTAGCGCATCAGATGCCAAAGCTAAAGTTCCCTGTGAGGCAAGTGTGGCAACTTTGGCAACATCAAAAGGCCGCCCATCAACCGGTGTCCAGTCAAATTTATAATCCGGTACATGGAATATTTTTCCTTCGGGAGTATCTATACAAAATCCGACCCCGTCCGGAACGGAATGGCTCACCCGAAATGGAGTGACTTTGAAAACTCCCAGAGTCAAAACATCCTTTTCAGGATCAAACACAGAGATCTTTGGGGACTGGGTATCATAATCTTCAAATTTATCCTGAATAAATCCGCCTACAAGTTTCGTGGCGTAAATAGTCGTTTTTACATCTTTGAGAAGAAAGGGGAGTGCACCAAGATGATCCTCATGCCCATGGGAAATTAAAATGCCTCTGAGTTTCGCCGCATTTTGCTTGATATAGGAGAAGTCCGGAATAACAAGATCGACTCCGAACATCTCACTCTCCGGAAAACCAACACCACAATCCACAACAATCATATCGTTGCCGTATTCGTAAACGTATAAATTCTCTGTTACCCCGGTGGTGCCCGAAAGGGCTATGAATTTAAGGGCAGACATTTTATTAAACAAGATTCATTTGCTCTACTTCCACTTTATCATTTTTTTCAGAATTGACCAAGCTTTGTTTATCATTTTGAATTTTTTTCAAAATTTCTCTTAAATTAACAAAGTCTGTTTTTTCCGCCTCCATTACGTTGCCATTTCTAAGCGAAGCCGCTGGATGATACATCGGTACGACCACAATATTTTTTCCGTTCCAGGAAACATTATATTTTTTGCCGTGTACACTTGAAATAAAGACATTGGGTAAAAATTTAGCCATGGAAAAACGCCCTAAAGTAATGATCACTTCCGGGTCAATAATTTTAATGATTTTGTCCAAATACTTTCTATAAGCTTCTATCTCGTGGGGTTCCGGATCACGGTTTTCCGGAGGTCTGTGGTGAACAATATTTGTTATGAACACCTCTTTGCGGGTGAGCCCTGCAAGCGGAAAAAGTTTATCCAAAAGTTTACCCGCCTGTCCTACGAACGGCTCACCGATTTTATCCTCATTGTGTCCGGGTCCCTCCCCAATGCAGAGAATTTTTGCCTTGGTGTTTCCTGTACCAAAAACAAGTTTTGTAGCACCTTTTTTAAGGGGAAGTGTGTCGTCTTTTTCCATTTCCTCCTTCAATTTATGGAGTTCTTCAAATTTAGTCATCTTCAATGAATTCTACTCTATTCGAGCCTGTGTCGAAAATTGCAAAATTATTTCCTGTAATTATTGCCCCGGGACGAATAATTTTAATTTGTGTTTCTTTGCTTTCATATTTTGAATGCAAATGACCATTGATAATTAAATCAAGTTTTGTGTCCGAGAAATACTCTGTATTATTCGATGGTTTATGTGTAATTCCGATAGTTCTACCCCCACTTTTAAATATCAAAAAGTTTTCATCAAATTTTTCGCTCTTCACCCTTAACTGTTTACCTATCGTAGGATCGATATCAGCATTTCCCAGAACCGCATGAAGCGGAATTTCATACGACAAAACTGTTTCAACAGATTCAAGATTGTTCCAGTCTCCTGCATGAATTACGGAAGTCACTCTGTATTTTTTTGCAAAACCCATCACATGATTCAAATTCGCAATGTTCCCGTGGGAATCGGAAATTATTAGGATCTTCATACGAAACTATTGTATATTACTGAGGCAAAAATTCTTTAACATTTTGTGCGGTTACGTGCATACTTTGTGCTTTTCCTTCAACAATCATCTTGGCAACTTTTCTGACAACCCCATCGATATTTCGCTCCAATGTACGGATTCCGGCATCGTAGCCTAATGGTCTAACTATGTTTGCCCAAACTTCATCATCAATTGTCAAAATTCCCTCAGAAAGCCCCGCCGCTTTCATTGACGCTGGCAGTACGTATCTTTGCGCAATCGTTATTTTTTCCTGATCCGTATAGCTTGGCATGGAAATTGGCTCAAGCCTATCCATCACGGCTGTTGCAATATTTGTAGTGTTATTGGCAGTCGTAATAAAAAGTGCCTCGGAAAGGTCAAACGGAAAGTCTATATAGTGATCGATAAAAGCGTAATTTTGTCTTGGATCCAAAAGCTCAACCAAAACTCCCATAATAGAACTTCTACCTTGGTCGGTTACCCTATCGATTTCATCAAGAAGTATTACCGGGTTTTTACTTTGGGTATCTCTTAAAGCCTTAATTATTTTCCCGGGTTCTGCTTCGGGGTGCATTCTACTTTGGCCCCGAAGATCAAGCGGATCTCCCATGCCTCCGAAAGGAATACGTGCGATTGGTCTACCCAGTGCTTCAGCAATCGAATAGGCAATTGTAGTTTTTCCGGTTCCAACTAGTCCCACAAAACAAAGAATGGGGGCACGGTAGACATCGGCCCCTTCTCCTTTTTCTTGCTTGAGCTTCATCACACTCATATATTCCAAAATACGTGTTTTTATGTCAGTTAACCCAAAGTGGTGAGTCTCTAAAATCGCCTTGGCCTTTTCAAGGTCCAGTGTATCCTGAGTTCTTTTGTTCCAAGGTAAAGTTGTAATCCAATCAATATATTTTTCCATTCTGTCGAATTCGGGTAAAAACGACGGAGAATTTGTAAGCTTGGAGAGTTGATTCAGACGAACCAAAACCAGTTCACGAAGTTTGTCCGGCAAGGAGACACTTTTAACTCTATCAATTAAAACAGAAATTTCCTGGGCAGCAGAATCCATACATTTATATTAACACGAAGTCTGTCTCTGAGAAGCCCTTTTCTTTAGAAATCTTTCTTTTCACTAACCAATCTTGAAGTTGGGAAATGGGGACCGCCTGCTCCACCATTTTCATCAGGTCTTGAAAATCCGGATCTGCTACCTCCACCCCTTGAGAATCCTCCTTCACGCCTAGGGCCACTAAATCCTCTGTCTCCACCCCTTGAAAAGCCGCCGCTTCTACTTCCGCCTCTTGAAAACCCACCACTTCTACCTCCACTAAATCCTCCCCGGCTACCACGATCTCCGCCAAATCCGCCATGAGGTCTTTCTTCTCTAGGTTTATCTTTTGTAGGATCCATATTCATAGAAAGGTTGATTCTTCCCTGATCATCAATTTCCTTAACCCTGACCTGAACTTTTTGGCCAACCTGGACAACATCCCCAGCATCCTTGACAAAACCTTCCTGACCCATATCTGTTACGTGCACCATTCCATCTTTTCCAGGTAAAATATTGACGAATGCTCCGAAAGACATAAGTCTGACAACTTCTCCGTCGTAGATTTCACCAGCAACCACTTCCTTTGCAAAACCTTCAACCCAGGCAATAGCTTGCTGCATTTTTTCAGGGTCAACTCCTGAAACGCTTACTCCGCCATCATCATTTACGTCAACCTGAGTTCCTGTATCTGCCATCAATTTTTTAATATTCTTACCTGATGGGCCAATAAATTCTCCAATTTTTTCTACGGGGATTTTAACTACTTTGATTTTGGGGGCATATTCCGAAACCGCTTTTCGTGATTCAGGAATAGTTTCCAAAATCTTTTTCATAATTTGATCTCTTGCATCTTTTGCTTGATCCAAAGCTTTTTCCAAAATGTTAAGCGTCAGGCTAAGAGTTTTGACATCCATCTGGAGTGCTGTAATTCCCTTTTCTGTTCCCGCAACTTTAAAGTCCATGTCACCGTTAAAATCCTCAATACCCATCAAGTCCGTTAGAACCGCAAATTTTTCAGCGTCTTCAATGATAAGTCCCATGGCTATTCCGGCAACAGGAGCTTTAATTGGAACACCCGCATCCATCAAAGAAAGAGTAGACCCAACCACTGAAGCCATCGAAGTTGAACCGTTTGAACTCATTACTTCGGATACGACTCTTATCGCGTAAGGAAATTCCTCCTGGGAAGGAATAACGGGTACCAAAGCTCTTTCGGCAAGCATTCCATGTCCTATTTCACGTCTATTTGGAGATCCGACTCTTCCAGCTTCTCCTGTTGCATAGGGAGGCATAGAATAGTGGTGCATGTAGTGCTTTTCTTCCTCACCCTCGGCACTTTCCAAAAGCTGTCCCATGGATTCAGATCCAAGGGTGGCAACCGAAAGAACCTGGGTTTGACCCCTGGAGAAAAGTGCGCTGCCGTGGGTTCTTGGTAAAATTCCAACTTCACCCGTCAATTTTCGGAGCTCCGTTAATTTTCTGCCATCTGGTCTGATTCCTTTTTCCAAAATTTGCTCACGGATGTAGTCTTTCTTTAAATGGTCAACTATATCCAATACAAATTTCCTGTCCTCATCCTTTTCAAACTGATCTTTGATCGCGGCTATAAACTCTGCATACTCATCGGACGGCCCCTCGTGATTGGCCATGTTTTTAACAAGTCCGGCCATTTTGTCACCGACTAGTTTCTTGACTTGGCTTTCAAGATCAGCGCTTGGTTTTTCTTCTTTATAAACTTCACGCTTTACACCTTTTTCTTCAGCAATTTCCTCAATCAATTCAAGAACTGCTTTGCTTTCTTTTAATGCAAACTCAATTCCTTTAATGATTTGTGCCTCTGTTACTTCCTTTGCTCCTGCTTCAACCATAAGAACCGCTTCTTTTGTTGAGGATACGGTTAAGTCCATCGGAGAAGTTTCTAGATCGGTAGAAACGGGATTAACTAAATATTTGTCGTCCTTCATTCCAACCGTTAGAGGTGCAACAGGACCTTTCCAGGGAAGTGTTGAAAGATGAATGGCCGCCGAAGCTGCAATAGCAGCTAAAATTTTAGGGTCATTTTCTCCGTCAACCGAAAGAACCATTACAATAAGTTGAACTTCTTTTTTGTAAGTTTTAGGGAAAAGAGGACGGATCGATCTATCGATAAGGCGCGCAGCTAAAATTTCTTCATCGGTGGGTCTGCCCTCGCGCTTTACCCATCGACTGCCTTTAATACGTCCGCCTGCATAAAGACGTTCCTGATATTCAACAGAAAGTGGAAAATAATCCATTTCCATTTTGAGAGGAGCTGCGGCGACTGTTGCCAACACAACAGTATCGCCCATTCTGGCCATAACTTCACCAGATGCTTGTTCTGCTAAATTCCCTGTGGTTAAGGTAAGTGTACGCCCACCTAATTCGATGGACTTCTCAATTTTTTTCATTTATTAATTTATTTGTCTAATTTCAACTCTGTGAGGAGTTTCTTGTAGCGATCTTCGTCGCGCCTATGTAAGTAGCTTAGGAGTCTTCTCCTTTTGGCTACCATTGAAAGAAGCCCGCGACGGCTATGAACATCTTTTTTGTGTTCTTTAAGATGGGCAACTAATTTATCGATTTTGATTGAAAGAAGCGCAATTTGAACTTCGGGGGACCCTGTATCGCCCTTTTCCCGAGCAAATTTCTTTATTACGTCTACTTTTTCGTCTTTTGCTAATGCCATATTGTCATGTGGAACAAAGTAGGCTCATCTCAGAGCAAACCTTGTTAACGTCTTGGGTATCGTACCACACCTGAGTTCAAAACGCAAAGGTTAACTTACATTTGTCCCCTTAAAAATTTTTGGTTGAAGCCAATCGGAGGGCGGGTTCACTTCGGGTGTTTCCACTCCGGTTTCTGCCATTCCGGACTCTACTTGAGTTTCAATTTGGGCAATAGGTGTGACGGGTGTCTGAACAACCGGGGTGTTGAAAGGCTTTGTCGGAATTGCTCCGGGAGGAAAACCTACCGGGCTTAATTTCACTTTCGGTATACGCTGACCACCATTTCGCAAAAGATGTGCAAAAGTCTCAAAAGTATCAGGCGTTACTTCACTTGAGGCAAAATTGCTACTTCCCTCTTCAATTCCCATTACCAAATTTGTCGCCACATCAGGGTCCATTGTTAAACCGTTCCCTTTAATTAAATTTGCAACTAATTCGCTCGTTGTTGCACTGGATTTTGCAAACGACATTGTCTCACGCTTTGAGTCAAGAACACGGGTACCGATATGTGCAACTTTCGCATTTGCCAAATCCGGTGTCGCAAGAATCGGGAAGTGGGCATCCGTGGCTCCTCCGACTAAAATTACCAAATCAGCAGCAGTTCCTGAATAATCCATTATTATTTGTTCTTTCTGGGGTGCCACAAAACCCGTTTTAGGAGTAACTGTAAGCTTAAACTCACCACCATCTATATCGTAACCAACTTTATCGATATTGGTCGCCTCATAATTTACAAATCTAATTGCAAGGTTCTTTTTACTAAGCTCTGTTGAAATTTTATTAACTCCAATAAGCCTGCTAAAACCAACCATCATTGGGGTTGGACAAAAAATTGAAACATCCTTTCTCTCGTGAATCGAAAGATACAAAGAAAGTCCTGCAGCAACCTGATCAAAATAAGGCTTTGTAGGCAACACAATAAGTATCGAGGCGGCAGAATCAATAAGCGAAAGAAGAGAATTATCCATTGCGCACGGATACTAACACATCACCTATAGCAAAATCAAGCTGGGGCTCAATTATTACTCCGAATTCTTCCGATTGCCCTACTGAAGCAACCTCTGCTTTTTGCTTCTTAACTGAAACAGCTTTACCTTTACCAATCTCTTTTGCATCACGGGTTAGTAGCAACATGTCTCCCTTTGTAATTCTGCCGTCGAGCACTTTGCAGCCAGCAACTTTTTTGTTGTTAAACGGAAAAATGGCTAAAACTTGTGCCCGACCAAGAATCTCGAGTCTTCCTTTCTTCAAAATTTCCTCTAACTTTTGCAAAAGTTCATAGATAATCTGGAACCTTTCAACTTTGACTTTTTCCGCCTCCGCAAGTTTAACTATATCTGTGGGAATTTTGGATTCAAAGGCCATTATATAGGCGTTTCCTGTTTTAGCATCGATCACGTCTGAACTCGTTACTTCTCCCACCCCGCTTCCCACAACGACGATTTTTGGCGGAAGCGAAGCAATTATCGCCTCAAGAGATCCTGCATTATCGGCCTTAATAATCACCGGAATTTCGTCATCCTTCAAACGCCTCAGGTCAAAAACTCCCTTTACTTTTGGAGCTTCTTTGACAGCCGTGTGGGACTCTCTGGTAACCGAGGCTCCAACCGGAGGGACCACTGTAAATCCGAAAACCTTAGCGGCATTTCCCGGAAAAACTTCCTTAACCACTTTTCCTTTATCATCAAAAATGGCTTTGACTTTGCACTCATTTTCTTCAGCAAAGATTGTTTCACCGAGTTTAAGACTTCCATTTCGCAGGACAACTGTGGCAACAGAACCCATCTTATCTCTTCCGGATTCAATAACTACGGCTTCAAGCGGTGCATTAAGATCCCCCTTAAGTTCAGCCACATCAGCCATAAGCGTTAGCATTTCCAGAAGCTCAGAAAGACCAATATTTGTTTTAGCCGAAACTGAAACGAATGGAGTATCCCCTCCACGTCCTTCAAAAAATACACTTTCTTTTTCAAGCTGACCCTTAAGAACTTCCGCACTCACTCCGGCAACATCAGCCTTTGTTCCGGCAACGACAAACTGTAAATTTGAATCTTTGATGATTTGAAGTGCTTCTTTCGTTTGCGGCTGTACCCCGTCATCTTGGGCAACCACCAAAACCGCAAAATCGGCAACTTTCGCTCCACGACTCCTCATTTTTCCAAAAGCGGCATGGCCCGGAGTGTCTATGAAGACAAGGGATTTGTCTTCGCCAGATGCACTGGTAAAAGTAATCTTTGAGGCACCAATGCTTTGTGTAATTCCTCCGGCCTCCCGCGCCGTAACATTGGTTTTTCGAATCGCATCTAGCAGCGTAGTTTTTCCATGATCGACATGCCCCAATACCACCACGATAGGCGGTCGGCTATTTAACTGTTTTTTATTTTTTTCCATAAATTTACATTGGTTTAGAACCAAGAATTAAGTCTGCCTGCCGACAGGCAGGAATCTGGAAGCTGAAATCTGACTTAAGAAGATCTAAAATTGAAAATTACACTATTAGTTTTCATTTTACTTAAGACTTCTTATCTTCGCTTCCATTTTCGGTTTCTTCAACAACTGCTTTCATTTCCGGCACTTTGATTTTTTCTTCAGGATTCACTTCTTCCTCTATTTCTCCCTGCCCTTCCAAAACTTCAGCGGATGAGGACTCTGTTTTTGCTTCCTTCGCCTTCTTGGCAATTTTTCTGGCTTTGGTCTTAGTAATTGTTTTAACAACAGGTGCAGGGGAGGGCTCTTCTACTTTCTCTTCAGGAACAGAAAGCGTACCGTTTCCTTCAACCTCAATTCTGAAACCTGTTAGTTTTGCCGTAAGACGAACATTTTGGCCATCTTTACCGATTGCCACGGAAAGCATGTCCTCGGGAGCAAAAACTTTGGCAATTTTTGTTTCATTATCAATTTCAACCGACATGTTTTCCGCAGGCGAAAGGGAGGCTTTGATAAGCTCGGTTAGATCATCGCTCCAAGGAATTACATCAACTCTCTCTCCTCCAATCTCGTTAGTAACCGCTTGTACTCTGACTCCTTTTTGCCCAACACAGCTCCCAACAGGGTCCACTCCGGTTTGACTTGAAAATACGGCTGCTTTTGTTCTAACACCGGCTTCTCTAGCAATCGCTTTAATCTCAACGGAACCTGATCCGATTTCGGGTACTTCTCTTGCGAAAAGTTTGGCTACAAATTCAGGAGCCGCACGCGACAGGAAAATCTCTTTTCCACGAGGTGTTTCATTAATGGCTTTTATGAGAAAGGTTAATCTCTGATTTAGGCTTAATCTTTCGTTTGGAATTCTATCCTCAGCCAGAAGTATTGCTTCGGTCCTACCCAGGTCCACCCTGACATTTGGACCATCAAATCTCAAAACAAGTCCTGAAACTAGCGATCCAACTCTCTCCTGGAATTCTTCCATGATGACTCCTTTTTCCGCTTCACGAATTTTTTGATGAATTACCTGTTTGGCAGTTTGAGCTGCGATTCTTCCAAAACCGGGTGGAGTTACATCTTTCTTTTCCTCTTTTGCTTTTTTAATTTCGGTTTCTGTTGCGTCTTCCGCGGGAAGAGGCCAAGCAAAAACTCTGGTTTCACCATTTACGGGATCGATTACTGCATCATAATCAAAAGTGTCAACCTCGATTCCTCCTTCTTTGGCGTCTCTTTTATAAGCCGCAATAATTGCCTGCTTTATGGTTTCTAAAATCACGTCAGGATTAAGTCCCCTTTCGGCGGCTATAGCTTTAAGTGCTTGTGAAAATTCCGTTCTTGCTGTTGGCATATCTTTATATTAAAAAAGGCGGGCTTCTCTTCCCACCTCATTAAACGACCAATTTCCAAGTGCAAGTTTAGCTCAAGAGGTTATCGAAGTCAAACCTTTATAATTCGTTCTCTTTCATTTCTTCAATCAAATTTTTTTGTTCCTTATTTAATTTTTCAGGAACCAAAACATTGAGTCTTACATATTCATCCCCGCGTCCTCTGCCGTGAAGGTGGGCAACCCCACGTTCTCTTAAACGCATCATTGTTCCACTCTGGGTTCCTGGTCTGATTCTTAGTTTAATGTCTCCCTCAACTGTTGGAACTTCAATCTCACCGCCAAGTACTGCCAAGGAAAATGGGATGCCCATTGAAACATAGATATCATCATCCTGTCTCTCAAAAAGTTTATCCGGCTTGATGTTGATAGACAGAGTAAAATCGCCAAAGCTAATTCTTGCCCCTTCATAAATCCCTGCCGGAATCTTGATTTTTCTTTTTTTGCCGCCGATTGAAACTTCTTTGGAAACACCTTTAATAGCCTCCATAAAATTTATGGTCATTGAATATCGGGGCGTTTGTTGGGCTTTGCTTCGACCAAAAGGAGAACCACCGCCAAAAAATGATTCAAAAATATCAAACGGATCGCCAAAATTCATATTCCCGAAAGGGTTTTCACCGCCACTCGTATAAGTGTAAGTAAACGGTCCGCCCTGTCCGCCAAAACCTGCAAAAGGATTTCCACCGGGAGCTCCGCCGGGAGTAAAGGCGGCAGAACCGTATTGATCAAAAGCAGCTCTTTTTTGAGGATCAGAAAGAACTTGATAGGCTTCGTTTATCTCTTTGAACCTTTTCTCCGCTGCTTCTTTATCATCTTTATGACGGTCAGGATGCCATTCCAAAGCCTGCTTTCTGTAAGCCTTTTTTATCTCATCAGCGGATGCACTTTTTGATATCCCGAGGATATCGTAATAATCAGTTTTTGTGGCCATTAAAATGAAGTTACTCTACAACCTCTCCCTCTTCAACCCCTTCAGCAGGCTCAGGACCTTTGGTGCTTCCATTTTGGCCAGCGCCTCCGGCTTTCTCGTCTTTTTTGTCAGATTTATCTCCTTCTTTTGGTTCTTCAGTTTTCTGATACATAGCTTGTCCAATTTGGGAAAGTGTATCACTCAAGTCTTTCGTTGCAGCTTCAATCTCTTCCTTGTTGGAACCTTCTTTTTCCAAAACTTCTTTAACTTTTTTAACTTTTTCCTCAACCTGCTCTTTCACTTTTGCGTCAACTTTATCTCCCGCATCTTTCAGAGATTTTTCGGCTGTTGCTACCATTGCATCAGCGCTATTTTTAGCCTTAATTATGTCTGCTTTCTTTTCATCCTCTTCCTTGTGCTTTTCAGCCTCTTCCTGCATCCTTTTAATTTCATCTTCAGAAAGTCCAACTGCTCCTGTAATTTTAATGTTTTGGGTCTTTCCCGTTGCTTTATCTTTAGCGGTAACCGTCAAAATTCCGGAGGCATCCATATCAAAAGTAACTTCAACCTGAGGCACTCCACGGGGAGCCGGAGGGATTCCGTCCAAAATAAATGTTCCAAGAGTCTTATTGTCAGCGCTCATTGGCCTCTCTCCCTGGGTCACCACAATCTGAACCTGGGTTTGATTATCGGCGGCTGTTGAAAACACTTCGGTCTTACTGGTCGGAACCGTAGTGTTCCTTGGAATCATTGGTGTAGCCACTCCTCCCAATGTTTCAATTGCAAGGGTTAATGGGGTGACATCAAGCAAAAGAATGTCTTTTACTTCTCCGCCAAGTACTCCGCCCTGAATAGCAGCCCCGATGGCAACAACTTCATCGGGATTGACAGATTGGTTGGCGCCTTTGCCAAAGAAGTTTTTAACGGTTTCTACAACTTTAGGCATCCTGGTCATACCTCCAACCATTATCACCTCATCAATATCGTGAACGTCGAGCTTAGCATCTTTAAGACAAGCCTCAACCGGTTTAATTGTTTTTTGGATAAGCTCATCAACCAAGCTTTCAAGTTTTGCGCGGGTCAGCTTCATTGTCAGATGAAGAGGGGAGCCGTCGCGCTGAGTGATATAGGGTTGATTAATTTCAACTTCATTAGCAGCGGAAAGTTCTATTTTTGCCTTCTCTGCGGCGTCCCTCACTCTTTGAAGAGCTTGGGAGTCGGCCCTCAGGTCTACTGAATTTTCTTTTTTGAATTCGGAAACTATATAATCAACAATGACTGCATCAAAATCGTCTCCTCCAAGATGGGTATCGCCATTTGTGGCTTTAACTTCAAACACTCCGTCTCCAAGCTCAAGTATTGAGATGTCAAAAGTTCCACCTCCAAGGTCATATACCGCAATTTTATGGGCATTCTTTTTGTCCATTCCGTAGGCCAAGGCTGCAGCGGTTGGCTCATTAATAATCCTCTCGACTTTGAGCCCTGCAATCTCTCCTGCCTGTTTTGTTGCCTGACGCTGAGCATCATCGAAGTAAGCGGGAACCGTAATGACTGCCTGATCAATTTTCTCACCAAGATAGGCTTCTGCGTCTTTTTTAAGCTTCATCAGAATTCTTGCTGAAATTTCTTGAGGAGTATAGTTCTTACCTTCAACTTCAACGTCAGCCATTCCGCTTTTACCGTTAACAACTTTATAGGGAACCATTTCGATTGTCCTTTTAACCTCTTTGTCCTCAAATCTTCTTCCCATTAAACGTTTGACTGAATAAATGGTATTTTTTCCATTAAGAATCATTTGGCGCTTTCCAACATCCCCCACCAGATTCTTAACAGGTTCCACAACCGAAGGTGTGGTGTTCCTGCCGGTATCTCCCGCTGCTATAACTTTGGGGCGTCCGCCCTCCATCACCGCAACACAAGAATTTGTTGTTCCTAAATCAATTCCAATGATTTTTCCCATATATTTATATTAATTATTTTTCTTTGAAACTTTCACCTTAGCGTGTCGTACCACCGTTCCGTCTTCAAATTTCCAACCGATCAAAATTGTCTCTGCTATTGTATTATCACTCGTGCCAGGTACAACTTCAATAGCCTCCATTGTATTTTCGTCAAATGATTCACCTATTTTTGGTTTTATTTCAACTAGACCCTCTTCATTTAAAACTTTCTTAAATTCCAATATTGATATTGCAAGTCCCTGATCTTTAAGGTGTACTTGCGCACTTTCCAGATTATCAATGACCGGTAAAAGTTTAATTATTACCCCAACCGATGCTATTTTAATCAAATCCTGCCTCTCTCTGTCAACCCTTTTATTCAAATTATCATAATCAGCCAGCGCTCTTGCAAGCATTGCCTTAACACTCTCCAATTCTTTGTGTATTTTATCTGTTGTTTTTTTACCTTTTGTCATTTTTACCGATTTACAACTTCTTCAATTAAATTCCCGAAATATCTCAAAATTGGAATTACTGTTCCATAATTTGCTCTGGCTGGTCCGATTACCCCCAACGCACCTTTCTTACCTCTAACATCAAAGTGTGTTGAAACAATTCCCGTTAAAGACAATTCCGGAATTCCCAGCTCTTCCCCAAAAAGAACTTCGAGAGGAGAAGCTGACTCAAATCCAAAAAATAACCTGTCTAGTTTATCAAATTCCTCAAATATGGAAAATAGGTTCTGGCAACTTACTACGCTCGAAAATTCAGGGTTTTGGAAAACGTAGGAGTGACCTGCATACCAAAACCTGTCTTTTTTTCCGCCTTGAGCAGTATTTTCTTTGATGGCTGCCACAGCTAAAGACCTTGTTCTGGAAGCCAGCGCATGGGTCGCCTCGTCCATCAATTCATCCACATCATCACGTGCATCCCAAACTTCTTCTTTTGCCTTAACCTCGTCAACAACACTCATTTGTTTTTCTTCCATAAGCTGATTTATATAGAACCTCATCGCAACCGGAGTGGGAATCCTTCCGGCGGAGGCGTGGGGTTGTTTAAGAAAGTTTAGTTTTGTCAAAGATGCCATCTCATTCCTGATAGTCGCTGGGGAGACGCCAAGATTGTATTTTTTATCGAGTGCCTCCGAACCGACGGGTTCAGCTGTTGTAATATACTCGTCAACTATCGTTTTTAGAATCTGTGTTTGTCTTGATGTAAGTCCGTCAACCATATTAAGTAACAGTGCTTCACACTTAGCAGTATGATAGACCGAGTGCTAATGGTTGTCAAGTCCCGCTTGGAGTTTCAGTTGTGGGTGAAATAGGTTCCTGTTCCTTTGAGGGTAGAGGGGGTAATACCCTTTTAACAATAATTTTATTAGCAAGATTTAGGAAATATCTGGCTTCGTCTACTTTAAAGAGAAGTGTCAGAAGAATATAGATTACAAGGCCTACCAAAAATGTAACTCCGGTCAAAATTATCACATTTCCGGTATAGCGCGTATCGAGAACGAATTTTTCGAACGGGAAAGTGCTTGTGGCATCAATTCCCCCTAAAAACGAAAGTCTTTTAACCCAAACAGATTTGTCAAAGATTTTAAGCATGAAGTACATTGCACCTCCGGAAATGATTGTCGCCACAAAAATTTTTAGAGTGTGAGTTATAAACTTTAAGTTGATAATTTCCCCAATTCTTTTATCAATTAGTATCATTAGTATTACCGATTCCACTAATACACTTAGCGCAAACGCCGCGGCAAGCGCCCAAACATCCAAATGAAAACCCTTAACCAAGATAAAGTCCCCTATAACCAAAATCACAAGTCCGATAAAAGAAACCTTAACCGGAGTTTTTGTGTCATGCAGCGCGAAAAATGAACGGGCAAGAATCGACATTAAAGTTTGGAAAACCACCGAAACTGCAAAGACAGAGAGAACTGTTCCTGTCTGCACCGTCGAATTCCAATCGAAAATTTTTGTCCCGTAAATAAGCCTGACAACAGGAACCCTCAGTGCAATTAATGCAGCAGCGAAAGGCAGTGTAAAAAACATTGCTTGGTAGATTGCAACCAGGAGAATTTTTCTGAATTCCTTTTTATCACCGTCTGCATTCGAAAGCATGGGGAGAACAGCTTTGGCGAGCGACGTACCAAAAAGCGTTACCGGAAGAAGTTGTAGCGAATTTGCGAAAGTGTAGTAGGTGTAAGAAGCCTGAGAAATAATAGATGACAGAAAAAGTTCAGTGCTTTTTCCTATCTGATCAAATGCCAGATCGATAACCCTAGGAAGCGCCAACTGTCCGATTTTTTTGACTCCATCATCCGGTTTAAAATCCCAAGTAAATCTAAAACCAAGTTTTCGGGAAAGCGGATACTGAATAATAAAATGGGCAAAAGCTCCTATTACAACACCGACTGCCGGGGCGGTTAAGCCAAGGCGCGGTGTCAAAACAACCGTACCCAAGATTATTCCAAGATTGTAAAAGATGGGTGCCAAGGCAGGCACTAAAAAGCGCCTTGAGGATTCCAAAACACCTGTTAAAACGTAGCTAACTACAAAAAATCCTTGGGCTGCAAAAAGGATTCTGGCAAGAAACGCTATTTCTGCGCTTCCCGCCGGTCCATAGCCTGGAGCTATAACTGAATAAATCTTTGTCGCAAAAATTCCGACCACCGCAACTGCAAAAAGGAAAATGGCAAGTCCTATCGAAACAACTTTTCCGGCTAAAAGCCATGCTTTTGAGTCCCCTTCTTTCAGCGTTTTTGTAAAAACAGGGATAAAAGCCGAAGAAAAAGTTCCGAAAACCAGGATTTGGAAAATTGCGTCAGGGAGTCTGAAGGCGGCAAAGAATAGAGAAAGCGAATCCGGAGTAAAATAACTTGCCAAAACCCTTTGTCTTACAAGCCCCAGGATCATGGAAAAGGCGATCATAATCATAATGAGAGTGGCTGCAGACAAAACAGAGTTTTGTTGAGAATTTATAATCTTTTTACCTTTAGCAATCAGATTTTCCATGTTCTAATAAAATTAGGTGTCAGCGTTCAATTCACTCGCTTACCGATGCAAGATTCGATCTTGAATGCTGTCATTGATATTCTAGCTTCTTTGTCATATACTAACAACCGTAAAATGATTTCAAATTTTACATTTGTAAAACAAATATGCCAGTAACAAAAACAGCCAAAAGAGCCCTTAGGGGTTCAAAAAATAAAACCCAAGTTAATAAGATTTTGGTTAAAAAGCTTGAGATTGCTATCCGTGTGGCTAAAAAATCCAAAAATAACGAAAAAGTGTTGACTGCGGTTTCCTTGGCTGATCGTGCCGCAAAAAAAAGGATAATCCACAGAAATAAGGCTGCTAGAATTAAGTCTCAGCTTTCCAGATTGGTTTCTGTAAAGACTGCTCCGAAATCGGCAAAAAGCCCCTCAAAGAAAGCCTCCGCAAAGAAAAAATAAGCTTTTTCAAAAAGAACTTCTTTCACGCTTTTACATGTGCTATATTGATTTGGAGCCTTTGGTTGTATTTAAATCATGCCCAAAAACAAAGCTATAAATCTACTTCCCCAAGAGGAATTTAATGCCTCAACTGCAGGACGGGTTTTGAGGTGGGCTACGAGTACCTTCCGTATAATCGTAATTGTTACCGAAATGGTGGTCATGGGAGCATTCTTATCACGATTTTGGCTGGATGCTCAAAATTCGGATTTAAACAATTCTATTAAGGTAAAAAGTGCACAAATTTCTTCACAGGCTGATTTTGAGAAAAAATTTAGGGAAATACAAGCAAAACTGAATATTTTTGACAAGATTAGTCAAGATCAAGACACTTCAAAGGTTATTGAGAAAATCGCAGATAATGTTCCGGAAAACATTATCTTATCAAGAATATCTCTTACAAAAGGAGCCGTTGAAATTCGCGGATCATCATTTTCTGATTTCAGTATTGTTCAGTTCATCAACAACTTACAAAGCGATCCATTCAAAAAGGTTGAGCTGGGACAGGTGAGTTCATCGGAAATCAATTCAGGGGAAACTGTTTTCGTAATTAATATTACATACTAAAATTATGGCAACCGGTTGGAGATCATCATATTATCGATATAAAGAGTTATTTTTAAACGTTTCTGATCTTTATAAAAAAAGGGCAGATCTTCGGGCGTTTTTGGAGATAGTTTTGTCAATCGTGGCAGTAATTGTGTTTCTGCTTTTTGCCTTAAAGCCAACTGCTCTAACCATTATTAGTCTGACCCAACAGATTAAGGAGGAAAAGCAAACACTGTCTGTTCTTACGAAAAAGGCTAGCGATCTACAAAAGGCCAACACACTCTTGGCACAAAACAGCATATATGAAGACAACATTAATATTGCGGTTTCTTCCACTCCAATCCCGGACATCTTTGCCAAACAAATCGAAGGTCTGGCTGTAAAAGACGGTATAGATTTAATGGGACTTGCCATTAATGACGTCATTTTAATTGGTAAAAATAAAACCGTCAGAGTATCCGGTGAATTCAAGCCGCTACCGGAAAACGCGAACGAAATGGGATTCTCCATCAGCATAAGAGGCAACTATGCGAATATTGATAGTTTTTTGAGAGATTTTGAAAATATGAGAATGATATCGGCAATCGACAGTGTAACAATTAACTCTTCCGTAACGGATGCGGGAAGAGTTATAGTTGCTGTAATTTCAGGCAGGGTTCCATACCTGGGTAGCAATCAATAATTATGAAGAAAAATTCTCTTCCAAAACCAATAACAATTTTAGTTTTGACTCTTCTCACGGCTATTGTTTGGGTAAGTTTAAATATTTACCGCGCAGTTACAGTTAAACCAAACACCACTGTTCCGGAAAATATTTCTCAGTCTTTAAATCCTGTTCTTAACACTCAAGTTATACAAAAAATTGAGTCTGCTATTTTTCTCCCTGATTCAGAAATTCCTCAAATTTCAACGGGTGGAACCCAAACAGCCGCTCCGACTTCGACACCAATAGCGACACCTACCACAATAATTGAAGCGTCACCTAGTGCCTCACCGCAACCTTAGATATGATCAAAAAAAGCAAGATCCCCACAATTTTAGGAATACTAATACTTCTTGGGGGTGTCTTTGCAGGAGTAATTCTTTTAAAAAATACTCAAATATTTAAAATTGGGGCCAACCCCACCGCAATCCCTAAAAACGTCAGAGTGAGTAACCTTTCCGATTCTTCAGCCACAGTTTCATGGATTACAGAAGACCAAACAACAGATTTTATTTCCTACGGCACGAGTCCGAATACAAGTACTATTGTCAATGAAAGTGAAGGGAATCAGAAGTTTTTTACACACAGTATTACAATAACCGGACTCAATCCTGAAACAAATTATTATTTTGAGATAAACTCAAATGGTACGGCTCACGACAATAATGGCATTCCGTGGCAATTTTCAACAGGCAAGGCTCTATCCATCAGCCAAGTATCAATTCCAATTTCGGGGTCAGTAATTACGGCTTCTGGACAACCAGAGAAAAGGGCAATCCTTTACGTTACTGTTGGTGGTTACGTCATCTCCACACTGACTTCAGATAATGGTACTTTTGTTTTACAACTTGGATCAGTACGCACCACAGATCTTTCTACTTATGCTCAGACAGATCCTGCCAAAACACTTCTGGAAATTTCCGTAACAACCGGGAGAGGGGAAACGGCGACTGCAAAAATATTTCCCCAATCGGCCAACCCGATTCCAACTTTGATAGTCGGACAGGATCAGGATTTTAGGAGTTTACAACCTACCGGATCCGGCCAAAACCCGGACGCAGATTTGAATCTCCCTGAGGCAGCTACAGCAGAGTCTAAATTTGATGTCTCCAAAATCAAAATCGACTCATCTAAAACTGTAACATTGGACAGTGTAAATGAAGGGGAAACTGTCACGAGCGACAAGCCTCAATTTTTTGGCGACGGACCAACCGGAGAAAAAATAACCATTACTGTTCATTCCGAAACTGAGATTGCCGGTACAACCACAGTTTTATCAAATGGATCATGGAACTGGTCCCCGCCCACCAACCTTTCGGAAGGGCCACACACAGTCACAATTTCCTGGATCGATACTTCCGGTATAACAAGAACCCTAACGCGAAACTTTGTGGTTCAAGCAGGAGAACTTCCTGCTTTTGTTGCGTCTTCATCCGCGACACCAACCTCAACCAAATCGCCAACTCCTGCACCCGTCAAATCCCCCAGTTCATCACCGGTTAAAACAACACCCACAGCAATATCTACTAGCACTTCCACTGCAACACCGGCTGCTCTGCCACAATCCGGAAGCTTGACTCCGACGATTTTGTTATTTATGATGGGATTAGGAGTCTTATCGTTTAGTTTCTATACTTGGAAAACATCCAAAGATAATTAATATCGTGCCCAATCAAAATCAACCTGATCCGAATCAAAATACGCAGCAAAATGTAGGTGGTGGCGTTCCTTTCTCGCCGCAAGCAGATTTACCACCACTTCCCCCTGAATTTCAAAATATACAAAATGAAGGAGTAGATAAAAATCAAGCTTCACCCGCCGAAGCTCCAACGAATGAGGGTTCAGCAGCCCCACCAGCACCGGACATTTCTAATATTGTGCCCTCCCCAAAGAAAAAATTTGGGACAGGGAAAATAATTGCAACAATACTTAGTATTTTCTTACTTGTAGGCGGTGTTGGGGCAGGAATAATTCTAACCCAACAAAAGCAATTATTTCAACAAAAGGCCGAGACCACACAAACGTGTGAGAGCAAGGGACAAGTGTATTGCGGAGGCTGTATTAATAGTTGTGTTCCATATGAAGACTTTAATATTGAGGGCCAAACAGTTGGTTGTAATTATCTTATCCAAAAAAGATGCGGGTCAGTTGTTGTTCCTGGAGAAAATCAAACCTATTGTGATTCAAACGGCTGCACAGGAAGTTCTGCAAATAACTGTGTTGTCAACCGATATCGCTGCGACCGCAACAAAGATCTTAGTTCCGGGTGCCAGGACATTGTAACCGGTGGTCCAACGTATGACACCCTGAATTTTCAAGAAAGTTGTGGGGCAGAACAGATTGATGTTGCTTGTGGTGGTACTACTGTCGATTTTGTCTCAAAAATTTATGCGAATGCCTGTACGACAACAACGCCAACTCCCTCCACACCCACCCCAACCACTCCTACTCCAACCACACCCACTCCAAGAACTCCTACACCCCCCATTGTGGCAGCCCCTTACTGCGGGGCAGTTCTGGCGTATGATTCAAGCTGGAAGTCTCTTTCGTCAACCCAGCTTTCTGCTCTTAAGGAAGGTGATTCTATAAACTTTTGTGTATCCGGCAACACAACCTCGGGCACTTTTGATATGGCACGCTTTACCATCAATGGAACTCAAATGCCGGATACTACAACCAAAAGACCCAATTCTGTAGATTTTTGTCAGTCTTATACAATTCCCAGTGGCAAAACAACATTTACGATTTCGGCTAAAATACACCATTCAACGTTGGGGTGGTTTTAAAATATGAAAAAACCTATTAGTAAATTCGGAACAATATTAATAATACTAATAACTGTCATTCTGGCGGGAGTTGCTATTTTTACTGCTTACAGGCTTTTCCAACTTAGACAAGAGCCCGTGACTCCAAACGTCCCATCAAGTCTTCCTAAAGCCGCAGACGGATCAGAGGGTAGTACTTGCGGGTTTGATGAAAGTGTCGGCAAAAATATAGAGTGCGCACCAGGACTTATATGTGACATGTCCGCACCAAGTCTCGGTGGTGGAATGGGTGTGTGCCGAGCCTCAAAGAGCAGTTGTTCATTAAGTTTTACCATTGCAACCACCACCACTCCGGCACCCGTTCCGGGATTGAGCTGTACATCCAAACGCGCATGGCAGGATGATGACAGAAATAAGCCATCTGTCTATTATTTGACAAAAAGCATAAGCGCCGGGTCAGATATTACCCCAGGACAAAAATTAGTTTATTCGCTTAGTTATAAAAACACAGGAACAACTGTGGTAAATTCTGCAAGTTTTACAGACGTGCTACCAAGCCAGGTTAGTTTTCTGGACGCAGACAGCGGCTGTAGCTACAACTCCGGTGCACGAACCGTAACATGCAGCCTAAATAACATCGCTGTTGGCTCAGCAAGCCAAAAAGCAGTTCGTGTACAAGTCTCTAATACGGCAGTCGCAGGAAGTCTTATAAACAAAGCAAGCCTTCAGGCGTCTGGAGTTGATACTTCAACATGTCAAATAGCTCTAAACGTACAAACTTCAACCAGTACACCAACCAGTTCACCCACCCCCACTTCTACCTTTACAAGCTCACCGACCATTACTCCAATCGCAACAGGCACACCAGCTCCAGGGACCGCCAGTCCGACACCGGCACCAACTGAAGCTGCTCTTCCTGTATCCGGTACAAGCTGGCCAACTTTGATGGGAGCCGGAATTGGAATAATGGTTATCTTTGGCGCAATACTTTTAGCTCTCTAAATTCCCTGTGAATAAATTTATCTCTTTGTTAACTCCGAGCATAGATTTTGTTAAAAACAACTTCGAAAAAATTATTTTAATCATAGGTTCAGTTATCGTGCTTTATTTTGCCTACTGGATAACTTCCTATTCTTTAAAAAAATTGAAACCTGAAGTTTTTTCCTATTACCCATTTAATAAGTTTTTTCCAAAATCCGGACACTGGTCTGTTGTTTATTTTTTGATAACCATTATCCTCCTGGGGCTTTTAGTCTACATTATTACAAAGGGTGGTTTTTATCTGTCTCCTGCCTAAATTATCTCCAGCTTGCTATCCAATAGTAGCTTCGGTCCAGCCAAAGAGGGATTTTTAATCCTGTCCAGTGGGGATAGAAGTAAAAAAACATTAATAGAACAATAAGAAAGTAAGTAAATATTAACTTAGGGTTCCTGCGAAGAACGTAGCCTGTCGCGATTGCCAAAAAAGGAATTGATGGGAGGTAGTGGTACAAAAACATGATTCTCGGAGACGCTGCCCAAGGAACAAAAAATACTAAGTAAGAGAATACGACAAGTCCAAGTTTTTTGTTTTTCTCAAGATACGCATAGACGGCACACACGGCGACCGAGGCAATACCAAACCAAAAGACAAAGGGATTCCCCATCGCATAAATTCTGGATACCATTCCTGCTACTTCGTTACTTGTATAAAGATAAATTGGACGAATTAAAAACGGCCAACTCCACCAGGGAGATGAATACGGATGTGTGGCCCTTAACCCGGTGTGATACCACCACATTTGCTTTTGCATTCCCCACCAAATGGAAAGCGTGTGGCCAGTTGTAAACATGGGTAGATAACTCAAAAGGTATATTGCAAAGGGTAATATACCAAACCAAAGAATTGATAATTTAAATTTACTCTCCCGTTTAAGCCAAAGAATAAAGATGATGGGTGCCACCCAAAGGGCAGACCATTTTGAAGACAGAGCCAGTCCATAAGACGCGGCCGACAGAAAATCCTTTTGCTTGAGAAAAAAGTAGATTGATAAAAGCGTGAAGAAAAGGACGTAGATGTCATTCATTCCCATTCTTCCGAGAACCAGAGGTAAACCGTCTAAAGAAAACGTCGCAGCAGAGATTAGTCCCACTGCCTCATCTTTAAATATCTCCTTAGCCAAGAGGTATACCAGAAAAACTGCTCCAACTCCAAGCAGTGCTCCGGGGATTCTCCAACCAAAAGAGTTTTGACCAAAAATAGTCATACCCAAAACCATTCCCAGTTTAGACAAAGGAGGATGTGTCCATTCATAGGCAAATCCTTCGGGTGGGGTATTCCACCATTCCCAAGCTTTAGCAGCGTCTTCCCCCATCATTACTTTTGCAGTAAAAGCGTGATAAACCTCATCAAAATACATTGTTGAGGGAGACCCTAAATTGAAAACTCTTGCAATAAAAGCAAAAGCCAAAATCGCGTAAAGAATATATTTCGACTTTTCTTTTGAAAGCTTTATTTCAGGCATTTTTACTAATGTTGCCTTTTTGTTCTTTACACCATTGCTATAAACGAGTTGTTTCATTGATAGCACCACTTTTTTCCAAGAGATTCTTTTATTTTTAACGATCGAGTAAAATATAAAAAGTAAAAAGCCTATTCCGAAAATTATTAAAAATTTAATCAGAAAATCCGGAAGTATTTGAATAAAATCGTTAGTTATCCATTGATACGAATAAACCAGATTTAAAACATAGACCACCGAAAAACCGATATAGGGTAATAAAAATACAGGATTATCGATTGCCACAATCGCAAGCGGTGCAAAGAGCGGTAAAAGATGTCGTTCATGCATTCTCGTAAAAAACATAAAACTTGCGGCAAAGACAAAGGAAAATAAATAATACGGTGAAAGCTTGTTTTTGGCAGATTTAAAACAAAGAAAGACCGCTGCCGCAAAAACCAAGACATAGCCTCCAAACTGGTAAAAGATATTGTCGGGTCTCCAAAATCCAAAAAGTCCCCAGAAATTGAACGCGTTTATGGAGGTGTAAGGATATTGATTTGCCGAAAAATTCAGACGGTTCAAAATAAATTGAATTAAATTTCCTTGCGAAAACGGTATAAATCCCAAAATAAAAATGGATAGACCCGCTAAATTATACTTAATTATTTTTGCAAAATTCCATTTGTTCATAACCATCAAAAATAAGATTATCGGTAAAATGAAGGCGGCCTGTGGTTTAATCAAAGTTCCGGCTGAAAGGACGGCTGCAGACAATAAATAATTTCTACCCAAAAAATATATTGACGCGACTGAGGCAAGCGCGGTTAAGGAATCAACCTGTCCCCAAAGTGTTGAGTTGGCCAGTATCGCAGGGTTAAAAATATAAATTATTGCCCCAATCAATCCCCATTTTTCACTTTTGTGTTTTTCCAAAACTTTATATATCAAATAACCTGTTAAAACATCGGATAAAATCGCAGGCAGTTTATAAAGGAGAACTTCGGGGATAAGTCCCAACAAATTGATTTTTCCCAAACCCCACAGGAAATAAAGATAACCCGGCAAATAATCACTCCAACCGTTGTAAAAATTCTTAAATCCAAAACGTGCAAGGTTTGAACTCCAGGCAATAAATGTTCCTTGATCAAGCTGTAAAGTTCCGAAAAAAGAAAGTAAAATTCGGAGAGTGAGAGCAAGCAATAAAACATATACAATATTAGGTATGAAGAAACTGGCTTTTTTGTTTTTTATTTTAACCTTCATTGTTTATCTATTTACGTCGGCAGGCCAAACACCGTATGACTATTTTACCCGACTTTCCGATGCAATGCTCTCGGGAAAATATTATCTCACTGAAAACCCTCCCTGGCTTTCTGAGTTAATTCCTGCGGGACAAAATAAATCTTCCGGTGAAGACATGTTCTATGTAGTTTATCCCCCAATGCCGGCAATTTTAGCAATGCCTTTCCGATTTATCCTGGGTAACAAATTCGAACAACAATATTTGGCTCACTTCTTGGGTGCAGGAATTGTTGCACTCACCATGTTAATCGCCTGGACTGTAAAGCGCGATGGTTCCCCACTAGAGCGAAAAAAAATATTAATTTGGGTGGGGCTCCTAAGTGGTTTTGGAAATATTATCTGGTTTCTGTCGGCAACCGGATCATCCTGGTATCTGGGGCAGGTGTCCTCGGCATTTTTTCTCACTTTCGCACTTTATGAATCTTTAACTAAAAAACGATCATTTTTGGTCGGTATATTTTTTGGCGCAGCTTTTCTATCCAGAATTAATATTTTTATTTCATTACCTGTGTTCTTATACCTACTTTGGGACAAAAAATGGTTCAAAAACTATTTAAAAATTGGCCTGGGTATTTTACCTTTTCTCCTTCTTAATTTTACCTACAACTTTATAAGATTTGGTGTCGTTTGGGACAAAGCATATTTTATTCTTCCCCAAATATTGAATGAACTTAATAGACCGTGGTTTGTAAAAGGTGTGACTAATATTGCCTACATACCAAGTAATTTAATTGCTGCCTTTTGGTCATTCCCGAAAATTCTAAACACACCTCCTTATATTGAACCCTCATGGTCATCATTGGCAATTTGGATAACAACTCCGGCTTTTATTTTTGCTTTCTTTTCATCAATAAAAGAAAGACTGACTCGGTTTTTATGGTTATCTGTACTTCTTACTTTTCTGGTCGTCGCAATGCATGGCGGAACCGGATGGGCACAATTCGGATATAGGTTTGCTGTAGACTTTTATCCGTTTTTATTTCTTCTGGTAATAAAGGGGGTGAGTAGAACCGGGTTGAGATGGCACCATTGGCTTCTTCTTGCGCTTTCGATTATTGTGAATCTTTGGGGAGTGCTTTGGATAAACAAGTTTGGCTGGGTAAGTTTTTAGAATGAATAAGATCATTTTTTACCTGATCGTTAACAGAATTATAATTCTTCTCTTGGCATTTTTTTTATCGGGGATAAGACACTTTTACAACTTTCTTTTAACTTTTGGTGGAAGATGGGATGGCAATAGTTATACATTTTTAGCGACACACGGATATGTAATCCAAGGCCCGGAAAAAAGCTTTCTGGTTTTTCCCCCTCTATATCCGGCATTTATCAAAATATTTTCTCTCTTCGGTCTCGATCCAATACTGAGCGGGGTAATAATTTCAAATGTCTTCTTTGTACTGGGAATGGTTGTTTTATACAAATTGGTTGAATCAACTTGGAATAAGAAAGTTGCTCTATCAACCGTAATTCTAATTTCAGTTTTCCCAACCACATACTTTTTTTCAATTGCCTATCCTGAATCACTTTTTGTTTTTCTATTTTCTCTTTCTTTCTATTTCGCCCACAAAAAATCATTTTTACTGTCGGCTCTGATTGGAGGATTTGCAACAATGACACGTCCTTTCGGATTGGTAATTTTTCCGTCGATTCTTGTCTTCATGCTAAATGCAAAGAGACTAAATTTAAAAAATTTATTGCTAACTGTTCTGCTTTTTACATTACCGATACTCCCTTACTTTCATATAAACTACTCACTTTTTGGTAGCCCTTTGGCTTTTACAACACTTTTAAAACAAAACTGGCAAAAAAGTTTTGATTTCCCCTGGAACGGAATTGTTTCAAGCTGGAAAAGGGGAATTTTTACAACAGATTCCTTTTCATATAAATATTTTGTGGGTTATGCTGAGGCAATCACTTCAACCATCGCTTGGATTTTTGTTGCACTGGGAGCCAAAATGTGGAAGATCAAATCCCCATACTTTCTTTATTTATTTTTGGGAACATTCTTTTTCACCTCGACAGGTTTTATACTAAGTGCTCCAAGATACCTTCTTTCAATCCCGCCATTTTTTATTCTTTTTGCAGAACTCATTTCAAAAAAGAGGTTTATTTTATTTATTTTTGCACCGATTTGTTTAGGTCTTCTTTTGTGGTTTATTCACAATTTTGCATTGGGCCAGTGGGCTTTTTAAATACCGAGGATTAAGGTAAACCATTCATTGATTTCTTCCCATTTTCCGTTGCCAGCCTTTGGCGTAAAAACGTATAAATTATCGTAGGCTTTACTAATCGGAGGATTAACCAGTAAACCATCCGGGATGAGAAATTGATTTATGTTTTTACTTCCGTCCAAAATTAATCTGATTAAAATTCCGGACGCCGGTAAATCAATATCGGTCTCAACATATTTTTTGACGATATTGAGCATTGCAGCGTCTACCTTCGGATTTAAAAGTACTTTCGGTTGAGTAATTTTTTCCTTAATCGCCCCAACTATCTTTTGCTGTCTTGATTCTCTTGCAATATCCGTTCCTTCTGTACCTTCTGCATGACGCGATCGGACGAATTTAAGAGCAGTTCCTCCGTTCATCGTTTGGACTCCAGGGTTAAAGATTATCGTTTCATAACGGCAGGTAAAAGTTGTGTCTCCTTCGCAGGTGTCGTTTTCGCGTCCTTCAATCGGGTAAAGTTTGTCTGTAAAACCATTCTCAACATTGACTTCTATTCCACCCAATGCATCAATAATGTCTCTAAAAGATGAGGAATCGATTACGGCACCATATTGAATTGGCTGCCCGACAACCTCCTCGGTAATTTTCTTTGCAAAGGCAATCCCTCCACCAGTCTCTTGACTTGTAAAATAGGGCGTACCCTGTTTACCCCAATAATAAGCAGAGTTAATTTTTGCTCTAATTTCGGGTATCCAAATATCTCTTGGAATAGAAATCATTTTGATCTCAGTCCTGTCCAGCGAAACCGAAACCAAAATCATTGTATCGGTCAGGTCTGCTCCGTCATGGGCTCCGCCCGATTTTCCCATTACCAAAATATTTGTTTTTCCTCCATTCGAAGCAATTTGATTCGCAGGAGAGGCAATAAAATTATAAACAGTTTTTGCTGCCAACGGAAATTTATAAACAGCAAGACCGACTCCGAAAAAGGGCACTAAAAAGAGTACCAAGATCGTCAAAAGAATTATCTTTCCCCACCTTTTTTGGTGCCTTGAAACCACAGATTCTTCCGGTCGCTCCACAAAACTACCCGTGTTAGAATGATCAAGCATGTCAGATATTAGTATAGCTGGTTTAAACGAACAACAAAAATTAGCAGTTACCTATACCGACGGGTCGCTTTTGGTTTTAGCAGGAGCAGGTTCCGGAAAGACTAAAGTTCTGACCCATCGTGTTGCATATTTTATTTCAAAAGGCTTAATGAAACCTGAAAATGCTCTTCTTTTAACATTCACCAATAAAGCCGCTAACGAGATGAAAGAAAGAATTGTTAAACTCCTGAGCAATCAAACATCCGTCGCCGGCTCTCAACCATTGGCTACCACTTTTCATTCTTTTTGCGCAAAGGTCCTAAGAGTAGATGGAGAGAATATTGGAATTCCCCAAAATTTCATTATCTATGATGACCAGGACCAAAAGGAGGCAGTTAAGCAGATAATGGAAAGACTTAATATTTCAATCGAGCAGTTTAACCCTTCTTCAATTCTCAACGGAATCAGTGAAGTCAAAAACCAAATGCTTAGTCCGGAAGAATATTTAAATTTGGTAAGAAGCGATTGGCAGGAAATTGCCGCCAAGGTTTACTTTGAGTACGAAAAAAATCTTAAAGAAATAGGGGCACTGGATTTTGATGACCTTCTTATTAAAACAGTTAAACTTTTCAAGGAAGTCCCTCAGGTTTTGGAGAAGTGGCAAAAAAAACTTACACATATCTTTATTGATGAATGGCAGGACACAAACAAGATTCAATATATTTTGGCAAAGCTTCTTGTGGGCGGGAGTGAAAATATTACCGCGGTAGGGGATGCTTCCCAGTCTATTTATTCCTGGCGCGGAGCCGACTTCCGGAATATTAATTATCTTATGCGCGACTATCCCAATATAAAAGTAATTAATCTTGAACAAAATTACAGATCTACGCAGAACATCCTTGACGCAGCCAACTTGGTCATATCAAAAAATACGAGTCACCCAATTCTGAAGCTTTGGACTGAAAAAGATAAGGGGTCAAAAATCAAACTATATTCAGCCAGGAACGGATTTGATGAGGCAGATTTTATTGTTTCAGAAATTCAATTTCATAATTCTGGATACGGCGGCTTTGCTGTGCTTTATCGCACTAATGCACAATCCCGTGTTTTGGAAGAAGCATTCCTGCACGCAGGCATTCCCTATATCCTTGTTGGCGGAGTTAAATTTTACGCTAGACGCGAAATTAAAGATGTTCTGGCTTTTGTCCGACACTTTGTAAATCCTAAGGATCCTGTATCTAGAAAAAGGATTGGAAAACTTGGCAAAACCAGGCTGAAAAAGTATGAAGAACTTGTGATAACTTGGAAAGAGAGTAATAGAAAGTTGGAAGATCTTAGTACTCTTGATATTTTAGATGAAATCATTCAAAAAACAGATTATCTTGCTCTTTTCCAGAAGGAAACCGAGGAGAATTTGGCTAGATTGGAAAACCTGAAAGAGCTGCGAAGCGTGGCAACAGAGTTTCCCAACGTTAATGAATTTTTAGAAAACGTCGCTTTGGTTGAGGCATCTCAAGATTCCAACAGACATATCACTCCCGGTGCCCAGTCGGGTGAACACGTGACTCTTATGACCCTCCACGCCGCTAAGGGTCTGGAGTTTCCGACTGTTTTTATCATAGGAATGGAGGAGGGGCTTTTCCCTCACAGTAGATCTTTGATGGACTCAAACCAGCTGGAAGAAGAACGCCGACTTGCTTACGTTGGAATTACCCGGGCTAAGGATCTTCTTTACCTAACCTACGCATCCTCCCGCCTTTATTTCGGGGAAAGAATCAGCAATCCTCCAAGCAGGTTTATTATGGACATTCCTGAGAATTTATTAGAAAACATTGGGGGAGAAAGTATAAAACCGATCGAAGAATTTAAACTAGATTCTATAGATGATATAAAGGGGACTTTTGACGATATAATAGATAAGTATCTGCCACACAATAATGAATAACTTGGACCAAATTGTCACACACCCTTTGCAAACTTCTTTTTGGGGAGAGTTTAGGAAATCCTGGGGAAACGAGGTTCTTGAAACAAAATACGGAATACTGACTCTTCACAAATTGCCATTAACAAACTACAAAATCGGTATGTTTATAAAGGGACCGGAACCCAATCAACCAATGCTTACAGACTTAAAAGAAATTGGTAGAAAATATAAACTTGTTTTCATCAAGTTAGAACCGAATGTTGGTTGGGAATTTCCAATTTCCGGTCCAAAATCTTCAATTAAGTCCAAACTAATTAAATTACTGAAACAAAACGGAGCTGTGCAAGGAAAAACACTATTTACACCCACCACTTTTCAAATAGATCTATCCCCAAGCGAAGAGGAGCTAATGAAAGGCTTCTCAAGTAAAACCCGCTACAACATAAGGCTGGCTGAAAGGAAAGGTGTAATAGTCAAGGAAAACGGCTCCGACAAAGCTTTTTCAAAATATCTTGAGCTAACCCGCGAAACTGTTGGAAGACAAGGATTTTTTGCCCATACTGAAAAATATCACCGGCTGATGTGGAACATTTTGAAAAAAGCCGGAATAGCCCGCTTGATGGTTGCTACTTATCAGGGTGAAATTATCACCACCTGGATTCTTTTTGCCTGGAAAGACTTTTTATATTACCCATACGGGGCTTCTACCGAAAAACATAAAGAAGTCATGGCCAACAACCTCATGATGTGGGAAGCGATAAAATTCGGCAAAAAACTCGGACTTACCACGTTTGATCTCTGGGGGAGGGAGGAAGGTAAAGGTTTTACAAAATTTAAGGAAGGTTTCAGCCCGAAGGTGATAGAATTTTTAGGTACGTGGGATCTGATAATAAACAAGCCGCTTTACATGATTTATAAGATAGCCGAATATATCAGGTGGCCCGTACTTAAGCTGTTTGCGGCATCTGGATTATCGAAACACAGATTTTAAAATTTAAGGGGGTGAGAAAAAATGAATAAAAAAATCGTAATCGCAATATTGGTTTTCCTTGTAGTAGGTTTTCTGGCGTGGCTGTATTTTAAACCCGCAAAAATAACAACTACCCAGTCAACTAATGACACCGCTGCGACGGCAGACATTACTATTTCGAACTTTAATTTTTCACCGTCATCTTTTACTGTCAATGCAGGACAAAAGGTTGGTGTTGTAAATAAGGACTCTGTGCAGCATTCACTGACATCCGATGACAAATCGTTTGACACTGGACTCTTATCGACCGGCCGGGAGGGAAGTTTTACGGCACCGACGGTTCCGGGAACTTACAAGTTCCACTGTGCGCCGCACCCAGACATGACAGGCACGCTAATTGTGCAGTAAGTTATACTTACTCAAATGGTAGATATACGTCAATCCGTTCATTTTGCCAACTATCTTAAAAGGCTTGGCTGGACGGTTGAGCGGATCGGAGAGATAAACTACTTCATTAAAAAAATGCCTATCGTGGGCTCTATTCTTAAACTGCAGAGGCCCGAAGAAATCAGAATGGATACGATACAAAAGTTATCCCAAAAATACGGTGTTTTTCAGATAGTTGTTGAGCCGTCCCTAAGTTCCTACATCGGGCCCCTCGAAGATCGTCGCAATCTAATGTTAGCACACGGCTTTAAATTATCAAAAAGCACATATTTACCTTCAAAAACGCTTCAAATTGACTTGACAAGATCAAAGGAAGATATCCTCCAAAATTTTAAAAAGGATGCACGACAAGCCATTCGAAAAACTGAAGGCCCTGAGCGAAGCCGAATGGGGAAGGGGTTATTTATAAAAGAATACTCAACCCCCGATGAAATAAAAATATTTCGGGAGGGGTGGAAAAAATCTGTTAAATTTGATCGTTATGTACCAAGCACTGAACAACTCATTAAGTTAAAGAGAAGTTTTCCATATTCTAAGTCCCTATTCCTTGCGTCGCACAATATATCTGGCAGAATTATAGGAGGAGTGATTTTCACGACTTCTTCACACGAAAGATCAAACTATATCACCTACTATTGGCAAGCATTCACAAACCCTGAGGGCAGGTCTACCCTATCCCAGTATTCCCTCCTCTGGAGAGGAATACTATGGGCCAAAAAGCAGGGTTATAAGATCTTTGATTTTGAAGGTATTTTTGATCCCCGCTTCCCCAACAAAAGCTGGTTGGGATTCACCCACTTCAAGGGCTCTTTTGGCGGCTACGAAGTAGAATATCCTGGATGTTTTATCAAAAATCGTCTACCATTTAAATCATGAAAACACTGGGAGAGTTAGAGGCAGAGGTAAATGAAATTAAAAAAAGGAACGTCAAAGTCGAAACAGACAAAGCTTGGGAAACTTCAATTACCAGACGTTTACTTTTGATTGTTTTTACTTATCTCGCAATTGCAATCTACCTTATAACCTCATTAGTGTTCCATCCTCCTGGTTAAACGCCATCGTGCCGGCAGTTGGTTTTATGCTTTCAACTCTTACATTACCTTTTTTCAAAAAAATTTGGGTTAAATACATTAAAAAATGATAATTAAAAAGAAAACTTGGACCGAAGGGTTTGAAAAAATCCTTTCTGGAGAAAAAACTTTTGATGCTAGATTGGTAAATTTTGAGTGTAAGCCGGGTGATACTCTAGTTTTAGAAGAATACGACCCGGCAAGGAGAAAATATACTGGTAGAAAAATCGAGAAAGAAATTAGCTTTGTTCTAGATACCAAAAAGCAAAAGTACTGGTCTCAATCCGACATAAAAAATGTGGGTCTTCAAATAATTGCATTTAAATAGCTTTTTTAATTCTCCTTAAGTTTTCCTCTATTATCTCCTTTTGTTCCGGCCAAAAGAGTTGGGGTAAATTATTAATATCAAACCAATCGAAAACTAAATCTTCTTCACCTTTTTCCAATTTTTGTATCCCATCAACCTGGTTTGTAATAAATAAATAATAACTGGTAATTCCCCACCTATCTTTTTCAAAAGACAGTCTTTCCTTTTTTCCTAATAGACATATCAAAGTCAAATCGCTAATTCCAGTTTCTTCAGAAACTTCTCTCGCAGCGGCATGTTCCAAACTTTCACCGTTCTCCACACCACCTTTGGGAAGCATAAATTTGTTAAATTTGTTATCCCGTATAAACCCAATCAATAAATTGTCCCCATCATTTCTCACAACAACTCCACCAGCCGCCAATCTTTCCGGGATTCCTTTTGGTTTTACATACCAGCTTTTGTTGATTTTCATGATTCCTCAGATTTACAAAATAGCGAGAACTCACAACCCATCTGACAAAACATGTGATTGCTACACTTAAAGTCGGATTTTTCTATTTCGTCCCTGACTTTAAGAATTTCGGTAACAGCATTTTCCAATTGTTTGACTGTGCGTGTTGTGGAAATTTTTTCCTGAGAATCAAGATAATACAAAGAGAGTTTAATTCTTTCCGGAATTTTTCCAAAAGGCTCTGTAGGAATCTTGCTTGCTGCTAAGGCGTAAAAACTGAGCTGCAAGTTTTTGTCCACTTCTTTTTGGGTCGGAATTGTTGCCCCGGTTTTATAATCAACAATTTCTATTTCTCCGTTGCCCAAATTGTCCACCCTATCAAGCCGCCCGCCAATTTTCAAATCTTTGACAAGCGGTATTGTGAATGGCAGCTCCAGTGCAGTCGGAAGAATATTCGGATTGAATCCCTGCTTCAAAAATCCTGATAAATATAATTTACCTTTATTAAAAAATTCTTTCTCGTGAGATTTACTCTTAAATCCTTCTTTTACCCAATTATTTTCAAGAAGTTCATAAATAAACTTTTCTGTTGGTTTTGATCCTGCAGCTACCTCTTCAAAAAAATTCTTTAGAGTTGCGTGAATCGCCATTCCAAAACTTTGAGATGCGGAGGGTGGTGTCGGAACTTTCAAAATATATTTAAGTTTGTAATGAAGCGGACAAGTTTGGAAAGTTTCAATTTGACTGAAGCTCAGATAATCAACATGGAAATCTTTTTCCGGCAGCGTCTCTTTAATACCAGTTTTAATTCCATAATCAAGAAAAGACAATTGAGCAGCCTTAATTAAAGTTTTTTCAGCCCCCATTGCTTTCTCACCCAAAGCTTCAAAAATAAATGGAGATAATTTTTTCTCACGCTTCCCCTCCCCATAATAATCGGCGGCTGTAAAATACAGTCTCTCTTTTGCCCTTGTCATACCCACGTAGAACAGACGGCGTTCTTCCTCCAAGTGAAAGTCCCCCATCGGCAAAACCTCTTTTATAAGCTCATTGGGAATCGGGATTTGTTCACGACGTTCTACCGCAGGAAACCTTTGGGAAACCAAGTTGGCAAGAAAAATCACCGGAAACTCCAGTCCTTTTGCGGAATGAGCAGTTAAAATATTTACAGCGTTAATTTCAGTCCAGTCTTCGTTTGTGGCCAAAGGACTTTCCCCAAGCTCCATTGAAAGATCCAGCCAGTCGACAACAGCAGTGACGGTCGCGTCTTGATTATCGACTTCGTAGGTTTTGAGCTTATCGAAAAATTTGGATATATTTTTGGCTTTGCTTTCGGCCTCTACCGATGCCGGAGACAAAAGCTTCTGAATAAGTCCCGTCTCCTCAAGAAAATAATAAAGTATTTGTCCGGCAGTCTCCCGACGTGTGAGACCAAGATGTTTTTTAATAATACCGACCAATTTAACAACCCTCTCTTTACTGTCACCGGACAGAACTGGCCCTTCCGATGCGTTTCGCGAAGTATCTGTCTTCGATGAGGGAGAGTTTTTTGCTACGATTTCTGCGGTTTCAAAAAGTGAAAGGTTATATTTTTTTGCATAATTCCCCATTGCAGCAATGTCGCGCGGAGCAATATCGAAATACTCATTTGATAAAACTTTATAGAAAGCTACAGAATCTTCAAAGTTATAAAGAACTTTGAGGTATGAAATTAAGTCAACTATTTCAGGCTGTTTAAATAGTCTTCCCGGACCCAAAAATTGATAAGGAATTCCATGCCGGGACAATGCCCTCATAATAGGTTCCGAATGATTATTGGCGCGAACCAGTATTGCAAAATCCCCCCATTTATATTTTCGGTCTTCCTCTGTTATCTTTTTTATTTCTTTAGCGATAATATCCGCTTCGTTTTCGACCCTGTCGGCATGAATGAATTTTATTTCGGCGCCGTCTTTTGCAACCTGAGACTTTAATCTTTTATCTATTTTTTCAACCACCTCCAGCCTGTCAGGGTCATTAAATTTAATTAGATCGTGACTTCGGTCAAGAATTTCCTGTGTTGAACGGTAATTTTTTGTTAAAACTATTACCTTGGTTTTTGGAAAATTTTTCCTAAATTGAATAATGTTACTTACTGCCGCGCCTCTAAATCTATAAACCGATTGATCATCGTCTCCTACTACATTTATGTTTCCGTTCTTCCCAGAAAGAAGCTTTGTCAATTCATTCTGAGCAAAGTTTGTATCTTGAAATTCATCAACAAGAAAATATTTAAACTGTTTTTGATATTCTGACAAAATGTTTGGTCTATCCCTAAAAAGTTTAAGGGTTTTGATTATCAGATCTCCAAAGTCCATTAAACCTTCCTTAACTTTTATCTCATCATATGCCTTATATGCCTTAGCAAGTTCTGTATATTTTTCTCCTTCAATTTTTTCCTCGTCGCTCAATTTGGAATTTGGAATTTTGAATTTTGAATTTGCCCAATCAAGATATTGACTGGGCGACACATCTTCATCCTGCAACCGGCTAAAGTGCTGAAGCATTCCACTTATAAACTTATTTGGATTTCCAAGAGGTCTGAAATAATTTAAATCCAGTTTAAAAAGATTTTTTCGCAGAAGCTGGATGGCACCAGCCTCTGACATTAATTTATATCTTGGATCAAGTCCGATATGTAAAGCTTCCTGGCGGAGAATTCTGTCGCAGAAAGAGTGAAAGGTCATTATCCACATTTGTGTATAGCCGTAAGGAAGACCAATATCGACTCTTTCCTCCATTTCCCGCGCGGCTTTCTCCGTAAAAGTAAGGGCTAATATTTCAGAGGGTTTTGCGTGTTTTCCCAGAATTAAATATTTTATTCTTTCAGTTACAACTGTAGTTTTTCCGGTTCCGGCACCGGCAATAATAAGGAGAGGTCCCTTGCCAAATTTAATCGCATCGATTTGTTCTTTATTTAGTTTTAAATTTGAAAAGTCTTTCGTCATTGTCCTTCTACTTCCTTTTTATCCTCCTTAAGTCCGTCTCCTAAGTTTTGTGTAGAAGAGATTTTTTGTCCCAACTGATTAAATGAAGAGAAAACGTTGGTCATCATGTTGTAGGCATTGTTAAGGTGTTTTTGAAGTGTTCCCAAATTTTCTTCAACTTTTCCGTAATCTTTTTGGATGGCTCTTAAAATCCTGAAAACCTCTTTGGATTTTAATTCCAAATCTTTTCCTTCAAACGAAAGGAGGAGGACTTGGAGGTGGGCGTACAAAGTATTCGGGGAAACAGGATAAACCCTGAGGCGTCGGGCAAAATTTGATAGTTCGGGAATATTAACCGCTTCATAATAAACGGCTTCCGATGGGATATACATTAAAGCAAAATCCATTGTTCCCTCCTCGGGAAGTATATATTTTCTACCGATATCTTCGATGTGTTTTTTAACATCCTGTATAAATTGCTTTTTAGCGGAGTTTCGTTCTCCTTCAGTTTCGGCTGTATGCATCAAGTTAAAATTCTCCATCGGGAATTTGGAATCAATACAAAGCAACCCTGCGTCGGTTTTCAAAACAGCATCAACTTTTACTCCACTTTTAAACGGATACTGCAAATGAAAGGCATTCTTGGGAAAAGTTTGCCCAATCATCTCTTTTAAAACTTCCTCCCCAAGTCCCCCGCGGAGTTTTGGCGACTGCAAAAAATCCTGAAGGGTGCGGATTCCCTTTCCAATCTCACTCATTTCACCTAAATTTCTTTGTACTTGAGAGATGACTCTCGCGGCATTATCTAACCGTTCATTCATTGCCTGAGTGTTTTTTTGTAAAGAAGATAGAAGATCCCGTCTGTCCTCACGGGAACCGCTTTGAAGAGTTTTTATTATTTCCAAAAGCTCATCGGAGGGCTTTTGGGATTCTTTCAGATCAATTAGTTTTCTGTTAATAAATAGGGCTACAATCAGTAGGGCGGCTAATACTATAATAAGGGTAATAATAGGATCCATCACTCAATTCTAGAGTAAAAATTTAAAATTACAAATGAAGAAACATTTCAGAAAAGAACAAATTTTAAAAAGAAAGAATTTTCTTCCGACCCTCCTTTTGACAATTCTTCTTTGGATTTTTTTTGCAGGACTTGTTTATTTTGCCGATCCCCAGACATTTGGAGCGGTGCCACTGTTTTTTCTGCTGCTTTTTATCACCTTACTTTTTACATTTTCCTTGCTTTTTGCTAATTCCCGCCGCGGTCTTGTTATTTCCCTATCTCTCATTCTTTTTTTTATTCTTTTATTTCTAGGCGTCGGGAACATATTAAATTTGATCCTAATACTTGCAATAATGGTCTGTGTAGAGCTATATTTCTCAACTAGATGAATCCATCACTCAAAAAACAGCTTCTTAAAACTTTTTCCAAGATGATAGATGACCTTGAGGGTCTGAGTGAGATTGAAATATTTTTGAAGGATTTTTTTGACGATGTAGAGCTTGAAAAATATATCAAAAGAATAGCCATTGCTTATTGGCTCAAAAAAGGCAGAGATAAAGAAAATATTAAAAGAAACTTACTTGCCACCCCAAAAGAAATACTTGATGCTGAAAAATTACTCAAAAAAGACGGAATCAAGCTTGCTCTCAAAAAAATTGAGGCCGAAGAGTGGGCTAATGTTTGGGCCGAAAAAATTAAGAATTTTACCAAGAAGTAGCTTCAATCCCCTCTTAAGCTGTACAATACAACCATGGACAAGAAATATTATCTGACAACAACATTGCCTTACGTGAATGCCGAGCCCCATATTGGTTTTGCGCTTGAAATTGTGCAGGCAGATGCCTTGGCGCGTTTTCATAAGCTTTTGGGAGAAGAAGTTATCTTTAACTTTGGAACGGACGAGCATGGCCAAAAGATTTACCAAAAAGCACGAGAGCTTGGGAAAGACCCTCAAAAATATTGTGATGAATACGCAGCCAGGTTTGACGCTTTAAAAAAAGCTCTCAACTTAAGCTACAACCGCTTTATCAGAACCACAGATCCTCATCACATAAAATCGGCCCAAGAATTTTGGAAACTTTGTGACAAAAACGGGGATATCTATAAAAAACTTTATAAAACCAAATATTGTGTCGGTTGTGAATTGGAGAAGACGGATTCAGAGTTGGTTGATAATAAGTGCCCCCTTCACCCCAACCAAAATCTGGAAATTATTGAAGAGGAAAACTATTTCTTCAGATTTTCAAAATATCAAAAACCGCTTTTGGATTTTTATGAAAAAAGTCCGGATTTTGTAATACCGGAGGGAAAGTTTAACGAGATCAGGAGTTTTGTTAAAGAAGGTTTGCAGGATTTCAGTATCTCAAGACTTAAAAATAAGATGCCTTGGGGAATTCCCGTCCCGGGAGATTCAGCTCAAGTTATGTACGTTTGGTTTGACGCCCTTATTAACTACATTTCAACCCTAGGCTGGCCGGAAGATACTAAAAATTTTGAAGATTACTGGCCGGGATTCCAGATTGCAGGTAAAGATAATTTAAGACAGCAAACAGCAATCTGGCAAGCAATGCTTGCCTCGGCTGGGCTTCCTTTTTCCAAACAAATATTTATTCACGGGTTTGTCACTGCCAACGGCAAAAAAATAAGCAAGAGTCTGGGTAACACAATAAACCCTATCGAAGTCGCCGAAAAATACGGAGCTGACGCCTTGAGATACTATCTACTCGCCAAAATTAACCCAACCGAGGATTCTGATTTCACCTTTGAAAAGTTTGAGGAAGTATATAATGGCGAACTTGCCAATGGACTTGGAAACTTGATTTCAAGAGTGGCAAAACTCTGCGAAAAATCCGGTTTTGAATTTAAACCCACAAAAACACAAAAAGATGAAAAAATCGGAAATGCGTTGAAAGAATATAAATTTGATCTTGCTCTCAAAATTATCTGGGACGGAATTACCCAAACCGATCAATTTATAAATGAAGAGGAACCATGGAAGCTAATCGGCGGTAAACTTGAGAAAGTTTTAATTCACCTGGTTGACCACATAAGGGAAATCTCTTTTAATTTGGAGCCTTTTTTACCCGAAACTTCCGAAAAAATTCAAAAACAATTTGGGGGTTCAAAAATTGCATCAGGCAGTCCCTTATTTCCCCGCCTGAGTTGAAATATTAGCTATGCGTAAATTTATTGAAAAGCACGACAAAGGAATTCTACGGGCCCTGGAAATTTTGCCAGGATTTACCTCCTGGAACTTGATTCTTTTTCCGTACTGGGGAATTTTTGTAATCCCTAAGGTCGTGGCATATTTCGTTCTCTTCTTTAATATTTATTGGTTTTACCAGTCATTTCAAATTGCAATATCAGCCGTAATATCAAACATGAGGATACAGGCTGCAAAAATTTATGACTGGATGGGAGACGTAAAAGATTTTCCAGATTGGAAAAAAGTCCGACACGTTGTCATAATTCCTACCTATAAAGAACCCCTTCATATTCTCGAAAGAACTCTCGATTCTCTTGCCGCCCAGGAATTTCCCACTAAAGGAATTATTCCCGTTCTTGCTATGGAAAAAAACGAACCCGAAAAAGATCGGTTATCTAAATGGAAATCGTTAAACGAAAAATACGGAAAGACATTTTGTAAACTTTTTGTCACCGTACACGAACTTAAAGCCGGTGAGGTTACAGGAAAAGCTTCAAACGAAAAATACGCTGCCGTCTGGGTGAAAGAGAATTATATAGACGCGGAGAGACTTAATATTGATTATTTCACAGTCACCTCTTGCGATGCGGATCATAAGTTTCATCCCAAACACTTTGCCAATCTTGCTTTCAAATTTTTGGATAACCCCAACCGATATAAAGTGTTCTGGCAACCCTCTGTTATGTTTTATAACAATATTTGGGAGATCCCGGCAATTACCCGCGTGTTAAATACACTAATGTCGATTTCAAATCTTTCCCAACTTGCGCGTAAAGACAAACTCATTAATACTCAAAATTACTCACTTTCTTACAAACTGCTGGATGCCGTAGGATACTGGGATGCCGATAAAATCCCTGAGGACTGGGGAATATTTTTCAAGGCATTCTATAAAAGTGGTGGCGGAGTTGAAGTCGAACCAATCTATCTTCCGCTTATGGCTGATGCCGCGCAGTCTGGTTCTTTTTGGAAAACAATTAAAAATCAGTATCAACAACTTCAAAGATGGGCCTGGGGAGTAAGTGATGATCCCTGGATAATAAAAAGTTATCTCCTAACAAGGAATATTCCTTTTTGGGATAAAACAATGAGACTGATTCAGGTTCTTTGGTCGCACTTTTTGTGGCCCGTTAACTGGTTCATCATTTCGGTGGGACTAACCATACCAACCCTTCTTAATCCGGCTTTTGGAAGAACAGCCCTGGGTTACACTGTTCCTAAATTATCATCTTTGATTTTGACACTCGCACTCGTATTCCTATTGGTAATGATAATTATTGACAACATTCAAAAACCAAAAAGGCCAAGTAATGTGTCTCTACTCAGGAAGATTTTAATACCTTTTGAATTTATTCTAATGCCTCTGGCAGGGTTTCTTTTTACGGCCCTTCCCGGAATCGATGCCCATACCCGTCTTATGCTTGGAAAGTATATTCAATACAAAGTCACCGAGAAGGTATAGAGCAAACTTCAGGTTTAAAATTAAAAATTACTTTTGTAAAACTCAATAGTCTTTTGAAGACCCGCTTCAAGATTTGTTTTCGGTTCCCAACCAAGTATTTCCTTTGCTTTTGTAATATCCGGTTGTCTTCTCATTGGATCGTCTTCTCTGAACGTTCCACTATACTCAATTTCTGATTTAGAGCCTGTAAGTTTAATAATTTTTTCAGCCAACTCCTTAATGGTAAATTCGTCAGGGTTCCCTAAATTAAAGATCTCCCCCGTGGTTCCCGGTGCAAACATTGCTTTCTCAATTCCTTCAACCAAATCATCAACGTAGCAAAAAGATCTCGTTTGACTCCCATCGCCATCTATTTTTATCGGAGCATCCGAAAGAGATTGCATAATAAAGTTGCTTACCACTCTCCCATCGTCCTTTTGCATTCTGGGTCCATATGTGTTGAAAATGCGTATTATTCTGACATCAATATCATGTTTTCGAAAATAAACATATGTTGCAGATTCTGCAAATCTTTTGCTTTCGTCATAGCAGGATCTCGGACCGAAAGTGTTTACATTTCCAAAATATGTCTCCTTTTGGGGATGTTTTAGGGGGTCTCCGTAAACTTCTGAGGTTGACGCAATCAGCACCTTCGCCCCAGTTTCTTTGGCCAATTTTAATACGTTTAGAGTACCCATAGAATTGGCCAAAAGCGTTTCTTCAGGGTAATTTTGATAATCAATTGGAGATGCTGGAGACGCCAAATGAAAAATGTAATCCGATGACCGATTGTTAAAAATTAATGGCTGAACAACATCCGCTTCGACAAATTCAAAGTTGGGATCGTCCAAAAGATGTTCTACATTTTTTTTTGATCCCGTCAGAAGATTGTCTAAGCAAATTACTTTATAGCCTTCTTTGACCAATCTATTGCAGAGGTGACTACCGATAAACCCTGCACCACCCGTAACCAAAACACTTTGCATATGAGCAAATTATATCTTAAACTAAGAGTAATATGAAATCACTTTGGCAAAAGCTTCATAGGGTAGGTGATTCCCTCCACCTGCCCGATATTCCAAACTGGCTTATCGTAATACTGGCTTTGGTGTTTCTCCTAAGAGTTCCCTCATTCTTTGAACCTTATTACTATGGCGACGAGATGATTTATCTGACTCTTGGACAAGGGGTACGCCAGGGACTTACTCTTTACAAAGATGTCTACGACAATAAACCGCCTCTTTTGTATCTGGCCGCTGCCGTTGCCGGAAATCTTTTTTGGTTTAAAGTAATTTTAGCCTTTTGGAGTCTGATAACGATATTTCTTTTTTACAAACTCACAAAAATAATCCTGGAAAAAAATGAAAAAGCGCAAAAAATATCAACATTTATTTTTGCACTGCTAACCACACTTCCCCTCCTTGAGGGTCTAACAATAAATTCCGAACTTTTTATGATTGCCTTTACAATTGCCGCGTTTCTCATACTCTTGAAGAATGATTTAAAGATAAAGGGAGTGTATTTTGCCGGAATGCTTTTGGGTATAGGCGCACTTTTTAAAATCCCAGCGGCATTTGACGCACCGATTATCGTAATTTACTGGATCATTACAGACGGCCTGAAAGATTGGAGGAGGATTCTTAAAAATACTTTCATACTTGTGCTGGGCTTTACATCTCCAATTGTCTTAACCTTAATTTGGTACTATTTCAGAGGTGCACTTCCCGAATATATAAAGGCTGCTTTCTTGCAAAATGTTGGTTATTTAAGCAGTTTTAGACCCGGGGACGTTCAAAAATCATTTCTGGTCAGGAATGCCCCGCTTTTGATCCGAGGTCTTGTTGTATTGATTGGATCAGGAACCCTTTTTGTATTCCGAAAAAAGTTTTCAAAGAAGTTTATTTTGCTGTCTCTCTGGATACTTTTTGCCCTTTTTGCTATCACTCTCTCGGAACGTCCTTACCCGCACTACATTATTCAGGCTGTTGCACCCATTTCAATACTCCTCTCGATATTCTTTGCGGAAAAAAGTTTGGAGCAATCCCTTGTTGTTCTTCCTCTGGCTCTGACTTTCTTCGTACCAATTTATTATAAATTCTGGCTTTATCCGACAACATCTTATTATTCAAGGTTTGTCAGCTTTGCCATTGGAGGAGGGGGTAAATCGGCATACTTTAATGATTTCTCGCCAAAAATAAACAGAGATTATCAAATCGCGGATTTCTTGGTTAACTCGAGTATGCCTGATGATAAAGTCTTTATGTGGGACCCCGGCTCTCCCACCGTTTATGCTTTGTCGAAACATTTACCCCCTATCAAATATGTCGTTGATTATCACATAAATGACTATTCAAGTAAGACAAAGGAGGCGGAAAATATTGCGAAAGATCCCCCTAAATTTATAATTCTTACCGATTCTTACCCTTACCCGGAACTTAACCCCCTTCTTAAAAGCAAATATTTGTTGATTAATCAGATCGATGATGCCAACATTTATTCCCGAATCAATTTTGCTCCCACAAAATAGATATCGTACAATATAGACCTTAAGCGGTATGCATTGGAAAAAAGTCACTTTTTATAACTACTTTCTGACTGCCTTAATTTTGAGTGTTTTATCCATCGTCGGAATTCTTCTTGTCAAAAAATTCCTCCCGCCTGTTATTCCTATTTTTTATGGAAAACCGGTGGGAACGGAACAGCTAAGCACCTTTTGGTTTTTCTTTATCATTCCAGCTGTTTCAATTCTAATTACAGGTGTCAACCTTTTAATTAACATATCGATGAAGGACGTATTTATTAAAAAAATATTAGCAGTTAGTGCCCTTGCTATTTCACTGATGGCAAGCGTGACTATTTTGAAAATAGTCCTCCTGGTTGGTTTTTTCTAAAATGGATGAATTACGTAATATTTTCTTAATACCGTGGCTTATCTCAGCGGTAGTTGCTTTTCTGACAACACCTTTGGCAATCAAGTTCGCCGAAAGAATCGGTATTATAGATGATCCGGCTAAAAATAAGCATCCTAAAGTAATTCACACCTATCCGATTCCCCGTGGAGGCGGGATTCCTATTTTTATAGCTGTCCTTGTGTCTAGTCTTATATTCTTACCGATAGACAAACAGCTAATTGGAATTTTAGTGGGTGCTACTATTTTGGTCGTTATGGGGGTGCTTGATGATAAATACAATCTAAATCCATATCTAAGACTTCTGATCGGGTTTGTGGCGGCAGCCGCTCCAATTGCAGCCGGAATAGGAATTTCATTTATTTCAAATCCCATGGGAGGAACAATAAGCCTGAGTCAGCCTCAAATTAATTTTGAGCTTTTTGGGGAAACACGCAGTATCTGGATCGTCTCCGACGTCTTTGCAATTCTTTGGATCACTTTTTTAATGAATATTGTAAACATGGGGGCAAAGGGAGTTGATGGACAGCTTAGCGGGGTAACTGTAATTGCGGCTCTAACTATTGCATTTTTATCTTTGAGATTTTCGGCTGATATTACCCAATGGCCAGTTATAATTTTAGCGGCAATTACTGCGGGAGCCTATCTGGGATTTTTACCTTGGCATATATTCCCTCAAAAAATTATGCCCGGATACAGCGGCAGTACCCTCGCAGGGTATCTCCTGGCAGTTCTTTCAATTCTTTCAACAACAAAGGTTGGAGCCTTGATGGTTGTACTGGGAGTCCCTCTTATTGATACCGGATACACAATTATTAGAAGGATTGTTAATCACAAATCCCCCGTCTGGGGAGACAGGGGACATCTCCACCACAGGCTTCTTGATGCCGGTCTTTCCAAAACTCAAGTTGCAGTTTTTTACTGGGCAATAACAGGAGTTCTCGGTTTTTTGGCACTTAATTTGAATACAACCAGTAAGATCTATACAATGATAGGTATAGCCATGTTGTTAGGCGGCTTGATACTATGGTTGACGTACCGACCCAAGAAAAACAACAGTCAAAAACCCCTCTGATAATTGCGGTAATTAAAGTTGCCAGACCTGTGCATTGGATTAAAAATGTCTCTGTTTTTGCAGCCATTTTTTTATCGGGATATTTATTTGAAAAAGATCTCTTCCTAAAAACTTCATGGGCTTTTGTGGCTTTTTGTTTTACAACTTCGGCAACATACATTATCAATGATATTTTTGACAGAAAGATGGACCGCCTGCATCCTATTAAAAAGAATAGACCCATTGCTTCCGGATCTCTTTCTATACCCCTCGCTTTAATTGAAGCATTCCTTCTGATTTTGGGGGCAATTATGGCTACTTTTGCCGGAAATCTGGATCCAATCTTTTTAACAATAATATTCATTTACCTGGCTCTGCAGCTTTTCTACAGCCTGGGCCTCAAAAATATTGCAATTTTGGATATCATCATCATTGCGGCCGGATTCGTTTTAAGGGTTTATGCGGGAGCATTCGTGATCAACGCACACCTTTCGGTCTGGTTTCTTCTTTGTGTAATTTCTGTTGCTTTGTTCCTGGCGTCGGGGAAAAGGAGAGCAGAGCTAAACCTCATTCAAAATACCGACACGACAACCCGAAAGAGTCTTAGAGCTTACGAAAAGGACTTGTTAAATTCTTACGTTACCATGTTCGGAAACGCATCCTGGATGTCATGGGCCCTCTTTACATTTTTTGAAAGCCCGCGCGCCTCGCTTCCATTCTGGCTTGTACTTGCAGAGCTATCCAAGACAACAACGATAGGAAAACTTTTAATGTTTACTATCCCCGTAACAATTTTCGGACTGATGAGATATGAGGCTCTAATCTTCCAAGGTAAAAGCGAAACCCCGGAAAAACTACTTCTTACCGATAAAGCCTTGATTGCGGCAGTTTCTCTTTGGGTAATTCTTGTTTATTGGGTTCTTTATAGCGGCATTACCGTTACGCAATAACCCTTCATCTCGCTACAGCGCTTACTGTTGCATAATCTGCCGAAATCCATCCGACAATTCCTGATGGCAAACCGGGTTTTGGCGCTCCGTATTGAATTTCAATCCAGCCGGTTGCAGCATCTGTATCAAGATAAGGGAATGTTTCGCCCGGTTTTACCTGAGCAATTTCCTCTCCACCGGCTCCCGGTTTTGATCTAACCCTAAGGTACCCTGTTGGGGTCTCTAAAATCTGCACAATTTTGATTTCCGTTTTCAAGGACTCTTTGATGGAGTCCGTATTTTGAGAATCTGTTTTTTCCAATTTCGCATAAAATGTAAGTCTGTAACCGATTAAGGTTTTTACTGTCATTGATAAATCCGAATATCCTGGAGCTTTGATTGCAATTGTGTGCATTGCAGGGGCTATTGCCGAAGTGCTATACGGTGAAAAGCCTCTGGAAACCCCGTCAACCAGTACCTGAGCGTTGTCCGGCTGGGAAATGACTACCAATCCTGCTGACTGTGACCCGGTTTTTTCAAAAGAAATGATACGACCGGAGGATGTATCCTCACTTGTTCCAAAATTTCTACCTACAAATGTTTCGATACCGGGTGTTAAAGTTATTGATGTCTCAAAAGGCACGAGGTTTTCGGAGGACCCTGTCGGAACCAGTCTTAAAATAACCGCACCCGCTTTATACATCCCAGTAAAAGGAGTTTCCCCAACCAAACTGCCGTTGACAAAAACTGTAGCCTTTGGGGTAGTTTCGATTCTTATTCCCCCCTGTTTTGGACTTAAAAGTCCAACCAGATAGAAAGCAGTTCCTGTCAAAATTATCAAAGAGACAACGGAAATTAGAATAATTTTTACCGTCTTCATAGTCACCGAGTGTAACATATGGTAAGCAAGCTTGGCCAGTCAAAACCCTGGTAAGCAAGGCTTGCCACTCGGCAAAACACTAGCCTCGTGGTAAACAAGTTTGTCACTTGCATGATAAAATACAGGGACTCGACCGGATGTCGAAGTGGAAACGAAGGTGTCTGCAAAACACCCATGCGCGGGTTCGATTCCCGCTCCGGTCTCTAAAGAAATTGTGAACACCCCAAACTTGACTTTGGGGCTTTTCATAAGCTACAATAGCGACTCGTCCCGCAATAGCGGGATTTTTTGTGTCTGCCCACACATACGGGTGAGGTTTTTAGCTTCTGCCAAAAATCGAGCTTGGAATATGACATCCTGTGCCAGGATCTAATGGCACATTATGAGAAAAATAAACGTTGAACTGCCTAAGTATCGCCTCCAGCTTAATGTAAAGCTGGTAAAAAGGCGAAAACCTTTGCTGGAAGAACCGATTCTTCCCAAGGCTTCTCTTGTGAGAAAAAAATACCGAAAAGGGACTTTTCTCGGCAGGCTTGCTAGATATTTTGCGGATCATAAAAATATACGAAAAATTTTTGCTTCCAGTTTTGCTTTCATTGCTATTACCACTACCTTTATTCCCCAGTCTGGTGGAGTCCAGGCACAGGGATCGGAAAACATCGTTATTGAAGCTCAAACCAACCTTGTAACCGAAAAGGGTATGCTTTATCCTGTTGACCAGATAAAAATGAACCAAGGTTATAGCATTTTTCACAAAGGAATAGATCTTGGGGGAAAAACAGGAGAACCAATCAAGCCCATAATGGAAGGTGTCGTTGCCTATGCCGGATGGGACCGTTCGGGATATGGAAATTTGGTTGTATTGCAACACAAAAACGGCCTTGATTCGTACTACGCTCATCTTTCCAAAATCGAAGTTAAAACCGGCCAAACCGTTGACGTAAATACAGAGATTGGGAAAATGGGAGCAACAGGACGCACCACAGGCACCCATCTTCATCTTGAGATTCATCAAAACGGAATTTCCCTCAATCCCTTAACAATCTTAAGTAGATAAGCTATCTGTTTTCCAGAGATCTCCAAAGATACCAAGAGGCAACTGTTCTATAAGGAGACCAGTTTTTAAGGGCAAATTTGGCGGACTTCTCTTTATCAAATTTTTTACCTGTTACTTTTTCAAATCCGTTTTTAATGCCCAGATCCTCCACAGGAAAAACATCTGGCCTACCCAGTTTAAACATTAAAAACATGTCTGCAGTCCAGGGCCCTATACCTTTGACCGCTACTAATTCCTTCCGGACTTCTTCATCGGATAGTTTGTCCAAACTTTTTACTTTTAGCTCTCCATTTTGGGTTCTTAAGGCCAAATCTTTAATGGCTCTGACCTTACTCCAGGCCATTCCGCAATTTCTTAAAATGTTTTCATCCATCTTCAGAATCTTTTCCGAAGTCATTACGCCTTTAATCTTGGTCCTCAAACGGCTTTCGATTACATCTGCAACCCTACCTGAAAGCTGTTGGCCGATGATATCGCCCACAAGCCCCTGAAAATAATCTATATGAAGCTTGGGTTTGATTGTGCAATGCCCCCACTTTTTAACAAGGGGCCTTAGACTTTTGTCTTTCAGCAGAAATTCCTCAGCATTTTTCCACACACAACCAATTGTAAATTATTAATTGATAATTGGAAATCAGAAGTTTAGTAGTCCATTCCGCCTGCGGGCATCTGGGGCTCTTTCTTTTCTTCGGGGATATCCGTCACCAGGCCTTCCGTAGTTAAAACCATCATGGCAACGCTTGCAGCGTTCTGAATAGCACTTCTGGTAACTTTGACCGGATCAACTATACCCATTTTAGTCATTGATCCGAATTTTCCGGTTAGAGCATTATATCCAAAGTCATTATCCTTACTTGCCAAAACTTTTTTCAGGACCTCTTCCCCGTCTTCTCCTGCATTTTTTGCCAACCATTTTATGGGTTCCTCTAGGGCTTCCTTAACAATATCAACGCCAATTTGCTCGTCTCCTTTTTCAACTTTTATATTTTTTACTGCTCCAGCCGCCCTTAGAAGTGCCGTTTCTCCCCCGGGAACAATTCCCTCTTCAGTTGCTGCTTTGGTGGCCCCAACCGCATCTTTGACTCTCTCTTTTTTATCGTTAAGTTCAATCTCTGTGGCTGCCCCCACATTTATTTGAGCAACTCCACCTGCAAGTTTGGCCAGTCTTTCTTCAAACTTTTCTTTATCAAAATCGCTGTCGGAAGCTTCGATTTGTTTTCTGATAGAAGCGACTCTGGCATTGATTAATGTCTTTTCTCCTTTTCCACCGATGATTCTTGCATTATCTTTATCTGCCCAAACTTTATCGGCACGGCCAAGGTCTGTTACCTCAATTGATTCAAAAGTGCGTCCGGTATCCCCTGATATGACTGTTCCGCCAGTCAGAATTGCAATGTCTTCCAACATTTCACTTCGACGATCTCCAAAACCTGGAGCTTTAATGGCTAAAACACTAAAAGTACCACGAAGCTTGTTAACCACCAATGTAGCCAAGGCTTCACCTTCGATCTCGTCAGCAATAATTACCAAATTCTTCGAAACTTTGACAAATTTCTCCAAAAAAGGAAGAAGTTCCTGAATTGAAGATATTTTTTTGTCGGTTAAAAGAATATAAGGTTCCTCAATTTCCGCTTCCATCTTGTCCGGATTGGTAACAAAATATGCTGAAGCATAACCCCTGTCAAACTCCATGCCCTCTTTATACTCAATATCAATTGTTAAACCCTTTCCTTCCTCAACCGTAACAACGCCATCGCGTCCGACTTTGTCAAGAGCTTCGGCAATTTTAGCGCCAATTTCGTCATCCCCTGCAGATATACTCGCAACTTGAGCAATTTCTTCTTTATTTTTGATTGGCTTAGCCATTTTTTTAAGTTCTTCAGCAACAGCTTCAATTGCTTTCTCAATCCCCTTTTTGACAATCATTGGGTTCGCGCCGGCATTAATCTTAGCCATTCCTTTTTGGGTCATTACTTGTGCAAGAAGTGTAGAAGTTGTTGTCCCATCACCAGCATTATCGTTGGTTTTGCTGGCTGCCTCTTTAACAAGCTGCGCACCCATATTTTCAAATGGATCAGGAAGATCAATTTCTTTGGCTACAGTTACTCCATCATGTACTATGTTCGGAGCTCCCCACTTTTTATCCAAGGCAATATTTCTGCCCTTCGGACCAAGAGTCGTTACGACTGCTTTAGCAACAGTGTCAATTCCTTTTAGCAACGCCTCTCTGGCGTCGTTTGAAAATTTTAATTGTTTTGCCATATAGAGTACGTCAAACGCATGAATACTTAGGCCTCTGTGGCCAAAATATCCTCAAATTTAACAAACATATATTCCTTGCCCTCAATTTTTACCTCATTTCCTCCCCATTTTTTATAAAAAACAACTTCATTTAGTTTGGCGGGAGATTCTATTTTTTGACCTTCTTGCAAGGCAGATGCTCCCACTGCAATCACTTTTCCTTTTTGTGGTTTTTCTGAAGCGTTATCGGGTAGATAAATCCCGGAGGCAGTTTTTGTTTCTGCCTCTAAAGGCTCAATTAAAAGATATCCTGCGGTCGGTTTAAGATTTAATTTACTTGCCATATTTTTAATTTTGTAAGCGACAATTGGGTTAGCATTCCAACCCAATGAGTGCTATTTTAAGAACTCGCCAGTGCATTGTCAATAGGCCATTTTGCCAAGAATCTTCTTACTCAGGTTATTTGGATGAAAAATTGCTCTTGTAGGAGTGACTACTTCACGGGTAATTTTCTGTTTCATATAAGAGTATTGAATTTTGAAACATAGCATTTCTAACATGTTTAATTTCAAAGGTTTCGTATATGATGAACTGTTCTTGTTTAGTCTCACTTCGGCAGCATTTGGCCAAAATTTTAAAGCCCATTTATTCACTGACAAAAAGCGTTCATATGCTCCCCCTCTGTTAATAAGTGGGGTTATCTGAAGAATTTCGTGAGCAGTGTAAAAGTTTCTTTCTTTCTTACTCCAAGTAAGATCGCTTTCATCGAGCCAAATATTTAAACATAGTCTGTCTTTCTGGCGCGGATTTAGCGGCTTTCTTAAACGAAAATTAAAAAGTTTGAGAAGCACATAAACTGCAATTCTTGTGGTCCAAAGCCTTCCCTTTTTTGTAATAAAAATCAGATCAATATCGCTCTCTTTTCCTGCATTATCCATTGCCAATGAGCCACTTATGGCAACCATCTTTACACCGGGAATGAAAAAGACAATTTTAGAAACTCTTTCGGCAATTTTTCTCTTCCTTCGGGAAAATCTTTTTCTGACAGTTCTCTTATAAACCAATCCATCCTTCCCTTCGATAAAATAATATCCATTCTTATAATCAACTCTGGAGCCGATTTCCGGCGCATCTCCGGGAGTCCATTTGACAAGTTCAGAGAAGGTTAACGGATATTCAAAAAGGTTATGGTAAAACACAGAAAATCTTTCTGAAGCATTTAAACCGCCTCCCGGCGGGTTTTTCCCTGAAGTAAATTCATGCAAAACAGACATTATTTTACGGAGATGCCGTACTGTACCAGAATTTGAGCAACACCCTGAGCGACTGTGGCGAGAGCCTCGGTTGCTGATTTTTTACCTGTCACGACAGCGTTGACTGCATCTGCAAAATAATTGGAAATTTGAGTATTTATTCCGGTAGAACCGTCAAAAGTACGGCTGGCGAGGTACCAGCTTCTGGCACCCGGTGCTTGTGTAATAATTGATCCGATAATGGGGTGATCTTTGAGTAATGCTGCCATATCGGTTCTGGGATAGGGCTCGCCAAAATTCCTTACAGCCGACTCGTTTTTATAAAGTTTTTGTAAGGACTCAGCACTAACCAAATAATTTAGCAGATCCCAGGCAGTGGACTTATTCGGGCTCTTTGACCAAACACCCTGCGCCCAGTAAGTTGCGTAGGTAATGTCTACCTCATTAGGGCTATCTTTGGGAAGCTGGGGAATGGGAACTGTTTTATATTTTAAATTCGGATTTTTCTGTTGTATTTCAAATGCTCTCCAGCTCGGAGCTATAAACATAGCCAGTTTCCCTGCCGCAAAGGCCTGAGTTGAGGTTGGAAGGGTTGCGTCCCAAACTCCGTCAACCGAGGAAAAAATTGTAAAAAACGTCAAAGCATCCTCTGCATTTTTTCCGACAGGGTTGCCCAAATCCACACCGTTTTGGAGCATCAGGAGAGCTAAAATCTCCTGCCAATGATCAACGTTTTCTGTTCTCCCAAGAGCTATGCCGGATTGCGTTATGCTTCCTTTATCATCTTTTATGGTTAGCTCTTTTGCCAGACTTCTTAAGCCGTCCCAGGTTGTGGGAGGAGTCTTCCCGGCTTTGTCAAAGATATCCTGATTTATATACAAGGTCAGAGCATCATAACCAATGGGGATACCGACAATAGAATTACCGTAGGAAAAATCAGAAGTAATAACCGGATAAAAGTTTTTGGAATAATCCGCTGCTGTCATTACTGAAGAGGGAAGCGCATCAAGATCGGATTTAAACATTGGCGTCCAGGTGTTGTGAAATGTAAAAATATCCGGACCCTCTCCTTTTGTCAGAGCATTTGACAACCTCACACGATAATCTTGAGGTGACTGAATAATATATGTAATTTTTATTCCCGGATGCGAAGACTCATATGAGGAAATTAGCGGCGCAACAATACTCGAGTCCTCCCAAAGTCCCCACCAAGTTATGTTTCCCGAACTTTTATCTGTGGATTTTCCCAATAGTTTAAAGGCAGCAAAACCCAGTACTGCCAATAAAAATATTATTCCGACAACAAGCAAAATTTTGGGAAATTTTTTCTTTGGCAATAGAACGACTTGGGGAGGAGGAACGTTTGACGGACTATCCGGCGTGCCAACGGGTACACCAACAGGACTTTGAGTGTTATTGTTTTGGTAAATATTAAGAGGTGGCATTTTCTCTGCGTTTTGGGTTATATTTAAATGGTATCATATGCCTAGAATATGGCAAGTAATTCCGATAATAAAATGGGGAAGATAGCTGGATCTTTTTTCAAAAAATATCTGCTCCGAGGTGTTATTGTTCTTGGCACACTAATATTAATCGTCCTTGCAGGAATTTTATCCTATTTAATAGTCTATAACGGAAAAATTTACCCGAACATTTCTGTGGCCGGCATTAAAGTTGGTGGAATTATCTCTTCTGAGGCTTCCGGTATTTTATCTAAAAATACGATTACACCCTCAGAGCTAACTCTTACCTATCAAGACCAAGTTTTCAAAATAAAAACAGACGACATCAATCTTTCCTATGATTTTCCAGCCTCTGCCAATAGAGTTTTCGAGTTTACAAGAACAGGAAATATTCTTTACGATCTTGAAAACCGTATTAGATTACTCTTTTACCCTAAAAACTTTGGCCTTGTTACCAATATAAGCAGCGATAAGCTTGCAAAAACTGTTTCTATTATTGCCGGGCAAATTTCCATCGACCCGATTAATCCGGGTATTAGTAAAGTTAATGGCAGCATTGTTGTAAACAGGGGTTCCCCCGGAAAGGAAGTCGACCAAGAACGGTTAACATCTGATATTGTGCAAAGCTTATCTGTGGGTTCGGCCAGTCAAATTTCAATTCCCGTTGATAATGTCGATAACACCCTAAATGAAGTTGAAGCAAAAGCGCTTACAGAACGTGCGCAGAAATTTCTCGGAAAAACCATTTCGTTAAAATTCGAGTACAACAATATCCAGCTTCAAGATACTGATTTGTTCAAACTTCTCGATCCGAAGGAGGGTTATAAAGACGATGCTCTTTCCGAATCTATTCAAAAAGTTGCGGAGACAATTGAGCGTGATCCGCAAAACCCAAAGTTTGTATTTGAAAATGGAAAAGTAACTGAATTTCAACCGTCCCTCCCCGGCGTAAAAATAGACAATGAAAACTTTAAAAATTTGCTCATTGAAAAAATGGATATACTAGCCGGTTCAACGGATAAAAATTTAGATCTTGATATCCCCGTAGTTAAATCGCCACCTGAAATCACAACAGATAAAGTTAATAATCTGGGAATTAAGGAATTGATTGGGAGGGGAACTTCAACATATTTTCATTCCATTCCAAACCGTGTCCACAACGTATCTCTTGCCGCCTCCCGAATAAACGGAACCCTTGTTAAACCTGGTGAAACTTTTTCTTTTAATGAGGCCCTGGGAGACGTCTCAGCTTTTACGGGTTATCAACAGGCTTACATTATCAGTGGCGGTAAAACAATTCTTGGTGATGGCGGTGGGGTTTGCCAGGTTTCAACTACACTATTCAGAGCGCTTCTGGATGCAGGGCTCCCAATTATTGAACGTCAAGCCCACGCCTATCGTGTGGGGTATTATGAACAAGATTCTCCCCCGGGGCTTGATGCCACTGTTTATTCACCCTCTCCAGATTTGAAATTTACCAATGATACCGGTAACTATGTCCTAATTGAAGCAAGTGCAAATCCAAAAAATTATTCCTTGGTTTTTGAACTTTACGGAACACTTGACGGAAGAGTTGCCAGTGTCTCCAAGCCAATTGTGACAAATGTTTCCTCTCCACCCGAAGATCTTTATCAAGACGATCCAAGCCTTCCCACCGGAACAATCAAACAAATTGAGTACAAAGCATGGGGAGCAAAAGTTACCTTCAAATATGTTGTCACCAAAAACGGCCAGGAAATTATTAATAAAACTTTTATAAGCAACTATAAGCCCTGGCAGGCAGTTTACTTGCGAGGAACCGGACCTGTAAATTAGTTTGGGGCAAGCCTCAAATTATAGTAAAATGTCCCCATGCAAATTGTTAAATGTAACAAAGATTCAATTGAAATTGCCGACGGTATCTTAAAAAGTGGCGGCTTAATAATCTATCCGACTGAAACATTGTATGGTGTCGGGGTTGATGCAACAAACGAAGAAGCAGTTAAAAAACTTACCGTTTACAAAAACCGTCCTTTGGGAAAACCCTACTCTATAGCAGTTAGGGATATCAAAATGGCCGAGGAGTATGGAAACATAAATCAAACCGCAAAAAATCTTTTTCTTGAGTTTTTGCCCGGACCATTAACCGTCATTGTTAGAGGAAAACATAAACTCGCCAGGGGTGTTGAATCCGAAAACGGAAAGGTTGGAATAAGACTCCCCGACTATGAATTTGTCCAAAAGCTAGTTGGCAAATTTGGCAAACCTATCACGGCAACGTCGGCAAATGCCAGTTATAAAAAAAGGCCATATCAGGTTTCCGATATATTGGACAACCTGAGCCAAAAACAGAAAGATTTGATCGACCTCGTTGTCGATGCCGGAAAACTCCCAACAAGAGATCCTTCTACTGTTATCGATACCACCCTTGATGAGCCAATGACATTAAGACAAGGAGAAATAAAACTTTCAGATAAAAATGAAGTTTTAAGCAGAAGTGAGGAAAACACTCAAAATATTGCTAAGGAAATTTGGCAACATTTTGAATCATACTTGGGTAAAAGATCGATTGTCTTTGCCCTCCAAGGAGAAATGGGAACCGGAAAAACCCAATTTACAAAGGGGCTTGCCCGTGCAATGGGAATAACAGAACTTGTCACCTCCCCCACTTTTGCCATCGAAAACGAATACGAAACGGGGGGAAATAAGCTTTATCACTTTGATGCATGGAGATTGGAAAACTCGGAAGAGCTTAACGCTCTTGGATTCCAAAAATTGGTTTTGCAAAAATCGGTCATTTCTGTGGAATGGGCCGAAAAAGTTGCCGACGTCATTCGCGGGTTTGACGACGAGGCAATAATTATTTGGATCAAAATAAAGTTTGGGGTAAGTGAAAGTGACAGGATAATTTCCTGGGGAAATTTATGAAAATATTGGCAATAGACACATCTTGCGATGAGACCTCGGCCGCATTAACGGACGGAACAAAAATTCTTTCCAACATTATCTGGTCTCAATCCTCCGCGCATGCAAAATTCGGGGGTGTCATGCCCTCGCTTGCACAAAGAATGCATGAGGAAAGAATCGATTGGGTAATAGACAGGGCAATTAAGAACTCAAAATGTACAGTCGGTGATTTGGATGCAATAGCGGTAACCACAGGACCCGGTCTTTCAATTGCCTTGGGGGTTGGAATAGACAGGGCCAAAAAACTGGCAATTAAACACAATAAGAAGCTTATTGCTATAAACCATCTTGAGGGACACATGCTCAGTTGTTTGGCGGGGCCAAACAGTGAGAGTTTAGAATTAAAAATTAATAATTTACAATTCCCGGCATTAGGACTTGTTGTATCCGGAGGAAATACCCTACTCGTTAAAATAAATAAAATCGGCTCCTACGAGATTTTAGCCCAGACAACAGACGACGCTTTAGGAGAGGCTTTGGACAAAGGGGCAAGAATGTTGGGGTTGGGTTATCCGGGTGGCGCTGTTTTGGAAAAGGTCGCACGTGGCGGAGACATAAAAACCTATACCCTACCTGTTCCAATTGCGGGGCAGGAGAAAAGGCAGATGTTTACTTATTCCGGACTTAAAACCGCCTTTTCCCGTCTGGTTAAATCTGAGGAACCACTGACTAAAGTAAAAATTCAGAACCTCGCCGCTTGTTTCCAGGATGTGGCGTTTACCCATTTGGTGCGCGTTTTGCGTTATTACATAATTCATAATTCATCATTCGTAATTCATAATTTGCTTGTGGGTGGTGGTGTTTCTGCAAACATTGAAATTCGTAAACGCTTAAGAAAACTGTGCAGTCAATATTCTATAAATGTACTTTTTCCAAAATCTAAAAAACTTTATGGAGACAATGCCGCAATGATTGGTATAGCGGCGTATTTTAAAGCTCAAAGAAATGAATATATAAATCCGAATTTGATTGACAGAAAGCCGGGCGCAAAGATTTTCGATTGATGCTAAAATACAGGCAAGGCAATATTCAGATGGATAAAATTTACGAACACCAGAAATACGAGGACAAAATTTACAAAAAGTGGGAAAAATCCGACGCGTTTACCCCGAAAATTTCAAAATTCAAAAAACCGTTCACTATAATAATGCCTCCCCCAAATGCCAACGATCCCCTCCATATAGGACACGCGAGGTTTGTTGCCGTCGAGGATACATTAATACGTTATCACAGAATGAAAGGAGATCCTGCTTTATGGCTTCCTGGAAGTGATCATGCCGGTGTAGAAACGCAGTATGTCTTTGAAAAAAAACTCAGAGAAAAGGGTCAAAGCCGTTTTGATTTTGACCGCGAAACTCTCTTCAAGATGATTTGGAACTACGTTCAGGAAAATACCGGTGTAATGGAATCACAACTCAAAAAATTAGGTGCTTCCTGTGATTGGACAAGATCCAAGTTTACACTTAATCCGGAGATAATAAAAATAGTTTATAAGACATTCAAAAAACTTGCAGATGACGGACTGGTTTATAGAGATAAAAAACTTGTAAATTATTGCACCCATTGCGGCACTGCTTATTCCAATCTTGAAGTAGACTACATTGAAAGGAAAGATCCTCTCTATTACATGAAGTACGGACCGTTTACTTTAGCTACCGTCAGGCCGGAAACAAAATTCGGTGACACCGCGGTTGCGGTACACCCGGATGACATTAGATATAAAAAATATATTGGAAAAACCATCACGGTAAAAGGACTCATCGGAGATTTCAAAGTCAAAGTCATAGCCGACAGACTGGTTGATCCCATCTTTGGAACCGGTGTCGTAAAAGTAACTCCCGCACACGACTTTAACGACTTTGAGATGGGGGGGAGACACGGTCTTGAAATCAAACAGGTAATTGGTCTTGATGGAAAACTCAATGAACTTACAGGCAAATATCAGGGTTTGTATGTCAACCAAGCCAGGAAACAAATTGCGGAAGATCTGGAAAAAGCAGGTCTTTTGGTCAAAATTGATAATGAATACACACACAATGTCGGCATTTGCTACAGATGCAAAAACACCATAGAACCAATGATTATGGAACAATGGTTCCTGAAAGTTGCTCCGTTAACAAAACTGGCTATAACTGCAATTGATAAGGGCGATGTTAAATTTGCCGCAAAGAAATTTGAAAAGATTGCTCTTCATTGGCTCAAAAATCTCAAAGACTGGAATATTAGCCGCCAGATTGTTTGGGGAATAAGGATTCCTGCCTACCGATGTGATAAATGCCTTGAATGGACAATTACGGACGGACCCGCTCCCGAAAAATGCGAATCATGCGGACACACCAAACTAACTCAAGACCTGGATACATTTGACACATGGTTTTCCTCGGGACAATGGCCTTTTGCTACCCTTAAGACAACCAATCCGAGAGATTTTGAATATTTTTATCCGACCTCAGTAATGGAAACTGCTTACGATATTTTACCCTTTTGGGTGATCAGAATGATTATGCTTGGAACCTATATAACCGGAAAAGTTCCCTTTAGAGAAGTTCTTATCCATGGGCTTGTTAGAGATAAAGAAGGTCAAAAAATCAGTAAGTCCAAGGGAAATGTGATTAACCCCATTGAAATGGTTGAAAAATATGGCGCGGACGCGCTCCGCATGAGTTTACTTTGGGGTGCCCTTGTGGAAAACGATATTTCTCTATCTGAGGAGAATATTAATGCCCAAAGAAAGTTTTGCAATAAAATATGGAACGCCTCCCGATTTGTTTCCCAATTTAGTGATGAGGCTAAATTTAACAAATCGTTTGATAAACATCTAAAAGAAGTTGGCAAAAACGTTACAAAACGTCTTGAAAAATACCAGCTAAGTCAAGCCGCTGAACTTTTATATTCGGAGTTTTGGCATTGGTTTTGCGACGAGTGTATAGAAAACTCCAAAAAAGGAGAGATTGGCGCAAAACAACTTAAAGAAGGTCTAATTATATTTATAAAACTACTTCATCCGTTTATGCCTTTTGTAACAGAACAAATTTGGAGTGAAATTGGGGAAGGTGAACTTCTGATTACCTCTACCTGGCCGAAAGCTTAAGGCTTGGCTGTTGCCGATGGTGAACTTGCAGAACTAGCAGTGGGTGCCGCCTCGATAAACTTAAAAGTAGATAGGATTTGTTCACTTAACGCAAGTGATCCTTCCTCAGATTCATAATATGCCGCTGTTATTACATAGCCATTGTTTTGTAAAATAATCAAATAATTAGTCTCTTGTAAATGAGGAACAGGAAAACTTGAAGAAATAATAACTTTTAGCCCCTCGTGATTCGCAACAGTAATATCTTCGGTTTTGTATGTTAAGTTTACATCGTAGGGTGGATTATTTGATTTCCAAGAATCCGCAAAAGTATCATATTTGTTTCTACCTTCAGAAGTCCACCAATCATCAGGATTCTTAGAAGATTTATATAAAGTGACAGTAAGAGGTAAAACATCACTAGCTTCATAACCCACTATGTATTCTTTATCACCTGTAAGCTCAAATTCCGAAAGAACTTTAACTTCATCAGCGTTAGTATTAGGAGGATACCTAAAAGTCAAATTAACCAAACTTATAATAAACGTTTTCCAGTTTGCAGTTGGGTCAGGGGTTGGTGAAGTAGTCACCACCGCAATGGGTGTCGGGGTTGGTGTCGTACCGGAACCACTAAAATATTTTAACCACAACAAATAACCGCCGGCAGCAAGAACCGCAATTAACATTAATATTATTGCAACAATCAGAATTGGAGAGCTTTTCTTTGCAGGTTCTGGAGAGTTTGGCGTGGTTGGTGTTTGTGGTGCAACAGGAGCACTGGGAACATCTGAGTTATCTTGTATCTGAACAGGAGGAACAAAAGTCTCCTTGGGAGTTATGGGTTCAGTCCCCAAACTTTGGGGTATTTGTTCCGATGACTGGGGTGGATTATTTTCCCCTTGTGGTATCGAAGTATTTGGGTCCATAATTTAGAGTAACACATGGATAAGGTTAAGGTCAATAAAGATACTACATACCTAATTCTTATTGTTAGCGCCTTTATATTACTACTTCTTAGTATGGTCAACATTAAAACAATTTCTACAAACAAAGAAGTTCTTGGCATCAATACCCAGACCGAATCTGATGAAAAATTTTGGAATGATTTTTTAATAAACAATCCAAACTATATCCCCGGTTGGATTGAAATAGGTAAGTTTGAGAAAGCTGCCTCCATTAATCCGAACTTTGAAGGTTTAGACAGATAAACTTATTCTTTAGGAGCTTCTGTTGGGTTTTCTCCACCCTCGGCCGGCTGCGCTCCGCCAGTTCCTTCGGCTGCACCCTCAGCAGGAACTTCTCCTTCGACCGGAGCCGGAGCTTCTATCACTTCTTCTTTTTGAGGAGGTTCAACCTTGGCAACAATTTCTTCAGCACCGGTTTTAATATCTACCTTAGATTTATCGTATTTTAGATCCTTAACCATTATTGCCTGATCTACCTCGGAAAGAGCACTAACATCCACCGTAAATTTCTCGGGTAGGTCTGCAGGCAGTGCCTCGACTTTAATTTCATTGAGATACTGAACTACAGTACCAATCGACTGTTTTTCTGCGGGAGACTCACCGGTCAGTTCGACGGGAATATCTGCTTCCACTTTTTCCTTAAGATCAACCTGCAGAAAATCTACGTGAACAGGCTCACTTGTGACTGGATGAACTTGAAGATTGTGTATAAGAACCGGTCTTTCTTCACTTCCCAAGGTAAGAGTAAGAAGGCCCGTCTCCCCCGCCTCTTTGTATATTTTTTCAAAATCTTTTAAATCAACCTGAACAGCCTGTGATTTAACTTTTTTTCCGTAAACGTTTCCGGGTATTATTCCTTTTTTACGAAGATTTTTAACCTTCCTTCCCTCAACCGTTCTTTTATCTGCTTTAAGTATTGTTTTCGGCATTTTTAAAATAATATTCGTGCAAACAAATCGCGAACCAATGTTGCATTATAGCAGTATTCATACCCACCCTGCAACGGCGCGTTGCGGGGACTCTTTGAACACTGGGAAGCAAAGACAGGATTCGATCCTAAAACCTTGACGGGGGTAGTTACTTTTATGCTAACCGGAAAGCCATCTATCCCGGCTTGTTTCCTGAAGTAAAAACCATACTGGTTCAAAACACCGTCTGTTTTGTTGGTCCAAGAAAATATCAACTTTTTATTTTCCCCTCCTAACACCTCAGTTATTATGCCAATTTCTTTACGACCCTTTGAATCAGTAATCTCGGGTGTCAGTACCTGATAGTTTTGGCCGAATGTGCTGGTCACGTTTATGTTGGTGGAATTTTCAGGAACCAAAAGCCTGACATAAGATTTATATCTTCCCGAAGCACCAAGATTAGTATTTGCAGAGTTTTGCAAAGTTAATGTCAGGGTTTTGTTGATTTCCCCTCCTTTGATATTTATGTCAACTTCAGCACTTCTCTTAACAAAATAGTTTGATTTATTAACACCAACGTTTGCCTCGACGATGCCAGCCAGGTCGGAAAAACAATCCCCATCACAACTCGGGATAAACACTGATCCATCCCAATTAAGCGCACTTATCGATTTTTGAACATCTGTTGCATGCAAAAATAACTGCACATGTCTTTGTTCTAGACTTTCATAAATTAACTTCAAAACGGATATTTTCTGTGATGATGATAAGTTTCCGATTTCATCAAGTATGGTTCTTGAAAGGGCTGTCAAAAAACTGGCTTTTTTGTGTGTACCGGGGAAGAAATTATCCTGTACTTCTGACTGAACTTTTTCATACAAGTTGTTTGATGTTATATCCATATTATAATCGGATAAAAATATTGAACCGCTTACTTCCAGAAAATCTTTAATCGGATACAGGTCAATAGAGACAACCCCGTCCACCTGCTTATCCATTTCTTTATCCAAAAACCACTCGGCCCGCTTCGCAGATGTTGGAAAATCCGGATCCCAGTTTGAATCTCTAAGCCACCAATTTGCCTCACCTAAATATTGTCTAATTGGTGCCGGCGGCTCAACATGGCCATTAAGTTGTCCATCAGCTGAATAAACATCACTAATTGCAAAGTCTGAAAGTCTGCCGTTGTCAAAAGTCAAAAGTCCGTAAGAACCTATGAAGCCTCCTGTAGGACGAAGCTCCATATTATTTTCAAAAAGGACTAAGTATGTTTTACTTTTTTCGCCGCCTAAAATATCTGGCAGTTTCTCTACAATAATTGTCATTTGAGAAACCAGATTTTTATAGGTTTCAAAATCTACTTTAGACAAAACCATTTTTGCAGCAATCGACCCCTCCCCTTTGCCTGTTATTGTTTTTTCTTCAAGAGTTGAAATACTGGTGTAAATTTGACCAAGTTCCCCGTCTGAATCGCTAAGAACACCAGCCGCTGAATATGGTGAATTTCCAAGCATGTTGCCAAAAAGCGTTTTCCCTTTTTTAATAAGAGGTATCGCACTTATTGCCACATCGGAAGTGTTTTTAAATACATATGATGCATATTCGGTTTCTTTGTAAACCTGTCCTATAAGCGGTATATATTTTAGGACTTTGCTTTCATACAGTCCCACATTAGAAACAATTTTGTTTGAATAAAACAGATTTCGAGCAACATCATCACGTCCAGCCCTAAACTCACGATATGCAAAGTAGGTCAAGGATCCACTGACAATTAGGTTTAATATCGGCAGCAAAAAGACAATTAAAAGCGGTAATAAAATTACTTTTATTCTTTTTCCGGAAGGTTTTCCAATAACTTGTTTATTGTTTTTTTTGAATGGTGGATCTTTCTGTCTTATATATTTTAAGGGTCTGGAACTGATCCATTTATATGTTTCTGTCAGTGAGTAATTAACATCTCTATTCATCCTGGATATCTCTATGTTTCTTGGTAATTTATCGGTTGGAGCATTTGGAAGAGAGATATACTTTATATCTCCCACCAATTTGGTGTTGAGTTGCCAAAATACATTGGAGGAGATTTCTGTCCCTAACAGTAGAATTTCCTTGCCGTAGGGACCAAAAGCAAAAAGCCACTTAACAATCTGTTTTGCCGCGTCACTGGCAAAGACAGGATAAAAAAGCTCTCCTACCGGAATTGAAACAGACCTTTCTCCTATCATGTCGTTTAGATAACTGGGTAATTTAAGATTACTTGCCAGGTCGATTCTGGGACCCAAGAGATCACCCACATAAATTACCCCCGCGTTATCCGGGATTTGTAATCCTTCGACACCCAACACTCCATATATTTCTTTGGGTAGAATTACAAACGTTTTAGTGTTTTGAAAATCTACAGTCTTCAAAAACTTTTTTATATCACCCTCTGCTGTTGACTTGTTTAAAAAACCTGAACAAAAAATTGTATAGCCGTAGACTACGTTTTTTTGAAAGGTGTCGTATGCGCCAATACTAAACTTGTTTCTTACGACAATGTGAGATGTCTTCTCTACCCAACCTTTTACATCGGAGGTCACAACGTTTACAAAGCAATTGTTTGCCAGAAGATTTTCTAAAATATAGATAGATAGGAAGTTTGGCTCTGAGTAAAGAAGAACTAATGATTTTCCGTCAGGGTTCATGTTAATTAATATTTTACCGCAACTCCTTATTTTTTATTTAATTAAAATGCTGCAGGAAAATTAGTTTTCAAGTTGGGTTAAAATTATTAAAACTTGCGCCTCACTCGGAACGTGAAATTTTCACAGAAAATATCCCGAAATTAAAAGTGTTTGTCCAGTTCTTCGTTTAGCAAAAAATCTGCGACTTTGTTTTGCTCGCGGGGTATGTGTTTAAAAAATATTTTTTTATCTAATTCGCTAAATATTTTTCTAATCGACAAATTCAAAATCTGTAACTCCGGCTTTTTAATTTTATAAACGCCGTTCAGCTGTTTAACAACCAGTTCGGAGTCCAGAAAGAAAATAACGTTATTTTCTTTAAATGCGTGTTTACTCTTCAGTAGCCAGTTAAGGGCAAGAAGAACCCCTTCATATTCTGCAACGTTATTGGTGTTGGTATTTAAAAATTTTGATTGCTTTTCTAAAACTTTACCTTTCAACTCTGCAACGAAAGCACATGCCGCAGGTCCAGGATTTCCTCTTGATCCCCCATCTGTATGAATGATTATTGCGTCATTTTGCATGCAATAAGTTTACCACGAGACTTTCGTTTCGTTGAGTGGCAAGCTACGCTTACTTTGAGTTTACGATAAGCAAGCTCCGCTTATCACAAAATTATATTTTTTCTCTGAAAGAAATTCCCAAGAAAAGGGATAAAAGAAGCATGTTTTGTTGAATAGTAAACCAGTAGTGGTCAAAAAGTCCCGTCGTCAAAATAAAAAATATTATTAAAATCCCCCAGGTGTTTTTCGTTTTAATATTTTTAACGAAACATAGCGAAATAAAATAATAAAGAAGGAGAGTGCCGAGAATTCCTATTTCCGTAATAAGAAGTAAATAAATATTATGAACGGGTTGCAGCAACCAAACACCGAAAGAGGTATTTGCATAAAAAATTCCGCTAACAATAAAGTTGTTTAAACCGACTCCAGTAGTCCAACTTCCGGAAAATATTTTCCCTGCAACATCAGCCAGTTCCAATCTTTCACTAAAGTTTTGCGGAAGGGTGATTTTGCTCCCAAGTATTGATCCGGAAAAAACACTAAAGTAAAAACTTAGCAAAAAAAATAAAATTATAAGTAAGTTAAACCCCTTAATACTAAGGATATGCTTTTTAAAAACAAAATATAAAACCAGACAAAAGAAGAGTCCGACAAATGCCGATGATGAGAATGTCAAAACAAAAGCCGACAATATTATCAGTAGCCCAAAAAATCTATAAATATTAATATTTTTCAAATAGTTAAAATGCAGAAAAATTAGGGATGCTCCTAAAAATCCCGCAAATGAGTTTGGATGAGAAAACGTTGAATAAATCCGAAGACGGTTATCTCCAAACAAATTAACAAGAGCAATACCAGGAGTGAAAATTGTAAAAGATCTTTCTCCCAATAGATATAAAATGTTACCCAGTGTTCTCCCTCTGAAAAACTGCAACACCCCGATAAACGAAAAAAATATTAACGAATAAAATAATGTCGTAGAAACATTCCTGATACTAAATACGTCTTCTCTGTTTTTGACATAATACCCAAGTGCTACAAACTCAATAATTTTCAACCACTTAATAAACGACACATAAAAAACAGATGAGAAGAATAAATTAAAGACAATGAGCCCAAAAAGTAATAGCAGTAAATATTTATATTTTTTGATGTCAGATATGACTTTGATTCTTTTTCTAATAATCCATGGCACAAAAAGACTAATAAATAAAAGGTCTGTTAAATATATTGTTGGCGAGAGATAGTCAACACGTATGCCGAATACAAATGCAAAGTTTGGCCAAAAATGAATAGCTAATTGTGTCGGAAAAAGAAAAATTAAAAGAAGATTTAAATATTTACCAAGAAGTTTTGATTTAAGAATCACTTTTTAGGACTGATAATTAAGAACCTCTCTTCTCCTTCGCCCTCAGAGGTCGTCTCCACATCCTTATTGTCGGCAAGAGCCATATGGACGATTCTTCTTTGCCAGGCTTTCAAATTGTAAAGGTTTTGGGCGGCTCCCGTCTCAATTGCTCTTTGTGCAGTTGTGGTAGCTAAACCTTTAAGATATTCTTCCTCTTTTTGTCTATAATCCCCCACGTTGACAACAATTTTTGACCACTCCCCTGTCTTTTGTTTAAAAAGAACCGATAAAACATTTTGAATACTTAAAAGTGTTTCCCCCCTTTTGCCAATCAGAAGGCCTGTGGCATCTCCCGCATCAATATCCACGGTAAAAATCTCATCGCCCTCGTTGAAGCTAACCGAGGACTTAACGTCGGTTGCCATTAAAGAAAAAAGTTCGTTTACAACTTCTTTTAATATTTCGGTTTTTTCTTTCATTATTTCTTTATGAGACTAGATTTTACCAGATTTATCGCGGGCGTCAAACCTCCCCAACCGGACATTGAAACCTGTTGCCAAACATTAACCAGCGAATAAACCAGCCAATAAAGCGCCAGTCCGGATGGAAGACTTAACCCAAAAATTAAAGTCATTAAAGGCATCATGTAAGTCATGGACTTTTGCATAGCAACCTGAGTATCGTCAAGTGTGCCCTTGGATTTTTTGGCAATTTTTTGTTCTTTTGCCATGTATGGGCTTGTTATTTTCACGGACAAAAACTGCGCAACGGTTGCGAGAATTAAGAATAATCCCGGTATACCGAACGGTATACCCTGAATGTGAAAAGCGTCCGGTTTGCTTATGTCTAAATATAAGAAGCGCGTATTGAGTGGTTGATCGTCCGAAAACTTAAGAGGAGCGTATAAAAGATTATTAAGCTTTCCTGATGCTATATCTTGACTGGATAAAGCTGCTGTAAAAACCTGGAAAAGGGCAATCAATACCAAAAACTGCAATATATAAGGGAGACATCCTGCCGTTGGGTTGATTTTGTTTTGTTTATAAAGTTCTGCTTGTGCTTGTGAGATCTTTACCTTGTCACTTCCGTATTTTTTCCTAAGCTTCGCAAGCTGTGGCTCCATCTCCTTAATTCTTTTCATCGATTCCATGTATGGCTTTGTAAGAGGTCTCAGGAGAAAAATTAAAAATACGCTAAAAAGAATAATTGCAATTCCAAGATTTTGTCCCAAATACTTATAAAAAAGAATAAGACCGTTTGTTAATGGTTGAACCAGTATTGTTGTAAAAATATTTCCCATTTATTATTTATTTACGGGATCAAATCCGTAACCTCCCCAAGGATGGCATTTACCGAGCCTTTTTAAACCCATTTCCAAACCTTTGGGAAAACCAAATTTTTCCAAGGCCTCAATTGTATACTCCGAACAGGTCGGTGTAAAACGGCAGGCTTTACCAAAAACAGTCTCCAGAACCGGAGAGATAAATTTTTTATAAAAGCCTAATACAAAGATCAATATTTTTTTCATTTCATTAGTCCCGCTTTTCTAAGCGAGAAACGAACCTCTTTCATTATGTCTGTCGTTGAAACTCTGTAGATGCTTGTCTTTGCCAAAAAAACCACATCGTATCCTTGAACAAGATTTATACTGTCGATTCGAACAGCCTCACTCATCGCTCTTTTGAATCTGTTCCTATCAACCGCGTCTTTTGCGATTTTTGTAGAGACTATAAATCCGAATTTACTGGGTTCACTGTCCCCTCTTTCTACATAAGCTATTCCGAAACTGTCTGATTGAAACACTTTTCCCTCGGTTTGAACCCTGGCATAATCCTTTGCACCGGTAAGTTTAAATTTTTTTGCAAGCATATAATCGGAGCTTAAACAGAAAGATGTTTTCTCCCCTTTAATCTTCGTCTTTTGAGTATATTTCTGCCGGATTTGGTGCTCATTCTGACTCTGAAGCCGTGTGCTCTGACTCTCTTAATTTTACTGGGTTGATAGGTTCTCTTGGTTGCCATGACGTTTATTATAGTTTAACTATTAAATTTTGGCAATTGGGGCTTGACGAATTGTGGATAACTCGTTAATAGTACATAGTACAAAGTACCTAGAAATTAGAGGGGAACTTCCACAACGTCCCGCCCAGACACTCACTGTACTACGTACTAAGTACTCTGCACTAATATCATGAATAATGAACAAGTTTGGAAAGATTCGCTAGAGATCATAAAGGTCACAGTTTCACCTGCAATATTTTCTACCTGGTTCTCACAGACCCATCTTGTTTCCATAGAAGATCTAAGCGAGAGGACTATTGTTGAAATAGGGTGTCCCACTTCTTTCGCAAAAAACACCATTGAAGCAAGATATTTCGGTTTGGTCCAGGACTCATTATCAAAAGTGGTAGGAAAGAAGTGTGATTTGACTTTTATGGTTAAATCAAATCCCAAAATAATTAAGGACATGTTAGGGGAGGCCTCTCCGCTCTTTTCGGTTGAAAAAGATGAAAAAAGTTCTCTTGAGGTTTTACAAAGAGCAAGAGTAAGGCCGAGTTTCACCTTTGAAAATTTTGCAGTTTCTTCTTCAAACCAAATGGCCCATGCCGCAGCAGAGGCGGTTTCTAAAAACTTGGGGTCTGCATATAACCCTCTTTTCATTTGGGGTGGGGTAGGAGTCGGAAAAACTCATCTTATGGTTTCCGTGGGAAACTCCATTCTAAGAAAAGATCCTGAAAAAAAAGTACTTTTTTGCACCGGAGAGGATTTCACAAATGATATTGTTGAGGGTATCAGAAACAAGACAACACAGGCCTTTAGAAACAAATACAGGAAGCTTGATTTACTTCTTATTGACGATATTCAATTTATTGCCGGCAAAGTCACCGTACAGGAAGAATTTTTCCATACTTTCAATTCAGTTACTTCTGTCGGAGGACAGATTATATTAACCTCCGATAGACCTCCTTCCGAAATTTCTAAACTTGAAGAAAGACTCAGAAGCCGATTCGAAGCCGGGCTTATCGTGGATATAGCACCACCCGATTTTGAACTAAGATGTGCAATTACCCAAATTAAAGCAAGAGAAAAGGGGGTTGATATATCTTCTGAACAAGTTCAAATGATTGCGGCAAATACTGAATCCGCCAGAAAAATTGAGGGAATTCTGACAAGAATTTTAACCGAGATACACATAAAGAATGTTATCGTTACAAACGAATTAATCGAGTCAATGTTTTCAAAAAGCCTAGAAACTTCAGGAAAAATAAGTCGAAGTTCTCCCGATGAGGTTGTCGATGCTGTTTCCAAATACTTCCAGATAGGAAAGAGGTTGCTTTTAGGGGAGAGTAGGGCGCGACCCATCGCAAGACCAAGACAAGTTTTAATGTATATATTAAGAACTCATTTAGGAATTCCTTTGGAGGAAATTGGGAGAGTGGTCGGAGGAAGAGACCATACTACGGTAATGCACGCTGTGGAAAAGATAACAGGATTAGCCACAATCGATGTGCAAATCCGTGAGGATATTTTGAAGATAAAACAAACCATTTGAAAATAATTTTTAGGTTTTCTGACTTATCAACAACAAGATTCAATTTATCCACAAATCTATTCACAATTGTCTATGCCTGTCATCAACACAAAATCATCCCGAAAAGTAAATTTAAAATCTAATATTTTTCAACTTATCAACCATCTCTACTACTAGAACTACTAGTTAATATATGATAAACAAAGAAAAGAAAAATTAACGAAATATGAAATTGCAAGTACTTCAGGAAAATTTGGAAAAAGCAGTCAGTATAACAACAAGGTTCGCTAGTACTAAAGCACAGCTTCCTATTTTGGGAAACATTCTTTTATCTGCAAAAAAAAACAAAATATTCATATCTTCAACAAACCTGGAAATATCGGCATCAGTACAAATCGGGGCGAAGGTTGAGAAAGAGGGGGAGATAAGTATTCCCGCAAAAGTTATTACAGACCTTGTTTCCAATCTACCTAAAGAAACAATAAACCTTGAATCCGAAAAAGAACAATTAAAAGTTTCAACGACAGGGTTCTCGTCTACTATCTTAGGGATTGATCCTACAGATTTTCCGAAGGTTCCCAACACACTAAACAATAAAAACACTATCGTTTTTTCCAAAAAAGAGATTTCTGATTCTTTGAATAAAGTTATTTTTGCCACCTCGGTTGATGAAACAAGACCGATCTTGACGGGAGCCCTTTTTATATTGGATAAAGATTCCCTGTCCTTGGTCGCCACGGATGGTTTTAGGCTTTCCAAAAAAGTTATTCCTCTTAAAGACTCTAAAAGTGAGAAAAAAACCGTAGTTATTCCAAAAGGTGTTTTAGGGGAAATTAATAGAGGAATTTTTGAAGCCGATGAGATTCTTTTTGATTTGGAAGAAAATGAAAAACAAATTATTTTTGGGATAGAAGATACTGTTTTAACATCCAGACTATTAGAGGGAGAGTATCCTGATTTTGAAAAGATAATTCCCAAAGAGTCTAATATTAAAATTACATTGGATAAAGAAGAGTTTTTGAGGGCGGTGAAGCTTGCCTCAATCTTTGCCAGAGAATCCGCGAATGTTGTAAAAATTAAAATTTTGAAAGATTTGATAAAAGTTTCGGCTGAAAGTAGCGCAGCGGGGAGCCAGGAAACTAAAGTTGATGCAAAAGTAGATAAAGGAAATACTGAAGAGTTTGAGATTGCTTTTAACTACAGATATATAGAAGATTTCCTATATTCTGTAGTAGGGGAGGAAATAAAAATGGAGTTTTTGAATTCGACATCTGCAGGAGTCTTTAGAGATACGGGGGACTCCAACTATCTTCACTTGATCATGCCGGTAAAAATATAAAACTACTGGCCCTCGACGGGATTTTCCGAAAAGGCTTGTCCGAAACTTGTTTTAAATTCATTAAAAGTTGTTGGTTTAAAATACCAAATCTCCAATATAATTCCCGATCCCTGGTGTCCAATGTATGCAAGTCCCTTATCTGGATAAATATAAAGATTAAATCCGCTGTATGAACTTGATTTATATAAAACGTTTTTGTAATTGCCGTATTTTTCATTTATGCTCGAGATCGTAACATCGTCTTTTGATGAAACAATTTGTTTAACCAAGGTTAGTATTCCTGAATCCATAGAAAATTGGTTATTAAAGTTTGGATTGTTTGATTCATATTCAAGTGTTGTGATTGTATCGCTTCTGTTTTCTTTTACTGCGGTTCCCATTTGGCCAATAACATCATCTTCAGTACTAATACCGGGTGTGAGATTGTTATATGAGGCTCCGGTTTCGGGAATTTTGGTTTTTCGATTAGTGCCTCCTCCACCGGAAAGGGAAATGTAGACAATATACAATATCGATAACAGCGAAATTACGGCGATTGCTAAGATTACCTTCTTGTTTTTAAGCATATTTATATTTTACCCTAATTAAAAACATATCTCATTAAAAATTGATAATGAATTGGCCATTTTTGTTGGACGTTTCCACACCTAGGTTGGATAACATAGAGAGCTATTGCCTCCGGTAAAGATTCTCCATCATTCCAATTTTTGGTAGCACCGTAGAAACAGTAAGGAGACTCACTTGTTATTCCCGGATACTCTAAATACAACTGATAGAGTTTTGCGGTTTTATTTCCCCACGATAATGAATGTCCCAGTTCGTGAGAAAGGGTATAAAGGGCATCTGCCTGGTTTTTAACACCAAGTTTATAAAAATCTACATAACTTCCATGATTCCATCCCCAAAAGCTTTCAAACGAGATGGGGTTATACCTAAGAGGTAATGATGGATAAGACATACAGACTTTTGAAATATAGCTGCCGTATTTTGAAACCATCACACCTCTTGCATTAACAATGTTGGCATAATATTCTGATGGCCAAGCTTTGGAATCGATATTTAAACATGCAGCCGGGGGAGTGCCTATTGATATAGAAGCCGCGCCGGACACTTCTTGTTGGGCAGCTTCTTCCGAATCTGCTATGACAGTAAAAGTGTCTAAAATAACGGAATCTTTATAATCATTTCCGGAATAATTTTCAGTATAAGTAAAAACATAAGGGATGCTGGGAGATATTGAATCAGGAATGTTGGTGGGTACTTCAGATGGGCATGTTTTTGCCGGACCCGTCGAAAATATTTGGCAGTCATTTTTGAAGGCAATATTTGTTAAGAGACTTTTCTTTGCAGTGACAGTAATGGTATAGCTAATTTGCAATGGTAATTCCGTATTTTTAAATGGTCCCTGAGGACTTGCTGCTTTGTCAACTTGAATGTAGGGGTTCGAACTTAAAGTTGTTATTTGTGTAGGGGGTACAACATAAGCGCCGGAATTGATGATAAAAAGAATAAGAGCAACTACCACAGGGAAAACCAAAAGGGTTACCAAAACAGGTGTTCCGATCGAGACAAGAACCGCCCCTCCAAGGGTTGTAAAAAACCTGCCGATACTTGATCCGACAGTACCCAGGTTGATCGTTCCACCTGCGGCCGCCGATGCTAGACCGTAGGATCCGACCCCAGCCACGATTCCTACAACAGGCCCTGCAATTGCAAAAGATCCAATTCCCAGAACGGTTCCCATTATGTAGGGAGCATTTTTTTTGATTTTGTCCCAGGGAATTTTACTTGCAATCCAGCCAACTGCCGCACCGATTGCGGCTGTTACTATTGCGAGCGGACCGCCGGCCAGTCCTATTGCCGCACCTGTTCCGGCACCGGTAGTTGCACCGCCAGCTGCTCCTACTGCAGTTCCAGTTGCCCCACCCGCTGCAGCTCCGACACCTGTTCCGATGGCTTCACCGGCAATCACACCTCCAACCCCGGCAGTCACAACTCCAGTTTCCAAAGCGGCGGCTCCAGCAATGGCGCTGACCCCCTCGGTGGCTACAATGGCCGTACTTGCAACCTCAGTCGCAGCCGGTGTTATAAACGTAAAACCAAAATTAATCCCTAATGAGCTTCCTAGCCCTTCAAAAAAAGTTGAGGCGCCTGGTATTTGCTGAATAATAGAAATAAAAATACCGCCTCCAAAAGGGGTGTACTTGGTTAGTCCAACAACAGAAAGAGCTTGTTGTCCAATTTCACTGTTGTATATTCCCGTAATTAAACTGTCGGCGGGTAATTTCACAATTTGAGAGTCGATAAAATTGCGGGCCTGTCCAAGCAGAAAACTTTGAGCCTGATCTTTACCAAATGAGGTTACATTATCCAGAAAGTTTGATTGAGATTGAAGAAGATTTGAATAGCCGTCGCTCAGGCGATGAAGATTGATTTCGTGTGTATATCCCTCTACCGGTTGGGTAGTGAGTGTAACTTTAATTTCATCCGGATCGGGTCCAAAAACTGCAGCAGCCAGACCGCCATTTACAGACGCAAGAATGTTTCTGCTTAGTTGAGTGGAGTTATTAAAGAAAGTTAATTCTCGTGTAGCTGTTTTTAAAGAGTTCTGTACGTTTGTGTCCGAACTAATACCCTTGACGATATTAGTTTCTTTAGAGACAGACCTCAGAATGGCCGTTTGAAAAGTTGTTTCTATCTGCTGTGAGGGATTGTTAATTGCAAATACTGTGTCGTTTGCTGTTTTGTCAGCCAAAACCGCAATTTCTTCCTCAGACATATTTTTAGCAAATTCGCTCGAGTGAATTTTTACCTTTACAATATTGGAAATTTCTTTCCTGAAAGATTGGGGATATGTTTTAGCTTTCTCGATAAACTGTTTGGTGTTTTCATCCGGTGTTTGGGCTTGAGGAGTCTCAACTTTTACATAAATTTTTTTATCTTCCAAAAAACTTTGTATTTCTTTTTGTTTTTGTATTTTTTCTTCAAAGGACTTTTTTGTTCTTTCGATTTCTTGTTGTCTTTTATAAATTTCCTGTTTTTTTCTGAAAGCCTCCTCAACATTTTTTTGAGCACTTTTTTGAGTTTCTTTTAGTCCAATCTCTCTTTTTAGTCTTTCAGCCTCCTGTTGTTCCCTTGCTACTTTGTCGGGCATGTTTGATTCGGTTGGTTTTTCCCCGCCTGTAGATTCTGAAGCAAGTTCTTCTACGGCAAGTTCTGCCTTTTTGATGTTTGCAAAATCTTTTTCTGATTTGATGGATATCCCTGTAAGACGATAAACAAAATCTATAAAGTCACGCCTATCTTTCCAGTTAAATTCTCCCGAGATGTAAGGTTTGTCTGCTGAATAAATTGCATCTTCCGGGAAAAAATGGGCAAACGCATACCTTAAGTAATTTATGTTTTCCGGAGTTAAACTGATTTTATTTGCCATAATTATTTATTGGAGTATTTTTACTCATCATCATTTTTACTTGTCAGTATAGGGATTTGTTGCCACCTTAATTACTTCCTGCGGCTTGGTTGTTATAAGTTTGTTTTCGTTATCCGAGGCAACAATTCTGATTGGTGCGTGGTGAGGTCCGGCAAAGAAAATTCCTTCTCCGACGTTGGCAGCCAGAAGAAGTCTCTTTTCTCCCTGGGAAAGGTAAAAGACCTCGCCAATCTTATCAATTGCCGCCGGGGATTGTTTCAGGAGGACCTGCATGGCGCTGTTTGTGACTATGGCCTTTCCTATGTCCTGTCCGAGGAAGTCTTCGACGTCCTGGGTTATCGTAGTGAGTCCCAGATAGTATTTGCGGGCCCTCTTGACAACACTCCACAAAAATTGGGCCGTATCGGGATACCTCATCATGTGCCAAGCCTCGTCCACTATTAAAATTCTTTTCTTCAAGTCCTTTTTAACCCTTGTCCAAATATAATCAAGAATTATAAACATGGCGATGGGGCGGAGTGCGTCCTGCAGATCTTTAACGGAGAAAACAGTAAATGGGTTAGTGATATTAATGTTTGTTTGTTGGTCAAAAATTCCCACAAAACTCCCTTTGACAAACTTTTCTATTCTGGCGGCCAGGTCCAAGGCGTCGGGAACCTCCATTCCAATAAGAGTTTTATAAAGATCTTCCATTAAAGGTGGTTCTTTTCCTTGAGTATCAGGATCCATAGTTATTCCCTTGGCTTTATAGGTGATGATAAGGGCCCTATCCAAAAGCGCTTCCTGAGTTGGGGTAATTGCTCCCATAATTACTTTCATCAGAGAGTGAAGTGAGAGAATTTTAAGTCCAAGCTGGTTTTCTCCTTCTTCTCTGATTTGTGATAAGTCGAAGGGGTTTATTTTTGCGGTTGAGTTGTATGAGAAAGAAATATATTCGCCCCCCACGGCTTCAGCAATGGTTTTGTATTCGCTTTCAGGATCAATAACGATTGTTTCTATTCCGACCATGAGGGATCTAATTGCTTCCAGTTTGACAAAATAAGACTTGCCGGCGCCACTGGTTGCGAAGATTGTCATATTGGCGTTTTGCAGGCTAAATCTATCAAAAATGATAAAAGACTCGTTTTGGGAATTTATGCCAAAAAGTACGCCGCGGTCGCTTGAAAGCTCGGTCGAGGTTAGAGGAAAAGTGGTGGCAACGGAGGTTGTATCCATGTTTCTCGTAATGTTTAACCTGTCTATTCCAAAAGGAGCCGTTGCCGTAAAACCCTCGGACATATCAAGTATGGCATGTTTACTGACAATCATCAGGGATCCGAGTTGGGATTCAACCTGTTTGGTTATTTGGTTAAGCTCTTCGGGGGAGTTGGCGGGAATTGTTATATAAAATCCAAACTCATAAAAACGCTCGATTCCCTTTACAAGTTGTTCCTGTAGAGCCTGAGCGTCTTCAAGTTTTGCTTGGGTAAAAGGATCAACGATCTTGCCGCGCTCGATATCTGTCGTCATCTCCGCTTCCATTTCGGCAATTTTGCGTCTTAGATCGTCAAGCACGCTTTTTCCGTCTACAGGATAAATGTAAAAAGAAATGTCAAGTGAAGTATCAATGTTCACGACCGGTTCAAGCCATCCGGGTGCAACGAATCTCGGATAACCTCCAACAAAAATAGTTCTGAAGTAGACATCGTTTATTTTTAAATAATCAAAATCTACCTCGACAGATTGAGGGGAAATCACATCCAGTAAATTCATTTTTTGATTCATGACTGAAAAAGACGGAGATATAATCTGCGGTTTAGCCTCGGTTTCCTGGGTGGGAACCGTCGGTTGCTGGCCTTGTTTGTTGTCTGGTTTCATTTATTTTCGAGTATTACCTCGGGCTCCTTTTTAACGGCTGGCTTTTCCGGATTGTAAATTGAATAAAACAAGTTTATAAGCTCGGGAGTTATAAGTTGTTTGAATTTGATTCCAAGTCGTCCCGCCTGACGGATAAGATGATCGCGTCTTGGGTAAAGAGCAATTTTCGCTTTTTTAATAACATATGATTTAGTAAATGGAAGGGGTCCGGATAGTTTTGTGACTGCGGCTATAGATTTTGCTACCCCAAGCTCAAGTGGGGACAGATAAAGAACGACAAAAAATCTTTTTCCCAAAACATTTTTCTTTTTAACGGATTCGGTTATAAAGTTTTTATAATCCTGCATGAGCTTTGCAAGAAGGGGCTGAGTAATCTTTTTTGATTGCTCATCCAGAAAGTTTAGATATGATGAAATATCTTTCTTTTGAGTTAAAACAACAATTTGTACGGAAAAAGTAAGTGAATTTATCATGGCTGCATAAGCAGCAATTACGGCCTCCTGCTCTTTTTCTGAAAGGAGCCCGAAGTTCAGGGAGGTTGACTCCATGATAAGAGCCGCTCCGCCATCTTTATAAATAACGATGTCATTGGTAATGTCGGCAACAGGTACAAAATCCTGGGTGGTTGAAGTTAAAGGTTTGTCGGGAATGTTTATAAATGGAATTTTGGGTATATTCATTGGTTTGTCAGTATATTTGTCGGTTGTTGCATTGGGACTGCTTGAGTTGTTACAAGTGATCTTCCTTCGACCAGAATCGGGGGAATAATTTCTCCTTTGGCCTCAAAATTAACGGGCATAAATTGATATCCGTCCTTTTCACTGATAATGCCGTATTGGCCATTATCAAGAGCGGTGACCGCCATAAAATGTCCGAGTTTGTTGCTTCTAAGAGCTCTAATGGGTCTGCCGTATTCGTCTCTAATCTCAATAATTGCTCCCTCGATGATTCTTCTTGCCTCGTCAACAACCTGACCCACCACTACGTTGGGATATGTAGGCGGGTTCGGGGGAGTGGCATCAATTGAAAAAATAGCTTCTCTGGTAGAAACTATTTCTTCTCCGGCAATTGTAGGATTAACATGCTGAGTCTGGATTTGTACTGTTTGAGAAATGGGTTGAATCCTTTCCTCAACAACAAGATGGGTAGTTTGCATGGGGGTTATTTTGACAGGTGTGCTTACAGGAATCTCCAGTTTCTTGGGAGTAGGGGGGGGTGTTGGAACGGCGGGAGCTTGGACTGTGGCCACAGGAGTGATGGGACTTTTAATTCCGGCAAACATTCCGGCAAGAGCAGCCAGAAAACCCTGTTCCGCACCTTCCAATTTGGCAAGGGGTCCGGCCATTTGTTTGGCGCTTTCCAAATAGTTTTTGAGAGCGGCATCTTGGTTTTGATTTCCTTGTTGGGGCGAAATGTTGCTAGTCGCAGTTTCATCTTGAAAAAACTTAGGCATTTCTTTTGTTTTTTTCCAGTTGAAAATTGTTGGAGAATAGATTGTTTTGAAAAACGACAGAATCCACTGTTCCAGGGGACGCTCCTCAAGAGGTATAAAAGCCATGGCAGCACCCAAAATTACAGAAACAATTGCAAACGGCCATTTGATTATTCCGATGAGGGGGGAGGAATAAAAAATTAGACCAACCAAAAAACCACCCGCGAGTTGGAAAAACTGTTTAAGGGTCATATCTCCCACCAATCGGAATTGGTAAGAAGATATATTTTGCGGAATCGGATGTTGTTCCATGCTTTTAAGGCAGGGTGAAGAAAACCAAAAGCAATCTTTTTTGTCTTTACCCTATACTTCTAGGCTACAGCGTGAACGACTGCTTTCAAGTGGTATACTTTTTCACAACAAATAAGTATTAATCTTTTGCTTCAGGACAATCTTGTTATATAATTTGCATATGCCCGACGGTATGTCACCTGAAAATAAACCACAATCAAGCATTGAATTTATGAAATCCCTCGGAGGGCCGACTAGGCTTCCTGCAAATGAGATAACAAGTCAGGCTGCAAAAGATTTTCCACAGCCTGAATCAAGAGCAAATGTTCCTGATATTAGAATGGAATTGAAAAAAAATCAAAATGAGCAAGATAGGGAATACCTTGAAAGGCAGTTATCTTATGAAAGATTTGTTGAAGATGCAGAAGCACGTATTAACAGTACAACTTTGCCGTGGGAGGCTAGGATGGCTGTTCGCGATACCGCGTTTCAATTTATTGATGCGCCACCAGGTTTGGGTGACAACTGGGGTGTCCAAAGGCTATACAATTTTTTGAGTTCTAGGGAATCGGCAATTCAAAAATTAATAGCACCTGAAGCCGCAAAACAAGCCATTGGTTTAGATGAGGAACCTTGGCGAGACACAAGTCTAATTAATAGACAAGACAGAACCCTATTACTGACGTCTTTAATGGATACAAATAGTATCTCGAAAACCGATGCGGGGAAAATCGTTAAAGATAGAGAACAAAAAGCAAAAGAAAGGGCCCCGTATTTTTGTGAAGAGCTTTTGAGAAGTAGGGATGAGTTAGCACTTATTAGGAAATTAACTTTTCTTTGGTGGGGTTGGAGAAATTCGGCTTCAGGTCAAGAAGTGGGCAATTTCTACATGGAAAACAAAATTACATCCTTGCCACAGCCAAAAGATTTTGCAAAACTTTTAAAAACCCCCTCGTATTTTATTTCAGGTGAAGAAAAATTGAAGCCTGGTGATGACAGAGAGGCACAGAAATTACCCGGTTATCCAAGTAAGGATAAAATTGAGAGGTTTCTTACTACTGTAGAAAAAAGATCAAAAGAAAATGAGCCAATGGGGCAAGTAATAGAGAAGGAGATGCGAATAATGTACACAATAGCCCTGGGTGACCAGCCAGAAAGATTAATGGAGTGGAAATTCAATGCAGAAAGAGGAAAGCTTAATGAAACCCTCGAACAGAAGGGTATAAATTTGGATTATTTGATTCTAAGAGACAAAGGAATAAATTATCATGACCCAGTTGAGGATAAAAAAATACAAGATGTTATAAACGCCTTAAACGATTCGGAAAGGGAGGCAATAGAAAACGCTTGGTGGAAACAACTTGGTTTTAAAAATGCGGCAGATGGAAAAGAAGTTATAGGCGACCCTGAAATGTGGATTCCTATAAAGGCAAGAAGGGGGGATCCCAATATTGGCGCAGCGTTACAAGTAGAATCGTTTGACAGAGATGCCAGGAAAGAACAAATTAATGGGGTCTTACTAAGTTTAAAAAAAGATTGGCAGGACCTTTCCCCACTAAATAATCATACCCCTGCAGAAACAGAAGCACTTAGAAAAAAAATAAATGAAGAGATTAACAAGCTACGTAGTCTAGCTACGGTGTCTGACAAGAACGGTAAATTAATTACAGTTATCCCGTCTCTGCCCCTAGAAAATGAGTTGAAGCTAAGGGGGCGAGCGACCAAACTAGGATGTGTTTGGGCGAGGGTGCAGTTGGCAGAAGGTAAAGAGGAATTATTTAAGAGGACTCTCCCAGAACTGGCAGGTGGAGACAAACTTGCCTTTGAAATGTCAGAGGCCGCAATGGGTCTTTTTGGAATACCAGCCAAATGGGGTTATAACATGAGAGATTATGACCCTTCTTCACCCAAGTTTGGCGACAGTGAATGGAAAGTGGACGTGGAGGCTTGGCCGTACACTTCGGAATTCCAAAATATTTTGGCACTAGATAAATTTTCCAGGTACAAAGCTGAAGCTTTTGGACCAGATGGATCTAGAAATAGGTTTGGACCTCTGATGACAGATTATCTTACCGCAAATCTGATTAGGGATTATGACGAAAATGGAAATGAACTTTTTGTAATTTTTGACAAAGACGGGAACTTAAGAAAAGGTAGAGCCGATGAGGGCCTTGTCATTGCGGATACCTCAAGAACTATTTTGCAAGAATGGGAAAAAGGAACCTCATTGAGCGAAGAAAGGTTGTGGAGAGATGTCCAAGAAGATCCTTTTAGACGTTTCTTATTAAGAAGCTTTTTTGCTGAAGGTAAAGCCGCTCTAGGACCCGGTGGAAATGCTCTGATGGACTTTTGGAGAAAGAAGGAATGGGACTTAGATAGAGACTTTAATGAGAAATTACTTGATGATTATAAATTGGCAAGGAGGGTAGCTTTAAAAGCCGAGCTTGACAAAGAGGACATATGGAGAGATATCGTTGCTCCAATTGATGATAAATATAAAGCCGATGCGGCAAATTGCCTTACAAGGTTAAGTCAGGCCAAAGATATAGCCACCAGGCAAGTGATAATGGAAGAATACTCTTCACTATATGCTAAGTGGAATGATGAGAGATGGAAAGAGGTTTTTAATTATGTAGACCAAACCTGGTGGAATGGGGTTATGTCGACACGTTCTTGTGTCCAGTGGGGCATCCAGGAAGTCGAAGTTGCAAAAAAAGAAATTGGGGCCCCATTAATTCTTAATAGACCGAGTAGAGTACTAACAAATTTTGCCAAAAATGCCAAAAGTAGAGGGATCAATTTATTTGGAAAATACAGTATTCCTGTTAAAGATACACCATCAGTTATGGAGTCTGCACGTAAAGAATTTGAATCAAAAAATTGACCTAATTGTTAGTGAGGCGCGACTTTGGATATTGTTGTTCCAGCATTGGATGTTTGTCTTCCGAATACTTCCGCACTTGCCGCTCGCCCAGACCTCTTATCGTATTGGGTTTGAGTGATTCTACCTTTATTAAGTTGATTTAATAATTGTTTCTGTCGCTGCTGCGCTGCCCACTCGATTGTTGCGCCACCAGTTCCTGCTATTTGACCAACAGTTCCTGCCGCACGACCAATATCAGTTCCATATTCAAACGGTTTGCCTGCAAACAGGGATTGAACCAGCTCCACAACCTTTGTTATCTGGCTAAAAACAAAGAAGCTTATAAATACCCAGATAAGTTGTGATTCTCCGCCGGATGTGCCTATTGAGAATGGAGGATTAAAGCTTGGTGCTGCACCTATTACAGCCTTCATTGGATGAAAAGGTGTGTTTTCTGCCACCTCCATGGGTACATTCATGCCTTGTTTTAGGAAGAAAAATGAGAAGAAAATCATGATGACCAAAACCGGGTATACAGCGACATACGACGTTATTTGTTTAAGCCAGCCACCAAAACCGGATTTGTTGGTAATAGTTCCAAACAGAATTTGTAATGGGCCAAGCACAATCGTTATCATTAACATAGCAAAATTTTTAATCATCACAATAATTATTTTGATAGACCACCAAAGGATTGCGAGTATTGAGAGTATTGCAAAAATTACCAGAAGGATACCCGCCCACCATTGTTTTCCGCTATTAGCAACAGAAAGAACAGCATTAGCCAGAAAATGCCACCAATATGAATACATAATGCCAAATCCACTATTTCTAGTCAGAAATTGTTCAAACAAATCTGGTGGAGAGTACCCACTCAAACCACCCGTGCTTATAATTGTGGCAATAAGTCCAATAACCACGTACATAAGGTCAATAACAAGACCTGCTATGGCATAAGAAAAGGTTATTAAGATAAGAGATACGACCAGTTTTGGGATGGCGGACTGAATGGTTATCACGGTTTGGGGATTTATTTTGACCCTGAACATAATCATAAATGCTATTACAATTGTGGCGAAAACAAGAAGACTGAAACTAATATTTCTTGTAATTTTCCAAAGACGGAGGACTGATTCTCCTGCGTTTAGACCTACACCATCGGCGGCTTTTACTGTGGTTATGGGGGAAATCTTCTGCGAGAGATCCTTGACATAACCGACTCCAGAAATAGAACCACCGTTTACCGTTTGCATGTAAACCGATGCCAAACTTTGGCTGTTGGATACGCTAGCACTTGGATTTAAAATTTCTTGCAATTCATTTGGGAGAGCTGTTATACAATTGTCAATTTGTCCTCCCACAACACAGATAAAAAGGTCAGGATTACCGGGAACAAGATTCAAAATTGTCGAGAATAAACCATACACTACCCACTGGACCTGGGCGGCTGTATAACGTTCTCCAAAAATCTCACTTGATGGCGAGGTGTTTGAATCATAAACTTTAGCATACCAATCAATTAGGCCTTGATTATACCAAGTTGCCTGAGCCTTAGCCTGAGAAAGGGGAGCCAAAGAGAAAAGGAAAGTAGTGCCGATTAGAAAAGATATGAGCAGTTTTTTAAACATGGCAGGTGCCTCTAATTGATTATTAGGATAGCATTAATTTGGGTAATTAGGTAGTGCTATTCCCGGTGCAATTACGGAATAAATAAAGTTCAAATCGTTCGTATAACTTGATATTTTATCTTTTTCGTTTTGATTTATTGGGGAGCAGTGTCCAAACCAAAACATTGAAATAAAAGTATTCATATCCTTTTTACCACACTTGGCAGCATATGAACTTGGTAAATTTAAAAAGAAGTCTAGTTGTTTACTAAAATTATTAGTCGGTACACTTTGATTACCATGGATACCAAAATCTTCGACAGGATAGTTTACAGCCTCGTAATTACTTGCATCGGATTCATGAATCCAAATAGCAAGAGCAAATATTGGATTTATATTTTTGCTTTTTGACCTCTGAATAACATCATTATTACATTCTTTGAAGTACGGTTTGCCGGGACCTGTCGCATACCAGATCTTGGTTATATTTTCCGCCTCGGTTTTATTTAAACCATTCACCGCAATTTCCGGAATGGTTTGATTACAATTTATTTCACCGCCACTGCCGGTATCTTCATCAGAATTCGGTGCAAAAGAAATAGTGTCACCAAGCCCTTTAGGTCTGAGGGCGGTTTGAATACCATTTAAAAAGTATTCAGAAATTCCTCCCAGATGAGGAAGTTTTAAATCAGTGTTTGATTGAGAGATATCCGTACCCGAATAATCAATATTAGTAGATCCCGGTATATCTATTATCTGCCCGACGCTTCCCGCCGTGTTGGTTTTTGGGAAAATTCTCTTGAAAACCGCCATTGGACCCGCCACAAGGCGCGACCAAATATCGTCGGCGAGAGGAATTTTTGAGGTAGTTGAGAGGTTGATATAAACATCCTTTTTACATTCCTGGGTGGGAGTGGGAACGGATATTGGGCTGGCGTCAGGATAGAGACAATCTGCACGGCATTCGTTGGGCGCGCCCCCAAAATAGGTACATCTTTCATAACAACCGGTGGGGACAGGGGCGTCAAAAGTACAAGAAAAATTAGCTGTATAGGAAAGATCCCCCGTCAGCTGTGTGGCAAAAAGATCATCTCCTTTATTTGAACGCACCTCAACGGTATTACAGGAAGTTTCCGATGCAACATTTGTCGGACTCCCTACTTTGCCTTCTCCTTTTGGAGCATATGTATCTTGCAGGAGAGAACTAAGCTGGTCAGATTCTTCCATGTGGGAGAAAAAGAGAGTAGCGGGATTTTGATTTGAGAATGCAATATTTTTTACAATTACATTTGAGTCTGACGTGCCTTGCGCGGATGATACTTGATCGATGGAAATATTTCCTTCGACATCCTCAGTTGAAGAGAGGGGGATATAGGAAAAAAGATCAGCATATTTATTTGGAACCAAGATGTTGTCAAGGCAAACCAGATAATTGATAGCGGGGACTATTACACAAGTTTTACCCTGCCATTCGTTGTAATATTTTTTATATTCCAGACTTGTCATTTGACGTGTCGGTTTTGCGAAAGGATCATCACTCCAGGGAAGGGGAGGAGTTCTTTTGTTCCAGTGGTTTGCAACAGATGTCCTTATGGCATCCTGAATTCCTGCTATGTTTGGAATTAGCGCAGATATTGCATCAATAATTTTATTGGACCCACTATTCCAAAATGACAAATCTCCATCCCAGGACCCGAGTCGATAGACGTCATTTTGAGCCTTTGTGTTATTGCCTTGATAACAACTGACGGGTTTACTTTTTCCTAACCCAAGAACATCTTGAATTCGACCGGCGAATCCTCCTGAACCCTGTTTTGCACAGACAGCGATTTGATTATGATTTGTTTCTCCGACATTATTGATTGTATTAATTCTTTGTGCATCTAAAATAATACCGGGAAGAAGTTTTTGGATAGGACCAGATAAATTAATTGTGTTGTAATCTGTGTTTTTAGCCTCTCCGTATTCTGCACGATTGATAACGCCGTTTAAGTACCAACTGACATATTCATTTGTCTTTTCCGCATCAGTAAGTTTGTCTGTTGGATTTTGAGAGTTAATAACGTCTTCCGTATTACCCATAAATGGCAGGTCTGCTCCACTCAGATCAATCGTAATTTGGTGACTGGGGACAGAAACGTTGTATGTGCAATAAACTTTACTTCCTTTTGTAGTGCAATTACCACCTCCTCCTGTGTATGTTTTTTCGATGGTTTCCTTCAAGGTGAGACTGTTTCCGCAAAAAGTTGCTTCACTGGCCGTTTGAGAAGTGCATTGGGTATTTGCTTGGTATGGACGAAGAGAGTTAAATTCAGTATCGGAAACATTCCCACAGGAGATGTTTGTATTGGCAGGAACTTGGGCATTTACAGTTCCAATTTCTAATTTCGAATTTCTAATTTCTAATAAAATTACAATTAATAAAATCACAAGAACTAAAAGTTTAAAATTCAAGATTTTAGATTTGAGATCGAGAATCATGTCTAATTATTATATCAGTTAAACCTGAGAAGGTTTATTAGGGGAGGACTATATTGAAGTTTGTTACATCAACCCCTGTGATATTTGTGATTAACAAAAGAATTAGATAGGAAAGAAGAATAATGATAAGTCCAGCAATTGCGGAAGTCAGGGTTTTTCTGGCACCCTCAACAGCTTTTGGATCACCCCCAGAGGTAATAAATTTAAAACCCCCAACTACAAGAAGAACAAAGAGAACAATTCCGGCAAAGCCAAGAGCATAGCCTACAACCCTTTGGAACAGAATCCCGAAATCCTCAATTGTTGCAACGTCTTCCATAACAAATATATTTTAAGTCAAATAGACATATTGAGCAAGAAGCTGCAAAGACCATTAGATGGGTTTAATTGTGAGGTTAAAGATGTTTATGCCAAAGAAAGTGTTAATTAAAGCGACAATAGCCCAAGCGGCAAAAACTATTACCAAGCCCACCAAAGCCGCCGTGATTTGGTTCCTGGCAGACTCGGTTTGAGCCTTGTCTCCGCCTGAGGCAATCCATTTAATTCCGCCGATTACCAAAATAAAGAAGAAAATTACGGCCGCAACTACCACAATAAGCCTAATTCCGCCACCAATAATATCGTTCAACTCAAGACCTGTAAGTTTATCAAGATTCTCGTCACCTAATGGCTGAAGTTTAATTGTCTGGTCAACTGCCTGTGCAAGTAATTTCTGCATATCTTATGTGTATATTATCGAATTATTAGATTACCTATGTCAAGAGTCAATATTGAAATACCAAAGAAATACTCAACAAGCTTCACTATGGCAAAAACCGAAAACAAAATTACTATTCCTATTAAGGCATTTGTTATTTTACTCCTGGCATTTTCAATTGCTTGTTTGTCCCCGCCAGAGGATATCCACTGAATTGCACCGGTAACAAGAACAAAAAAGAAAACCAATGCCCCACCAATTAATAAAATATTAATAAGCGCAGGAATTAATTTTTGGAAAAAACTGACTCCGGTCTCTTTACCCAGATCTCCCAGAGTGGGGTTGACGATGGATCCTTTATAGCTTGGGTTAGCCGGAGGAATTCCGATGCCGTCATCAACACCTGCGATTAAGAAATTTTTCATTGGCTTTGGAATATTTGAATTTTACCGAGCAAAGAGAAAATGTCCAAGAAATCAATTCCGAATATTGTACCTATCAAATCCAAAATAAATATTGATGCAATGACTACAACCAGACCAACGACTCCCGTGGTAATTTTCTTCCTGGCAGATTCTAGTGCCTGTTTGTCTCCACCGGATCCGATTATTGAGATGGCTCCCGTGATTAAGGTAAAAAGGAACCAAATTATAGCAACAACCGTCATTACACCGATAACCATGGAAATGAAAGTTGCCAGATTCATAAATCCTTGATCTTGAACCGTGCCCAAAGTTCCAAAACCTTTAAAACCCCCCTCTGGCGCTATTCGGATATTGTCTGCTAGTAAATTTCTCATGTTTTATAAAGTTGGAATGTTTGGATTAAGAATAAATCTTGGATCTCCAAATATCAATTGACCAAAAATGGCTGCCAGAATAAACGATCCGGCGGCAATAGCTAGCCCAAGCGCCGTCTGCCAAATTTTAGCCCAAGCACCCGCAACCTTTTTAGGATCGTCCCCCGCAGAAAGAAACGCATATCCAGCCAGAACAAAATTTAAAAGGGCATAGATGCCTGCCCCAACTATTAGAATCCAGATGACAGTTTGAATTAAATTTCCGATTCCTTGTCCTGGACTATCGGAATATTTTGCAACTGCATCAGGGGGAGTAATGCTACCGAAGGGGTTATCCTGTGCAAGTAGTTTTGTCATTTAAATAATATTTGGCATTCCAATAAGCTGTCCGATCAATTTTACTATCCAATAGGATGCAAATACAATAACAAAGCCGATTACCGCCGACGTAATTGTCTTTTTTGCCTGCTCCGCTTTTTGAGGATCACTTTGTCCGGCACTTCCTATCATGCCGATTCCTCCCAAGATAAAAAAGAAAAGAAGAATGAGGCCCGCAAGAACAAAAGCAATATTTATGAAAAGAGTAACTATAGAACTAACCCCAGTTAAGCCTAAAAACGGACTTTGAACCGGCCCCACTACTCCGTTTCTGAAAAGCTCCTGCCCGAGATTGAAAGTAAGATAATTCATTTTATTTAAATATGTTACCAAAAGCCTGAATGCCTAGTATTTTACCGATTAATACAACCAAAAGGTAAGCAAAAACAACAATAATAAAACCTATGATTGCATTTGAGATTTTGCCCTGAGCCGACTGCATGGCTTTAGGGTCACCCCTGGAAGTCATTATTTGCAGCCCTCCAATTATTAGATAAATCAGGAGAGCAATTCCGGCAGCGCCAAATATGTATGGAAGTATGGACCCAATAATGTCTCCAATTTTTGCATAACCGCCAAATTTTGCAGTAGGGAAAGCGCCTGATTGTATTTTATCCAAATCTAGATTTTGAGTAAGCATGTTTATTTTCCAAATCCAAAAGCATCCAATCCCAGTATATCAACTCCTATAAATCTAAGTATAAATACTGAAAATACCAAGAGAATCAAACCGGCAACAGCTGATGTTAAAAGTTCCTGACCGGCTTTTAATCTCTCTGGGTTTCCTGAGGCTGTCATGGTCATAAACCCGGCATAAAGCATTAGGAGAAACGCAATTCCGCCACCTACACCAACAGCCCATTTGAGAAGCGAGGAAAGAAATTCATTGGTGGAACCTAACACCGGTAAACAACCAATGGCTGTATTAATTCCCCTACCATCATTGCCGCAGAGGTACGCATCAACATTAGCAGCGGGAGTTTTCAATCCTTGACGGATTTCTTCTTGAACGCCAGCCTTAGTATCCTCACAATCCTTTTGTGTGTCACAGCAATATCTATTTATTTTTCCGGGAGTTGGAAAATTTTGGCTACATGTAACAGTTTGTGTTCCTGTGCACGTAGTTTGATTTGAGGCAACCTGGGTACACGATGCCTTGACATTTTTTTCAAAAACGAACAGTAGAAGAAATCCAAGGATAAAACCAAATATTTTTTTCACCCTTTCATTTTAATGCAATTGGAATAAAAGTAAAAGAAGCGAGCTGGTATAATAAAAGACACATGATTTTCAAATTTAAAATTAAACAAAGAGTTTTCAAGAGGCTGACTTTGGTTGCAGCCCTGGTTTTTGTTCTTTCATTCTTTACTTTTACTTTTGTAAAGGCTCAGGTTTGTGGAACGGACCTTGATTGTCAAATATCTCAAATTCAAAAGGAAATCGACGCGCTTTCTCCGGCTCAGGAAAAAAATAAACAGGACTTGGCAGCTCTCAACAAACAAATTGCCGACCTGAACCTTAAGATTTCGAAATTAACATCGCAACTCAAATCTCTTGAGGTACAGATCTCCGGCAGGGAAAAAGATTTAGTCTACACAAAAGCAATATTTGACGAAAAGGCAAAAGACCACTATACGTTTTTGAGACTTTACGATCCAATTACTCCATTTCTTTTCTCTGACAGCGCCTCGCAAGCTTTTCAAGAAATTGTTTTAAGACAAAAAGCCGCCGATGCCGACAGAAAAACCATGGAGGAATATGCTTCCGACCTGTCTTCACTTAAGGTGGATAAAGAGAATTTGGTGAAAAATAAAGCAAGTATTTCCTCACTACAAGCCCAAGTAGCCGAAAAACAGAAGTTTTTGGCAGGGGAAGTTGCAAAGGTGGACACTTATCTTTCCTCACTTTCGGCCAAACAGCAAGAACTTTTGGCTGCTAAAAGCGGTAGTTTTATTGCAAGTGTTGGTGACAGTGAGTTGGCAGATGACTACAAAGCTTCCATTAAAGGTTTCAGAGAATCAGCTCCCTCCGGCTCTTTTGCTGTTTTTTCGTTTGGCGCATATACACACAGAAAAGGGATGAGCCAGTACGGAGCTAGGGGTAGAGCACAGAGTGGACAAAATTATAGACAGATATTAAAAGCTTACTACGGGAAGGAGTCGGTTGGTAAAGATACCGGCGGAACAATCAGTGTTTCCGGTTATGGGGCAATGGACTTTGAGACAACTTATCTTTACGGAATTGCTGAAATGCCGTCAAGTTGGAACATGGAAGCTCTCAAGGCTCAGGCTGTGGCTGCCAGAACTTACGCCTATCGATATAAAACTGCCGGTACAACAATTTGTACCACTGAAAGCTGTCAGGTGTTCAGAAAATCAAAATCGGATAGCCCCCCATCTGCCTGGAAACAGGCAGTTGATGAAACAAAAGGGCAAGTTTTGGAAGACGTTGTGACTTACTATTCGTCAACCTCCGGCGGGTACTCAACAACTTCCGGTTGGGACACGACGGATGGAGGAGGGGGCTCGAACTTTTTTGATAAAAGCTATGAAAAAATCGGGGGCTCTCCCTGGGCATATAAGGCATGGTATAGAAAAGGATATACGGCAAGCGGAGACACTTGTGGGCAGAGTGATCCCTGGCTCAACAATGAGGAATTTACGGATATAATCAATGCGGCGGTTGTTCTTAAAAACGGATCGGATGACCGAGTTACTTCCACCTCAACATCGTGTTGGGGTGGTAACCCATATAGTTATGGGGAACTAAGGGCAAAAGGTGGAGTAAACTCTGTTTCCAGTATTTCTGTCGTACAGGGAACCGGAACAACAAATGAGGTGGTCATAAATGGGTCGGTACGTTTGACCGGAGCTGAATTTAAACAGGCCTTTAATTTAAGGGCTCCCGGTTATCTAATGGTTCCTCAAAAAGGCTTTGCGTTTTTTAATATTGAGAAGAAATAGTATAATCGGTTTAGAATGCCTGAGATATTTGTTTCCCCAGATAAAGAGGTTGTTGAAAATGCCTCACCTGTTTTGCCAAGCAAGGCACCCACAACAGAAGTCCAAAAAAGTGCTTTTAAAAGCCATTCACATAACCGCTTTTCAGCCTTTAACCTCTACCCGGATGGTATAAATTTTGAGACGAAAGAAAAAGAAGAAAAGGTAATTTTAATGCTTAGGCAGCATCCGGTGGTTAATCTTAAGTGGATTGTCATTACACTCCTTTTATTAACCGGTCCGTCGGTTTTAGCAGGAATAGGCGTGACTTCGTTTTTACCGATAGGATATCAAGTGATTCTTTCCCTTGTTTGGTATTTGGTTACCACGACCTATGCCATTGAGGGATTTTTGGGATGGTATTTTAATGTTTACTTTGTTACCACACGAAGAGTAATAGATGTTGATTTTTTTAATCTGATAGATAAAAGAGTATCGGATGCGGAAATCGAAAAAATACAGGATGTTAGTTATACAACCAAAGGTGTTTTGGGAACTACTTTAAATTTTGGTGATGTGATGATTCAAACAGCATCGGAAGTTCAGGAATTTGATTTTGGGCGGGTTCCGAAACCGGAAAGAGTTGCCAAAATACTGAATGACCTTAGAGCAAATGTACACTAATAATATGGAAAATTTAATTTTATCCGGCTTTGACATTTGGATTGTAATAAAAATCTTTTCGCTGATAATTTTGGGGATGTATATAATTTTTGCGTTTGTCATAACAAGGCAGGTTAAACTTATGACGGAAACACTTACCTTGGGTTTTGAGCCAATTGTCAAAATTTTGTCCCTTTTCCATTTGATATTTGCAATTTTGGTTTTTCTGGCTGCAATAATAGTTCTTTAGAATGTTGAGAATAACCAGTGCTAAAGTTACCGCTTCTCCGGGAGTTTCAGGTTGGGTTCAGATTCATGGATTTACCCCGGCAGAACCCGAGAAATTAAAGACCAGAGGACAACTTTTTGTGGTTGTTGCTTCAAAAAACGGAAAGGAAGGAATTGAGGCAATCTCTTTTGAAAGGGAAATTGTCGGGAGACTTCGTGAAGAATACTATAACGAGTCCCAAGAAAAAGCGTTTGACGCGTTAAGAGGTGCAACCCAAAGGGTTATTACTGAATTTGGTGTCAATACAACCGACCTTGAAATTGCCTGTTGTGCCTTTGCGGACGGAGTTGTTTACTCCACTGCCGTAGGGGGAAGCAGGGTTCTTATCAGCCGCGACGGATCTTTAGCTACAATTTTAGAAAGTGGTAGTGAAGTTATCACATCTTCAGGATTTCCCAAGAATGATGACATAATTCTTATTGGAACAAAACCATTTTTTGAAAAAGTTTCATCAACTAGTATCAAAGACAGTTTAACCACCAAAAATCCGGAATCTGCCGTTGAGGAACTGACGCCGCTTGTTTACGGGGGAAACGAGATTGGTACTGCCGGGGCTATCATAATTAAGTTTGAAGAAGGATCTGAATCCGAGAATATCTTTATACCCGCCCAACCCGAAGTTTTGAGAAGTGAAATCACCCCTGTTGCCGAAAAGCAAAGTATTGATTTAAAACAAAAATTTTCCGGCTTTTTTGACAAAATTGGTAAAAAATTTCCCAGGAGAAATATTTACATAAAACCGGGTATCCAGGACGAAGCTGTCTCACAAAGCCGGAAGCTCACTCTTTCTGTCGGTGTAATACTTCTTGTAATTTTAGTTGTCAGTATAGGCTTTGGTGTAAGACAGAAAAAGATGAATGATTTGAAAAAAGAATATCAGGGTCTTCTTACTCAGGCAACAAGCGAAGTTGAACAGGCAATTAGTCTTGCCAGTGTCAATCCCGACGAGTCCAGACAGTTGTTTTTAGATAGTGAACAAAAATTGGTGCAAATTCAGGCGTTAAAAGTTAAAGATCCAAAAATTGATGAATTACAGAAAAGGATTGAAGACAGCCGTGCCGCGGTTTTGGGGGAATATGCGACAGAGCCGGAGCTTTTTTTGGATCTCGGACTTTTATCATCAGGGTTTAGCGGCAGCGCAATATCTTCTTCAGGCGGAAACATTTATGTACTGGACAAAGTCGGGGCTAAGGCGGTCAGTATCGCGATTGATACAAAAAAAAGTAAAGTTGTTTCCGGTCCTGCTGTTATCGAAAACCCACTTGATTTGGCCGCATACGAAAACAGTGTTTATGTTCTCCTTTCCGATGGAATTTATCTGGTTGGATCCCAAAAGACCAAAGTTATAGATAAAGTTTGGTCCGGGGACGCTCTGATTTATTCATTTGCTGGCAATCTCTACGTACTTGATAAAGGCGGAAATATGATTTACAGATATTCGGGACAGACCGGAAACACTTTTGGGAGCCAGCAGAACTGGCTGTCAGGTTCGACCAGGGCTGACTTTTCCGGGGCGCTTGGATGGGGAATGAATGGGGCTGTCTATGTGCTTTATCCCCAATCAAGAATCTTGAAATATAGCCTAGGGTCTCCTCAAAGTTTTTCAATTTCAGGGGTGACGCCGGAGGTGGGTAATGTAGACGCCATATATGCAGATCCCGATAATCAGTATGTTTATTTTTTGGATAAAGCCGGAAAACGGATAGTAGTTATCGACAGAAACGGAAAATATAAAGCTCAGTATATAAACGACCAGATATCCGGTGTATCAAGACTGATAGTCTCGGAAGAGCAGAAGAAAATAATACTTCTCACGGGGGAAAAGCTCCTTTCAATAGAGATTAAGCATCTCTGATGAAAAATGGCTTTAATGCTAAAATAGGGTAAAGTGAAAATCTTCAACAAAAGAGCAAAATTTGAATATGAGCTTACCGGCGAAGGGGTTGAGGCAGGGATTTCCCTTTTGGGAGCCGAGGCTAAATCCGTGCGTGAAGGAAGAGTTGATATTTCCCAGTCAGCGGTTAGGATTTTGAATGATGAAATGTACCTGATTAATGCAAATATTCCCGCTGCCGGACTGACCAAGCATGACTCAACCCGCATGAGAAAGCTACTGCTTCACAGGGCCGAAATACTTTCACTTATCACCAAAATGAAGCAGAAAAGGTTGCAAATTGTGCCTCTCAGGGTATACAATAAAGGCCGCTTAATTAAGCTTTATCTTGAGCTTGGGAAGGGTAAGCGCAAGTTCGAAAAGAAGGAAGCTCTTAAGCGCCACGATATCAATAGGGATATCGAAAAGGAATTTAGAAACAAGGTTTAGGGCTATAACCCTAAACGTAGTCGAAGGGGACGATCGGTCTCGACGGAAAGCTCTTTACAATACTGCAAGCCAAGTTTGATCAACACTTGTCAAAAGAGGTCAAAAAACAAAAGCTAACTTTAACAAGTCAGCTTCAGCTAACTACGCATTAGCGTACGCTTAACTGACGTCCTTAGATTTGATTCTCGGTTGAATCAAAAGGGTGTAAACCAATCCGGGATGCCACTCAAATTTTTAACTAGAGATTTGAATGAAAGAATTTTAGTTTTACTTTAAACCGTCCTGTTAGCTGGTTAGGTTTAGAGGACATAAAATAAACTAAATAAGCTTGTAGAAGTGTTGTTTTAAGTATTTTCGGACGCGGGTTCGATTCCCGCCGTCTCCACAAAGTGAAAAACCCGCTTTATCGGCGGGTTTTTTAGTGGAAAAATGTTCTAAATGGGTATTTTGGATTTTGTTTTTCCCAAAAGTTGTTTCGGATGCGGCAGGGAAGGGAGATATTTATGTTTAAATTGTATTGCAAAATGTTTTCCGGCCAAACCGATTTGTCCATATTGCAAACACCATTCAATCGATGGAGTCACACACATAAATTGCAGAAAAAAACTGGGAATCGACGGCTTAACTTCAGTTTGGGAATACGAAGGGGTTATTAGAAAGGCGATACTTTCTCTTAAATATAAATACGCAACAGAAATCGGAAACGAAATTTCTGATTACTTAATTAACTCATTAAGGGCAAAGATATTGCCCAGTGTTCAATATTTGACCCCGATTCCGATTTATTGGTATAGACAAAATACCAGGGGATTTAATCAGTCTTTAGAGATCGGAAAACGGGTTGCGGATTCAATGAATTTGAGGTTTATTCCGGATCTTTTGATTAAAAACAAATCTACGGTGTCTCAAGTTGAGCTTTCGGGAGAGAAACGGAAAAAAAATCTTCAAGGTAGTTTTTCCTTGTACCCGCATAATTCATCGTTCACAACTCCAAATTCAGTTTTTCTTTTTGATGACGTTTTTACTACCGGTTCAACCATGATGGAGGCTGCAAAAGTTCTAAAAAGAGCGGGTGTAGAAAAAGTTTGGGGGTTAACTATTGCGAGATAATGCGGTGGGTACAGGGGTCGAACCTGTTAGGGCTTGCGCCCACGAGTTTTCAAGACTCGCGCATTACCGTCCTGCCCACCCACCGTGGCGGAGGATGAGGGAGTCGAACCCACCGACCACTTGCGTGGTCAAGGTTTAGCAAACCTTTGCCTTAGCCGCTCGGCATATCCTCCTTGAAGACAACTGCAATTATAACAAATTTTGAGGTATAATACGCATATATGGAATCTGTCCCAAGATCTGCCGATGGCACATTAAATGACGAACCACAGGCGGTGGTTGTTAGACGGGAACCGGAACGGGATTTAGTTACCTGGACAGCTCCGGCAAGAACTTTTAAAAGGCGCGGCAGAAAGTTTTATGTTACTGCTTTTTCCATGGCCGGGATTATCAGTATTATTATTTTTCTTGCGGAAGGAATAATGCCGGTGATACTTATTATTTCGCTTGTCTTTTTGTATTATGTTCTTTCCACTGTTCAGCCTGAGAATATTGAATATAAAATTACCAACAGGGGAATTAAAGTCGCAGGTAAAGAAACAAGCTGGCAGTACGTAGTTAGATTTTGGTTTTCGTCAAGATTGGGGGGCGATCTTTTGATTTTTGATACAGTTACCATTCTCGGAAGAATGGAACTGGTCATTGATCCTGATCTCAAGGATACTCTGAAAAAGGAAATTTCCGCCTATGTTCCTTATGAAGAGGCACCGCCCTCTACTTTAGATAAAGTTACGAATTGGGTCGCAAAAAAACTGCCGGAGAGCGAATAAAAAATGCCCTCGTAGCTCAACGGATAGAGTACGGGTTTGCGGAACCTGAGATATCAGTTCGATTCTGATCGGGGGCACACTTTAAGGAGGATGGGCAGGACGGTAATGCGTTGGTTTCGAAAACCAATTCTCGAAAGGGATAGCAGGTTCGACTCCTGCATCCTCCGCTCGCAGTAAAAATATGAACGCAAAGAACAATCAACAAATATTAATAGGTGGAGCAATTGTCTTTAAAGATACTCGCACCAAACGCCAGTATTTACTGGTTAAAACAAAAGAGGATGGAGATTGGGAAATCCCCAAAGTTACAGTAAGAAGAGGGGAATCTTCTGTGCGTGCCGTCATCAGATTAACGGGGGAACAGGGTGGAATTACGGCCAGGGTTTTGGAAGAAGCGGGAAGGTTTGTAGGCAACACCGTCATTAATGGCAATGCTGTTTCTCAAAAATATTATTACTATTTGATGCTTCAAAAAGGAGGACCGAGCGAAATGATAGGTTTTAATGAATTTAAATGGATGGAATCTCCGGATATTTTGAAAAAGCTTGTTTCAAAGAAGGAAAAAGAAATGTTTAAAAGTGCAAAAGAAGTTTTAAAAGAGTGGGAAACAACACACAAGGTAAAACTATATTGATAACCCGTGAGTTTTCTTCCGGCGGGGTGGTTTTCAAAAAAGATAACGGAAAAATTCTCTGGCTGATAAGAAAAACTGCCGCGTCTGAACTTTATCCTGAAACACACTGGATGTTGGCCAAAGGAAGAATAGACGATATAGACGGTGATTTACCTGGACCAATGGCTTCCGGGAAAATTAAGGCGAATGAGGAGTCATTGCAAAAAGCGGCCCTGAGAGAAGTTGGGGAAGAAACCGGAGTGGAAGCTAAAATTGTTAAGAAAATTGAAACGATAATGTATTCTTTTACGGACACAGTGAGGGGAAAAATATTAAAATTTGTGACGTTTTTCCTGATGGAATATATAAAAGATAAACCTGAAGGGTTTGATTGGGAAACAAGTGAGATTGCTTGGTTACCATTTGATGAGGCGTTAGAAACGTTATCGTTTCGCGGTGAAAAGTCGGTTCTTAAGAAAGCAAAGGAACTTCTTTGATATAGAAGCTGTTTCTAAATCTCACACATGTTCGATTTCGAGCGCTTCGCGAGTTTATATAACTGAACTTATAAGTTATAATACAGATTCCACGGAGGAGTGGCCCAGCGGCTACGGCGTGCGCTTGGAAAGCGCATGGGAGCAATCCCTCGCAGGTTCGAGTCCTGTCTCCTCCGCCAAAATTCGGAATTCGGATTTTGCTCAAAAAATGTTCGAACTTCATCCAGAAAACACCGTTTACGAAAGTATAGCTTCATCTTTTATTCGGGTATTGATGTTATAATCGGGATAGGATGCCGGAAAATCAAATTGAAGAAGTAAAAGGAAGAACGGACATAGTTGCCATAATTGGAGAAAGAATTGAGCTTAAAAAAGCAGGCAGGAATTATAAGGCAAATTGTCCTTTCCACGGCGAAAAAACACCTTCTTTTATGGTTTCTCCGGAGCTTCAGATTTTCAAATGTTTTGGCTGTGATGCCAAAGGTGATGTTTTTTCCTTTCTGGAACAATATGAGGGGATGGAGTTTCCTGAAGCCCTGAAATATTTAGCGGACAGGGCCGGGGTTAAACTTCAAAAGTTCCAAGGGGGAGAGTCATCCGAAAAGGAGAGATTAATTGAGGTTAATACCCAGACACTTCGTTTTTATAATTATTTGCTTCTTGAACATCCTGTTGGAAAGAAAGCGCTGGATTATTTGATGAACCAAAGAGGGTTAAAAAAGGAAACAATTCAGGAGTTCAGTCTTGGATACTCTCCTGAAAGTTCGTATTCCCTGAAAAAATTTCTGGTTGATAAGAAAAAATTTACTCCAAGCGAGGTCGAACGGGCGGGAATTGGAATTGTACGGGGATCAAACTTATATGACAGATTTAATGGACGGGTTGTATTTCCTTTATTTGATCACAGAGGCAACTCAATTGGGTTTTCGGGTAGGGTTTTACCCTGGGATAAACGCGAAACCGGCAAATATATAAACTCTCCCGAAACCCCGCTTTACCATAAAAGCAACGTTCTTTACGGACTGAATCTAGCCCGCGGACTAATCAAAAAGAAAAAAACCGCAATTGTAGTTGAAGGAGAGTTGGATCTTATCTCTTCATGGCAGGCGGGCATCAAAAATGTTGTAGCCATAAAAGGCTCAGCTCTTACGGAGGAGCAAGTAAAACTTTTGTCCCGTTTTGCGCAAAGGTTTATTTTAGCGCTTGATAGTGACATGGCGGGGGATGCTGCTACGAGACGGGGAATAAAAGTAGCAAGCGATATGGGGGTCGAAATAAAAGTTGCGGAAATAAGCGGAGGCTATAAAGATCCGGATGAGGCGGCCCGGGGCAATATTGAAAGTTATAAAAAAGATTTGATAGGAGCAAAAGTTATTTGGGATTTTCTAATAGACTCGGTTTTCGCACGCAATAATGCCGAAACGGGTTCGGGAAAATCAAAAATTTCTAAAGAAATTACGCCGATTCTCTCTGAAATAAGCGATAAAATCGTTCAAGCACACTATGCCAATGTTGTTGCCAGAAAGCTCGGTGTTCCTTTGGATGCAGTTTCTGAAGAAATAGCCAAAGACCAGAAAGTTTCCACAGGAGCTCCCTCCGGCATCGAGGAAAAGACGGAAGGCAGAACAAAAAGAGAAGTTTTAGAGGAAAACTTTTTGAAGTTGGCATTTTTTGATGATCCGAAAACCCTTGCTTCAAAAGAAATTTCAGTGCTTATAAAATTACCCCTCAATGTAAAATTAATAGAGGAATATAAAAAGTTTTCCGACGGCACGACATTTAAAATCTCCGAATTTGGAAAGAATTTACCTAGAGAACTGTTTGGCGGTTTTTCGAAAATGGTTCTTTTGGAAGAACGTGATTTGAGCGAAAAACCGGAAGAATTAAAAAAGGAGTTGGAATTAGTTAAAAAAGAGCTTAAAATACTAGCTGTAAAAGAAAAATTAGAAATTTTACAGTCTCAGATACGTGAGATGGAAGAAAAAGGCGATAAGAATAAGCTTCTTGAAGCTCAAAATAAATTCAATAAACTCGTCAAAATGCGCTCCACCTACGAAAAAGAAAACGGAAGCGGTATAATTCTAAATGAGGATTAAAACTCCTCTGTTCCTATATGATACGAAAACCAGTACTCGATTTAATTAAAAAAGGCCGTGATCAAGGATTTCTTACTCAGGAAGAAATAATGGAGGTTTTTCCTGATGCAGAGGAAAGAGTAGAGGAACTTGATGATCTTTATGAAAAACTTCTCGCGGAGGGGATTGATGTTTTTGAGTCGGTAAGTCCCGGGGAAATGGAATCCGATGAAAAAGCTAAAGAAAAACTGGATCGCGAAATAGAACTTCTTACAAAACTTGAGGGGATCGAATCGACAGACCCTGTCAGACAATATTTAAGGGAGATAGGACGTGTCCCGCTTCTTTTAGCTGAGGATGAAGTTGAACTTGCCAAAAGATACGAAAAAGCCGACAAGAGAGCCAAAGATAAATTAACGGAAAGCAATTTGAGATTGGTGGTTTCTATCGCCAAAAAATATATTGGACGAGGCCTTTCCCTACTTGACCTTATTCAGGAAGGAAACCAGGGACTTATACGCGCAGTTGAAAAATACGACTGGAGAAAAGGTTATAAATTTTCAACCTACGCAACTTGGTGGATAAGACAGGCAATAACCCGCGCAATTGCCGATCAGGCAAGAACTATCAGAATTCCTGTCCATATGGTTGAAACAATCAATAAAATTTATAGAACAAGCAGGAGACTTATGCAGGAGTTGGGCAGGGAACCTACCCCAGAGGAAATCGGAGAGGAACTTGAGATGGATGGGAATAGAATCAGAGAGATATTTAAAATTGCCCAAGAAACTACTTCACTGGAAGCCCCTGTCGGAGAAGATCAGGAAAGCTTTTTGGGGGATTTTATACCTGACGAAACAACCCTTTCTCCTGTCGACCAGGCAAGTAAACAGCTTTTAAAGGATCATTTGGAAGAAGTTTTAGGGACTCTTTCCGAAAGGGAAGCAAAGGTACTGAAACTCAGGTTTGGACTTGAAGGCAGTAAAGCGATGACTTTAGAGGAAGTCGGAAAAGTTTTCGGAGTAACCCGTGAGCGCATCAGACAAATTGAGGCAAAAGCATTAAGAAAACTAAAACATCCTTCAAGACGTAAGAAACTTCAGGATTATTTGGACTAAGAGGCGGTTATTTACCGAGTTTTTCTTTAAGGCCCTCAATCATTACTTCAGTCATTTTGGTCAGATCAATTTCCGGTTTCCAACCCCAATCACTTTTGGCTGCAGAATCATCAATTGATTGTGGCCAGGATTCTGCAATAGCTTGTTTAACAGGATCGGGATCATATGTACAGGTAAAATTTGGATAGAGTTTTTTAATTTCGGCGACTAATTCTTCAGGTGTAAAGTTAATTGCCCCAAAATTATAACTGGTTCTTACACTAATATTCTCGGGTGGAGCCTCCATCAAATCAATTGTTCCTTTTATGGCATCATCAATGTACATCATGGGAAGTCTGGCATCTTTTTTTAAGAAGCAGCTATATTTTCCTTCATTCAAAAGTCCATAAAAAATGTGTACGGAATATTCAGTGGTTCCGTCTCCAGGAGGAGCTTTATAGCCTGTTAACCCCGGGTATCTAAGGCTTCTGGCATCCACCCCGTAGCGTTTCCAGTAATACTGACACATGAGCTCTCCCGCAACCTTGGCAACGCCGTATATAGTGGTCGGTTCAAGACTGGTGTGTTGAGGCGTATCAACTTTCGGTGTTGTCGGACCAAACGCCGCAATTGAACTTGGCCAGAAAACTTTGAATTTATATGTTTTTGCCAAGTCCAGAATATTTTTAAGCCCTCCGAAATTAACTTTCCAGGCCAAATCCGGATCTTTTTCGCTTCCAACAGATAAAATTCCGGCAAGGTGGTAAACATCTGTGATCCCGTTATCTTTGATAATTGTTTCCATTGAAGAGATATCGGTAACATCACCTTTTACCAAATTTCCGTCAAAATCCGCAGGGATGGTTTTGTTGCCCAAGGCAAATACATTTTCTTTACCGAATTTTTCTTGGAGAGCGGGAACCAAATCTGATCCCACAAGTCCAAAGGCTCCGGTAACAAGAATTTTTCTCATATCACATTCATTTTTTTGCCTACTTTTTCGAAGATTTTGAGGGCTTGATCAAGCTGTTCCTTGGAATGTCCCGCAGAATTCATAACTCTAATTCTCGCTTTTCCTTGGGGAACAGTTGGATAAACTATTGCTTTAGCAAAAAGCCCTTCGGCAAAAAGTTCACGGCTCATATCTTGTGCCAGTTTATTTTCACCTAGCATGACGGGGATAATGGGGGAGATGGAAATTCCGGTGTCGAAACCAAGTTTTTTAAGCCCCGCTCTTAAGTAATCGGCGTTCTCCCAAAGTTTTTTAACGAGATTTTCCGATTTTTCCAAGAGACCAACAGCCGCAATACAGGCGGCTACATCCGGGATTGTCATAGCACTTGAAAAAAGAAAAGGTCTGCCCCTTTGACTTAACCATTCGATAACTTCTTTTTTACCTGCGGCGAGGCCACCCATAACACCGAATGCTTTACTCATTGTTCCAACCTCGATGTCGACCTTTCCATGAAGTTCGAAATGATCAACTATTCCCCTGCCTGAATTTCCTAAAACTCCTTCGCCGTGTGCATCATCTACCATAAGCATGGCACCGTATTTGGAAGAAACTTCATAGATTTTGTCCAAAGGTGCAATGTCTCCATCCATGCTAAATACTCCGTCGGTAATCACCAGTTTTTTAACGTCTTTAGGAGCGGCTTTTAATTTATCTTCAAGATCGTTGGCGTTCGCATGGGCAAATCTGACAACTTCGGCTTTACTTAGACGGCAGCCGTCGATAATACTGGCATGGTTTAGCTCATCAGAAAAAATCAGATCACCTTCCCCGACAAGTGCAGGAATTACAGCCAAATTTGCAACAAATCCGGTTTGAAAAGTAATTACAGCTTCGGCTTTTTTAAACTTAGCAAGTTTTTCTTCAAGTTCCCTGTGTAAAGTCATCGTACCTGCAATTGTTCTCACGGCTCCCGGCCCGATGCCGTATTTTTCGATAGCCTCAATCGCGGTTTTCTTCATCTCAGGATTATTGGCAAGCCCGAGGTAGTTATTTGAGCAGAAATTTAGGAGTTTTTTACCCTCAATTTGGATTTCGGGCCCGATTGCACTTTCTATTGTCAGGATGTTGTTGTAGAGGTTTTGATCCTTGAGATCTTGGACTTGTTTTTGAATCCAATCTGTGGCCATGAAACGATTATACACCAAAATAGAATTTGTAAAGTCGATTTCTTTTGGTGGCTAATATTTGATATAATCGGATCGTTCGTTTACATTCCCCTGTAGCTCAACGGTAGAGCGAGATCCTGTCGAAAATGGCAGCTCTTGATAGTAATTTCAAGATGAAAATCAGGCTAATTCGGGGAACACCTTTTTAAGGCCAATCCCGAGCTAAACCACGAAAGTGTAAATGTGTAGAGACTATATACCTGACACCCATTTTGGGTGATGAGATAGTCCAATCCTTTTGGTAACAGAAGGGCTATTGTAAGATCGAGGTTGGAGGTTCGAATCCTCCCGGGGGAGCCAATCGGCACTTAATATACCAAAATATTTTTCCTATGTTGTCTTTACATCAATTTTACGAGAAGATAAATACGCCTGAGGGAAAACGGGAAATTATTGTAGCCTTTTCAAATATTGACGAAAGAGATCCCAATCAAGCTGATAATTTTTTCCAAACCTATTGTGTAGGTCAATGGAATGCTGATAGAGCTTCAGTCATATATCATCAAAGGGATTACATAGGAAGAATTGACTCTTATCAGGATCTTCTTTTGCTTCTCAAGAAAAATGACAAGGAAAAATTTAATAAAATTCACAAAGGAACCCCATATTGTTTTTTAGGATGGTTATATTTTGACATTGGAGATTATGAAAAGGGTGTTTTTTACATAGACCTCGCCATTCTTGAGGATATTAGAATGCATGGTACCTATTGGAACAAATCTCCCGCAACAAGATTATTAACTCTAGAAGAAACAAATGGCGATGTAGAAATCCATAAAAGGCTCGTAAAAAATATTAAAGAGTTACTAAGATTAGAAATTGAAGAATATAAAAAATTGACCAAGGAATCAAAATTAACCTCAATAGATAATTTTGTTAAAAATGGTCTTAAAAATCCTCATCACCGAACAATAGTATCCTCACTTTATGCATATATATTGCAGCAAGAGTCACTACAGAATTTGATGAAACTAAAAGGTGAAGAGTCAGGTTCTATAGAGCCATTTTTAATTCATTTTAGAAAAGGAACGATAATACTAGAAACAATATTAAAAGAAACCTATTCAAGTTTGTCCGGGTTAACTTTGGCGAATATCCTAAATGACCCATTTGTAATAAAGGATAGTGGGTTAAAACTTTTGGATTCAGGAAAAGTAGGCTCAACATTGGAAGATTTAGTTAAAGTACTAATCCCATATTTTGATAGAGGGACAAATGAGCCTCAAAATAAATGGATCACAGTTGCGTATCGTTTGAGGAATGTTACTAGTCATGGATTGCCTTGGTCAGAAATAATAGATGCAGCTACTTATAAGCGGCTATATCAGCAAATCTTATTTTCAATATTTTATATTATCGACAAAAAATATTCGTAGTAATTAATTAAGACTATTTTTTACTAAATTAATTTCCTCTCTGATTTGAGCGACAAGCCTAAAGTTTGAAAAAGCCTCGTAAATATGTGACAATTGCGTGGTTATATTAGTGTTACGATTCTCGAGCCAGTTGGGTCTTAATCTGACCAATTGATAAATTATGTTGACAAAAGAAGAAGTAATAAAGGAAATCCAAAAATGGGCCAAGGAGAATGGTGGTCATACTCCAAGTGCAATAAAATTTGAAGAAATAACAGGAATTGGACCATATGAATTACCGAAATATTCCTGGTCTAATTACGGTGAACTTGTCCTTGAAGCTGGATTAACCCCCAACCTTTTTGATAAAACTAAATATAGTCACCAAGATTTATGCAAGATGTTTGTAAGAGTAATTCGCGAAAAGGGAAAATGGCCAACCAGAGCTGTTTTAGAAATTAAACACAGTCACGATTCGAAATTTCCCGCCTCTGCAACTTTTTACAAAAAACTTGGTCAGACTGGAGATTTGGCACAAACGATTCTCGAATATGTCAAAGACAAACAAGGGTATAAAGACGTAGTAAATATTTGTACACCAGTTTTAGGAAAATATAAAAATGAAAGTGAGACTTCTGTGGATAATATGGCAGAGCATGGTTTTGTATATTTAGGTTTACAGCACGGGGATTACAAAATTGGTTTTACAAAAGATTTAGACCGTCGTAGGGAAGATATTACTTTATTAGGATCAGGACCGATGGTTTGGATATATGAAATAGAAACAGATGATATGCGCGGTGTTGAGAGATATTGGCACAATAGATTTGAATCTAAATGGATCAGGGGTGAGTGGTACAAGTTAAATCAGTCAGATGTAAAAGCTTTCAAGCGCTGGAAACGAATCCTTTAATTAACAAGTTGTGACTTTTGTTAACAATTTGATTTGTTTTAATCTTTCTCTCGCTTGTTCAGCCCAGATTGCATTTTGAAAAGCCTTGATAACATGGGACAAAGCAGTGGTCAGTGCGAAACTAGGAACAGGGAGCTTAAGATGGCTTTATATATTTCTTCTGAATGGGAAAGGAACATGAGATGAAAGGTTGTGAATTTTGCCATATAATAAGTCAGTAAATAAAATTACAGGAGAATTAATATGTGTGAACAAGAAAAACCGTTCCAATGGGCCGAACCGGAAGTACCGGAAAAATTGCCAGAATCTACAGAAGATGATGGTATGTCATATACAAGTGTTGCCGAATTACTGGATAATGAATTAAATATTGATATAAAAAGATTGGGTGAACTGGATATTGAAATTAAAAGGTTAAAAGAAGTAAATTCGGAAATCAACCCATCTGGTGGTCCATAATTTGTTAAAGAGATTTCAACCTATCTCAAACACCTTGTTTTTTGATTTTTCGCCCCATAGAAGAATCACTTTTCCTCGGCTTACCTCAAAATGTTTTGCCAGGGCTTCAACCACAGCTCTGTTAGCCTTTCCTTCCAGCGGGGGAGCATTTACATAAACATGAGTGGCTCCCAATAAATCTTTTTCTATTCTTGGATTCTTTGTATTTGGATGAGCGATTATTGATAATTTCATTAACCAATTATAGTGGTGTTTGACTTCTTTTTGCGTGGGACTTAATGTAAATCCTCAGTTTATATCCAGTTTCTTATGGTAGAGTATAAGTGTGGAAGAAGATTTGCGCATTTTGACTGAAGATGAAATTGAGAAAAAATTAAAGGATTTTCCCGGTTGGGAGTATCGTGATAATAAAATTACTAAGAAGTTCCAGTTTGGCAGTTTTGATGAAGCGGTTCAGTTTGTGGAAAAGCTTGCTCCATTTTCCAATAGAATAGACCACCACCCCGATGTTCATATTTATTACAAAAAGATAGTTTTTGATCTTCAGCGCTTCAGTGTGGGAGGAAAAGTGACCCCGAGAGACTTCACTGTTGCCTCAGAAATCGAACGTCTTTTTGCAGCAAAATAGACAGCACACCTACTTTATTTTTTCCCGCCACTGTCGGCCTTGGGGCTCATTGTCCGAACAATATCGGAGAGAATATAACCGACAAAAGAATAAACGACTATGGCAAAAACCGCAGAAAACTCGAGAGTCAATCTTGGTGCAAGTTCAGGAGAGGGGAACATTCCCTGGAATGGGGTTAAGAGAGGTCTTGTGGTGTCGTATACCCAAGTAACGAAAGGAGCCGCAGTTGATGCACCTAAAATCTTCAAAACTATTCTTAAGCCAAGAAGCCCAACGACGATATCTGTTACGAGATTGATAAGCCTTATCAAAAACCTAGGTGCTAACATGTTCGTGCGTATATTATAGCAAATTTGTCAATGAAAAAACATCAGCCCAATTTGGTGATAAAGAAGAACCTTTGTTTGACAAACAGAACGGGCAATTAGATGGATTAAATAAAGGGTTATTTTTTCTTTATTGAAGCTGTCTTTTTAATCACTTTCTTGACTTTCTCAGGTTTCACTTCTTTTACCTCGACGGAGTCCTTTTTTACGATAGGTGCCGGGATCAGAATGCTTAAAATTTTGTCAAGCTTGGCATTAACAGCATCAAGCTGAACCTTGTTTTGATCAAAACTTGGAGCGGGAGACCTAAAATTGCCTCTTTCAGGCCTTCCTGAATCTGATCTTCCACCATTCATTTTTTCAAAACACTCACTGCAATAAACCGGCTTACCGTTTGTCGGCCTGAAAGGCACTTGACACTCTTTTCCACAGTTTGAGCAGACAGTTGAGAACATTTCGCGTCTGCCTCTGTCTTCACCAAAAGAAGATCTTCCCCTTCCTGAAAATCCGCCGCGTCCTCCGCCTCGGCCAAAGCCGCCGCGGTATCCGCCGGACCTATTATCATCTCTATTAAAATTTCCCATAGTGTTCATTGTATCACAGGTTGTATATTATTGTTGGGGCACTTTGTGGCTATTTCTCCACCTCAAACCAGTCAATCGGAGATTGGTCTTCCGGTTCGCCATTATAGTTGACAGTGATTTCTTCATCTTTTTTGATGGGTCTAATAGCGCGGTAAACCATACACTGGGTTTTAAAGTTTTGTTTCCAATCGGCATTGGGGGAGTAGGAATGGTTATAGATTGATCCGTAACCAAAAGCCAAAGCGGCTCCGCGGGTACTTCGCCAGGGATAAATATAATGGCTGAGCGGGGTTTTTTCCAGATTTTTGCGGTCGGTTGGGGTAAAAACCAAAACCGGTGCACTTTCAACTATTTCTCCGTCTTTGATATCTCTGGCCGCAAAAACTCCAAGACCTTTTTTGGATGTTCTCTTGAGATAAACATTTTTATTCATAGATTTGATCATCCCCTTGACGTGGCTCGGGGTGCTCCTGAATACTGTTATAATACATCACTATGAAAACTTGGCAAAGAATCAAAAACGATCCGAACCTGATGGAGAAATATTTGGTTCGGGAAAGAGTTATTGATACAATCCGCTCCTTTTTTAAAAATCAGGGTTTCCACGAGGTTTTTACGCCAATTTTGGTGCCTATACCCTCGATTGAACCCAACCTTGAAGTGTTTGAGTCGGAATTAAGAACTTCGAAAGGGGAAAAACGCAGAGCCTTTTTAATAATGAGCCCGGAGTTTTCTATTAAAAAACTTTTGGCGGGAGGAATCGGAAATTGTTTTGAAATTACAAAATGTTTCAGGAATGAAGAGGAGGCAAGTCCTCTTCACAACCCCGAATTTACCATGCTTGAATGGTATAGGATAAATGCCGATTATAAGGATATTATGAAAGATTTTGAACACTTATTTTTGAGAATTATCGGTAAAGATAAATTGGAATATCAAGGTGAAGTTTATGATCTTTCTCTTCCCTGGCCCAAAACAAGAATTCCTGACGCTTTTGAAAAATATGCAGGAATGGATGTTTTAAAAGTATCGGATGAGGATTTTTACAAAATTTATTTTAATGAAATAGAACCGGAACTTTTGAAAATAAAAAAGCCGTACTTTATTTATGATTATCCGATTTCTCAAGCATCTTTGTCCAAGCCCGCTAAAGATCCTAGATTTGCGGAAAGATTTGAGGTTTTTCTTGGTGGAATTGAGCTTGGAAATTGTTTTTCCGAACTGACCGATGCCAAGGAACAGAAAAAGAGATTTGAGGCAGAGAAAAAAGACAGACAAAGAATGAACAAGACAGAGTACCCGATAGACGAAGATTTAATTGAGGCTTTAAAAGAAGGAATTCCCGCCGTTTCCGGCATTGCCGTTGGCGTAGACAGGCTCGTCATGCTCGCTGCCGATACCTCTTCAATTGAGGAAACCATGTTTTTCCCCGGAAAAGAGCTATTTGACCTCTAGATGGTTTTAGATTTAAAATACGCGGACAATGAATACAATTAATGCGGGTAACATCACCAAAGGGAGCTTTATTATTTTTAAAGGAGCACCTGTTTTTATAACCAAGGCTGAGTTTATGTCTCCCGGAAAAGGCTCTCCCGTTATGAGAATTAAGTTCAAAAATGTCCAAACAGGAGCCGCGGGGGAGTTTACCTATAAAACCGGAGAAAGCGTTGAGGTTGCAGAAATCGAGAAAAAAGAAATGGAATATCTATACCGGGATGGGGAAGAGCTGGTTTTTATGAACCCGAAATCATATGATCAGGTTAGTATTCCGATGGGTCTTATTGACGACCAGTTTGGCTATTTAACCCCAAATCTTAAATGTTGGATTGTCTGGTATAAAGGCAGCCCTATTGGCGCAACGCTCCCTTCCCATGTAACTTTAAAGGTGACAGAATCTCCTGATGAGGTTGCCGGGAATAGAATCAATGCTCCCAAAAAGACAGTGAGACTTGAAACGGGAATTGAAGCCCAGGTCCCTTTGTTTATTAAAATCGGAGAAAAAGTGCAGCTTGATACTACAACCGGGGAATATTTGGGAAGGGTTAAATAATAGGTTAAAATGTAGGTAATGTCCTTTTTACCGATTATCCTGGTAGCCGTCCCTTTTATTCTGTTTTTGATACTTCTTCTTTGGAAGAGAACACCGCTTATTTGGGTTTCTCTTGTTACCTTAATTCTGATAATTGTTTTGGCAGTCTTCTATTGGCAAGTTTACCCGACGTATATTTTTAATTCGCTGATCAAGGGTTTTCTTGTTGCTTTTGACATTCTAATTATCATTTTCGGGGCGGTTTTTTTCCTGGAAATTACACGGGAAACAAAAATCATCGAGAATATTGGCTACCACCTAGAATCCATTTCAAAAGACCTACGGGTACAAGTAATATTTTTGGCATGGTTTTTCGAGAACTTTCTGGAAGGTACAGCCGGGTTTGGAACCCCAGCAGCGGTTGTTGCCCCACTTCTGGTTAGTCTTGGAATTACTCCAATAAATTCTGTCATAATTGCCCTTCTGGGAAATAGTGCTTCGGGTGTTTTTGGCGCTGCCGGAACCCCTATTAAAGTTGGTTTTGGCGCGCTTGCCGGTGCTTCAGTTCCAATTACAGCGGCAACCATTAATTTGATCGGAATTTTAGTACCGGTTTTTATGCTCTGGTTTTTGACCAAAGATAGGATAAACCGCAAGAAAGAATTTACCGAGGCGCTTCCTTTTGCCATTTGGGCCGGGGTTGCTTTTGCAATACCTTCTATATTTACCGTTTTTATAGGCCAGGAATTCCCCTCAATTTTGGGATCGGCAATTGGTTTATTTTTGGTACTGATTACCACCAAACTTGGTATCTTTATACCGAAGGTGGAAAAAGAACTTGTGGATATCCCGCGCCCTGCCAAACTTTCTTTGGGTAGGGTGTTGTTTCCTTATTTGTTCTTAATTGCGATTTTGATTGTTGGCAAGTTTACACTTGGCTCCTCGGGGATTCAAATCCCGATTATTGTTAAGCACACGTTTTCATTCTTTAATCCGGGGTTTGCTTTCGTTATTGCCGGAATAGTAACTTTGTTGATGTATAAAAAGGATCTCAATCTTTTTACCAATTCCGCAAAGACGGCACTTAAAAAGTCTTTAATCCCATTCTTGGTGATTGTTTTTATGTCATCAATGGCACAAATTATGGTTAATTCAGTTCACAATACAACGAGCCTACCATCAATGGTGGGCTTACTGGCGGTTTATGTTAAAAACATTTTTCTTCCGCTGTGGGCACCTCTGGTGGGAGCTTTCGGAAGTTTTCTTACAGGGAGCGTTACAATTTCCAATTTAATGTTTGGAAACTTTTTGGCAGTGGCTGCTAGGGATTTGGGTTTTGGAATAGACAAAATTTTGGCGCTTGCCGTTGTCGGGGGAGCGGCCGGTAACATGATAGCTCTTGCGGATATACTGGCTGCAGAAACCGTAGTCGGATTGAAACATAAAGAAAGAGAGGTTTTAAAAGGGGTTATACTGCCATGTTTGATTTACGTTGGATTGGTCGGTTTAGTGGGAATGTTTATTTTTAGCCAGCGTTAACACCTTACGTCTCCACCACAATGTTGACAGTTGCTGATGAGTTGTCCAAAAGGTCTTATATTTGATCTTCCGCATTTGGGGCAGGTAAAACTAAGAGAACCATATTTATCCTCAAGTCCGGTTAAGTTCAAAGTTAAAGACTGGCTTTCAAGAGACGAAACAGATGATGATCCGCTGCAACTGACGGCAAATTTACCGACAAGCCCCTTTTCCTGCATTTCATCAGCAATGGACTTGGCACTAGCTCCCGAATGAATCAGATCGACAAAATGGTGAATCAATTCATGGCTTGGGAGAGGGATATTATTTGCTTTAGTGCCTATTAACTCTAAAAGATTCCCTAAATGAAAATCCCCATCAACTATGAAAAGTTTATTTCTTAATACTTCAGGGTCTTTAATTCCGGCAAAAACAGGGTTTAACTTTGTTGCAACTTCCAAAGTGTGGTCTTTGGCTGTGTCAAAAAGCACGGTCACATTAAAAGTGGTTTTTTCTCCCAAAGGGGTTTCTTCTATTTGGTACATGGTGATTTTGTTGCATGGGTAGACAGAGTCGTATGACGGACTGATCCAGAGGGCTGTGCCCGACGGATTTTCCGATACCCAGGATGTTAACGTATTAAGAAGTTCTGCATCTTTTTGGCCAAGATAGGAGGACGTGTTGATTTCAATCCGCGTACTGGTTTGAAAATCAAGTAACTCTCCATTTTTATATCTGAATTTATATTCGTCAGGCTTTCTGTGTGTTTCGTTAAATGTACTTATTATCTCTTCCCTTAAACGGTCTGGTTTGGTATATCTCCAAGAGGGGATAAACTTTTCGATTGTTTTTGTTGGAGACTCTATGTGTGACATATTCCTGCTCGGGACTAAAAGATTGGGCTCTGGATGTAACAGTAGCGGCACTTCTACGGAATTGCACCGTAATTCACCAATTGGTTTAATGTACTTTTAACACGCCTTTCGGTCAAGTGGTATATTTATATTAGTAAGGGGGTGATGGTGCGTGTTAGGTAAAAGAAATAAAGAATTAACTTCTAAAATACTAATGTTTGGGGCGGTTGCCTCAGTTCTTTTTTCGATCGCCGGTTGGATGGGTACCGATATTTGGCTAGCCTCAACCCAGTGGCTATTGGTAGCAGCAGTTTTGGCCCTTTTTAGCATTTATTTAAAGCAATAATGACTTGACTGCGGAGAAAGCGCGTTAATTTTGCGGAAATTACTGCCACGCCCCAGGCTTGACAATGGCCTGACTTAGTGTTAACTTTCGCTCAAGGTGAATATAAAGAGGGTGGTTATAGTATTTATTATCTTGGTAATAATCATTGCGGGAGCACTTCTTGTTTCTCAAAAGATTAAAAATAATAGGACTTCTATCAGTTTTCCCGAGGCAACCCCAACAGTTGAGCAGCAAATTGAGGAGAAATTCAAGGGATTGATAATACCGGATGATGCAGAAAAAGTAGAGCTCAAAAATGTATCAGGAGAGGAAGGAATGGGTATGGCCACAAGGAATGAAATTTTGGCGGATCTTCCCGATTTACAAAAAGGCGAAAACTATCAGGTTCTACTGGGGAATGGAACAAAAACAGTTCTTTTAGGAAGCATGAGGCAGGCAAAAGGAGGCTATCTTTTGGAATATGATTCTTCAAAATACCCTGGGTACAACCAAATTGTTGTAGTAAGAGGCGTCAAGCATATATTGGAAGGCTCGTTTTAATAATATAGACGGAAACAATCCGGTAGGTTAATATGAATAAGGATGCAGATCACAATTTACTCCACAGCAACTTGCCCCTATTGCAAAATACTGAAAGATTATCTGAAGGAAAAAGGGGTGTCTTTTGTCGAAAAAAATATAGATTCGGATGAGAAGGCAAAAGAAGAGATGTCAAACCTTTCTGGAGGATTTTTTGGGGTACCTTTTACTCTAATATCGTTTAATGACGGAAGAAAAGAAACGGTAATAGGCTTTGATAAAGGTAAAATTAATTCTATTTTGAATCTACAAGGATGATTTTCGTAAATTACAAAACTTTTGAAGAAGGCTCCGGTGAAAAAGCAGTTGCTCTGACCAGAAAAATTGAGGAGGCAGCCCATGAATCGCAAGTAAAGATAATTCCGGTAGTTCAGATAATTGATGCCGAGGTAGTTTTGGCTTCTACTACTCTTGAGGTTTGGATACAGCATGTGGATCCTCTTAATTACGGTCCGCATACTGGTTGGACTCTACCTGAAGAGGTAGCAAGGATCGGTATTTCGGGAGTATTTCTGAATCATTCCGAGCACAAATTTAACGATTTTGAGGCTCTCCGCACGGCAAACGAAAAAGCAAAAGAGGCAAATCTCAAAACACTAATTTTTGCAGGCAGTCTTGAGGAACTGAAAAATATTGCGGCACTTAAACCAACCCTTGTTGCTTATGAACCGCCGGAGCTGGTGGGTTCAACCGAAACATCAGTTGCCAGGGCGCAGCCGGAAATTATTTCTCAGGCGTATAATATTACTCAAAGCTCTGGTGAGCCTTTGATAGTGGGTGCAGGGGTAAGCTCGATGGAGGATATTAAAAAGAGTTTGGAGCTTGGAGCGGTGGGTGTTGCTATTGCAACGGCGGTAGTTAAGGCCCCCGATCCCAAAGCAAAATTGTTAGAATTAACGGAGGGTTTTAAATGAAAATTTTTATCGGGGCTGATCACAGGGGGTATGAGTTGAAAGAAAAAATTGCCAAATGGCTTTTTGATATGGAGTACCCCTATCAGGATCTTGGGGCAACTCATTTTGATCCACACGACGACTATACAAAATACGCGGAGGATGTCGCATCGCTTGTTGCCAAAACGGGAGGAGCGCGCGGAGTTCTTCTTTGCGGGAGTGGGGTCGGGGTTGACGTTGTTGCAAATAAATTCGACGGAGTAAGGGCGTCAATTGGAAAATCAGTTTTTCAGGTTGAAGCGGGAAGAAATGACGACGATATGAATATACTAGTCATCGCCGCCGACTTTACCGATGAAAGAGATACAAAGGCAATGCTTATCGCTTTTCTGGAAACAAAATTTTCCGGTAAGGCAAGATACGAGCGGAGACTTCAGGAAATTACGGAAATAGAAGCAAATAATTAAGATGAACCTGCCCAAACTTACCGATATTGATGTTTCCGGAAAAAGAGTCATCGTTAGGGCCGATTTGGATATTGTCGGATCTGAGAATTATAGGCTTGACGCAATTACACCTACTTTAGACTTCCTTTTCAACAAGGCCTCAAAAATAACGGTTATCGGACACAAGGGGAGGCCCGGAGGGGTATACGACGAGGGTTTAAGCACAAAAGGACTACAGCCATTTTTCGATAAATGGAGAGCAAAAGTTGAAGAAAATTTAAGATTTGATCCCGGAGAAGAGGCTAATGACCCTGAATTTGCTAAAAAGTTGGCAAGTTTGGGTGATGTCTATATTAATGAAGCATTTGCGTCGTCTCATCGGGATTCGGCCTCAATCACTTCGCTTCCAAAGCTATTGCCCCACGCAGCAGGGATAAGATTTGCTCAAGAAGTAGAGAATCTGAATAAAGTTTTGGAAGACCCCAAAAGGCCGGTTTTGTTTATTATCGGTGGGTCAAAAGATGACAAGGTCGACTATATAAAAAGTTTGGAACCCTTTGCAGACAAAATATTAGTTGGTGGGAGACTCCCCGAGTATTACGGGGATAGGGCTCTTGAAAGCGTAAGGGAACAAAAAGAAGGAGATAAATTAGTTATCGCAAATCTGGTGCAGGATAAAGAAGATATCACTCTGAACTCGATTGAGAGGTTTGAGAAAGAAATAGGAAAAGCGAAAACAATAGTTCTTGCCGGTCCAATGGGAAAATATGAGGTAGAGGGACACATGCAGGGAACTGAAAGGGTTTTTAGGGCTGTCGCAAACTCCAATGCATATAAGGTAACCGGGGGAGGAGACAGTCTCGTGGTTATTGACAAACTTAGTCTTGTCCAAAAATTTGACTGGGTATCGGTTGGCGGAGGGGCAATGCTTGAGTTCCTGTCCAAAAAGACACTTCCAGGTATTGAAGCTTTGAAACAGTGATTTTTTAAATGTGCTAATGTTAATAGAGGGATGAAGGGAGGTGAGAATAAATGAAACTGAAGACAATTTCTAAATGGTTGGTGGTGATTGGAGCAATAGAGTTAGGTCTAATGAGTGTTTTAAAATTTGATTTGATTGGAAGCCTAATCGGAGGGTGGCCGGTGGTCGTGATGATCTTTTATGCGCTGGTTGGGATTTCCGGTTTTTGGGGAGCTTATGCCATGCTTACCAAGAAAAAGAAGAAATAACCTATTTCTTGTTATTTGCCAAGAGTGTTTTGACGACTCTGACGGGATATTCCAGAAAGAATGATTCCGGATGTTTCTTGAGTCTTCTTGCTGAGATTCCCACGATCAGGGCGGGGTCGTATCCGATCCTGCCTCCGACTTTTGCAATTTTAAGTGATAAATCCATATCTTCATGAACTTTTTTGTCATCCATTTCCACAATATCTTTTACTTGCGTCCAGATTTTTTTGGTAATAACCATGTTGGGTCCGATCAAATATTTTTTACCTTTTGCTATCAATTTGAACGATTTCCAGGCTAAATCCGCGGGAAGGGTTGAAGTCGACTTAAGTATTTCCGAGTCGTTAAAAAAAACGGGTCCGGTAAGGGCGTCAATGTCTCCTTTTTCAAAATTACTTTTAATCCTCTTGATCCAATCTTTTGGAACAACCGTATCCGCATCACATCTGGCAATAATTTCGTATTTGGCTGAATTAAAACCCCTATTCCTGGCCGGAGTCATACCTTGAACCTTTTCATTGACTATTCTTGCCCCAAACTTTCTGGCAAAAGTCTCCGTCTTGTCCGTCGAGTTATTATTTACAACAATGATTTCATCCGCCGAAACCACCTGGTTGACGACACTTATAAGACATTTTTTTATATATTTCTCCTCGTTGTAGGCGGGAATTACTACAGAAACCCTCATATGTGTATATTATGACACTCTCCTTGCCTAAAAGGCCAGGTTAATGGGGTTCGTGGTTTTCTTGAATGCTGATATAATAAAATATAACTGCCATGATTAAAGTAGGTATAAATGGTTTTGGAAGAATTGGAAGAATTGCCTTCAGGATTGGTGTTCTCAAACATCTTGACGAGATTGAATTTGCTGCAATTAATACTTCGGGTAGTATGCCGGTAGAGAGTTGGGCGCATCTGACAAACTACGATACGATGTACCGACAGTTTGAACTGAAAGTTAAGGGTGAAGAGATAAAAACTCCTAGTGAAGCCACAGATGAGGATCCTTTAATTGGTAATTTAATGATACCGGAAAGAAATATTAAAGTTCCGGTTTTTGCCCAGAAAGATCCTGCCAAAATCCCATGGGGAAAATATGGGGTTGACGTCGTAATTGAATCTACGGGTGTTTTTACTAAAGAAGAGGATGCCAAAAAACACGCTGTAGGTGGAGCTAAAAAAGTCGTCATCTCAGCTCCCACAAAGGGGGAGAATGTTCCAACTTATATTATTGGTGTTAACGAAACTGATAATCTTCCACAAATACTTTCAAATTCGTCCTGTACCACCAATTCTGTTGCTCCCATTGCTTCAATTATTCACTCAAAATTCGGAATTGAAAAAGCCCTATTAACAACGGTTCACAGTTACACTGACGATCAAAATTTGCAGGACGGTTCCCATAAAGACTTAAGACGTGCCAGAGCGGCAGCGCAAAACATAATTCCTACAAGCACCGGAGCTGCCATTTCTACAACAGAGACAATACCGGAACTTAGAGGTCTTTTTGACGGAGTGAGTTTAAGGGTTCCAACAACAACAGGATCTATAACGGATTTTACGGTACTTCTTAAGAAATACGTAACAGTAGAGGAGATAAATAATGTATTTAAAGAGGCAGTAAAAAACCCCTTGTATAAGGGAATAATAGCGGTAACTGAGGAACCTTTGGTATCAAGTGATATTATCGGAAGAAGCGAATCTGCAATAGTAGATCTTTCTTTAACGCAGGTGGTTGCGGGAAATCTTGTCAAAATCTTTGCATGGTATGACAACGAATGGGGTTATGCAAACAGACTTGTCGAGCAGGTAATTCGTGTGGGCAGAACTTTAGAAGGCGGGGCAGCTCCTACTGATCCGATTTCCTTGTCATTCAAATAACAAATGGAGGAATTAAAAAAATATTCCGGGAAAAAATTTATTAAAAATATTGCATTTTTTGGAGATGCAAATATCTCCGAAACAGATGAGGCATATGTGGAGGCTTTTGAAGTTGCCGAGGCTTTGGCCAAGAGGGGTTATGTAATAATCGACGGTGGTGGACCGGGTGTAATGGAGGCAGCCACGAGCGGTGCCAGAAAAGGGGGCGGAAAAACGGTTGCCATCACTTTTGATCCGGTCGGGGCGGTCGGGTATGAAGGGCGTTACATTAAAAATGTTACCGACACGGAAGTTGTAACTACAAATTATATCGATCGCATGTTTAAACTTCTGGAGTATGGCGATGTTTTTGTTATTTTTAAGGGTGGAAGTGGGACGGTTTCTGAATTTGGCACCGCCTGGGTTTTGGCCAAACTTTATTTTGGACACCACAAACCGATTATTCTTTACGGCCGTTTTTGGGCTGAAATTTTGGATGTTTTCAGAAAAAACATGAACATCGACAGCACCGAGATGAGTGTTTTCGAAATCTGTTCTACAAAAGATGAGGTTTTAAGCGCCATTGACAGATTCGAAAACAAAATTTCCCAAAGGGATCATTCGGAAGACGGCGATGGTTCAATGGATAGTGCTTTTAAAGTATAAAGCTCCTGAATTCTTATGGAAATTGATATAAACAATTTGGAAAGTATCTCCGGACGAGTGAGAAGAAATATTCTTGAAATGGTTTACAAAGCCGGATCGGGACACCCCGGAGGATCGCTTTCCGCAGTTGAAATTATGGTGGCTCTTTATTTCGGAATCTTAGAAGATCGGGATCGTTTTTTCTTGTCGAACGGACATATCTGCCCGGCACTTTACTCTGTTATGGCAGAAAAGGGTTTGATTGATAAAAATTTATTGGCAAGTTATACCGAGCTTGGATCTTCTCTTCAAGGGCATCCCGAAAAGACAAAACTGAAAGGTATAGAAAATACATCGGGACCGCTGGGACTTGGTCTTGCCCAGGCAGCCGGATTTGCGGCTATAAAGAAAGGTTCGTATATTTATTGCATGACCAGCGATGGGGAACACGATGAAGGAAATCATTGGGAAGCGGTAAATTTTGCCGCCAAGTATAAACTATCAAACCTGATTCAGATTGTTGATAAAAATGGAATTCAGATTGAGGGAACTGTCGAGGAAATAATGCCCCTAGGCAGCCTCAAGGAAAAGTATTTAGCTTCCGACTGGAATGTTTTTGAAATCGACGGACACAATTTTGATGAGATTTTTGATTCGACTAGTAAAGCCAGGGATAAAAAAGGCAAACCAAGTGTAATTCTTGCAAACACGGTTTTTGGCAAAGGCATTTCTTTTATGGAGAGTAATCCCGATTGGCACGCAAAAGCACCAAATGGGGATGAGTTTAGGAAAGCAATGGAGGAACTAAAATGATGAAATCAATGCGTGGCGGATTCGGGGAGATGCTGGTTGAATTGGGCAAGAAAAACCCCGATATTGTTGTTCTGACGGCTGACCTGGCCGATTCAACAAGAGTAAAAGAGTTTGCGGAAGCTTTTCCCAACAGATTTTTCCAGGTTGGGGTAGCCGAACAGGCTCTTGTAACCGTTGCTGCCGGTATGGCTGGAGCGGGTAAAATTCCATTTATTACAAGTTATGCCGTTTTTTCCCCCGGAAGAACATTTGAACAGATAAAAGTAACGGCTGCACTTAGTGATTTGCCTGTCAAAATAGTTGGATCACATGCCGGATTTGGCGCTTCAATGTATGGGGCAACACACCAGAGTTTGGAAGACATAGCTCTCATGCGGGTAATTCCTAATATGGTTGTTGTTTCCCCTTGTGACTATGAAGAAGCCAAGAAAGCCACTTTTGCTGTTGCCGAAAACGGAAAACCATCCTATTTAAGACTGGCCAGACAGGACTCACCAATTATTACGGATGAAAATTCAAAATTTGAAATAGGAAAAGCCGTTATTCTAAGGGAAAGCAAGGATCCACAAGTAGCAATAATCGGCTGCGGCCCTGTTCTTGCAGAAGCCCTGGCAGCTGCCGATCAATTAAAAGATATTGGTATAGAAGTGATGGTTATAAATAACCATACAATTAAACCCATTGATGACATTGCAATTACAAATGCTGCAAGAATTTGTGGAGCTATTGTAACCGTTGAAGAACATCAGGTAATGGGTGGATTGGGGAGTACTGTTGCCGAAGTAGTTACTCAAGGTCATATTGTTCCCATGGAGTTTGTAGGAGTTAAAGATGTTTTTGGTGAATCGGCAAAAAACTATCAGGAACTCTGGAAAAAGTTTGGGTTAACTAAAGAAAATATCACTGAAGCCGTTAAGAAAGTAATTACTCGCAAAAACTCTTAATCTGTGAATTTAAAAGTGGAGAGGATTTTGTAGAATTTAGAACCATCCCCATTATATTCATCCTCAGGATAAGTAGCAGTAGTTAAAACAGCAATAATCTTGCTTTCTTTGGCTATGTAATAATGAGAAAAACTGCCGCCACCTTCGTCAAACTCCTCGGCCAGATAGGTGTTATAACCACTAATTTTTAGTGAACTCTCATTTTTATTATCTAAATCTTGAATATCTTTATAAAACGGGTTTGCAAAGTCAATTTCGATACTTGGAGTTGTTTCGTTATTAAGAATTGTTATTAAATCTTTATTAAAATTTATTCCATTAACCGTGGCTTTACCGGTATCCTCTGTTAATTCCCAGTTATTAGGATATTGAATTTGAAAATGGTGTTTGCTGTTGTTGTATGTTTCCCAATTTACAGTTGGGTCAGAAGTGGCTGAAACAGTTGGGGATGAGGTTGGTGGCGCGGCAATTTGTTTTTTAAGTTGGTAGTTTTGATAGAACAAGAATGTGGAAGTTCCAAGAAGCAAAATTATTAGGATACTCATCAAAATAACTAGTTTTGCGGAATTCAACTTGACTGGTGCAATATTTTCAGAACTGTTGTTTGCCGGAGGAAAATTACTGCTTGATATGGGTGTCTGGACGGGATTTTGATCCATACATTAAATATACATCATCTAGAAATTTATTGGAATCTCAAGAGTTTTTGAGTTTTCAGGATTTCCGCTAGGATTGTCATTTTCCAAAATCAAAGTTCCGGAACCTGTAGCGGCTTTAAATGTTAAAGTTGCGCTAAATTCCACCAACCCTCCTGTCTGCCAGCTTCCCTTGACCGTTTCTCTGGCACCCGTCTGGGCAATTATGTTTTGACCCAAATCAACAAGTTTTATGGGGAATGTCCCTTCAAACATCCAACCGGCGGGGACAGTGCCGGTAACCTTTAAAGGGCTTTTCACTTTTGAGCCCGCGGAAGGCGATGAAACGGTCGGCAGGTCGGCAGAAGGTGCCGGCGATGGGGTGGTAGTTAAAACCGGAGCGGGAGTTACCTGATAACCGGCTAATTTTTCTTTTAGAGTTTGGTTTTGATTATACAAAAAAACAATTGCGCCTAGAGCTAAAAGAATAAAAGCAGCAACGCTTAAAATTGTGACCAGACCACTTGAGAAATTCTGATTTTTTGGTACGGGATTTTGGGAAATTATCACATGGGACACTTCATCAACAGGGTTCATATGCAGAAATTGTAACATAATCTGCTTTACTCATGAAGCGATTAGCTCTAAACTGATAAATATATCATTATGGAAGAAACTGTCCAAAAACTACTTGCCGAAGGGCACGGAATTCTTGCAGCCGACGAGAGTTCTAAAACCATTGATAAAAGGTTTGCCGCACTTGGTGTTGAATCCACTTCCGAAACACACAGAAGGTATAGAGAGATGCTTTTAACTACTCCGGGAATCGGAAATTATCTTGGGGGTGTAATATTTTTTGATGAAACGGTTAGACAAAAAATTGGAGAGAAAACATTTCCGGAGTATTTGACGGGGCAGGGAATAGTACCAGGAATAAAAGTTGATGAGGGTTTGGAACCTTTCAACGGAACTGAGGAAAAAATCACCAAGGGAATCGAATCTCTTGATAACAGATTGAAAGGATATAAAGAAATGGACCTAAAGTTTACCAAGTGGAGAGCTGTAATCCAAATCTCCGATATTTTCCCGACGGATGCTTTTTTGGATGAGAATATGGAGCGTTTGGCTGAATTTGCCGAAATTTCTCAAAAGAATGATTTTGTTCCGATAGTGGAACCCGAAATTCTTTTAACCGGTAACCATACCACAACGCGCTGTGATGAAATTGAAACAAAAGTCCTGCGAGTCCTTTTTGCCAAGCTCAAGTCAAAAAACATTGATTTGACGAATCTTCTTTTAAAAACTAGCATGGTTCTTCCCGGAAAAGACAGTGGTGTAAAAGCAGAACCTCTGGAAGTTGCCCATGCAACTCTTAGAGCACTAGGTAAATCAGTTCCTCCGGAGGTTGCCGGTGTAGTTTTTCTTTCAGGCGGACAGACGCCGGATGAGGCGACAAACAACTTAAATGAGATAGTAAAATTGAAGGAAGACGCTCCTTGGAAAATTTCTTTTTCTTTCGCAAGAGCTTTGCAGGAAGAAGCTATGTCCGAATGGGGGGGAAAAGATGAAAACAAACTTTCGGCTCAAGAGGTGTTTATAAAACGTTTAGAAAAGGTTTCAAATGCCCGAAATGGAAAACTTTGATTTACTCTCCATAGGAGATTCTGCACTTGATGTTTTTATGACTCCTACGGAGAGTGAGACCGTTTGCAGAATCGATACCAAGGAATGTCTGATTGCTTTTTCCTATGGCGATAAAATTCCGGTTAAAAACCTGGAGTTCTCAATCGGAGGAAACGCTGCCAACAATGCGGTTGGGGTGAGGAGGCTTGGAGTTTCAACCGGAATTGTTTTGACGCTGGGGGCGGACAATGTCGGGGACATGATTGTTAAAAGACTTAAAGATGAGTTGGTTGATGTTACATATGTAATTCAACAGCCGTCAACCTCATCAAATTATTCAACAATAATAAATTATTCCGGAGAAAGGACAATATTTGTATATCATGCCCCGAGGAGTTATGAATTTCCGGTTCAGCTTCCCGTTGCCCCCTGGGTGTATCTTACGAGCATGGGGGAAAGTTTCAGGCCTTTTTATATCCACCTGGTTGACTGGAAAAAGAGAAACCCACAAATCAAGCTTGCTTTTAATCCGGGCAGCTGGCAGATGAGGGCAAATTTTGACGAGATAAAGGATGTAATGAGTCTGACATATGTAATTTTCGTAAACAGAAAAGAGGCGGAAAAGCTTACCGGTTTTGGGGATTCAACAAAGAGAGAAAGAGATCTTTTGATTTCTCTTTCCAAACTCGGACCAAAAATTTGTGTGATTACGGACGGCTCGAAAGGATCCTTCGCTTACGACAGCATTAACGGCAAGTTTTTAAGTGCAGGAGTGCTCCCTGTTGACGCCTACGAAAGAACCGGAGCGGGGGATGCTTTTGGTTCCGGAACACTCTCCGCCTTAGTTCATGGAAAAACTCTTGATGAGGCTCTTCTTTGGGGAACTTGTAATTCAGCATCTGTTATTGGCTACACAGGTTCTCAAAGGGGTCTTTTAAAATTCGAAGAAATGAACGCCTGGCTAGCTCGAGCCAAAAGCAGTGGAGTTTTGGTTCAACCTTTTTAGACTTTAATCATATGGCAAAAATTTTTGTTACCAGAAAAATTCCGGGAAACAGTCTGGAAAAACTTAAAGAAAGCGGGAATGAAGTTGTAATATCGGAATTTGGCAGGCCTTTAACCGCAGAAGAACTTTTGGAGAAATCAAAGGGCGTTGATTGCCTTCTTTCACTTCTAACAGACCGGATTGATGCCGATGTAATGGACGCAATTGGACCGCAACTTAAGATAATAAGCAATTATGCCGTGGGCTTTGACAATATTGACGTAAAAGCTGCGGGGGACAGGGGAATAATTGTAACCAACACTCCCAGTGATGAAGTCAACGAGGCCGTTGCGGAGCATACCTGGGCCCTGATTCTTGCCTTAGCCAGAAGAATTGTCGAATCCGACGAGTTTGTCAGAAATCAGGGTTATTTTGCCGCCTCAGGTGGATATAAAGGTTGGGAACCGGACTCATTCCTTGGTCCTTCCGTAAAAGGTAAAACGTTAGGGATTATTGGACTGGGGAGAATTGGTTCCATGGTGGCCAGACGTGCCAAAGGATACGAACTTACAGTCCTTTACAATAAACACAGCAGGGAGTTGGAAATAGAGAAGGAGATGGGGATTAGATTTTGTGAATTGGATGAACTTTTGGCTTCGTCAGACTTTGTAACCCTGCATGTCCCCTTGACTGATGAAACTCGGGGAATGATCAACAAAGAAACTTTGGGTAGGATGAAGCAAGGATCCTATTTGGTTAATACCGCCAGAGGCCCGATTGTAGATGAAAGTGATTTGATAGAGGCACTGGACAGCGGAAAATTGGCAGGGGCGGCACTGGACGTTTTTGAAAGCGAACCCACTATCAGTCCGAAATTAATATCCATGCCAAATGTTATTATGACCCCGCATATTGCCAGTGCCACCTGGGAGGCAAGAAATAAAATGGGGGAGCAGGCGGTTACCGCCATTATTGATGTGATAAACGGTGCTAAACCTCAAAACATGGTTGACGAGAGAGTCTGGGATGTCCGAAGAAAATAAACTTCTTATATAGAATAAATTTATGGCAATTTTTGGAAAAAAAGAAGACGAATTTGAAGAAGAGGAAGATTTTAGATCCGGTAGAAAAATTACCAGGAAGTTTAAAGATCTAAACCCTGAAAATAAAAAAAGGAGAAAAGAACCTCCCAAACCCTGGGGTAAAAAAGAGAGACTAATTGTGCTGATTGTTCTTCTTGTATCGACTTTAACTTCGGTTATACTGCTGTTTAGCAACTCTTTTAAAATTAAGTTTGCCGAATTCCGTATTGGAGTACCCGAGTTTAATCTGAATTCGATAAATATCTTTAAAGGTGAGACAATAGTTATCGAGAAAAAATAACATTCAATATGAAGAAACTTACTTCACCATTCACGCTTATTAAAAAATCGCTGGAAATATTTACTAAAAAGGAAAATTTTCTTTTTCTAATCAAAATTTATCTGCCGGTGGCGGTTTTATCGTTGATTTCATTGGCTTTTATAAACATTCCCTTTTTGTCTAAAACGTTGGACGCTTCTTTGGGGAACGCCGTAAATATAGTAGTCGGCATAATCTTCCTCGTTTTCTCGGTTTTTATGAGCATAGCCGGAATAATGGCTGTTATCAGGATAATCGACGGTAAAAATCTGCGAGTGGAAGGGGTTTATAAAGAAGCTTTTTCAAAATTTGGAATTTTCTTCTTGCTGACAATTACCATTTATTTAATAAATCTCCTGGGACTGGTTTTGTTGATCGTTCCGTTTGTTCTTGTGGTTATCTGGTTTGCGTTCAGTAAATTTGTAATGGTTGATAAAGGCGTCGGAATCAAAGTATCGCTTCTAGAAAGTAAGGGTATGGTGAAAGGGATTTTTTGGCAAGTTCTCGGCAGGTTAATTATCTTCGGACTCTTTTGGTTTTTCTCACAGATGGTATTGTCAGTTTTACCTTTCGGAATAGGGACTGTTATTTATGGTCTTTGCGGAGGGCTTTTTGTAATTCCGTCGTTTCTTCTCTACAGGGAAATTAACGGGTAAACTCTGTACTGGCTCCCGTGTCGAGAATTTTGTTTTTCTTTTTTCTCTCATCGTCATCTAACCGTTTTTGATCAAAATTGCAGTGTTTAGTTGGACGGTTCTCATCTAAAAACCATTCTTGCCTGGTGGGACAATTATCGCAAGGAAGTGTGCCCGATAGAGAACAGATATTTACTTTACTGATGCCGTCCGGAACTTTCCAATCGATAGATGGCTGTCCGTTTAAAACCGCCATCATAATTTTATTCCAGATAGGAGAGGCTCCGGTTACACCTGAAGCGACACGACTCATGGGGGAGTTGTCATTATTTCCAACCCAGGTTAATACTAAATAGTTTTGGTTATATCCCACTGTCCAATTATCCCTGAGGTCATTACTGGTCCCTGTTTTAACTGCTATTTCAGGATGATCTTTTACTGCCAGGTAGGAGTTATATCCGAATTCAGGCGCCCTAGCGCCGTTATCTTTAAGAATGTCTGTCAAAAGAAACGCAACTCTCTCGTCAATTACCTGGGTTACCACCGGATCATTTTTTTCTAAGATTTGTCCCTTGTAATTTTTAACTTCCAAAATTGGCATAAAATCGGGTCTTTTGCCCGAGCCTGCCAGTGTCGCGTAGACTTTAGACAGATCAAGGGCTGTAACAGCACCTCCTCCGAGTGTTAAGGAAAGTCCGTAATCGGAGGGGTTCTCCCAAGTCGTGATTCCCATTTTTCGGCCTTCCTCAATCATTTTTGGAACACCATACGAAGCAAGAATTTTTACTGCTGGAATATTTCTACTTTGGGCAAGTGCGCTTCTCAGGGTAATTTGTCCCCGATATTGCCCATCGTAGTTTACCGGAGTGTAGGATGTTGTTCCTGGTGTATAAAAGGTAATTGAGGAGTCATCGATAATCGAGGCGGGCGTAAATCCGTTGGAAAGTGCGTAAGCATAATTTACAACCTTAATTGAACTTCCGGGTTGTCTTACACTTGTAATAACATTTACGTTTCCATCATTTTCGGTATCGAAATAATTTTTTGATCCCACCATCGCTAAAATTTCTCCGGTTTGGGGATTCATAACAAGCGCTGCACCGTTTCCAACATGGAGTCTGTCCAGTTTGTCTACTTCGGCCTTAACAATTTGTTCAGTGGCTTCTTGTATGGGCAAGTCCAGGCTGGTTGTGACTTCAAGTCCTCCTTTTTCGACAACGCTCTCCCCATATTTATCGACAAGAAGCTGCCTGATATACATCACAAAATGAGGGGCTTTGATTTCCGTCTTTCTCGAAACAAAATGCAGCTTCTCGGCGGCTGCCGTGATTGCCTGACTTTGGGAGATGTATTTATTTATCATCATCAAACGTAAAACCTCCTTTTGTCTTTCAAAAGCAAGCTCCGGGTTCGATCCGAATGGTGAGAAAGTCGTCGGGCTTTTAGGAAGTCCTGCCAGAAGAGCAGCCTCTGATAGAGAAATATCTTCGACATTTTTTCCGAAATATGATTCGGATGCTTCCTGGATTCCGTATGCAGTGCCGCCATAACTCACCTCATTCAAATACATTTCAAAGATTTGATCTTTGGTGTAAATCGTTTCAATTTCGACGGAAAGAATTAATTCACGAATCTTACGTGTTATTGTTTTTTCGGGGGAGAGGAGTGTGTTTTTAACAAGCTGCTGAGTAATAGTTGAACCTCCTTGAACCGAGCCGGTTTTAACATCTTGTACTATTGCCCTAAAAATTCCTCTCAGGGAAAATCCGGGATGGGAATAAAACTCGGCGTCTTCAGCAGCCAAAGTTGCCAGTTTTACACTGTCCGGAATTTGAGTTAGGGGAATTATGGTTCTGTTTTTATCCTTATATATTTTGTAGAGGAGATTGCCGTTTCGGTCATAAATTTTGGTTGAAACTTCGGGAACCCTGGACCCAAGCTCTCCGGGAGACGGCATGTCGCGGATGATAAAAAAGTAAAAAGCGGAAACAAGAAATAAAGCCAGGATCAATGTTGCAAAAAAAGACCAGGCTTTGCGGCGCGGGCGGCGTTTTCGTTTCTTCTCCGATTTAGCAAAAAAGTTTTTAAAACGTGTAGAAACTTTTATGAAAATTAATCCTAAACGAAGTTCCTCAAGTCTCAGGGAAAATTTGGAAAACACCGATTTCTTTGCTTTGCCTTTACTTTTCTTTTTAACTTTAATTGATCCTATTTTATTTGTGATTACGACCGGCAAAAGAAGTAAACCGGCAAGAAAAAAATATATAGGCTTGCCGAGTAGGCTGAGAATCCGTTTAGTTGCTTTAACCATTTTCCGCGAATTGTAACAGTAAAACCGCCAAAATAAAAGCTAAATCAGCGTAGAGGGTAGTTTATAGTTGCCGATCCGGAAGCAATAGCACAGGTCAGACAGAATAGTGTTCCGTCAGGATCTGTATAAGTGGGTTTATTTTCCGTATGAACTTGATCCGGCGGATCAGAGGAGGAAGCCATCTGACCGGTGGCATTATTTATAAGAATATCCTGAAATATGATGTTTGATGTTGCCGGAACGGTTCCTGTAAGAAAATACTCAAATCTTGTCGGACATCCGGGATTCCCTGGATCTTGAGATGGAGGAGCGCCTCCGGTATCGGCACAAATTGTTGCTCCAACCACGCCGTCCGGTTGTTTTGGCCAAGCGTGTCCTTTATCATTGGGGTCATAATCTCCGGCCTCAGCTTTAGCAAGCACCGCTTTCATAATTTTGTTCCAGATGGGAGAGGCTCCGGAGACTCCGGAAACCGCACCACCCATTGAACTGTTATCGTTGTTTCCCACCCAAGTAACAACAACAGCATCTGCCGTGTAGCCGACAGTCCAATTATCGCGTCTATCGTTTGTTGTACCTGTTTTAACCGAAACTTCAGGGTGCCCCGCCACATTCAGGAAAGAACTTGGACCAAACGCTCCCGTTCTGGCATTGTTGTCCAAAAGTATGTGGGATGTTAAAAATGTAACACTGGGTTCTAAAATTCGATTTCCTGTTAACACATTTTTAGAAGGATCATATTCGGATAGTGTATTCCCTTTCCAATCGGTAACTTTTGTTATCGCGACAAGAGGCTGCTCAATTCCTTGATTAGCAAAGACTCCGTAGGCAACTGCCATATCATAGGGCCGGACTAAGATTCCGCCCAAAGTTGCGGAAAGTCCGTAATCTTTTGGATCGGTAAGGGTGGTTAAACCCATCTTTTTCCCAAAATCGATGAAATTTTCCAGACCGTTCAGAGCCAGTACCCTTACGGCAGGAATGTTGTATGAATTTCCCAGCACAAATCTTGTCTGAACCAAACCATGAAAAGTTCCGTCATAATTTACCGGACAGTAATCGGGTTGACCCGGTACCCTAAAACAGGTTGGAACATCCGCAAAAGCCGTTGCCAAAGTTATTTTTTGATCCCTAATGGCCAGAGCATAATTCAAAGGTTTGATGGAGCTTCCCGGTTGCCTTTGGGAAAGAACTACGTTTACTTTGCCGTCCTCATCCGTGGCAAAATAGTCTTTTGAACCTACCATCGCCAAAATCTCACCGGTAGAGGGTCTTGTAACAATTGCGGCGCCATTTCCAACTTTCTGTTTTTTAAGTTTGGCAACCTCTGTCGCAACAGCCTGCTGGGCCAGATTTTGTATGTCCAGATCCAGCGTTGTGTAAACTCTTAAGCCGCCCTGTTCTACGATTTTCTCGCCATATTTTTCGGCAAGCTGTTCTTTAATCCAAAGCGCAAAATGGGGCGCTTGCGTGGGATTAATATTTGCGTAATGAAGCTCCTCTTTACTTGCCTGATCAACTTCTTCCTTTGTGATATATTTATTCGCAATCATTTGTCTCAAAACTTCTTCCTGCCTGCCCTTTGCAAGTTCCGGATGGGCCCCGAATGGCGAGTAAGTGGAGGGCCTTTGCGGCAGTCCTGCCAAAAGAGCCGACTCGGCAAGACTTAAATCTTTTGTGGATTTACCAAAATATGTCTCACTGGCGGATTCAACTCCATAGGCAGTTCCTCCGTAGGGGATTGTATTTAAATACATTTCCAGAATTTGATCCTTGGAATAAATAGACTCAATAACAACCGTTAAAATCAGCTCCTGAGCTTTTCGTCTGATAGTTTTCTCACTAGTTAGAAGTGAATTTTTTACAAGTTGCTGAGAGATGGTTGAGCCTCCCTGAACCTCGTGCTTAAAAATTGTGTTATAAAGTGCGCGGGCAATTCCCGTATATGAGACTCCCTGATGTTTATAAAAATCCTTATCTTCAATTGAAACAGTCGCATTTTTAAGGTAGACCGGAATTTCATTAAGTTTAATTGGTGTCCTTTTCCTGTCGGTATAAATTTCGTAAATCAACCTGCTGTTTCTGTCAAATATCTTAGTTGACACTGGTAATGTTTCGGAAATAAGTTTTGTAGGAAGAGGAATTCCCCAAAAAAGGTAAACTCCGACCACTGTTACGACCCCCCAATAAACCGTAGCCTTAATTCCGCGCCTGGTGGTAAGTAAATATCTAGTTTTATAGCTGATTAATTTAAAAAGCCTTTTCATTCGGAAAGAAAGTATATTACATTATATTACAGATAGTGTAATCTGTTATTGCGGAGAGCATAAGTCAAACTTTTGATACAATATATCTTATTAATGGAAACCCTCAAACAACTTGAATCAAGATCCTGGTGGAAATATCTTGGCGAGGATATTCAGAAACTTCTTTCAACATCGGAATTTCTTTATGATGTTGTTGAAGGTTGGGGAGCAGATCTGCCGGGTGGGAAAGAGAAATTCCATGATTATTCTTTTGTACTCTTCCCCGCGGCGAAGGCTTACGAAGGTTTTTTGAAGAAAATGTTTTTGGATATGGGATTTATCACTGAAGAGGATTATTTCGGTAAGCATTTTAGAATCGGCAAAGCACTTAACCCCTCACTACCCAGAGAACTGAGAAACGAAAGCGTGTATGACAAAATTGTCCAATATTGCCGGGGGGAAGATCTGGCGGATCACCTTTGGGAGACATGGAGACTCTGCAGAAATTTAATTTTTCACTGGTTTCCGAATGAAAAAAATGCAATTACCTTGCCCGAGGCAAGGCAGAGGATGGAAATGATAATAAATGCAATTGATGAAGCTTTTGAAGGGTGTAAGATATAAGATATACTTTGCATCTCGTGAACTCGATGTAAAATAAAATAGAAGGAAAAATGACTGCCAAGACGACAGTAGTAAAACACGTAACTATTTATTCAGTTTATCTTCTTTTGGTTTGGACTGCTTATCGTTTTTTACGACTCCAACTTCCGGACCAGGTTGAAGAACTTATTATTAAACCCATTATCTGGCTGTTGCCTATATTCTGGTTTACAACTAAAGAAAAGTTTCCTCTGTCATCGCTTGGAATAACTTTCAAAAATCTTTTTCCGGCAATTTATCTTTCATTGGGACTTGGGGCGATCTTTGTAATTGAAGCGGTATTAACCAATTTCTTTAAATATGGGCGTTTTAATTTCGGGGCAAATATAGGCAATATGCCAATACTTTCCTCGCTCGGTCTTTCTTTCGCGACCGCCTTTTCGGAAGAAACCGCCTTTAGGGGATATATTTTCGGAAGGCTTTGGTTTACTTTGAAAGACGAATGGTCTGCGAATGTCGCCAGTTCGATTATTTGGACGATTGTACATATTCCGATAGCATTTTTGGTTTGGAAATTAAATCTCGTCTCAGGAATTTTATACCTGCTCCTTACGGCGGCATTCGGAATAGGATCAGCATTCATTTTCGGGAGAACTAAGAACATTTTCGGTTCGATCCTGCTTCATGTACTTTGGGAATGGCCGATTATTCTTTTTAGGTAACTTGACACAGGGAAAGTGTCCGAAGTAGGATTATATTTATCCTAATGAAAAATTTTTTACTCGTCGCTGCTATTTTCATCTTCGCCTTTGCCGTGCTTTTCATCTCAATTTTCGATTCATCAGCCATAAATTATCCCGTTTCACAATCTCCATATCAGCCGCTTGTGGGTTCAAAGGCACCGGAAATTAACTATCATCTTCCTTATTCAGGAAATGTTTTGCCGGATAGCCCTTTATGGCCCCTTAAAGCATTAAGGGATAAAGTCTGGATTGGGGTGACAACCTCCCATCTTAGAAGAGCCGAACTTGCCCTGCTTTTTTCCGATAAAAGATTGGTTATGACACAGAAACTTTTTGAAAAAGGGGAACCGGATATTGCCATATCCACTTTCACAAAAGGGGAAATGTATTTTCCGATTGCCGTGGAGGAAGAAAAAATTGCCAGATCCCAGGGGGTGGATACGTCTATTTTTTTAAACAAATTGGCCTTATCGGCTTTGAAACACAGAGAGGTTGCAGAGGATTTGATACAGTTAGCACCGGAGGATATAAGGCCACTTATTATCAAGACGGAAGATTATGCAAAAGACACATATGAACTAGCAAAAGACCTGTTAAATTCAAAAGGATTGCCGGTTCCGAAAGATCCATTTATTAGGGATTAAATGCCTTAATTGCCTCATTTTTTTATACTATTTTTTGGTTCTCCAAAAACCCGAAAAAATTATTCCCGCAAAAACTACAGGAATTGTAAAAATACCAGGCTTAGCACACGCCTGAGGTGATATATTTTGAACAAAAGCTTACCAGTTGACAGTCTACGGGTAGTGTTTAAAAATCAGTACTGTCACTATTTGTAGAGCATTTACTTTACATGCGTGAAACGCATGCAAAAGCTTTAGCTTTTTCCAAGAGTGAAACTTATGAAATGTCCTTTTTGCGGTACAGCTGAGACAAGTGTTTTAGAGAGTAGGACCGTTGAGGACGGTTCAATAAGAAGAAGAAGGGAATGTGATAAGTGCGGAAAGAGATTTACAACGGTAGAACAGGTAAAAAGAAGTTTTCTATGGGTAATTAAGAAGGACGGCAGGCGGGAGGTCTTTGATAAAGAAAAGATAAAAAGGGGGATACTTAGGGCAATTGAAAAACGTCCCGTTTCTTTGGATCTTGTTGACGATGTTACCGATCAGGTAGAAATGGAAATGCTGAGAAGTGAAAAACAAGAAATTTCCACGGGAGCCATAGGAAGCGCAGTCTTGAAAAAATTGAAAAAAATAGATAAAGTCGCCTGGCTCAGATTTGCAAGTGTCTACCTCGAATTTGAAGATTTAAGTGATTTTGAAAAATTAATCGAAAAATAAAAATGGCATTACAAACGGTAAGTTCAAAAAAAGCGTCTAAAGCTAAACAAAAGAAAGTCGTTTATAAAAACGGTGAGACAAAAGTAACTCTCAACGATTTAATTGCACCCTCCTATGAAGAAATAATGTCCGAGGTAAAGAAAAAGGCGGGAGAACGGCCCGAAAGAGATCCGGCATTGCCGGCAGGAATCTGGACGAAACAGGCACTAAAGGTATTGGAGGAGAGATATTTGGTAAAAGATGAGAAGCTAAACCCCATTGAAAATCCTGAAGATATGGTTTGGAGAGTTTCCTGGGAGATGGCCTCGGCCGAAGTCAGGTGGGGAAGTAAAAGAAAAGAAGTGGAGGCTCTCGCAAAAGAATTTTACAACCTTTTGATTTCAAGAGAGTTTTTGCCAAACTCTCCAACATTAATGAATGCTGGAACCGGTAACGGTCTCCAATATTCTGCTTGTTTTGTTTTGCCGGTTGAGGACTCCATGGAGGGAATCTTTGATGCTCTGAAATATCAGGCCTTAATCCATAAAACAGGAGGGGGAACCGGATTTTCTTTCAGCAGGCTTAGGGAGGGAGGTTCTATTGTCAGGACTTCTTCAGGAATTGCTTCCGGGCCGGTTTCGTTCATGAGAATTTTTGATGCGGCAACCAATGAAGTTAAACAGGGCGGAAAAAGAAGGGGTGCAAATATGGGAATTCTAAGGGTTGACCACCCGGATGTGTTGGAATTTATTCACTGTAAAGAGAACGGGGGGATAACCAATTTTAATATCTCGGTTGCAATTACAGATAAGTTTATAGATGCCTATTACAAAGACGAAGAATACGAACTGATTAGTCCAAAAACCAAAAGCACGGTTGGAACTCTTTCTGCTAGGCGGGTTTTTGATGAGATTGCGGAATCGGCATGGAAAACCGGGGATCCGGGGCTTATCTTTATCGATAGGGTTAACCAGGGAACTGCTAATCCAATCCCTGCTTTAGGCCCAATTGAATCCACAAATCCGTGCGGAGAACAGCCTCTTTATCCTTTTGATGTCTGTAACTTAGGCAGCATCTTTTTGACCTATTTTATTAAAGAAGAAAACGGTAAAAAAGAAGTCGATTGGGAAAAACTCAAAAAAGTCACACATCAGGCCACCAGATTTTTGGATGATGTTATTGAAGTTAATCCGTTTCCACTTCCCGAAATTAGAAAAGTGGCATTTAATATCAGGAGAATCGGTCTTGGGGTGGGAGGATGGAGTGATATGCTTGTTGGCCTGGGAATTCCTTATGACAGTGAGGAGGCGATGACGCTGGCCGAAAAAGTAATGAAATTTATTCAGGATGAGGCAGTTTCGGCATCCGAGGAGCTGGCAAAAAAAAGAGGACCTTTCTTCCTTTGGCCGGTTTCAATTTACAGGGAAGGCGCTCCAAGAAGACACTCTACTGTTACGACAATCGCCCCAACCGGGACAATTTCAATCCTTGCAGGCGCCAGCAGCGGAATTGAACCGATGTTTGCGATTGCCTATCAGCATATTGTTAAAGATAAACACCTCAATAGAAAACTTTCTTTTGTTAACCCTGATTTTGAAAAAATTGCCAAAGAGCGTGGTTTCTGGTCGGAAGACCTGATGGCAAAAGTTGCCGAAAAAGGAGTGGTAAGGGATATAGAGGAAGTTCCGGAGGACGTCAGGAGAATTTTCGGGACGGCTCACGAGATAGATATAAACTGGCATATAAGAACACAAACAGCCTTCCAAAAATATACTGAAAACGCCGTCAGTAAGACAATTAATTTGAGGCACGATGCAACAGTTGATGATGTCAAAAAGGCATATTTGGCAGCATGGGAGGGTAACTGTAAAGGAATTACCATCTTTAGAGACGGTAGCAAAAGCGAGCAGGTTTTGAATTTAGGACTTGATAAAAAAGAAGAAAGTAAAAGGGAAAACCCGGCTCCAAGCCAAATGATTTTGGAAAGACCGGTAAAGGTTGAAGGAGCAACATATAGAATTGTTACACCTCTTGGTAGTGCATTTATTACCGTTAATCAGGATTCTGAAGGAAATCCATTTGAATTATTTATTACAATCGGAAAGGCGGGAAGTGAAGTTGCGGCTATGGCGGAGGCTCTGGGACGTATGATTTCTACAACCCTGAGATTTGGAAATCATAAGCCGCCGATTGAAAGGGCACGCGAAATAGTTGAACAACTAAAAGGTATTGGTGGGGGAAGGTCGGTGGGTTTTGGACCAAATAAAGTTAGATCCTTGCCCGATGCCGTAGCTAAGGCGATTTCACTTCATTTTGGATTTAATAATGTAAATCATGATGCTCCTGAGGTGATAGAAGCCGCTTCGGATAAAGAAGAAACCAAAGTTGTTGGTGATATTTGCCCTGCCTGCGGATCTCCCGCTCTTGTCTATCAAGAAGGTTGTTCCAAATGTCATGCATGCGGGCACTCCGAGTGTTAAAATGACGCCGAATGGCTATCTATACAAAAACGGGTGATAAAGGGGAAACGGGACTTTTTTCTTCTGATAGGTCAAAAAAAATCAGGATAAGTAAAGCTTCTTTGAGGGTTGAGGCAATTGGATCGGTAGATGAGGCAAACACTTTTTTGGGATTGGCAGCATCTTTTCTAAAAAACAAGGAAATTAATCCCAAGATAATTGAAATTCAGAAACACCTTTTTGAGGTTGGGGCTATATTGGCAGGTGTAAAAATTGATATGGATAAAGATCTACCCCAGGAAATGGAAAAAGAGATTGATGAAATGGATAAACGACTACCCAAATTAACCCACTTTATTCTTCCAGGAGGTGGGCACGGGGGAAGCCTTCTTTTTATGGCAAGAACATTTATCAGGCGGGCCGAGAGAAGAGTAGTTTCCCTTTCCAAGAAAGAAAAAGTTAACACAAATCTAATGATTTATCTTAATAGACTTTCTGACTACGTCTATACACTTGCGAGGTACTCAAACTTCAAAGAAGGGATAAAGGAAAAGGCTTGGAGAGGGTAGCTAACTGTTATACAATGGTTGATATATGGCTGCCACACCTGAGGTCCTAAAATCAAGTCAACCCGAAGTTCAGGAGATAAATAAAGAAGCCGAATTTATAGTTCCTGAAACATTACGGCAAAGCACGGGTATCCAAGTCGTCCAAAAAAACTTTAAATCGCAAGTTAAAGACGATCATGGACAGCCTCTAATCCAGACTCCGCCGGCTCAGGTAATTGAAGTAAACCCTCCGGCAGACCTGGAAACACTTACCGACTGGTCAAAAGGTTCCGTAGATTCTTCTCAAACATGGTTGGGAATGTTTTGGAAGAGAATTTTTCTGAAAGCCTTATATTTTGGTTGGAAAATAATTGGAAAGGAAAAAGCAAATGCCGCTTGATTCAATAAACTACGCAAATATTCTTTTTATAGCGGTTTTAACCGTGTTTCTTATTTTTCTTTTGGTTGCTTTCGGGTATTCTGTTTTTATTTATTTTAAAAATAGGGATCGTGAGAAGAAATCTATAGAGTCGGTGCTTTTACAAGTTGCGGTTCCAAGGCACAACGAAACGAAAATAGACGTTATGGAGCAGCTTATTTCCGGCCTTTATTCAATAAAAAAAGGAGGTTGGAAACAAAAATTTTCGGTGCAGCCGGCGATTTCTTTTGAGATAGTTGCCAGGCAGGAAGATATCCGTTTTTATGTTTGGGTTCCCCAGAAGCTTAAGGATTTGGTTGAAAAACAAATAAACGGAGCATATTCGGATGCCGAGGTGATTGAGGTTGATGAATACAATGTTTTTGACAGTAAAGGTAAAGTTGCCTACAAAACATTTCAATTAGGAAAAAATAATTTTTATCCCCTTAAAACTTTTAAAGATTTAGCAACGGATCCTATGCTTGGAATCACCTCGGCTCTCGCAAAAATGGGACCGGGGGATGCTGCTGTGATTCAAATTATTATTTCTCCGGCAGAGACTGATTGGCAAAAAGAGGGAAGTCATTTTGTGAGCGACACCAAAAAACAGGAAAGTGATGCCGAAAAAGCAAAGTTTTCTACTTCAGCTAAAACCCTGGAGGCGGTTGAATCAAAAATCAGCAAGCCGGGGTTTGAGACATCCATAAGAATTATTGCCGTGTCGGAAGATGAAGAGACCGCCAAAGGAACCGTGACAAACATTGCCGGATCTTTTGCTCAATTTGCGGGAGAGCTGAACAGTCTTAAAGGAAGAAAGATCTACAGAAAATCTTCATTTATGGAGGACTTTTTGTACAGATACCAGCCTATGTTTAATATTTTTGGCAATCATGTTTCCATTCTTAATTCCGAAGAATTGGCTACTATTTTTCATTTTCCAAATAAACAAATTACAACCCCACATATCCACTGGCTTAATGCTAAAACAGCCCCTGCTCCTTCCCAGATTCCCACCGAAGGGCTTCATTTGGGAGTTAGTGCCTACAGGGGAATCAAAAGACCGGTTTACATCAGCAATGAGGATAGGATGCGCCACATTTATATAATCGGAAAAACTGGCACAGGGAAGTCCGAACTTCTTAAAGACCTTGTTCTGCAGGATATAAGAGAGGGAAAAGGAGTTTGCTTTATGGATCCACATGGAGATGCAGTTGAAGATATTCTGAAACTTATTCCGCCGGAGAGAGCTGAGGACGTTATTTATTTTAATCCGAGTGACACGGAACGCCCTCTGGGAATGAACCTCCTTGAAGCAAGAACCGAGGATGAAAAACATTTTGCAGCTACTTCGGTGATTAATCTCATGTATAAGCTTTTTGATCCTTATAAAACCGGAATTGTAGGGCCAAGGTTTGAACATGGTGTCAGAAATGCCATGCTTACGGTAATGGCAGAACCGGGAAATACTTTTGTTGAGCTAATGCGTGCAATGACCGATTCCAGATATGTTCAGGAACTTTTGCCGAAGGTTACCGACCCCATCATTAGGAGATATTGGACTGATCAGATTGCCCAGACTTCAGACTTTCATAAATCTGAAGTTTTGGATTACACAGTCTCAAAATTTGGCCGCTTTGTCACAAATAAGCTTATAAGAAATATCATTGGACAATCTCAAAGCTCTTTTGACATGAGGAAAGTTATGGACGAGGGTAAAATTCTCCTAATTAATCTTGCCAAAGGTCCACTGGGGGAGGAAAACAGCAACTTTTTAGGTCTTCTTCTTGTCCCGAGAATTTTGATGGCGGCAATGAGTAGGGCCAATGTTCCGATGGCTCAAAGACGCGATTTTTACTTTTATGTTGATGAATTCCAGAATTTTGCTACGCCAGATTTTGCAGTGATTTTATCCGAAGCCAGAAAATATCGGCTTGGACTTTGTGTTGCCAACCAATTTATCGGACAGGTTGAAGAGGAAGTCAAAAACGCGGTTTTTGGCAATGTCGGAACACTTGTCGCCTTCAGGGTGGGGGTATCCGATGCCAATTATCTCCAGCATGAATTTACACCGACCTTTGGGGAAGACGACCTTCTTAATGTTGAGCGCTACCATGCCTACTGTAAGACGATCGTCAATAACGAACCCGTCCCTCCTTTTTCGATGGATATGAGCAAGGACATGAATAAACAGAAAGCGGCAGAAAGCCCGCGGGTTGCCGAAATAATAAAAGAAATGAGCAGACTTAAATACGGACGTGACGAAAAATTGGTTGAAGCGGAGATTCAAAGAAGATCCAATCTTTAGGAAATGGATATAGAGATACAAAGTAGTTGGTGCCGGTTGTTTTTTCTAACTTTATATCTTAATATCAATTCACTTAATATCTAAAAATATGAACATCGGTATTATCGGCAACGGATATGTGGGCGGTGCTACAGGGACGGGTTTTGCCACAAACCCTGATAATAAAATTTTTTGGTACGATAAATATAAAAAAAGCCCCGACACACTAGACGAAGTAATCGAAAAGTCAGACTTCATTTTTATTTGTGTTCCTACACCTATTTTTTCCGATTATTCAGGAATGGATATGAGTATAGTTGAGGAAGTTGTAGGGGAGGTTGCAGAAAAAATCAAAGATTCGGAAAAGATTGTCATCATTAAATCAACTTCACTTCCCGGAACTACCAAGAAAATGATAAAAAAATACCCTCATGTAAATTTTGTCATGAACCCTGAATTTCTAACTCAGAAAAACGCAAATGCTGATTTTCTTAAACCATTTAGGACTGTGATTGGCTGTGAGGCGCCTGATGTGGGGGATAGAGTCAAGAAACTCTACGAAACAATTTTACCCGGAGATCAAAAATACATAATTACGGATACAACCAGTGCAGAGGTAATTAAGTATATGAGCAACTTAATGCTTGCCAGTAAAGTTCTTCTGGCAAATGAATTTTATGAACTTTCTAAAAAAGTCGGGGCAAACTATTTGGATGTACAAAAAGGAGTTGAGTCGGATCCAAGGATAGGAACCCATCTAGGTGTTCCCGGGCCAGATGGCGATGTTGGATTTGGAGGGGCGTGTTTCCCTAAAGATATGGTGGGAATATTGGGTTTGGCAAAAAAACTTAATGTTGATATGAATACCCTCAAAACTATCTGGGAGGAAAATCTCAGGATAAGAAAACATCGCGATTGGGAAGAAATGCCTCAGGCTTTCAAGAAAAAATAACTGTCAAAATCTAGTGGGCTCGCATGGAATCGAACCATGGCATCGACTTTATAAGAGTCGTGTCCTACCATTAAACGACAAGCCCGTTACTATCAAAGTCTAGTCGTATTATAACAGAAGAGAGGCTGTTTTATAGCTCTATGAGGACTTGTTTTTTACCAGGATCCGTAATTTGGGCAAGTTCAAGATAGCGCTCGGTTGTCGAAAGGCGCTTGTGTCCTGAAACTTGTGAGAGAAGAACAATATCAACTCCGGCTTTAAGGTTTTCAATAATAAATGTGGTCCTCAAGTCATTGACAGAATAGTTTGGAAGTTCTGCTTTTTGAATATATCTGGCAATTGACGCCCTGATATTTCTGACTGCCAGAGGCTTTCCGTTTTTACTGATAAACACATACGGCGAATCCGCCTTCGGACGGATTGTCAGGTAGGCATTTAACACATCGGATGCGGGTTTGTTGAGAGGAATAGTTCTTTCGGGTTGGGTTGCATAGGCCTCAATTTTTAAGGAATCTCCCCCGACATTTTCAGTCTTTAAGCTGGCAACTTCGGAAATTCTAAGTCCGCTTTGGAGAATTAGTTCAGTGATAGCGGCGATCCTAATATCATTTCTGACGACATCCCTTAGGGCTCTATACTCAAGAGGGGAGAGAAATTTGGGAAGCGCACTTTCAATTTTTGGATGTGCTACCGAAGCGGAAACATCGGATGTAATGATATTTTCCGAAATCATCCATCTAAAGAAGGTTTTGACGGCGTTAAGCTTGCGGCTAACCGATTTCGGGGTGTATTTATCGGCCAAAAGAGTATCACGAAAAGAGTCGAGATCATCTGGTCTTACCTGTTCGGGTAAAACTTTTTCGCGTCTGACCAAAAACTCCACTAGCTGAGTTAAGTCGCTTCGGTAGGCCAAAATGGTTGCCGGTGAACGCCTTTTCTCAGTTAACGAATTTATAAATTTTGGGAGCAGGCTTTTGATAGGTTCTTGTGCCATAATATATTCGTAGCAGTTTGCTTTGCAATTATGACTCAGATGCTATGGGCACCTTTCGTCTATTTGCTTTGCAATTATAGTGCAAATTTTAAAATAGTCAATGCATTACAGGATATAATTAATTATGAAAAACAAAAACCCAGGTCTCCTGGAAGTCAAGTTTAAAAGTGTTTTGGGATACGCAATATGGTTTTTAGCGGTACTTCTTTCGATTTCCACCGTCAGGAATATAGGTAGAGTAGTAAGCATCAGAAAGCAGGTGGAGGCGGAGAGGCAGAAAGTCGAAAAAATGCAGGCGGATAACGCAAAACTTCAAACTCAAATCGCTGAAGCGCAAGGACAGGATTTTATCGAAAAGCAAATTCGGAACAAGCTTGGGCTCACCAAAGAAGGGGAGGCTATGGTTGTGCTTCCGGACGAATCAATAGTCAGAAGTCTTGCCCCTTCTCTAACTTCCGAAGAAGAAACGCTTCCTGATCCAAACTGGAAGAAATGGGAAAAACTGTTTTTCTAGCTTCTTGTTGCGGGGCTGGGAGTTGAACCCAGCCTGTGAGATTATGCTTTTCGCGTTTCTCCGGTTTCCCGGAGTGTCGGACTATGTCTTCCCCGAAACAAGTTCGGAGTCTGGCGTATAGTCTCTACGGACTCGCCACATTCAGTTATGAATGTGGATTGCCTCGGCGTTACCCTGTGACTCGAATAATCTTGTCATTTAGGTTTCACCGATACAGTCAGATTTCATTCTAATCTCTTAGAAATGGCCCAATTTGAGCCTCACGTGCAGCCGTACACTACCCCGCATATAAACGAACAGCTTGAATTATATCATGTTTTCAAATCTTAACAATATTAAACCTAACTATATAGTATAATAAATTATGTCTAAGTCGGTTCAGAAGGTTGAAGCTAGAGAGTTAAGATTAAAAGGAAAAAGCATTAAAAAAATTGCCAAAAAACTTGGTGTTTCGGTTGGCTCTGTAAGTATTTGGTGTCGGGATATCGAATTAAGTCTTGATCAGAAAAAGATATTGGATATTAATGCTAGAAATCCTTATTACGGCGGAAGGGGGGTTTATTTAAGAAACTTAAAAAAGAGAACCGACCTGAAGGCCAAAAAACTTGAAAAGGCCGGAGTTAAAGAAATAGGGAAACTGGGCAAAAGAGAACTGTTTCTAACCGGCGCAGCCCTTTATTGGGCGGAGGGTTTTAAAAAAGACAGCCAGGTAGGTTTGGCCAGTCTTGATTCCAAAATGATTAAATTTTTTATTAAATGGCTTAAAGTTTGTTTTGGATATAAAGATCAGGACCTAATGTTTAGACTGACGGTAAACATCAGTCATAAATACAGAATTTCCGAGATTGAAAAACACTGGTCGGAGGAACTAAAAATTCCCCTCAGCCAATTCCAAAAGCCTTTTTACCAAAATTTTATATGGAAAAAGGTTTACGACAATCCAGAAGATTACTTTGGTGTTTTAAGAGTTAAGGTGCGAAAAAGTAAAGATTTTCTGAGAAAAATTTATGGATTTATCGATGGTTTGAGATTACAAGCTCAAGTGTAGTAAAATAGCCATGTTTGCCGGCGTAGCTCAGTGGTAGTAGCGGACGTTTCATAAGCGTCAGGTCACAGGTTCAATCCCTGTCGCCGGCACATTTTTGTTTTCTGATACACTAAACATATGAAAAAAAGAGTATTTTCCGGTACAAGGGCCACGGGCAGATTGCATTTGGGCAACTATCTTGGGGCAGTAAAGGGATATTTGGAATTACAAAATAACCCCGATTATGAGGCCATTTATATGGTTATGGATTTGCATGCCATAACGACCCCCTACGATAAGGCAAAATTGTTCGAAAACACCAGAAATGTAGTTATGGATTATCTTGCCTGCGGACTTGATCCTGAAAAGTCCATAATTACAGCACAATCTTTAGTTCCGGAACACACGTTTCTTGCCCACATTCTTTCATCCGAAATTACTGTTGCCAGAATGCAGCACCTTCCCACATTTAAAGAAAAAGTTAAACAGCACCCCGATCACGTAACCATGGCACTTCTTAATTACCCGGTTTTGATGGCTTCCGACATACTTCTTTATAAAGCAAGTCTGGTTCCTGTTGGTATTGATCAGGAACCGCATTTGGAGGTTGCCCGCGAAATTGCCAGGAAAATAAACGAAAAATACGGCACAGATTTCCCCGAGCCAAAACGTTTTGCCACACAAGGAGAATATGTTCCGTCCCTGACAGGGGAGGGGAAAATGAGCAAAAGCGTTGAGGGAAGTTATATAGGTTTGACGGATAGTTTGGATGAAATTAAAAAGAAACTCTCAGGAGCTCCTACAGATTCAGGGAAAGGTGAGGCTATTCCGGAAAAGGGAGGAGTCGCCAATCTTTTTAAGCTAGTTGAATTATTTGAAGGTTCTGAAAAAAGAAAAGAATACGAAGAAAAATATCTCGGTGGTGGGGTAAGATACGGCGAGTTGAAAACGGAACTTGCAGAGGCTATATTTAAAGAAATTGAGCCTATCCAAAAACAAAGAAAAATCTATGAGAACGATCCGTCTTTGGTTGAAAGGGTTATTAAGGAAGGAGCTGAAAAAGCAGGGATAATTGCCGGAAAAACAATAGAGGAGATAAAAGATAAAATTGGGCTAATCAAATAATGGACAACATTTCTTTTGACGATTTTGAAAAGGTTGATATCAGAATCGGCACCGTAGTTTCCGCAGAGGTTCCGGAGTGGAGCCATTGGGTTATGAAGCTAAAGGTTGATTTTGGTCCCGAAATTGGAGAAAAGCAGTGTTTTTCGGGAATTATGAAATTCTACAAACCCGAAGAGTTGCTTGGTAAACAGTTTCCGTTTGTTATCAACCTGGAGCCTAGAAAAATGGGGCCGGAAAGAGAGGCCAGTGAGGCAATGATGATAATGGCTGCCCCCGGGGACAATCTGCCGGAAGAAGAAATGGAAGATGTTGCCCCCGTCCTTTTTCAGCTTCAAAACAAAGTTGCCGACGGGACAAAAGTACGTTAAAGGTGTATTATTGACACTCATATGGATCCAACTAAGTTTTTTAGTCAAAACTCAACCGGTAAAAAAGCATCAAAAAATGGCCAGAAGCAGGTTAAAGTCAAACTTCGCATCAACCTTTGGACAATTGCGGCAATTATCCTGATTATATTTTTCATAATTCCGGGATTTATTGCAGCTGTACAAACATTAGGCAACTCCTCAAAAGAAAACATCTCCCAATTGATGACAGATATAAAAGGAGGAAAGGTAGACAAGGTAAGTGTTGAAGGATCAAAACTTCTTGTAACTTATAAGGACGAGTCGGTTAAGGTTTCAACAAAAGAAGATACGGAAAACTTTTCCGACCTTCTAAAAAATTACGAAATCGATCCTGCAAGCGTGAATTATGAAATTGTCGACCAGTCGGCTGCCAAAGTAATCGGGGACATTATCGGAATCGTGCTACCGCTCATTCTTATGGTTGGATTTTTCTACTATATAATGCGTGCTCAAAACAAGGGAGCTCAGGATATTTTCTCTTTTGGTAGAAGTAAGGCAAAAATTTTTGCCAAGGGTAAACAGAGCGTAACTTTTATTGATGTTGCCGGAGTTGATGATGCCAAAAAAGAACTTGAAGAGCTTGTGGATTTTCTCAAAAATCCGGCCAAATATAGAAAAATCGGAGCAAGAACCCCCAAAGGAGCGCTTTTGGTTGGGCCGTCCGGTGTGGGAAAAACTCTTTTGGCCAAAGCTGTTGCCGGAGAGGCTGGGGTGCCGTTTTTTTCAATGGCGGGAAGTGAGTTTATGGAAATGCTTGTCGGAGTAGGAGCCTCGAGAGCCCGCGATCTTTTTGCCCAGGCGAAAGCAGCAGCCCCTTCAATCATTTTTATTGATGAAATTGATGCAATAGGGCGTCAAAGAGGTAGGGGAATGATGGGTGGACACGATGAAAGGGAACAGACACTAAATCAAATTTTGGTTGAAATGGATGGTTTTACTCCGAACGATAACGTAATTGTTATAGCGGCCACCAATAGAGGGGATTTACTCGATCCGGCACTTCTCAGGCCGGGAAGGTTTGACAGAAGAATAGTTCTTGATATGCCTGATAAAGAAGGCAGACTGGCAATCTTACATATTCACGCACGGGGTAAGAAATTTGCCAAAGGAGTTGACTGGAGTAAAGTTGCCGACAGAACCGTTGGTTTTTCGGGAGCCGATCTTGAGAATATGTTAAACGAGGCTGCAATCGGAACCGCGAGGAACGGCAATAGTGAAATTTCAATGGCTGACCTTGAGGAATCTTCAACCAAAGTTAAGCTTGGACCTGCCAAAAAGAGGCTTCAAAGCGATGAAGATAAAAAATTGACTGCCTATCATGAGGCAGGACACGCCATTGTCACACATTTTTTGAAAAATATGGACCCGGTTCATCGAATTTCCATAGTTGCCCGTGGAATGAGTTTGGGTCACACTTTAATTCCTCCTGTGGGAGATAGAACTCACGAAACAAAATCCCGTTTATTGGAGCAGATTACGGCCATGCTTGGAGGACGGGCCGCGGAACAAATTGTGTTTAATGAAATGACCAGCGGAGCGGCAAACGATATTGCCCAAGCCACAAAAATTTCTAAAGCAATGGTTGTGGAATTTGGAATGAGTGAACTTGGACCAATTAACTTCGGACCCGATATGGGAATGGGGGATTTTGGACAAATGGAATGGTACGAACAGGCCCAAAACTCACCTTCCTTTATGGAAAAAATAGATACCGAAACCAAAAAATTCTTAGATATGGGCTACAAAGCCGCCGTAAAACTTATTAAAGAGAAAAGAAAATTACTGGATAAAGTAAGCAAAGCTTTGATTGAAAAAGAAACTCTTGATCGGGACGACTTCGAAAAGATTGTTGGTAGGAAGATATCCTGAAAACTTCAGACGGTTTAAGGTAAAATACTGTGTATATGTCTAAATTGGTAATAATTGATGGAAATGCCATTCTTCATAGGGCTTTCCATGCCATGCCACCCCTAACTACAAGAAGCGGTGAGCCCATCAATGCCGTCTACGGACTTGTTTCAATGTTTTTACGGGTTATCCAGGATCTTAAACCTGACTCCATTGCTGTGGCCTTTGACGAGAAGGAAAAAACATTCAGACATAAGGAATTTGAAAAATATCAATCTCAGCGTCCCCCTACCGCGGACGAACTCTTGTCACAGTTTGGAAAAGCCAGAGATTTTTTTAAAGCGGTGGGCATTCCAATTTATTCAAAGCCCGGTTTTGAGGCAGATGATGTAATTGGGACAATTGCTACGAGAAGTTTCGATAAATTAAAAATTAAAAATTTAAAATCAAAAATTGATGAGGTAATAATCATTACGGGAGACAGAGACATTCTCCAACTGGTGGACGACAAAACAAAACTCTATATGCCTATCGTCGGACTTGCTAACGCCAAGCTTTACGACGCCGCCGCGGCGACGGAAAGGATGGGAGTGCCCCCTGAGGAGATTCCGGATTATAAAGCACTGGTTGGAGATGCTTCAGATAACTATCCCGGAGTGGGGGGTATCGGACCAAAGACTGCGGAAAAACTTTTAGAGAAGTATGGAAGTATAGATAATATTTATGCTCATTTACAGGATATTGAGCCGAAAACAAGGCAAAAGTTGACTGATGGTAAAAAGGACGCAAAGTTATTCCACAGGCTTGCTACAATAGTCAAAGATGTTCCCATGGAAATTGATTTCCCGCAAATGGAAAAGTGGAAAATTGACAGTCCCGAGGTGTTTAATCTTTTTGAAAAGTTTGGTTTTAAGACCTTAACGGATAGAATTAAGAAAGTTGGCAAGTCAATTGACGAAAGTAAGCAAAATACTTTATTTTGACACTATATGAAAATTGCAATAGTTCATGATTATTTAAAAGAGTATGGCGGGGCGGAGAGGGTGTTGGAAACTTTTTTGGAAATTTGGCCGGATGCCGATATTTACACAACTGTTTTCCTACCCGAATTTGCCGGGCCACACAAAGGCCGTGTTGAAAAATGGAACGTAAAGACTTCATTTTTACAGTACGTACCATTTAAAGCGAAATTGATTAGCATGTTCAGGTTTGTTGCCCCGTGTGTTTTCAAAAGTTTTGATCTTTCTAAATATGATTTAGTAATAACTTCGACAGCCGGAACTTACACCAGTCCGAATTTTGTCAAAGTAGATAAGAAGGCTTTGTTTATAAATTACTGCCACACCCCCCCAAGATATCTTTATGGGTATCCTGTTGCCAACGATTGGAGAAGCAACTGGTTTAGAAGAATACTTTTATTTTTGGGTAAATTGCCGATGTATTTTTTGCGAAAGTTGGATTATGAATCGGCTCAACTTCCCGATTATATTATTGCCAACTCCAGGGAAGTGGCCGGAAGGATAAAAAGATTCTACCGCAGGGAATCGACTGTAATTTACCCTCCGGTTGAAATTCCAAAACCGGACGGATTGCCACAAAAAGGTGACTATTATTTGATTGGAGGCAGGGTTTCGAGGCACAAAGGACACGATATTGCTATAAAAGCGTTTACTGAATTGGGATTTTCCCTTAAAGTTTTTGGTGGAACTTTTGCCTCGTATGGACTTGATCAGTTTAAAAAATTTGCCGGAAAAAATATTGAATTTCTGGGTGAGGTGAGTGAGAGCGATAAATGGAAACTAATGAAAAGTGCAAAGGCTTTTATTTTTCCATCAGAACAGGAAGACTTTGGAATTATTCCAGTTGAAGCAATGGCAGCGGGAACCCCGGTTATTGCTCTAAACCAGGGTGGGGTAAAAGAAACTGTGATAGATGGTAAAACAGGTCTGTTTTTCAATGAAAGAACACCGGAGGCATTATCGGAAGCAGTCAGAAAGTTTGAAAAAATGAATATCAAAAGTGAAGACTGTATAAATCAAGCCAAGAAGTTTTCAAAAGAACGTTTCAAAAAGGAAATGGTAGAGTTTGTAAATAATTATGCCTGAATTGCCTGAAGTTGAGACAATGCGGTTGCAGTTAAAAAGGTTCCTTGTGGGACATGACATTGCATCTGTCGAAGTTAAAAACCGTAAGACTTTCCAAGGAGATGAAAACAAAATTCTAAACTCCAAAGTAATGGGTGTTAGACGTTTTGGAAAGGTATTAGTAATTGATCTTGCAAACGGATATTCAATCCTGACACATGTAAAGCTCACGGGGCAGTTTATTTATAGAGGTCCCAATCTTCCCAAACCCCAAGAGCTTTCCAAAAAAGTTACGGGTGGGGTTCCCGGTCCCCACACTTTGGTTATTTTTAACTTAGATAGAAACGGAACACTCTATTACAATGATGTCAGACGTTTCGGTTGGATTAGAATAGAAAAAACAGAAGACGTTGAGAAGGAAAAGTTTATTATTAAACTAGGGCCGGAACCTCACGTCGCTGAAAGCTCTGCAGGGCAGGCCCTTCTTACATTAGATTTATTTAAGGAAATTCTTTCCAAAACTTCGAGAGCGGTTAAGGTGGTTTTGATGGATCAGGAAAAGATGGGTGGGGTGGGGAACATTTATGCAAATGATGCGCTTTGGCTTTCTAAAGTTAATCCCAAAACTCCGGCAAAAAGTTTGGACCCCAAATCCGTAAAAAAACTATATGAAGCAATTATCACAGTTCTTAAGGCAGGAATAAAATACGGCGGGGCAAGTGAACTTGCTTTTGTAACTCCTGACGGAACGGAAGGTAATTATCAGAACCACACTTTAGTTTATGGACATGAGGGAGAACCATGTGAGAGGTGCCATAAAGCAAGGATTAATAAATTCTTTTTAAGTGGACGGGGGACATACTCCTGTCCTTTCTGCCAAAAGTGACATAATTAATTTATGGACCAAAAACTTAGTGATGAAAATTATAAGACAATAGAGGCGTTTGCACTCTCCAAAATGTCAGATTTAAAATCCGTCAGCCATAATGATTACCATGTCATTAGGGTGCGCGATAATGCTTTTAAGATTGCAAAGCTTTTGGGGGTAGAAGAAAGAATTGATAAGAATTTATTGGCTACAATTTGTATGCTTCACGATTTTACATATTCGGTGAGAAAGCCGAATATTTACACATATATTTTTGAGGGCAGAATTGAACGAAGAATGATACGCTCACTTTTAAAAAGGTTTGACATACCCGATGAAACTAAAGAAATAATTATAGACGCTGTTTTTAGACATGCTCACAGCTTTCCCTTTAAAAAACTCAACAAAAAACACGGTCTTTATACCAAGATCCTTCAGGATGCAGACACTTTGGATTTTTTTGACGTATCGAGAGTTAATTATTTTTTGACTAACCAAAACAAAAGCTTTTTTAAATCCTTGAGAAAAGCTATGGCAAACGCGTTGTTAAGATATGGAAAAAATAATTTAGGACTCTTTCTTAATTATCCGGTTCTGGCAAAAACTTTTTTTGAAAACCCGTCGATGAAGCAAAAGGATCGTTTTCATTATTATGAATACGGTATCAATAATTCTGAAACTTTGCTTTTTCTACCAGGTTATGCCGATAGCGGTCTGATGTACCAGAAATTAGGCAGAAGTCTTTCTAAAGATTACCGGGTACTTGCTCTTGATTTTCCCATGATCCACGATCCAGAAAAGATATACGATCTTACTTCTCTTACAAATTTTGTTGACGATTTTGTTAAAGAGTTAAGGTTAACAAATTTTACAATCGTCGGTTTTTCATCATGTGGTTTAGTAGCCATTAGTTACACTTATAATCGCTCCGATAAAGTTAAAGAGTTGATTCTTTTGAATTCCGTACCCCGGTTTATATTGTCAAAAGTAAACCGTAAAATTTATCAATTTGTTAAACCCTTCATTTTGCTTAGACCGATACTTTTTATCTATTCTAGAATTAACACAAATAAAACTTTCAGGAAAATTATGAAACTTCCACATACGTCAACGTTTACCAGAGAAAGAATGAGAACTTATTATTATTCTGCCACAGGTACTGCAGTAAACCTCATAGGGGAGTCGGTTTTTGCCAGATTTAAGAAAATAAAAGTGCCTAAGAAAATAATTTTCTTCAAAGACGATACAATTATTCCCTGGGAACGTTATCAGCGTTTTGTTGAAAAACTTGATTGCGAAGTTGTAGTTTTCTCGGAAGGACTACATGCCGACAAAAGGATTTATTGGGAAAAATTAAAAACTTTGTGGCTAAAGACCCCGAAGATAGAATTTCAGGATGTTAGTATTGAAAAAAGCAAATAAATTGTCTTTGTTATGATTAAAAAGATTGAACTTCAGAATTTTAGAAATTTTAAGAAGATAATTTTTGAATTTTCGCCAAAAATAACCGTTATAGTTGGTCCCAACGCGTCGGGGAAAACGAACGTTCTTGAAAGCCTTTATCTTCTTTCGACAGGCAAGAGTTTTAAGGCAAAAGTGGAGGAGGAAATGATCGGGTATGACGAAGATATATGTAGGGTTGATGGGGAGGCGTCTGGAGCAGAATCTGAAATTACCAATCTGGGGGCAGTTGTCACCAGGGGAAAAATCGATATTGGAGCGGAGCGTCCCGAAAGAGTTCCCAGAAAAAAACTGCTTGTGAATGGGGTCCCGAGGAGGATGGTAGATTTTGCGGGAAACTTCAGAACTGTACTTTTTGGTCCCTGGGATTTGGATTTGGTTACCGAGTCTCCTTCTGTCCGCAGAAGATTTCTGGATACCGTTCTGAGCCAGGCGGATAGGGAATACAGAAGGTCGACTTTGTCATACGAAAAAGGGCTAAGGCAAAGAAACCGCGTGCTTTGGGATATGAGGGAGGGAAATATCGGACCCGACAGGCTTCTTTTTTGGAATCAGCTGATTATTAAAAACGGCAATTATATTACGGAAAAGAGAGAGGAATTCATCGATTTTGTAAATAGTTTGGAATTTGAAATTAATGGTCTGAAACTTAATGTTTCTTATGATAAAAGCGTGATTTCCGAAAGCAGACTTGAACAATATAAAGAGGAAGAGGTTAGTGCCGCAACAACTCTGGTAGGCCCCCATAGAGATGATTTTGTCTTTAATAAAGGTGAAAGAAGCCTGTCCAGCTACGGATCAAGGGGAGAGCAGAGAATGGGCGTTCTCTGGTTGAAGATAGCGGAGCTTTCTTTTATTGAGGAAAAAACCTCCGCCCGGCCCACGCTCCTTTTGGACGACATTTTTTCAGAACTGGATGAAGAACATAAGAAAGTTGTGATGGACATTGCCATGAAACAGCAAACAATTATCACATCGGTTGACGATGAATTCGCAAAAGAATTGAGAAAAGTGGAGAGAATTGAGTTGATGGGTTAAAATACACATATGGATAGTCAAGGCGAAAGATTGAACGAGGGAATCCAAAATGAGCAAACAGCAAAAAAAGAATTTGCGTTGAAGTTGGGTCGTTCTCCACAGGACGTAGTATATAGATATTCCGGAATTTTATTAGGGGAACAGTTAAAGCTGGCACAAAAGAACAAGGGTAGACCGGTAGATATTCCTGTCGAGGAAAGAGAACGTTTTTTGAGATTAGCAGCCTCAGGGTATGACAGAGATTCTGTTGAAAAGATGGAAAAAATGGAGAAAGACTGGAATTCTGCAACTTCAAAAGACGGACGCCCTCCAATCGGCGGAGCTCAGAACGATTAACCTTTCTTTATCAGTTTGGATAGATTATAAGTTACAACCACTGCCAACAATGTGACAACTACCGCATAAACCAAAAGTGAAATAATTCCGGAAGCCTCTCCCATAAGCGGCTTAATATATTGGCTTACAAGTTCCTGAATAAATGCGTTCCAGGCCAGGGCTGCCACAAGTCCGAGGCCGCTTGTTGAAAGAATCAACATCTGTTTTAAGACCTCCTTTTTTATTTCAGACGCGTTTTTACTGAGTCTGTGAATCTTTTTTGGCATATACTTAAGTTATTATATCTCATGGACATATTCAGTTCAAAAACATTGGAGAGCCTGGTGATGCCGCAGGCTGATTCTTCAAAGGGACAAAACGGGCAGATTACAGTTATTGGCGGATCAAAGCTTTTCCATGGCGCCCCGCTTTTGGCACTTACCACAGCCTCAAGACTTGCCGATATGACGTTTTTTGCCTCACCCGAACCCTCTGTCGGAAGCATTGCCGAAAAGGTAAAATCGGAACTTTTTTCCTTTATCTGGATCCCTTGGGAAGAAAAGGAAAACTATATTGAAAAATCAGACGCCATCCTGATCGGCTCCGGAATGATGCGCTATAAAAAAGAGTGGAATGACGGAGGAGGGGATGAAACAAGAGAAATAACCCGCGACATCCTTTTAAAATATCCCAACAAAAAATGGGTGATTGATGCCGGAAGTCTGCAAATGATTGAACCCCAGTGGATTCCGGCCGGTTCGGTTTTGACTCCCAACCAAAAAGAGTATCAAAGACTTTTTGGGAACATGGACCCCTCGGCTGTCGCCAAAAAGTTCAATTGCGTTATTGTCTACAAGCTGCCTTTAACTACGGTTTGCTCACCGGATAGGTGCATTGAGATCAAAGGTGGAAATGCCGGTCTTACTAAAGGGGGAACCGGAGATGTACAAGCAGGGCTTACCGTCGGGCTTTTGGCAAAAAACGATCCTTTTTTGGCGGCATCAGCGGCATCGTTTGTTGTTAAAAAAGCTGCCGATGAGCTTTATAAAAGGGTTGGCACTGTTTACAACGCAGACGATCTCGCGATAGAAATTCCAAAGGTTTTTTCCGGAATATAAATCCTATTGTATTTTCCGCAATTTTTGCGTTAATATAGACATAATATGTACTCTCCCAAATATGTGGTTTCGAATAGAGTTCTTAAAAATATCGGCTCTATCGAAGCAAGCAAAGAAGTTATTGAGAACGCTCCTTTAGTCCCTTCTTTTGCAAAGCAATTTCAATCGGATGCTGTTATCCGCACCATTCATCACGGCACCCACATAGAGGGGAATGACCTAACCCTTTATCAAACTAAAAAGATTCTGGAAGGAGCCGAGGTTTATGCCAGGGCACGCGATATTCAAGAAGTAATAAACTACAGGAATGTTATGCAGCTTCTGGATGAGCTTGCTGTCAAGCGTGGAGGGTACGAGACCGACATGCTTAAAGATATCCATAGAGCAACGGTTGATAGGATCATTGTGCCGGAAAAAATCGGAGTTTTCAGAACAACTGAGGTTGTAATAAAAGAAGAAGGAACCGGTAAAGTTATTTTTCAACCGCCTCCATCACACGAAGTTCCGTATCTGCTCGATGATTTCTTTGAATGGCTGAATGATCCAATAGCCCGGGATATTCACCCGATAATCAGATCCGGCATCGCGCACTACATTTTGGTTGCAATCCATCCTTTTGTTGAAGGAAACGGCAGAACGGTCAGGGCCTTTTCGAATCTGGTTTTGATGAGAGAGGGGTACAACATCAAAAAGTTTTTCTCCATTGAGGAGCGTTTTGACGCAGACCCCAGAGCCTATTATGAAGCTTTGGGCGAGGTTGATAAGGGGTCTCCCAATTTGGGCACAAGAGATGTAACCGCCTGGCTGGAATATTTTACCGGAGTGGTTGCGGCGGAGCTAGAGAAGGTTAAAGATAAGGTTAGAAAGCTTTCCGTTGACTCACGTCTCAAGGTAAAGTTTGGAGAACAAGTTGCGCTGACCGAGAGGCAAATGCGTCTTATTGAATACATTTCCGACCAGGGTTCGGGTGGAATGGCTGAACTGAAAAAAGTACTATCGATGGTTTCTGAAGATACGATTTTGAGAGAGCTCAAGGATCTTTTGAGTAAGGGAATAATCAAAAAGCAAGGCAGTACAAAGGCCAGTAAGTATGTGATAGCCAATAAATAATTAATTACCAAAATGTTAGCAAATGATCCGCAGATTTTGTACATGATTTTGGTTGTCCCGTGTCTTTTCGGACTTACATTGGTAGGGGAAGGCATCAGCAAGCTTGTGCACGAGGAGTCAAACGGTTTAGTCTCCATTATTTTCGGATTCTTGTTTATCGGACTTGTTATTTTTGCCTACGTTTTCTTCTCAAGCTATCTGGTTTTAGGTAAAGGATAATTACCATTTTTCCCCCAAACGCAATATAATCTGAATTGATATGCAGTTAAACAAATTCGCAGGCTATCTGGAAAAACTGGAAAAGACTCCTTCCAGGCTTGAAATTACACGGATTTTGTCGAACTTGTTAAAGGAAACCCCCACTTCTGAAATTGATAAAGTGGTGTTTTTGTCATTGGGAATTTTAGCCCCGAATTATGAAGGAACGATTCTGAACCTGGCGGAAAAGATGATGATAAGAGTTTTAATGCTGGGTTTCGGAAAAAGTGAGAATGAGGTCAAAGTTTTATACAAAGCAAGCGGGGATTTGGGAAATGTGGCCGAGGAGCTGGGCAAAAGGCAAGGGGTAAAAGATAAAAGTTTAACTGTAGCGGAAGTGTACGATAAACTTTTGGAAATCGCCGAAGACGGCGGTGGTGGGTCACAGGATCGGAAAATTGAAAAAATGGCTAAAATCCTGACCGAAATAGATCCGCTCTCTGCCCGCTACATTGCCAGAATTCCTGTTGGCAGGCTTAGGCTTGGGTTTTCCGAAAAAACGGTAATTGACGCACTTTCCTCTGAAAGCGGAATTCCGGAAAGAGAAATTGAAAATGCATTCAATATAAGGCCAAATATTGGCTATATTGCACGCTTGGTTAAAGAAAAAAACATTAAAGATGCCAAGCCCGAAATCGGAGTACCTGTTGTACCAATGCTTGCCCAGAGACTTAACTCAACGGACGCCATGATAAAAAAAATGGGAAAGGTTTCTGTCGAGCCAAAATTTGACGGTTTAAGGATATTTATACATTACAGGAAAAAGGATAATCTGGTGAAGATATTCACCCGCAACATGAATGCGATTAATCTTGATACCTTTCCGGAGCTGAAAGATGTGGGAAAATACATTAAGGCTTCGGAGGCGATTCTGGACTCTGAAGCTATCGGGGTTGACCCGAAACGGGCAATGTTTTTGGATTTCCAAAAAACAATTCAAAGAAGGAGAAAGCACGAGATTGAGAAAAACGCTTCTGAGATTCCTCTGCAGTTTCAGGTCTTTGACATACTTCTTTTTGACGGGAAAAGCCTCATAGGCGTTCCCTACACGGAAAGAAGGGGAATTCTTGAAAAAGTAGCCGTAAACGGGAGTCTTCTACGGGTTGATGAAAATACGATTACAAATGATCCTGAAGTAATCAAAAATATGCATGAGAAATATCTGAAAATGGGACTTGAGGGGGTAGTTGTCAAAAAAGCCAACGGGACTTATGTTTCGGGAAGAACCGGCTGGAATTGGGTCAAAATGAAGGAGGTTGAAGGTAAACGGGGAAAACTTTCCGATACGATCGATTGCGTAATAATGGGTTATACGTCCGGGAAGGGGAAAAGAACCGGCTTTGGGATGGGCCAGTTTTTGGCTGGGATTAGAGATGGCGACACGTTTAAAAGTGTTACAAAGGTCGGAACGGGACTATCTGATGAACAGTTTAGGGAATTAAAAGCTCGTTTAACCAAAATTCAGGTGAAAGAAAAACCAAAGGAATATATCGTAAATAAAGACCTGTATCCCGATTTTTGGGTCACCCCCTCGGTTGTAATTGAACTTGCGGCAGACGAAATAACGGTAAGCCCAAAACATACGGCCGGCCTTGCCCTCAGGTTTCCACGGCTAATTCGATTCCGTGACGATAGAAGTGTCATAGATGTAACAACTGTAAACGAACTTCACGATCTTTTGAAGCTACAGTAACTTACCAGTTGCCTAAAAACTTCATCTGTGAAAAAATGAATTGATAAGAGAAAGGTGGTGAATATTTATGGCGGAAAAAGAAAAAGGTTTCAAAAAAGAAACGGCAGGAGCATTTACTTATGTATTGGGTCCGATTACGGGAATATTCTTTTTGGTGACGAGTAAAGACCCCTTTGTCAGATTCCATGCAATGCAGTCAATAGTTGTATTCATCGCCCTTTTTGTAGTGCAATGGATACTCGGAATAACAATCATACTTTTCCCATTGTCGGCACTTATCGGTCTTGTTACTTTTGCCCTTTGGTTAATTTTGATTTATAAAGCCTGGCAGGGAGAAGAGTGGGAAGTACCTGTTCTTGGAAAAGTTGCCAGAGACTTTCTGAAAAAAGTAAAGTAAGACAAATTTACTGTCTTTGAAGATAGAGCCGATGCGGGGAGGATGTTGGTTGGGAAGCTATCTTCTTTCAAAGGTGACTTTGAGGTAGTTGTGGCGATTCCGCGTGGTGGGGTAGTTGTAGGCTCCGAAATATCCGGATTACTGAGACTTCCTTTGGCACCTCTGGTGGTCAAAAAAACTCCGACTTTTTGTGAACCCGAACTTGCTGCCGGAGCAGTCGGACCTAATGGGTTCTCTATTGGCAAAAGAAGCAGAAAAATTGAAAGAATTGTGGAAAAAAGAATAAAAATGTATGGCCGTCCAGGTAATTTTGAGGGCAAGAAGATCCTCCTGGTTGATGACGGGGTTGCAACGGGTGCAACAATCGAAACGGCAATTTACTTTTTGCAAAAAAGGAACGTCTCCGGTATTACAGTAGCAGTTCCGGTTGTGTCGAAAAGTGAATTTGAGAGACTTCAGAGGCTAGTCAGGAGAGTTGTGGCATTAAAAACACCGGATGAGTTTCGGGCAATAGATGAGTTTTATCGAAATTTTTCTCAAATAACCGATGATGAGGTGATACAATTGCTTCATAGGCAAAATGAAACTAATAATAGGTTTAGGTAATCCCGGCATTGATTATACTGAAACACGCCACAATGTTGGCTACAAAGTCATCGATGAGCTTCTTAAGAACAAGTTCACGAAAAATATTTTGGCCAGAAAAACCAATGTATTTATGAATCAGTCGGGAAAATTTGTTGAATCTCAAACTTCCAAATATCAGGCAAAAGAAGAAGACCTGTATATTGTTCATGATGACCTGGATATCCCACTGGGTGACTACAAAATTCAATTCGGCAAGGGTCCCAAGGATCACAATGGCCTGAAGTCAATTGACGATGCTCTGGGAACAGATGAGTATTGGCATGTGAGAATCGGAATAGACAATAGACAGGGCGACTCCCGTCCGATGGGAGAAGAATATGTTCTACAGAACTTTTCCGATGAGGAGAAAGTGATAATTGAAAAAACAATCAAAGAAGTATGCAAAAAATTGGAGACATTGTAGGGAAATATAAATTAGAGGATAGGGACAAGTATGTAAGCCGTGAGTTCCAAAAATATGCCTACGACCTTGCGGTTGAACTCGGGGACTTGCCTCACAAGTCGCTTTATATGAAGCTTGCCAAGGTAACTCCCAGGATTTTTCTTGAAAAAGCCAGAAGTTTTGTTAAAGATGCAACGAATGCGAAATCAAAAGGAAGGCTATTCATGTGGAAGCTGAAGCAGCTTAAAGATGAAGCAGAACTCAAAAAGACAAAATAAAGGGTTTTTTGAACAGGTTTATAAAGTTGTAAAAGAAATCCCTATCGGGAAAGTTATGACTTATGGGCAGATTGCCGAAATTTTAGGATCAAAAGACGCAAGAAAGGTTGGGTGGGCGCTTCATGCCAATAAAGATATAAATTGTCCATGCCATAGGGTTGTAAATAAGGAAGGCAGGGTCTCTCGTTCGTATGCATTTGGGGGCTATATGGAACAGAAAGATAAACTTTTGGGAGAGGGAGTTACCTTTTTGGACGAGCTAGGAGTCGATTTGGGCAAATGCAAATACACGGATTAATGCTAGAATAATCTGAGGTACTGCCATGAAGCGCGAACTTTTTGTCCATTTTGCATTTTGGTTGTCATTTTTTGTCTTGATCTCCATTTTAAGAAACTATTTGTCCTTTGCCTATTGGCCTTTTTGGGTTGGGGGACTAATCGGTACGGCTCTGCCGGATATAGACCACCTTATTTATGTTTTCTTTCTAAATCCGCAGGAACTGACATCTCAAAGAGTGAACTTTCTTCTTAAAAAGAGGGGAATTCTCAGAATAATAGCGCTTTTATACGAAACCAGGGGAGAAAGAAAAAACTTGGTCTTTCATACATTTTTCTTCCAGATAATTTTCTTAATTCTAACGTTTTTTATAGTAAGCTCTTCAGCGTCGCTTCTGGTTCGAGGAATAGTGCTGGCATTCTCCCTTCACCTATCAACTGACCAGCTTGCGGACATACTTGATCTTAAAAATCTGAACGGTTGGGGATTGCTTTTGTCTTCTGAATTGGACTACCGTAAATCGATTCTTTATTTTTCCGTTTTGTTATTTTTGTTGCTTTTAATGGGGTTTTTGATGTAACCGGACATCATTCCTTGCAGCAATCGATGGCGTTCTGGACTATTGACCCAAATCTTGAAAAAACAGATTCTGAAGTTGTTTTGCCACCTCCGTCATCGGTAAATTGAACTTTACTTGTATTTTGGTTTTTAGCGTTTGGGATTTTGCTTAAATTAAGCGCCCAAAACAGGGTATAAAGCTTATAAGATTTTGCAAAGAGTTCATCGGCCTTTTTCTTGTCACCTTTTTTTAGTTCCTTGGTTCCAACCTCCATCATTCTCATTGATGAGGAAAGTAAGTGCTTACTGATACACCAGACCTCACCCTTTGGATCCTTTACGATGTTTTTCATCAGATCCGTTCTCATCAAACGAACTTCGTTAAGAAGGTCCAGGTATCTTTTATCGCCGGTTTTTTGAGATGTAAAAAATAGATGCTCTTCGATGGAGATCAGGTTCATTATCCCAATCGACAAGTCCTCACCCGAGGAAAGATCAACGTTTTTATCAATCTCAAATTCTTTAACTTTATTTATAAGATCTTTGTAAGTTTTAACCATGTTAATTTTTTGTCAGAAAGAAAAAGGCAACACTTGTTATTATAAGGGACAAAACCGGAAATACAACCTTTTGATACGGAAAAAGCTGTTTGTCGCTGACTTTTCTGACTTTTTTATCTGCCCAGATACCTATCAAGAAGAATATCGAGCCCACGGCGGTGCCCAACACCACTTTATCTATTCCCCAAAGCCGGTTACCCACGATCCCGATTGAATTATTAATTTTCAGGGGGATAAGAACCAGGAGATACATTAGGGCGATGATGGGTAACCTGTATCTTTGTACTTTCAGTCTGGGCCATTTTTTATCGATCCAGTTAATTGTTATGAAAGAGAAAGACAAAATAAATCCGCCGATCCAGAGCGATGTCACAGCATCATCTATCCCTAGGAACCTTGAAATTCCTAGTCCTGCAATCACAGTTACTGTACAAACCGGGCACATATTAGTTATCTAGTACTGTATCCTGATTTTTTAATTGTTTCAATGACTTTTTGTGGTAATCAATTAGACTATTGACGTAAAGTCTTGTGAAAAGGTATATTGGTTTCTAGTTACAACAAAGATAAATATGGCAAGCATTGATATTGCAGATCAAAATTTTGAGGCCCAGGTTTTACAGAGTAAGCTTCCGGTGTTGGTTGATTTTTGGGCAGAATGGTGCGGACCGTGCAAAATGGCGGGACCGGTTTTGGATGAACTTTCGGAGGTTTATAAGGACAAACTACTGATAGTAAAGCTGAATGTTGACCAAAACCCGGTCAATTCACAGAAATATGGAATAATGTCGATTCCGACCACGATTCTCTTTAAGGATGGTAAAGAAATAGATCGTCAGGTTGGTTTTTCAGGAAAAGAAGTATACGAGACATTAATGAAAAAAGGTCTCTGAGTATAGGGAAGGGGGTGACTAATTTATGGATCCAAATCAAGTAAATCAAAATCCAACACCAGCAGGCGATGTTGGTATGGGAACGCCTGTCGTTGATCCTAATGCAGGAGTACAGGTACCACCAGTAGAGCCGACGATGCCAACACCTCCTCCGGCAATGCCGGTTGAGCCAGTTGCACCGGTTGCACCGACCGTTGAAGAACAACCGGCAGCTCCGGAAGTACCGGTTGCGCCTCAGGGTGGAGATATGGGTGGAGGACAAATGCCTCCGACGATGCCTCCGGCAGCCGTATAAGATCGAATTTCGAAATGAGTAACCAAATCGAAGTCGGTTTGTCTAAATCCGAAACAAAGCTTTTATGTTTTGTCTTTCGGATTTAGCACTTCGAGATTAATTATGGATAAAGATGTTTTTGCACCAAAACCCGAGAGTCCAATGGGTCCCTGGGATGTCGTTGTTATCGGCTCCGGTCCTTCGGGGCTTACTGCCGCTATTTATACAACCCGCGGAGCAGCCTCAACCCTGATTTTCGGGGGAGAAGTTTGGGGAGGCCAGCTGATGCTGACCACGATGGTTGATAATTTTCCGGGATTCCCGGAAGGAATTCTCGGTCCCGAGTTGATGGAAAAGATGAAGAAACAGGCAGAAAGGTTTGGAGCTGAATTTGTCGGAGTAAATGTAGACTCGATAGATGTCACGAAAAAACCGTTTGAGATCAAATCCGGCGGAAAAACCTATCTGGCTAGGTCTGTTATAGTTGCGACTGGTGCGGAAACTGTCTGGTTGGACGCGCCCGGGATTAAAAAATTAATCGGAAAGGGTATTTCTTCATGTGCTCCATGCGACGCCCCGTTTTTTAGAGGTAAAAAAGTAGCAGTTGTGGGTGGGGGAGATAGCGCAATGGAGGAGGCTTCGGTTTTAACAAAATACGCATCTGAAGTAACCCTGATCCATAGGCGTGATGAGTTTAAGGCTTCCGCCGCAATGCAGGAAAAAGTGAAAAATGACCCCAAAGTAAAAATAATGTGGAACTCCGAGGTTATAGAGGCTATTGGAGAGACAAAATTGGAAAAATTAGTCATTAAAAACAACGAAACAGGAGAGACCGCAGAGGTTCCTTTTGACGGTCTTTTTATAGCGATAGGTCATAAGCCAACCAGCGACATTTTTGCCAGGCAGATTGAAAGAGACGAAAGAGGGTATATTTTGAAAAAAACATGGCATAGCGGTACCTCCACCAGAGGGATTTTTGTCGCGGGGGACGTGACGGATAAACATTTCAGGCAAGCTGTGGTTTCAACGGGAATGGGATGTATGGCAGCCATGGAAGCCCTGGAATATTTGGAAGAAGATAAATAATTCCCGCTTGTCGAAAGAATGAATCAAGAAAAGACGGCCCCGGATAAAATCAAAATAAGTTCCAAACTCTTTCCCAAAAATCTTTCCATAAAAACCCTCATATTTTCGGCAGCCGTTTGGTTTTTGTGTATTGTTGTTTTTGGTATTTCACTTATTGTTGCCACAGGTGGCTTCAGAGGACAGGTAGATTCAACAAATTTTGGCAACTCCAATCTCTTTACAGATATCCTTATTGGCTCGATTGGAATAGGTGTCCTATCGTTTATTGTGGCAGTACTGTCAATGGCTGCCGCCCTCCTTTCGTTTTTTAAACTTATAACTTTTCATAAAAGTTTGTTGGGAATAATATTTTTTGTGCCTAAGTTTTTTTTGGTCATGGCGACATTGCCGCTTATTTTAATTTGGCGGATATTCAGGCAATCTAAGACAAGATTTGGGAAAAAATTCCTATTGGCAGCGGTTGTAGGAGCAACTCTTTTACCGGTGTGGGTAGGGGTTTATATTATCGTAGGAAAACTTGGGGCGTATCAATTAGGATATATTCCTGAAGATACAACCATTGTCGGAACAGGTTCGATGTATCCGACCTGGCCAAAGGGCGATGCAGGAAAAACTCCGGCAGAGTTAACAAAACAAATAGTTGGTACTGCCGGTTTTTTGCGGTATCCCAATGGCTTGGTGGTGTTTGAAAAACGAATCTTCGGTCACGATATTGGAAGGGGTGACATAATAACCTTTCGCAACTTAGCTACAGAAGAACTGACCGAGAAAACTTCCGGCGATCCTGCAGGTTTATTAAAAAGAGTTATTGCTCTTGCCGGGGACACAATAGAACTTCGTGATGGTCTGGTTTATCTAAATAGTACTCCGATTAAGGAACAATACGTTGCAAAACCCCATACAACTTTTGGAGAGGCATTTTTAAAAGAGTGTCAAAAGGTTACAGTTCCCGAAAATAATGTTTTTGCAATGGGAGATAACAGAATGGGGAGTGCAGATTCAAGAGAGATAGGATTTGTGCCAATCTCAGATATTGATTACATATTGCCTTACAGAGACCAAAAGGGAAAATTAGATAAAAATTGGCATGATACAACAAATGACCTGGATGATTCTTCAAAGCCAAAAATTGACAGAAATCAATTTGTAGAACTGCTTAACGCCAAAAGAAAAGAAAATGGTGCCGGCAAAATTGAATATGATACCAAACTTGAGAAATCTGCGGAGTTAAGAGGAAAGGCAATACTGAAATTTGACGATTATACGTATGAGGCAACAATAAGTGGTTACCCAATGGAAAAATCTATGGCGGATGCAGGATATTGGAATTCTTATTGGTGGGAGGTGATAATCCCCGGATATTACGATGCAGACGGACTAATCGAGGATTATTTAGATCGTGATACAAGCGATGCCAAGAAAAACTGGTTTGACAAAAAGTTTCAGGATATTGGAATTGCGGAAGTGGAAGGAACGGTAAATGGCTGTCCGACACAGGTAATCATTGTTCAAGTTGCAGGGTATATACCGGCTACATATGACCCTGATGTTGTACAGAGTTGGAGGGATTCATTAAACAATTTAAACGATATCATTCCTTCATGGGAGAAGGCTAAGGGGTGGGATTATATAAACCAACAGGATCTGGCACGCCTTCTAGACCTCCTTTACAGAGAAAGAACAATTGCATCTAACATTTTGTCAAAAGAAGAGGCACGTCAATGGTTGAGTAAAGCTGACAATGATTCTATTGATGAATATGAAAAATTGGCAAAAGAGAGTTTCTCCCTGGCAAATAAACTAAACGGAAAATAATGCTTCCATAGTTTACCCGGGTTGACTTTTTTGCCGTTAAAGTGGAGAATGGACACATGTCAGAGAAAGTAAAATCCTCAAAAAGCCTCCAGCAATTCCTAGTTCCGGCACTGGTAATCGTAGCTATTGGCCTGGCTTTCCTGTCAGGAACGCTTCTCCAAAAAGTAAAAAATTATGAAAAAGACGGAAATGTCGGTATAGCTACAAAAGACACCACTGAAGCACAGCCATCGGTATCACTGGATACAATCAAGAATCTTTTCGGTAAGGATTTAATTAAATTTGGAGATGTCGATCGCAAAATTCTATTTGTCGAAATGGCGGATCCAAGCTGTCCTTACTGCGCTGCGGCTGACGGAAAAAATCACTCGATATACACAAGTATTGGGGAAAATTTTCGACTTACCGCGGATGGGGGACAATATGTAGCACCCGGACCCGAGATGAAAAAACTGGTTGATTCGGGACAGGCATCTTACGCTTACATTTACTATCCCGGACACGGCAATGGGGAAATGGGAATGAAAGCCCTTTATTGTGCCAATGAAAAAGGTAAATTCTGGGAAGCACACGACCTTATTATGAGTGACGCCGGCTATACTTTGGTAAATACTACGGTTAAAAATGATAAAACAAAATCGGGCACAGTTGCTGATTTTTTGGGAAGCGTAATCGATCCAAGTTTTATAAAATCATGTCTGGACAGCGGTAAATATGACGCAAGACTGCAGAGTGACCAGGAATTGGCGGTAAGCCTGGGATTTAAAGGAACCCCCACATTTTATATAAACGCAACCAGTTTTCCCGGTGCGTATAATTATACCGATATGAAATCCGCAATTGACTCCGCTTTGAAATAAATCATTATAAATGTCATGAGGAAACAAGGAAGTAAAATCAGCGAAGCTTCGATCTCACAAATAAAAATTAATATTCCCGTAAAAGGAAATGCCATCTTGGAAAAAATTCTTGATATGGTGAATTCAAATAGGGAAATAAAGACTCTTTGGAGAATAATGAATGTAAACGCAATTGAACGGCTTGGATATACGGATCACGGGCCGATGCATTTTAATTTTGTTGCCAATTACGCTTTACAGATTGCACGGATTTTTGAAAACAAGGGGATCCCGTTTTCAATCGTAAAAGACTTTGGCCTGACGAATGACCATGCCGAGGTGGTAATTTTTTTGGCCTCCCTAATGCACGATCTTGGAATGAGCATCCATAGAGTCAACCATGAAATTTTCAGCCTTTTCATTGCCCGCGATTTTTTGAAGGAAATACTGGATTTTATGCCAGTCGAAGAAAAAACAGTTGTCCTGAGCGAAACACTGCACGCGATTATTAGCCATAGCCATGGAAGTGCCGGCAAGACTTCGACTGTCGAAGGAGGAATTGTCAGAATCGCGGATGCCCTTGATATGAGTAAAGGTAGAAGCAGAATTCCGTACCAGATGGGAAAAATCGATATTCACTCGGTATCCGCCAACGCCATTGAAAGCGTCAAAGTTACCGAGGGCAAAGACAAACCGGTTGAGGTTAGGATTGTTATGACAACGGAAGCTGGAGTTTTTCAGGTAGATGACTTTATTGAGGAAAAACTAGAGGTTTCAGGACTTACCAAATACATCGACGTAAAGTCTTTCTTAAAGGAACATGGCACAGAGAAGCTTTATAAGCATTATTCTTCCTGAATTGATTCCAGAACCTTGTAGACTATAACAGCCGCAGATCCCCAGACGTTGAGCGACTTATTTACACCAAACATGGGAAGCTCAACTATTACATCTGCCAAGTCCAGTACTTCTTTTGAAATCCCGTCAGTTTCGTTGCCAACGACTATCGCGACAGGAAGCCCCACCTTGGCACCCAGTACAGAGTAGGGAGTACTTAGTGAGGACTGTTCTACGGCAATGATTTGCATCCCTTTCTGTTTTAACTCTTTCACCAAATCTATCGTATTTTCCTTTTTTTCCCAAGGAACCCATTCTTCGGTTCCAACAGCCGCCTTGTGGATCCGGCTGTTTGGGGGGTACTCGGTATCACCGCAGATGTATATTTTTTCAGCGGCGATTGCGTCGGCAAGACGGAATAAAGAGCCAATATTGTAGGTATCTATTACTCGATCTAAAACCAAGTAAATTGGTTTTCTTTTTATTGTTGAATACGTTTCCGGAATAGGGCGGGTACGCCTCAAATCTTTTGCACCAAGCTTAAACATAAGTGAGCCATACGGGTCTGGAACCCTTTAGTCCCATAACTAGTAACTTTCGTAGTGTATCATATCAAGGCTAAATGAGACAAATGAGACACCATATAAAGGGATTGATGGAAACTCTTCTCTGGCAAGTTCACGTCATAGACTTATCTGAATAAAAGAGCCATAATGAAAATATATGGCAACTGATGAGGACTGGGATAGCTTTGAAAAGTTCAAGAAATATTACGTAGGCATTGCTTTTGGTATGGGTAGTGGCTTTATGTTGGGTTTATCTCGGACAACTAACGAACCCTCTCAATATATTATGGTTTCTGTTATTGCTGGATTATTGGGTGTTGGTACTTCTCCATTTTATACATCGGGAAAATTAGTCGATAAAGTTAAAAAGGCTTTTGTGGGCACTGTAATTGGATTTATTGTTGGATTAATACTAGCTTTTGTTTTGCTTCAAAATATTTCTTCAAACTAGCTATCTGGCATAGTCCTCTATTTTCTAAACGGGCAGGTTATTTTACATTCTGTCTTTTTGTCACAATTGTAAACAAGGACGGTCATAAGAACCCCGTATACGAAAGGCCTTTTTACTACAATCATGCTGATAATTCCGGTGAGCCAAACAAGTCTAAAACCTAGATAAGTGGTAATTATTTTCAAAACAGAGCTAGAACTCCAAGACTGATCACTAAAGACATTATTGCCAGAACAAAATTATCGATCTGACCAGGATTTAATACATCTATCTTGCCGTCCTCTTGCCGGACGTTTTCATTATATTGATTTAAGTTAATTATTTTTTTACCAATCTTTATTGATACCTGATCAACTTTTAGTTGTGTTGCGTCAATCCCAGGCCACAGTTGGTGTTTTGTAGGCAAATTTTCGATCCAAAGCTTCTTATTATTAGCTTTGTTTAACTCGAAAACAAAAACCTTATCAGAACCTTTGTATTGACCAAGAAAATAATCCTCATTTAGTTTATCAATTGGATACTTTTTCAAAAAGAGTGATTTTTGGAACTCCAAAGGAGCTTTATTTAATGCTCTAAAAATCAACGAATAAAATCCCAAATAAAAAGCTAGATTAAATATGCCCTCTTTAGTAATTAACCATAGAGAATCGTTTAGTTTTAAACTACCACCGGCAATAAGAAGTATTACTAAAAAAATACTTAAAGAAAACAAAGGTCTAACTATGTTGGGAAGTTCATCGTAAAGAAGTTTAAACCAATTTTTTATTTCGTTATTATCCATATATTACAGGCCTCAAAAACGACATTCCAAGCAATTTGATCAATAATTAGCAAGCCTTATCGGGCTTTTCGGCGCAGGCCAACGGGTCGCGCTGAACCTTGCGATATATGTGACCCCATTGGGATTCGGACCCAAGATTTCTGGGATGAAAACCCAGCGTCCTAGACCACTAGACGATGGGGCCATGTTGATATGTGAGCCCTCTGGGACTCGAACCCAGAACCGCTTCCTTAAAAGGGAATTGCTCTACCATTGAGCTAAGGGCCCTCATGGGGCACCTTGGATAAATGGCAAGATATTCTTACCATTGAGCTAAGGGCCCGCGTAAGCTCATATTTTACTCGTTTAGGGGTAATTCCTCAAGCTGGAGGTTAGACTCTTTCTTTTGATAGCCGTGTGGAAGTTTCTAATTCGATCTCAGGAATGGTTTTTTCAGCATTAACTACTATCAATCTGTCCTCGATTGCCAGCCTTTCTATTAGTGGTTTGGTTAATTCATGGAAGGTTCTCAACTTTTTTTCGACCGATTCCGGCCTATCATCATCCCTGAGGGGTAAGCCACTGACTTTGGCAATATAATTTCTCATTTTAGATCTTTCTCTGGTAGTTTCATCGGAAACCGGATAATAAATATAGTTGGTGAATATTTCAAAATCCTTGGACATTTCGATAAACATATCATCCACCAGATTTAACTGCGTAACGGTCCTGGGAAATCCTGTAAACAGGAAAGTGGCAATGCCGTTTTCGGTCTTTTCCAGAAGTACCTCTTTTACTATTTTGACGATTGGTTCATCCGGAATATAGCCCCCGGAATCTACATTGGCAATATATGGTTCCAAAATGCTGTGATATTTGACAAACTCTCCGACACAATCTCTTGCCCCTCTATAAATCTCCCCCGTGGAGAGTTTCACAGAGTCTTGCAACTTTTCAAGCAGAAGATTTGCCTGAGTGTCTTTGCCAGACCCACCCTTGCCGATAAAAAAGATAAATTGAAGGGATTCCTTTTCCATATGCGAAATATAACGGGGATCTTTGGAATAATCAAGATGAAACAAGCTCGCGGTTTTCGGGAAACTGGTATAAAATACACTTGCTGCAAAATATTTGTAGCGGTTTCTTTGGGGAGTCGTCTAATGGTAGGACAGCAGCCTTTGAAGCTGTTTATTCTAGGTTCGAATCCTAGCTCCCCAGCCAAGATCGACAAATCTGCTATAATTTACGCCATGAGTTACGATTTACATTTATACAACGAGCCAAAAGGCAACCTATTAAGTCAGGAGGATTTAAAAAAACTAGATAGTGAATTTCGATACAGGATTAGTAAAATTAATCAAAATGGAAAAATTATCGGTTTTTATGTGGATTATAAAGACCGATTTAGGGAGAGTAGTTCAGAGCCTGGCTTTGAAGTTTATCATCAAGATGAGGAAGGTGAAGGGTATTATTGGACTAATATTTCCTATGGTGCTAATGAAGATGAGTTTAATGGTTTTGTAGAACTTTTTAGCAAAATTGCAGAGACTTTAAATTTAAAAATAATCGATCCCCAAATTGAGGACGGAAAAGGTAATCAATTCACACACAATGGTCAACCTATCGGAAAACAGGTGGCTTTTGGATTGGGCAAGAATATCTTGAGAGACCCAGTAATTCTTAAAAAAATGAGTTTGAAACCTCTTAATTCTTCGAAGAAATAACACAAGAGTCAGGTGTCATTGGTAAATATACCGTAATAGATAACTTAACTTTTTTCGCTGTCTCATTTAGCCTCGAAGTGCAATATAATTAGTCATGTCTTATTTCGTTTATATTCTCCGTACCTCTTCAAATACGCTTTATATTGGTCAGACAAATAACCTGGAGAAAAGGATAAAAGAACACAAAAACAAATCTACTAAATCTGCCAAGTATGTTCGGTATTTTGACTCCGTAGACTTGGTTTATTCAGAAACATATACAACCAGAAAAGAGGCAATGCAAAGAGAATCACAACTTAAAAAATTGACCAAGGCCAAAAAGGAAGCGCTGATGGCCAGAAAAGGGGAGCATTGAGTCAGTAGCACACTACCCTATAATTCTTGACTTTTGATCTCTATTGCGATAGCATGCTTTCACTAAACCAGACAGGTTCAGGCTCAATTTGCGGCCTGATTTTTGTTCTATTTAGGTGTAGTTATTCTTGTACTTTAATACCTGTAGAGTTTGTCGCTAAGCAAATGGGTAGCCTTTTGGGTATTGTCATCAGTATCTAAAATGTTATCCATTTGCAACTAATCAAAAAAAGGAGATGAAAAATGAGCGACAAATTGGTTGTACTCCCGAAAGAAAAGGAAATTCTGGAGCGTCTGGCATCTGTATATGATGACAAATTGGCACAAAAGCTATATGTCGAGATCGCCGGCCATGGTGGGGAAGAAAAAGTCGACTGGGACGTTGTTAGGATGTTTGTAGATGGCATCCACGATGTCTACAAAGACTATCCACCAATAATACGAAACATGATGCTCAGCTTTGTCCCGATCTGGATCGACGCCCTTATCAAGGATAAGGTAGTCACTCGGGTGGCAAAGGATTTTCTCAAGAAAGCAGAGAGAGAAGATCGCAAAAAACACCAATATCTGCTTTAAAGTACAAGAAACGCCCTCGGCATAGAGATAATTAGGCTTTTATAGCTAATTTTTTCTCTGTGTCGGGGGTTGTTTTGTTTATGGAGCCAATACACCTTGAAACATCTATAGTTTTTTGGCTTTAATTGCCAGGAAAAGGGGGATTTCGGATCGAGAGCGGTTTTCCATCCGCGCCGCTTTTCCTTGACTTTCTTTGTCTGAAGTCCATTCTTCGATAAGTTCAATTACAAAACCGGCATCCTTTAACATTTTGGAATAAGAAGAAAGGGGGAAGTGATAACTCATTGTAACCTCACTTCCTCTGTCACTTGGATTCATGTTAATTGGAATATCCATAGGGCTCATGTATTTATCAATTCTTCTGTATTGAATTTTTCTGTCCGCATCCAATCCCCAGGAAGATTGTCTGGGAATTCTAAAGGCAGGGTGATTTAGAACCACAACCAAATCCCCGTTTTTTATGAGATGTTGCGATACATTGTGAAGTGCTTTGACCGGGCTTTTAACGTTTTGTAGAGCAAGAATGATTGCGGCGTGAGTAAAATCGTTGGAAGCCTGTAAGGGTTTTGTGACATCGGATACCAGATATTTATGTTTTGGATTTCGGTCATTTCGTTTGGCGGAGTTAATTAGGGACGGCGCTATATCAACACCCCAGTACTCGACATTTTGTGGCAGCGACTTTGCCAAAACTCCGTTTCCACAAGCCAGGTCCAGAAGTTTATCCTCAGGTTTTAGATCAAGTAGTTTGATAACTCCCGGAATTACTACATGTTGATGGTAATAATGTCCGCGGCCCTGTTCGGTAACCCTGTTGTACCAGGGGGCAACTTTCTGCCAGGAGGTGTTTCTAAAGTCCTTTCTCATTATTTGTTACCATTATACCGCAGTTAAAACTTTGTATGGATATTATTCTTGATAGACTATAATTAGTCTGTGAGAAAAATTATTTTATCGATTTTTATTGTTATTGTTGGTTTGGTTTTTCCCTCAACCGCGTTTGCTAAGGATTATTCTATTAAATCTGCTGATTTTAACGTTCAGATAGAAAAAGACGGATCGGCAGCCGTGACAGAGACCCGTGTTTATAGTTTTGACGGAAGCTTTTCCTGGGCTGATCAGTGGATTCCTCTTAAGGGTCGGACAATCTCGGATATTAAAATAACCGGTGCAAATAATTTTACGACGGCCGAAGAGTCCGACAGGGTTTACATAAAATGGTATTACGCTGCTTTTAATGAAGAAAAGACTTTTACTTTAGCCTACAAAATTAATAACGCGGTTACGAATCAAAAAGATATTTCCGAGTTTTATTGGCAGCTGATCGGGGACGAATGGACAAAAGGGGTGGAGCAGGCGACGGCAAAGGTCACCCTGCCGTACCCGGTTATAAGTAATCAGATATACGCGTTTGGTCACGGTCCCTTAAACGGAAAAATAAATATAGTAACGGACAGAGAGATAAATTTTAGTGTCACAAATCTTCCCGCGAAAACTTTTTTTGAAATAAGAGTACTTTTTCCGACAAATCCATCTTTTGTTAATGCAAAAACAGACAATTTGACTTTAAGCTCAATCCTGGCGGAGGAGAAAGCATTTGGAGATAAAACTAAAGCAAAAAGCATCGCGCTTTTGACAGTATTTATATTTGTTCTAGTTTTCCTTTTATACAGGACTATTGTTTGGATTATCCGCTGGTACAAAATAGGGAAAGACGAACCATTGCCGGAGGTTAACCTTGCAGGAACTCTCCATGAACCCCCTAGCGACCTGGCACCGGTCTATGTTGAAACAATATTAAAAGGAACTCCTACGGGTAAATCGATTGTCGCAACTATATTGGAATTAACACGCAAGAAAATTTTGGATATCGGGCGTGTAACGGGCGGAAAAAAGACGTTTTTTGGATCAAAGGATCAATATTATCTCGTTTTAAAAAATCTCGATTATGAGAAATTGTGTTCAACCAGAGAACGGGATTTGATTGGTTTTATTTATTCAACGTCAAATATTAATATAGTTAAGACTGACCTAAAAATAGGATTCGATGAGATAAAAGATTTTGCAAAAAAACGACCCTCAACTACACGTACTTTTTGGACAAATTGGGTAGAAGGAGCAAAAAATGGTCTAAAAGATTTGGGTTTTTATGAAAAGAAAAGTCTCGATATGCAGTCGAAGGGGGTATTGGAAATTGTCGGTTGGGGAATTGTGACCTTCCTATATTTTCAATCCAGAGGGTCCATTTTTTTTACTCCGGGGGCGATTTTTTTAATAGCATGTGACACATTGATGTTTATATCAGTTATTTCCATGCGCAAAAAAAGCAAGTGGGGAGGAACTGAGATGGCAGGTTGGCTTGCTTTTAAGAAATGGCTCAAAGATTACTCGGTCACCAAAAACTATCCGATCGATTCCGTGATTCTTTGGGAAAAATATTTGGTTTACGGAACCGTACTTGGAATTTCAGCTAAAGCATTGTCGCAACTCCCCATCAGGTTTTCGGAGGCGATGCAGAAAAGTTCCACAGTTTATACCGCTTTCTACGTTGGCGGAGTGTCGGGAATGTCAAATTTCGAATCCTCTTTTTCGGCACTTTCATCATCCTTTGGAAGCTATGGAGCCTCCGGAGTAGGGGGATCGGGCGGATTTTCCGGTGGTGGGGGCGGGGGAGGCGGCGGTGGCGGAGGCGGAGCGGGATAGAATAGTGTAGAATGTGTCTTCAAGACCGATGCATTGCGAAATTCTCTCCCTGGCCGGAAGTTTGAGAAAAGACCCCAATTTAGCATGCGATGAGAAGTGTGAAATAAACCACGAATGTATTTTTTCCGCTGACGATTTAATTTTCCCTAAGGTAGACATAAAGGAAGGCCCCCACAACGAAAATATAATTGATGGTACAAACATGAATTTAGAAGATATTCTCAAGAGTCTGGGCAGTGACGACGGCAGGAAGAATTTACCTAAAGATATGCTCCAGCTAATAAATGACGACAGCGGCGAAACATAGGAGTATAATCCGCGGTAGTTAGCACATTTCGGTTTAAGATTTTTCCAATTTTCATTTCAGACCATAAGGAGATCAAAATGACTGAACAAATGGACGCATTAGTTAAAGGTCTTGAGAAATCATTCGAGGTATACTCATCGGATGATGAGACAATCAAGCTTATTGCTCTCGAAATAGAAAAAATTCACCACCATTTCGGGAATCCCCGGATCAGTAGACCCAATAATCGGAGAATATCCGTTAACGGATTTAAAAATCACCGCGACGCAAATAGCTGCGCTGGCTGGTTGATAGAATTACTGCTCCAAGATGGTTGGCTAGAATACGAAAGAACGGATGTTGCCCATAACGAGAAGTGGTTTAAAAAACCAAAATAAAAAAGGAAAAAACAAAGCCGAAAAAAGGCACAACTTTCAAAAGAAGCTGTGCCTTTTTTATGCAAACTTTTTGAAGAAAAGCAGGGCACAAGTTCCTATTTTGGAAAAATGTAGAGATAAATTGGTATTCAGAAAAATCTAGACCCAAAAATTGACCGATGGTGGTACAATTGTAGCCAAGATTAGCCAAATGCGGCGAAATCAAAGTTTTTAGTTCGCAAATTAACATAAACCCAAGAGAGGAGAGATATGTCAATACACAGCATGATTTTTGTTCGTGTAACTGATAGTACCGTTCAAATCATGACATCTCATGACGATATCATGACGTGGATCAGTAATTCCATTGAGGCGCATAAGACCAGAAATAGTCTTAAAATTGACAGTTCAAATAAGAATTGGCTGACAATATGCGGCTACAGTGGGCGCGAAAGTGCTATTCTGTATGCATCCTGGCTGGTCAGGTTCCTTAGTAGCAATGGCTGGCGAGAAGTAACCTACAATGAATATATTGATGGGCATTGGTACAGAAAGGAAGCGGAATAGAAAAAGGGTTTAAGAACAAAGACCACTCTAGTAAGTGAATAAACAAGAGTGGTCTTTTCTTTTATCCTTCGCTAACACATTATTGATAGTTTCCCATGGTGTGCTATACTACCTCTTACACTGAAGGAATAAGTTGACTCGCCTCACAGGCTGATAACTCTCCATAGTTGGCACTTACACATATTTAGGAGACATATTACAGTTTTAAATAAGAAGGACCCAGATTAGTTTATTTTTAGTTAGTCCGTTTGTATTTACGACTGTCGTTTGTTTCTTAACTGGTCAGCACTTTAATATCCAAAGATTGACAGGTTAATTTTCCTAAGCCTCTGTGCGAAGTTTAGGAACGGTCCAAACAATTACGTGTTTGGAATTCAAAATGTGATTGAAAGCAGGATTCGTTAATTTAGGCTGAAACGCCTATTTTGACACTATTTGAGGGTTTGATCCTGGCCCAGGATTAACGCTGGCGGCATGCCTNNGGGTAATGGCCTACCAAACCTATGACGGGTAGGGGGCGTGAGAGCGCGTTCCCCCAGAATGGGACTGAGACCAAAACTGATCTCCTGCAGAAGCAATTCTGCAGTAAAATTTGGCTAATAACGGTGGAGCCCTACTTGACTTTCGGATAAACTTCGGTTTATTGTTAGTTAAGGGGTAATACCGTGGGAAGTCGACTAAGTGTAACCAAACAAAATGTGTTCGCCTATATTGCTGGATTTCTCGATGCTGATGGTTATATAACTATCAAAATTGAGAAAAGTAAAACCAACAGGTTAGGTGAAAGAGGAAGGGTTCGGGTTGGATTTGCTCAAAACAAATCAAGAATTTTTGTTCTTGATAAGCTTTGTAAATTCATAAAATCCGGAGTTGTATCTGAATATAATCATAACAATATGGCTGAGTATGTAGTTAACGATCAGAAAGTGATTTTTGAATTGTTAACGAAACTCAAACCATTTGTTATTGTTAAAAAGAAACAATTAAGACTCGCTTTAGAGTTTTTGCTTCTTAAAGAGTTTGGTTATTCGATAAAATCTTTGAGAAAGATGAAAAATTTAGAGGTTAAAATGTCTAAATTTAATAGTTATCCAAAGATGTCTGACCCCGTAACGACTGAAGCTTAAGTGCTGAGATATAAGTTTAATACACTTATATAAGATGCCAACTCCTATATTACCCCTTTGGGTGGTGTAGGTTGAAGATATAGTCTGCGCCATTAGTAATAATGGAATAAGTGACGGCCCATACACCTACGGGTGGCAGCAACAGGGAATCGTACGCAATGGACGAAAGTCTGACGTCGCAATGCCGCGTGGAGGATGAAGGCCTTCGGGTCGTAAACTCCTTTTACAGTAATAGAGATGTTATTGAGAATAAGCACCTGCTAACTCTGTGCCAGCAGCAGCGGTAATACAGAGGGTGCAAGCGTTATCCGGATTTATTGGGCGTAAAGCGTTTCGTAGGTTTCTAGATAAGTTACTCTTCAAAGACCACGGCTCAACCGGGGGAAGGGGAGTAATACTATCTGGATTGAAATATGGTGGGGCTTCCGGAACTGATGGTGTAGTAGTGAAATACGTTGATATCATCAGGAACTCCGAGGGCGAAGGCAGGAAGCTAACTATTTTTTGACACTGATGAACGACAGCTAGGGGAGCGAAAGGGATT
>DMZH01000003.1 GCA_003484955.1 Candidatus Woesebacteria bacterium
GCCGACGTCGGCGCTGACCTGGTCGGCAAGGTTGAAGCGGGAATTCCGGAAGACGATCCCAGAAACCCGGGAGTCATTGCTGACCTTGTGGGGGATAATGTCGGGGATGATGCCGGAATGGCAGCTGATCTTTTTGAAACTTATGTGGTAACCTCAGTTGCTGCAATTCTTATTGGTAAGTCCGCATCGTTACCGCTTACAATCGGCGCAGCGGCTATTATCGCTTCCATTTTTGGGACTTTCTTTGTAAAACTTGGCAAGAAAAAGGAAATCATGCAAGCTCTTTACAAAGGTCTTATAGCAGCCTCTCTTCTGGCAGCCGTCATTTTCTATTTCATTACTCCCTCTATGAATATTTATCTGACCACACTGATAGGAATCGCCGTTACTTTTGGGATGGTAGTTATTACCGAATACTTTACTTCCAAGGGAAGTGCTCCCGTACAAAATATTGCCGAGGCGTCGACTACAGGACACGGAACAAACATTATTGCGGGCTTAGCCAACTCGATGAAGTCAACTTTCTTCCCGATAATTTTGATCTCTGCAGCCACCTTGGGAGCGTTTGCTCTTGAAGGACTTTATGGAATTGCTATCGCCGCCATGTCTATGCTTTCATTAACCGGAATAGTAGTTGCAATCGATGCCTTTGGCCCTATTACGGATAATGCCGGAGGAATTGCAGAAATGACAAATCAACCGGACAAAGTCAGAGATGTAACAGACGCCTTGGATGCGGTAGGCAATACCACAAAAGCCGTTACCAAAGGATATGCAATTGCTTCCGCGGGATTGGCCGCATTGGTTCTTTTTGCCAGCTTTACCGAGGAAATCGGCGTGAACTTTACTTTCTCGCTTTCCGATCCAAAAGTTTTGGTGGGTCTTATAATTGGCGCCTCTCTTCCTTACGTTTTTGCAGCCTATGCCATGGAAGCAGTCGGGCATGCCGCCAAATCTATCGTTGAAGAAATCAGACGTCAATTTAGGGAAATTAAAGGCATTATGAAAGGTACTGCCAAACCCGAATACGGAAAAGCGGTTGACATTGTTACCAAAGCAGCTTTAAAAGAAATGATTTTACCGTCTGCTATTCCGGTTGTTGCACCGATTTTAGTTGGTTTCGTTTTGGGACCTTCCGCTTTAGGCGGACTTTTAATGGGTACTATCGTTACGGGACTTTTTGTAGGAATTTCAATGACAACCGGTGGAGCCGCTTGGGACAATGCCAAAAAATATATTGAGTCGGGTAAATTTGGCGGAAAAGGAAGTGATGCTCACAAAGCCGCCGTTACGGGTGACACAGTGGGGGATCCCTATAAAGATACTGCCGGACCGGCCCTAAACCCAATGATTAAAATTGTAAACATTATTGCCCTACTTATTGCACCCTTCTTGATTTAGATACTATACTGGTGGTATAGCCGTGAAGATTTTTTCATCTATCCTAATTCTAATAGGCCTTGCCATAATACTTTTTCTCTTCGGACCCGTTATCAAGCAGGAAGTTGATTATACTTTCAACCAACTCACCGGAGTTAGGTATTCAGTTGATACAACCGTTGCCTGGAGTTCCCAAAGACCGATTTATCCTCCCAACACCGATTTTTCAATAATTATTCCCAAAATAAACGCGGTTGCCCCGATTGTCGACAATGTTGACCCGTCAAACTCTATCCAATATCTCAAAGCTTTAAAAGAAGGAGTTGCTCATGCGGACGGTACTGCATACCCTGGAGAAATTGGGAACATGTATCTTTTTGCCCACTCCACGGATGCTTTTTATAATGTAGGCAAATATAACGCGGTATTTTTCCTAATCGGGCATCTTGTTCCGGGGGATGAAATAGATGTTTATTATCGGGGAAAATTAACTAAATATGTAGTTTATGATAAAAAGATTGTTGATCCGGAAGACACGGAGTTTTTGGGAACTTTAATTGAAGGAGAAAAAACTTTAACACTCCAAACCTGCTATCCACCCGGAACCACAATAAAAAGACTTGTAGTTCTGGCAAAATTGCAGGAATCGAAGCAATAATATTGACATCTGCAAATCTGATAGTATACTCGGGAATTAGATGAAGAAATTAATATCTATCATCGCCACTTCTGCCATTCTTCTGAATTCTTTAGTTACCCCTCTGTCTGCTTTAGCTCAGGAGGCAACTCCCACACCAACAATCGAGACTACAGAGTTATTTGCAACCACTGAGGCTTCATCGACACCAACTGATATTGCGTCTCCAACCCCGGCAGAAACAGTAATTCCTGAAGCGACTGCGACATCCACTCCCTTGCCGGAGCTTTTAGTGGAGGAGATTCTTCCCGTCGAGGCTGAACCCCAAGTGGCCGAGCCATCTGCCACGCTAGTTGTTTCAGAGCCTCAGCCAGTCGAAAAAGTCTATTTATCGGATGGTCAAGCTATAATCAACACGGTTAACACCGATTGGAACATAGACGAGGCAAACGGTTCTGCTGAAACGAAAGAGGCCGTAAAACTGGGTGTTAAATACATTTTTCCCTTAAATGATAAGGTAACCGTTACTTTCAAATCTCTCCCCACCGATGAAAGTCTACGCACTACTATTAAGATTGTTAAAGTTAAGGTGAGTGATCTCAACCTCCCAGACAATATGAATCCCTACGGTGAATATGCCTACGACATCACGACCGACATGTCTGATGGCACTTTTGATTATGATCTGACTCTTCCCAAACCAGATGGCCAATCAGTCGATGTTGCTTACATGGAAGATACAGATTCAACACCGCTTACAATAGCAGAGAATCAAACCAGTCAAGAAGGTGGTACTGTCAAAGCAAGTGACATTAATCATTTCACTATTTTTGTAGTAGTGAATCCGAATCCAGCCGGAAATGGTTCGACATCAAATAATACCTGTCTAACAGCGGCGGCTGGCGGAGCAGTAACTTGTTATGACACAATCCAGGCGGCTATCGATGCGTCAACTAATGGAGATGAAATTGAGATTCAAAGTGATATTACAGTTGGCCAACAGGTCAATGTAAACAAAGATGTGACGATTGATGGCAATGGTTTCACTGTTAGTCCAAATTTTGGATACACAAATAATTCAAATAATTCCACTTTTGGAATACACAGCTCTGGTGTAACAATCTCAAATTTAACAGTTGATGGTGCTTCAGGTACAAATCTACATGGTATTAATATTTACATGGTTAATAATATTTTATTAGACGGGGTAAGTGTCTTAAATAATGATAAATCCGGAATTACTGTTAACGGCTCGATTGTGACAGTAAATAATATCACTACGGCAGGGAACGGTTGGGGTGGTATTAACGTAGACCAAGGAGTTGGTGTGACAACAGAGGCCAAGTTAATTATTGCTGGCACAAGCTCCCATAATGAAGCCGCTCATATTTGGCTTGATGATTTCCGTAAAGCTACCGTAGATGATACCTCGCCACCTCAATACCAGGTTACAAACGGTCTCGGAAATTTACGTATCTACACACTAAAGAACTCTAATAATGCTTCTGCCAGTCTTGAGCAGTGCCGTAACGGAACATCTGGATCACCCAATGATTGTTTATCACTTGGAGGTTCTGTGGGGTGGGTAAACGGTAACGCGGGCTCATCCAATTCTCATTATGTCGAGGGTCTCTCTATTCCTTACCGCACCATTATGGAAGATCTACCCCTTGGTACTCCAATCACCATTACTCTTGAATACGATATTAAACATTCTGGCGCCCACGCTATTGATTTCTTGACCAGTTATAATCGTCTACAGCCACATTCCCCTTTTGGTCACTCAGTAGAATCTATTGATCCAACGAGTGGTGTTGCAGGGGTGCCCGGAACTTACTCTACTTACACAATCCCGACTCCATCAAGTGTCGGTAGTCCAGTATCTGGCCAGCCAACCGATAGATTCAATTCATTACCTGCAGATGAAAAATTAATGACACTCTATGGCGGTACTATCTCTAATGTGGTATATGCCACACAAGGGGATTTGAATGCCAATTCAGCAAGCACTAGTATAAATGTTACATTCACAGCAACTAGTGCAACAGCCGTCCTCGCCTGGGGTGGCCATATTGCCCGCGAAGCCGATTGGGGCACCAATCAATCCGCAGGGGGAATCAATGGCTCTCCATACCACATGAGACTCATAAATTGGACTCAAGGTAGTCTCGGCAACCAAGATCGCTCACTTTCTGCTGGAGCAGTAGCCGCCCCAAGTTCAATAACAATTGTTAAAGATGCCCAGCCCGATAACTTCCAAGATTTTACTTTCGTCACGACTGGCAACGGTCTCTCTAGTTTTACCCTTGACGACGACGCAGACGGCACACTCCTCAATATGACTACTTTCAATAGTTTACTTGCTGGAACCTTCACTATTACAGAAGATTCTATGCCTGGATGGTCACTCTTTTCCAAAACTTGTGTAACAGATGGAACAAGTAATTCTCCATCAACATTCTCTCCAATTACGGACGGAATCTCTATCAATTTAGTTGCTGGAGAAAATATTACTTGTACTTTCACTAATACACAACAAAATGGAACATTGAGAGTAAACAAAATTACAGTTCCTAACGAAGCGGAAGTGTTTAGTGTTACTGCAACCGGATCCGGAACAATTACAGGAACTGCAACACAAAATGTAACAGGAGGATCATTTGTCGACTATACAGTTACAACCGGAACTTATTCAGTTACTGAATCACCAAAAATAGGATGGGCCGAAACAAACAATACTTGTGCAAGAGTATCTGTGTCTGCAGGCGGAATTAGTGAATGTACAATCACAAACACTAAACTTGGTTCAATTTCGGGTTTCAAATATGAAGTTGGAAACCAAACTCCGTTGGCTGGCTGGATAATTTCGCTTTATCAGGAACAAACCCTAATCGCCACTCAAAGTACAACTCTCTCCGGATACAGTTTCAATAATCTTTTACCGGGTATATATTCATTATTCGAAAACCTTCTAGGTGGCTGGACACAAGTGGACTCACCATCAAACATCGACCTTGCTGCTGGCCAATCCTCAACAGGCAACGATTTTGTAAACTTCCACAACGTTTCAATTTCTGGGCAAAAATTTAATGATTTAAACGGAAACGGAACCAAAGATGCTGGAGAACCAGGACTTTCTGGTTGGACAATCAACCTTGATACCGGTGCTAATGGAAGTGTCGACGCAACCACCATGACCGACACAAGCGGTAACTACACGTTTAGTGTTGGACCCGGAATTTATAGAATTCGTGAGTCTGGACAAATCGGGTGGTCCCAAACAACCACAAACCCTGTCGATTTTACAGTTGTAAGTGGGCAAAATGTAACAGGCGTCGATTTTGGGAACTTTAATCTTGGTCAAATTTCCGGAAAGAAATATGAAGACTTGAATGGCAACGGAGAAGATGATACAGGTGAACCTGGCCTTTGGGGATGGTTGATTTATATAGACACAAATAACAACGGTCAACTGGATTCTGGTGAGAGATCAACTTCAACAGATCCGACCGGCCATTACACTTTTTCAGATCTTGGTCCAGGAACATATATTATCCGCGAACAAAATAATGAAGGTTGGGCACAGACTGACCCAACCGGTTTAGATACCTCCGTTGGCGGACAGAATGACGGAAGCTACATAGTTGCAATGACGAGTAATGGCAATAAAACCGAAAGAAATTTTGGGAATCAAATGCGCGGGTCAATCACTATCACTAAATCTGCAATTCCCCAAGATGTGCAGAATTTTGGATTCACAAGTCCACAACTTGGGAGCTTTACTTTAAATGATGATGGCAACGGTAGTGATAGCTACAAGATCTTTCCAAATTTGGGAAGTAATACTAACGGCATTACTTATACAATAACCGAAGACCTGACTACCGGATGGAAATTAACAAACATCTCGTGTACTGGGGATGAGGACGTAGCCCATGACGTGAATGGCCGCACAGTTACGCTGACATTGGATCATCCGACAGAGAATGTAAGTTGTGAATTCACCAATACCAAACTTGGTTCAATCTCAGGTTTCAAGTACGCCCAGGGTAGCCAGGTTCCATTAACCGGATGGACAATTTCCCTATACCAAAACCAAACTTTACTTGCATCACAAGTCACCACAGCAGAGGGATATAAATTTGACAATCTTTCACCGGGTGCATATTCACTTTCCGAGGGTCTTTTGAGCGGCTGGACACAGATAAGTATTCCCTCAAGCGTAGTGATCACCGCCGGACAAGACTCAACCAATAATAATTTTATTAATTTCCTTAATGGCAATATTGCTGGATATAAGTGGAATGATTTGGACGGTAATGGTGCCTGGGACAACGAAGAGCCTCCCATTGAAGGTTGGAAAATCTATCTTGATCGACCGGATGGACCTGACATTTATGATCTGACTAATGCATCAGGGCACTATTACTTTGGAGATTTGGGACCTGGAACTTACAGAGTTTACGAAGAAGTTCAGCCCAGTTGGACCCAAACCGCACCAAGTGGTAGTGAATACATAATCGATATGACCCAAGGTGCACAGGGACTAAACAATCCCAATTATAATTTTGGTAATCAAAGATTGCCGGTTACCATCAAGGGCTACAAAGTAATTTGTGAGAATGAAAGTGATTTACCAAATTGGGGTAATCATGGATCAACCATCGACGCAGACACAGCCCAAGATTATGTAGATTCTCACTCAAGTTGTTCTTTATCAGAAGACTGGGATTTCCAATATGGGCCTTCGGGGGCGGGGAGCTTTGGATCTTTCCAGACAGACACAAATTCATTGGCTGGTTCCTGGAATACTTTTAATGTAAGTTCGGATGCAATAATCAACGACCTTTCTAATTTTGGAGGGAGAATTGAAGTCCGAGAAGTCTTCCCTGATAATACCTATTTGCCATTTAGCAATAGTGGTGATTTCAGCGCAGAGTTCTATTGCTCGGGCGACACTTATAACTACGATAATTGGGAATGGATAAATAACCCTCAATACGATCAAACTTATTACTGTGTTGCCTTCAACACACTAAATCCTGGACATATTATTGTTGATAAAGTAACAGATCCTGAAAGGGATCCTCAAGTGTTCACATTTAATCCCAGTTGGAGTGAAAACAACTTTACCCTTACAGATCAAGATAATCCTCTGGATAGCGGCCCACTTGCACCCGGAGTATATTCTGTAAGTGAATTAAAACAGGACGGTTGGAGTTTGGAGGGTGCAACCTGTGACAACAAAGGTTTGGTTGATGAAATTAATCTGCATCCTGGAGAAACAGTTACTTGTACCTTTAGTAATCTAAAACTTAATCCCAATATCACCGTCACTAAATCAAATGATAGGAGTGGGGGAACAACGGCCGGCTCCACTGTTACCTATACATTAACTGTCAAAAACGATGGGAATGTTGATCTACAGGGAGTTGATATTATAGATATACTTCCCGGAGGGTTTGGTTTTGTTGCAGGCTCAACAACCGGTACCGCAGTCGTTCCTACAGTTTCCGGAAGTGTTATAACCTGGAGTAATGTAGGAGACTTGGCAGTCGGAGCATCTTTCATTCTGACTTACCAGGCGACTATTTCTACAGATTCCACAAATGGACTTTATACCAACTTTGCCACATGCGACTCATACTACTACGGCGGGGATGAGGAACAAACCTCTGTTCCCTGTAACACTGCCAACTCTACGGTTTCGATAGGCAGTGTACTTGGCTACGGCGGAAACTTGCAAGGACAGGTTTTGGGAGCATCAACCGAACTTCCCGCGACAGGAAGCCCGACCTTGGTTTTAATTGTTGCTCTTGTTATGCTTGCAACCGGACTTTTCCTGAACGGATTTACAAAAAGAGAGGAAATAAAACCCAGAAAACATGCTAAAAAATAAACTTACGACATCATTGATTCTTGGCTTATTGATGCTTTTCGGAGTTGTCATTCCGGCAAAGGCATCAACTGTTTTGGCCATTCAAACATTGCCATCATACATAAACACAAGAGACTTTAAACTCTCCTGTACAAGTGATGCTTCCTCGGTTACATTTTCCGTCAGTAAGAATGGGGGCTCTCCGGTTAATTTTGCAACACTAAATCCGACAGCCACCCCATGCCAAGTACAGGTAACCCCTGCTCAAATCGATGAAGAAGCAACATACACATTTACAGTTACAGATGGTTCTCTATCACGCTCAACTTCAACCATCTTTGACAATTCCGGACCGTCTTCGGTTTCAGGTTATTACAAAGACGGGCTTTCCGACGGGTACAGGCTTCATTACCATACACCCAGCGATTCAGATTTTGACAAAGTAATAATCTATAGGGGAGATACTCCTGATTTTTCGGCCGACAGCTCTCATGAAATAGCCACTGTCAATTCCTCGCCAAATTCCGACATGACCTATGAAGATCACTCCGGAAGCGGTAAATACTACAACATTCGTGCTTTAGACCATGCAGGTAATTCTTCAGCTCTTGTGGGAGATGGTGGGGGAACGGTGACAATTGTTACAACAGGTACGCCATCGTCGACAGGCGGGAATGTAACAATATTCCCCAAGGAGGCGGGGGCAGGAAGTGTACTGGGAACTGAAGCTACAGCAAGTCCAACACCCGAATTAGGCAGCCCTCAACCGGATCAGGGAGGAGTTGTTAACCAAATTAACCAGTTTGCCAACCAAACCCCGAATCCTATTAAATGGATTCTGACCCACAAAAAGATCTCAATTGGGATTGCACTGATCCTTTTTGGCATTGCCTATTACCTCTACCGTATGAGCAAGAAAAACAAATAACGGTGTAATTATGCGGCAGATGATTTACGAATATATTAATTGTATTTTTGTAAGTGGTTTTGTAAACCGCTCCTAAAGGGCGGTTTTTTTGTGCACCAGATTTTATTATCGATAGTGCACAACCCTTCCGATAATCTCGGCTTAAGGCGTGAACGGATAGTTCCCAAAAGCCGAAAGCGGAGATAAGGAGGGTGTATATTAAAAGGCTTTCTCGAGAGGGAGGCCTCCCTCTCGAAGCAGACTCTTGTAGTCTGTTAATAAAGGCTGCGAAAGGGGGTGAATAAATATTAAAAAGTTATTGTTTAGTTTAGTTTAGTTTTTGGGATTGCTGGAGTATTTGTGTTTGTAGGTTTAGCCTTTGCGGGTAATCCTAGCGCTGATGACAATTGTGATACGTCTGTAACCGATCCTTATCTCGGGTATGGAACACGAGCCGACCTATACAATTGTAAATCTATTGGTAATTCTGGGGAGGAGCAGGGGATTTACTTTATCAATGACGCCACTTCGGAAAGTTTGGGTTACACAGAAAATCATGGAACATGCAGTGTGGTAGTAAAATGGTCAGGTGATTACGGATCAACACCTGGTCTTGATTTTGGAACAGTATTTAATAACACAAAATGCTCCGATGGATTTGTTGAGATATGGGGTGACAATTTTGGTCCTGGTGATGGATATGGGGCAACTCCATACATTTGGTCAATTGGAAGACAAGGTTCACTGATACATCCTTAACTAATTTATTAGTTGTTAAGCGAGAAAAAAAGCAGGGGAGAGTGAAAGCCACCCCTGCTTTTTTATTGTTGTGTTATAGCATGAGAAACCTGTACATGTTAATATTCATATATGCGATGCTACGAATTGTTTATAGACGAACTTGGTCAATCAAACCCAACAAGTAAACAGTCGGACGTTTACGTTTTATCGGGGTGTGCGATTGAAGACGATAAAAGAAATGAATTAAAAATATTTGCCGATCAAATAAAATTTAAATATTGGGGAAATACAAACATCGTCTTCCACTCAAGAGAAATTGCTAGAAATGAAGGATCATTCTCAATTTTCTCCCGGAATCTCTCAAGACGTAGAGAGTTCTTTGAGGATCTATATAAGTTCTTAAATCTAGCAAATATAATTCTTTTTGTTGTCGTATGTGACAACAAACAGGCAATAAAAAATGGTTGGAATTCTGTAAAGGTTATCAAAGAAACTGGTAATTTAATTTTTCTGCAATTTACAACATGGCTTTTAGGTTTAGCTTCCGCAAAAGGAAAAGTTAATATTGAATCGGCTACGGCAGAGAAAGACAGATATTATCTAAATACGTTCTCGTACTTTTTGGCACCGCAAAATAAAGATCTTAATGTTGATTACAAAATTATTCAAAACATACTAACTTCCATATCTTTCGTAACAAAGAGGAACCACGACATTGAGGAGCAAATCGCAGATTTGATGGCGTATGCCGCAAAGTGTAAATATTTAAGAGTGACCAAAAGAAAAACTTTTAAAGTTGGCTCGTATGAGGATAAAATAATCAGGCTTTTGGAGACAAAATTATGGCGTTTACCCAAGCTGGCAGGGGAGAAAAAGATGAAATTTTATAAAAACATTGAATCGTTCTGCGTAATTCCAAAACAATAAAAAAACGAGCTCGAGCCGTTACCGGTCTCTCCCTCGTCTTTTGTAAACATATTTTAACACGACACCTTTTTTTGTCAAGAAAAAAACGAAGCCGCCCATGCTTTTTTATGTTAATTCATCATTGACAGGGCCTAAGAAATTAAAGTATATTGCCCATTAGCATGTCTGCTGAAACTGACAAATTTCAGTCCCGGTCTTCAGAATCCATATTCTTCAAAGTAGCAGACCTCGCAGCAACAGTTACCGAAAATATAGACAGGCATATTGATATTGAAAGAGGCAAATTCGAATACGTAAACCTTAGTAGGTTTACACATTTCAGGGAAACCGGTAAGGCCGAAGGAAATCTACTCAAAATTCAGCTTAATTTGCCCCATTTTGAAGAGTTCACGGGTGTTGCCAAACCCAAGATATTTGTCATTGGAACACCGGAGAATGAAGCAGTATCTTTAGGGAGACTGGCACTCGATGATAATGATGAACTGTCTTTTCAGCTCTCCAGATTCCACTACGGACACGCCGCCCTGGAGGATATGTCTATTGGTATGAATCAGGCCCTGTATGTGGGAGAGATTGGGGATTTGTTTACACTGAATAATCCCGAGAAAGATTCTTTCATTATTCACATCACAAGGGAAGGCCCCATGATAAGGTTCGAGTCTTCCTTATACAATTTTTTAAGAAAAGATATTCCGTATACTTCCGCGCACAGTAAACACGTCAAGGTGGAAGACCCCGGCAATAAGTTCGGCAGGATTGCCGACGTTTGTGATATTAACTTTGAAGGATTAATTCCTTCTGAAGCAAGGCTCATCACAATTTGCGACAATACAGCCTCCGGAATGCAGCACGTTGCGGTACTGGACAAAACAATAGAATACATAGAGAAAAACAACGGGAAACACGACATCAAAACATTACTTATAATTTCTCCGCTTTTAACGGCATATGGGGCAACGACTATTTCCTACGCCGCCGCTTCTTACGGGATCAGGACTGTTTTTGCCTGCTCGGGGCACCTTTTGGGTTGTATCGGGCCGGAAAGATATTATTCGCCAATACTTAACAATGAAAACCTATCGGCCAGTCCACAGCTTTTAAATGTCAATAGTTTCATACACCACGGACATACCGAAGAGAGGTGTGCGAGAGGAAACTGGACATCCACATTTAGCGCAAAGGATTACGCTTTACTGACATCCGATGATGAACTCGGGAGGTTGGGTACTTCGAATGCCGAGCTTATAGCCCAAGGAAGCCGGATCGGTCCAAGCGCTTTAAAAGATATGAATATTAATCCTTTTGATTTGATTCCTTATTCAACCCTCGATGAAGCGCGGGAGCGGGGTATCCTTAAATCTCTATCCCACAAAGTAGCCACAGACTTTTGGGCTATCCTGTAGTATTTGAATTTTCCTTGTTTTTTGGTATAATAATGGCCTGAGAAGCTGGCTAGCTATTTAACAAACAAGGAGATAGGTCATGAAAAAGGTTTTTGTTCTGATTCTGGTAATTGCTTTACTCGCCCCGGCAACAACTGCGTTCGCTGGTGGATTTGACGAGTACGGTTACAACGATGTCGCCAATATTTTCAATGGAACCGGTGCAAGTTGGAGTCTTGCAAAAGGTCTTCCTGCTGATTATTTGGGGATCTACTCCAATGACAAACTTGTCATGAAGTGGAATTCCGAATGGGTCAGGGGCAACACTGAAGGTTGGTCAAAACCACCTTACGCGGCCTGGGAAAACAATGAATGGAATGGCGCATTTCCCGGTGGATCGGGTGCGGTTTGGCACTACAAAATTGTCTGGGTAGGCAACTACGCAGCCGATTTAAGTTTGATTCCCGACGGGGCCTACGGTATTTGGGGACAATTTGCGGTGATCATGGATCAAGGCATTGATCCCAGTTTCGGACCAGGACATTTATGGTTCGCTCACGCCAACCCCGCAGGTTACGGCAGTTACGGCAACTGATCAAGTTTTACAAAACAGAGATTTGAAGGCCTAAAAACCATCAAATTAAAGCCAGCCAGCTTCTCTGTTTTTCCTTCAAGTACTCCTTGTTATTTACCCCTGGTTGCACTAGAATGATTTGAGGCTGAATTAGCCTCGATTATTTTTTGCCAAAATGAGCACAGAAATCGGTAAAGTACTGCCTACAGAGATTACTACAGAACTATCTTCTTCATATCTTGATTACGCAATGAGTGTTATAGTTGCCCGCGCCCTTCCGGACGTCAGAGACGGCATGAAGCCGGTCCACAGACGCATTCTCTATGCAATGCACTTGATGGGGCTTCACTATTCAACATCCAGTACAACCAAGTCTGCTAAAGTCGTCGGAGAAGTTCTTGGAAAGTATCATCCGCATGGAGACATGGCGGTTTATGATGCCATGGTCAGGTTGGCACAAACTTTTTCAATGCGCTACCCATTGGTTCACGGACAGGGAAACTTCGGAAGTGTTGACGGAGACCCACCTGCAGCCATGCGGTATTGCGTTACCGGCAGTTCGCTAATTGTTACCGATGGCGGACTTGAAAGGATCAGAGATATAGGCAGAAGAAAAAATGTAAGAATTCTCTCCTTTAATGACACGGAAAAAGATGCTCCAAAATGGTTTGATTCGGGAGTCCATCCCACAATAAAAATTGAGACTTTTAGAGGCTTTACTCTTCAGGGTTCGGTTAATCACCCTGTATTGACTTGGGGTGTTGATGAAAAAGGGAAACCATCTCTTGCATGGAAGATGTTGGGTGGAATTAAAAATGGGGAATATGCAGTAATAAACAGATCGGACAAACTATTCCCAAGTGATCCCTCTCTTACCAATTTTTACCCCAAGCTAAAAGATAAAAGAACAGATGAACACAATCTTCCCGAAAAGATGACTCCCAATTTGGCATTTATTTTAGGGTCGTTGGTTGCCGAGGGCAATGTCTCAAGCAAACAGATAGGCTTCTCAAACAACAACAGTGAATATCTCAATGCTTTTAAAACGGCTTTTACTAAGGTTTTTCCTGATTGCAGGTTGCATGAGTATAAAAGATTGCCGGTCGGTTTTACTAAAAAGTCCTATACATCTCTTGAAATACATTCGCTTCAGATTATTAAATTTTTAGAAAATATCGGACTGGTTAAGGCGAGGGCTGGCGGTAAAACAGTTCCAAAAATAATGTTTTTGTCATCCAGAGAGAGCCTGTCCGCTTTCCTGAAAGGGTACGCCGAAGGCGACGGAAGTGTTTATTTATCGGGGGCACCGGAAGTTTGTTTTATCTCCAAGAGTAAAGAACTACTGTCGGAGTTGCAACTTATTTTACTCAGGTTTGGGATTGAATCTTCAAACAGATATCAGCCGTCAAAAGATATTCATAAATTATTATTCGGAGGCAGGAATAATTTGGATTTGTTTAAAGAAAAAATCGGGTTTGTTTCCGAAAGAAAAAATAAAAAATTAGAGAAGGTTTCAAAAATGAATTCTGATGATTGGGTGATGAGCAAAACCGATTTTATTCCTTTTATCTCCGATTACATTAGGGGCTCCGCCGACTATACGAAAAACATTGGCTGGCTTAAAAAGCATAATTTTGACAGATATCCAAAACTTAAAAAATTGTGGCCCGAACTAAAAAAGATTTTAAGTAAAAGGGATGGGTCTGTCTTTGAGGAAATAATCAAAAACGGATTTCTGTTTGACAAAATAGTAAAAGTCGAAAATTCAACTAAGGAGAGAGTTTATTCGATCGGTGTTAATAGCCCTGACCATTCGTTTATTTCGAATGGCTTTATCAGTCACAACACGGAGGTTAAACTAGCTAAGGCTGCCGATTCAGTACTGACCGATATTGAGAAAGAAACGGTCGACTTTATAGATACTTTTGACGCCACCCTCAAAGAACCGGTTTATTTGCCGGCGCTTCTTCCCAATTTACTTTTAATGGGGTCTGAGGGAATTGCCGTCGGAATGGCCACTAAAATTCCACCTCATAATTTAAACGAGGTGGTTGATGCGGTCATCGCAACTATAAAAGCGGGGCGCGTTATTAAAATTCAGACCGAAGAGGAGAAAGAAGCAAAAACACATGAGGATCATACCGATTTTATTATCAAAAAAATTAATCTTGTTGCCTCGGGAGAGGAGAAAGCTCTAACACAGGAAGAGGTCAACCCCAGCCAAATCGGCTTTGAAAGCGACACGACGATTGATGAGCTTATTAAATATATTCCGGGCCCGGATTTTCCCACAGGGGGCGCAATTTATGACGCGGCGTCCCTTTCCGAAGTCTACTCGACAGGGCGGGGGAGAATAGTTGTCAGAGGGATTGCCGAGATTACGGAAGGTGCTAAGGGAAGACCGCAAATTGTCATAACAGAGCTTCCTTATCAGGTCAATAAGGCCGAACTTGTAGCCAAAATAGCAGAACTTGTCAGAGATAAAAAACTGGTCGGCATCGCTGACCTTCGGGATGAATCCGATAAAGACGGAATGCGCGTGGTGGTCGACCTGAAGCGTGACTCCAAACCCAAAGCTGTCCTTAACAATCTTTTCAAACATACAAGACTCCAGAGCAGCTTCCCCGCAAATTTTGTTGCTTTGGTTGACGGAACTCCGCACACTCTTAACCTCAAGCAAATTCTGGTTGAGTATGTAAAACACAGACAAAAAGTTGTCACAAGACGTACTATTTTTGACCTTACAGAGGCCAAAAAACGCGCTCATATTTTGGAGGGTCTAAAGATTGCTCTTGATAATCTTGATGCCGTCATTAAAACAATCAGGGAAAGCAAAACCCAGGAAGATGCCAAGGTAAATCTTATCAGTAGGTTTAAACTAAGCGATATACAGGCAACTGCGATTTTAGATATGCAGCTCAGGCGCCTTGCCGCACTTGAGCGCGAAAAGATCGAAAAGGAATACGCGGAAATCAAAAAATTGATCGATGAACTTACCGCCATCTTGAAAGATCCTGGGAAAGTTCTGGAGATTATTACTAAAGAACTGGGAGAGCTTAGAGAAAAATACGGAGACGCCAGACGTACCAAAATTTATAAACATGCAGTAGGGGAGTTTAGCGAAGAGGATTTAGTTGCCAAAGAAGAAACACTTATCACGGTTACCAAGACCGGATACGTTAAAAGGCTTTCGGCAGGGGCTTACAGGGCCCAGCGGCGCGGTGGAAAAGGAGTAATCGGAATGACAACCAAAGAGGAGGACGAAATTGAGCATTTGGTAGATGCTACAACCCATGACACAATATTGTTTTTCACCAATAAAGGCCGTGTTTTCGGTATAAAAGCCTGGGAAATTCCGGAAAGCTCCCGTCAGGCAAAAGGACAAGCACTGGTAAACCTTTTGAATCTTGAGCAGGGGGAGGAAATAAGATCCATTCTTCCGATGGCTAAAGATTCAGAAATAAAGAATTTGATAATGGCTACAAAAACGGGGCTTATTAAAAAGACTAAAATATCCGAGTTTGAAAACTTAAGAGCTTCGGGGCTCATTGCCATAAAACTCAGGAACGAAGACCAATTGGTTTCCGTTCACCCAACAACGGGGGAGGATCATATTATTCTTTTGACAAAAGGCGCAAAGTCGATTAAATTCCCGGAGGCAAATGTCAGACCGATGGGTAGGGCAACTACGGGAGTTACGGGCATCAGACTCGATAAGGAGGATGAACTCATTGGTATGGAAGTTTTCCCTGCTAAAGAAACTATTCCTGCAGACAAAAGAAAGAAATTTTTCAGGGACATTTTGACAATTGCCGAAAAAGGTCTTGGTAAACGCACTCCGGTTCATCTTTTCCCCGTACAAAAAAGGGCAGGTAAAGGAGTTAAAGCAGCCGTAGTTACGGATAAAACAGGATCTCTTAAAACCGCAATTATGGTTACGCAAAACATTGACCAGGTTGTTATAACGAGCAGAATGGGGCAGGTAATCAAGCTTCCTCTTAAGAATATTCCGCAACTCGGTCGCGCTACACAGGGCGTTATCTTAATGCGCTTTGCAGACAAGGCAGACTCAGTTGCCGCCGCAGCGGTTTTGGAAAAAGGTGGCGTAGATGAAGAAGAAAGTATAGAATAAATTTATTATGCCGAAAGTCGGAGGAAAAGTTACCGCAGTAGTTGCCTTCTTTATTCTTCTTTTTGTCTTTGCCAAATGGGGACCTGCAATAAACTTTAATACAACTTCTCAAACCAAGGGTGAGCCGTTTGTGGTTTCCGGAGAGGGTAAGGTATATGTTACCCCCGATATCGCCAAAATTACCGTGGGTATTCAGGAATCAGGGGCTTCCCTCAAGATAGTACAGGATTCTGTAAACAAAAAATCAAAAGCGCTAACCGATGCCATACAAAACATGGGGGTTGCCAAGGAAGACATTAAAACAACTTCCTACAATCTTTATCCCCAGTATGATTACCAAAGCTCAGTAGGGAGAATTACCGGCTACCAAGTTTCAACAAGCTACGAAATCACCATCCGGGATTTTGACAAAGTTAACGATATAATCGTTAGTGCAACTACGGTTGGAGTTAATATGGAAGGTGGAATCAGTTTTGAATTGAATGATGCGACCAAAAAAGAGAAACTTCAGGAAGCCAGGGTGATGGCGGTTGCCGAAGCTAAAAGCAAAGCTCAGGGCCTGGCTTCTGCCGCCGGAATAACTCTTGGAAAAGTAATTAACATTTCTGAAAGCCAGGGTTCAAATGAAATAAGACCGCTCCCGGCCATGGGTGGAGGGGTTACCCTCGATAAAGTAATGATTGAGCCAAGTATTCAGGCAGGACAAACCGAAATTAATGTTACGGTAAGCCTTTCATACGAAGTGCGATAGCAATTCGCACCAACAACTACCCCAGAAGAAACTTGTTAAATTCACTTTGATAAAAATATTCGTGATCGGCACGCGGTTTTGAAACAATATTAGTGTCTGTCCCAACTCCCGAAAGAAAACCTTTCAGCGTGTCAAAGCCCCCATGCGGATCCTCGTCGTTTTGGAAACAAATTAAATTTTCAGGTTGGATATTCTTAATAGCTGCCTTGATAGTTTCCTTGCTACTTTCCATCAGATCATTAAGGGGGATTCCGCAAAGAATAACTTTTCTGATTTTTTCCGGACTTCTTTGTATCAAATGACAGGCAACCAATGTGCCTATCGACTTGGCAACAATATTGACAACTCTTTTTCCGGATATTCCATCAAGAAGTTTTGCTTTCTCAAGAGGATCAAACTTAACACCGGGATCACTCCAATGTCCCCAATAAATCGGCCTAATCTCGCCCTCTGTTTTTATGTTTCCCGTTGTTTCTTCCAGCCATTCTTTATTGTGAGCCGAATATCCCGGAATAACTATAGTGACCATAAATCCATTATATCAAAATATACTCGATGAAACTTTTTAAGAGGGCTGATAATTAATTTTTCGGATACTTACTTCCTAAGCACTTTCCGTAAAAGGATTTCGGAAGATGCTTGCAACTTAACCGATTTGGCTTTGTCGGGACACCCACTAGACCTATACCTGGCAATATCCAGAATAAGGGATCCATCATCAAGTCTCCCGGGATCACAATAATATTCACCCTCTGCATAAATTCTGGCAGGACATGTAAAGCAAGCTGGGGGAAAAGAATGATCATGGTAACCTAACCGCTCCACTAATCCTTTCCTCCCTTTCCATGGAAAGTTTCGTTTATATTTCTAGGTTGTTTATTTGTTACATGGGTATAGATTTGTGTTGTAGAAATATTCTTGTGTCCCAGCATTTTCTGGACACTTCTGGTGTCCGCCCCAGCCATAAGAAGATCTACGGCAAACGAAGAGCGAAGTGTTTTTGGTGTTACCTCAGATTTAATCGCGGCTTTCTTCTTATACTTCAAAATGGCTCTTTGTATAGACCTAACGGTGAGCCTCGTATTACCGTTAGTACTACCTTTATGATGAATAAACAACGGTTTTCCGCCATCTTTTCTTGATTTTAAATAGTTTTCTATCCACCCTAAAGCTCTAAGAGACAAAAAAATGAATCTTTGTTTTTTACCAGTACTCACAATAATAATTTCTTTCTTTATAAAGTCTATATTATCTCTGTCCAGGTTTGCCAATTCTGAAACCCTAAGTCCGGTGGAGTAAAGAAGTTCCATTATGGCTTTATCCCTTTTTCCCTGAACGGTTTTCAAATCCGGCGCATTCATGAGTTTTTCAACATCCTCACCGGAAAGAAAATCCATTTTTGAGCTTGCCGTCTTTGGTACCAACACTTCCTCTGCATTCAAAGTCTTTACGCCTTTTCTTCTTTCCCATTTCAAAAAACTTCGAAGTGCAATCAAATGGAATCCCAGGGTTTTTGTTGAAAGACCCATCTTTGCAAGGTCCTTTTTGTAATCCTCAATAACAGATGCTGATATATCCGAAATTTTCGGTTTTTGAACTTTTTTGGAAATAAAACCTAAAATTCTTTTTAAATAAAGGGTGTAATTGCGGACAGTGAGAGGGGAGAAGTGGCCTTCAAATTCCAAAAAATCGAGATACCGATCAATACTTTCAGATAATACCGACTGAATTTGAGCAGCTTCAGCCATACATTAAATGTATACTTTAGTTGGCATTGTGTCAAGATTGTGCGACGGAGGATATTATTTCCAATTTTTAAAAACAATTCCATTATTTGTCCCGTACGGCCAAAAATGAACCGTCATTGGATGGTCTTCCCGTAATATATATTTTAGAAGTAAAAGCATCTTTGTCGGACGAGTCGTTCCTATTTCAAATATTCCGATATCGTCTCCATAAACCAAAGCATCAGCAACTCCAACGGAAATATCAATCTCCCTATCAAAATCGAGTTTATTTAATTTTGCCCAATCTGACACTTTCTTAACCCCTTCGCTGTGAGACGCAAAATCTTCTCTTTGTTTTATTTCCAGCTCCAACAAGCCGTGCTGTATTAAATTAAGAATTTCTTTTGCACATAAAACTACATGAACCCTTTCAAGAGCCGGCCTTTCGGAGGTTACATAGGTACCCCGGGCGCACGGAAAAACCACACTATTTAGAACAAAGGCTAAATCATATTTCATTTTTTAAGAGGGTGAAACTTGTTGTGGGTTTCTTCGGCAAACTTATCTGACGAATGAACATAGCGTGTTGTAGTATTAAGGGACTCGTGTCCCAAAAGCACCTGGATTGCAGCAGGGGAGGCTCCCTGTTCGGCTAAATAAGTGGCAAATCCATGTCTCAATGAATGAGCAGAAGTCGGAACATTTATCCTTAACTTTTCCCTATACTCTTTAATCTTGGCCTGCAAATAATTTGTGGAAATCCTTCTGTCCGATTTATTACTGTTTGAACCTCTATAAGGGATAAATAAAGCGGCTAAGTTGTCATTTCTTGTATTTAGATAAACTTCCAAAAAATGTATTGCACGGGGCGTTAAATACACAAATCTTTCCTTTTTCCCTTTTCCCATTATGAAAATTTTTCCGCTGCCGTCTATGTCCCTTTTTTTAAGTTTACAAAGCTCACTGATACGCATTCCTGTTGAAAATAGAACCTCAAGCATTACGCGGTTTCTTAACCCGATTTTAGGGTTTTTTTCTAAAGCCTCCGGCGCTTCAATAAGCCTAACTAAGTCGGAAAACTCGGCTACTTTTGCATGTTTTTTCTCAGTTTTTACCAATTTAACCGTTTCGGGAGCAACCGGAATTTTATAATCCACATCCACTAAATATTTGAGATATGACCTTAAGGTGGAAAGCATCCTATTCATGGAAAAGGAAGACAATTTGATACCGTCTTTTTCCTTTTTGGTTGAGGTTAATCTGTCCTTTGATGCTAAATACGCTTTATATTGATTAATAACCAGTTTTGTGACATCTTCAAAAAGAATGGGGGAGGGGCCAGCAAACTCTTCCAAAAAAAGCCGGAATGTCGACAAATCACGTTCATAATTATAAACAGTTTCCTCGGAATAATTTTGGGTTTTAATATAAAGTAAGAAGTCTTCAAAAAGAGGTAACTGAATTTGAGAAGTCATATTATACTCAGTTTACTGGAGCCTTGTTCCTATGTCAAACAAGGAGATTTGTCGTTTTTGAGAGCGCGGTCGAGTGCATCCATAAAAGGATAAATTGCCTGAAGGCCGTCCGGATATCTTTTAATAACGAATAGGCGTTCATGGGTGAAATCGGGCAATGTTTTACCTTGAGGAATATTGACCACCAGACAGTTGGGAATATCAGCCTCAATTGCTGCCTGAACAAATTTTAAGGCATCATCTATGAATACAACCCACGGAGCTTTTGAGGCTATTTCTTTAAGTTTTTGGATCTTAAATTCCGCACCGGAAAGATTATCACCATTACTTCTAATAAGAATGTTCTCAGGCTTAATTTCGGGAAATTTACACTCAAACCAATTGAGTGTTACATCTTTAAATTCCGAGTTTCTTGAGGTCAATATAAAATTCCGCTCAGGACCATAGTGCTTCAGTGTCTTTTGAATTACCGGCTTTACATAAAGTATGCTTTGGGACTTCTCAAGAACCTCAGGACTATAGAAATCGTCTTCAGCATGGTTTATAGCGTCTTCAGTAAGTCCGGCGTTTCTGGCGATGTCAGTTAAATAAGTCCAACCGTCTATGTCTGAGGTTTTAACCGGAATTCCGTGTTTTTCAGAAAATCTTTTGTAAACTTCTTTTGATGTATCCGAAAAAATTCCGTCATTGTCATAGACAAAAACTGTTTCGGGATTTTTAATAACTTTTTCGAAAAGTTTCCAATCACCGGTAAAAAGTTCAGAGAACCTATAAGGCTGGCGTTCCATGGATTAGTCTTTTTAACACACTTTTGGGATAAAATCCATGCCTAGCCTGAAGCTAAAACCTCGTGTAATCAATTCTAAAGCCAGTCTGGATTGAAAGATGATTAACTTGATCATCGAATCGAACCGAAAACATGGGAAATACCGCAAAATCCATAAAAAGGAGACAAAACTACCGGGGACCGGGGGAGGGGTGAAAAGGAGTTGAATTTCCTTCGGCTAAACTTCGGAGAAGTTATTTTTAACAAATTTTCAAAAGTGGAGAATTATATAAAAAGTAAGACCATAAACAATTAATGGCCGGAAAAGATTAATGCATACAACAAGAGTCACTACGCTCCATCCACATATTAGAAACCGAGTGTAAGGGTTATTATACTCGGTTTAATCAAATTCAATATAACCGTATATCTAATCACACTTCCTAATAGAGAGTGGTAGAACCTCTCTTACCTTATCAATATATGTGATGGCTCTCTATGCCACGTCTCCCTAAAGGAAGTACACTGTTGCACGCCTTTATATGTATATTAGTTATCCACAAGGAGGCGTACTTAAGAGCAAAGGTGTATTTTGAAGCTAATAACTATATCAAACTATACAAATCCTCCAAGAATGGGCTTCGGCTTTTCTTCGACAAGGTGTCTACGTCGCATTTCGTGAAAACAACCTATAATTTTCGTGAAAACATATTCGGTTTCACGAATATATATCCTATAATTATAGGGTGTCTACTACCCTCCTCCCCTGCCGGACCGTGTCAGTAATTTTTAATTTAAAATTTAAAATTAATAATTGAGGCTACGCGCCCCAGTGAGTTGCAATAAACATTGCAGCGAAGATTAAAGCTCCGACCAGGAGGTGTTCCCTAATGGTGGACTTAAAAAGTCTTTCCTCGAGCTTCGCCTGCCCCAATCCCAAAAGCATATAAAAAGAGGCTGTCAAAAAAAGAGATCCTACTACTATTGTTGTAGGCCAAAAATAAAGCGCTGCGGACAGTTCTGCTGTGATAAGTGAGGAGATAAGGGAAAGTTTCATAAGCTCCCCCGAATATTCCTTGTCTAAAACCATCGACCAAAAGCCCTGAAGATATAAAGGAAACGACAAAACAAAAACCGCGGTAACTAAATAATATATTTCTGTTCTAATAGAGAGGATTGCGTCAAAAACAAGGAAAGAAGCAACAAGAGTGAGCACAAAACCTACTCCCCTCGCCGCTCTGAGAAGAGCTATGGTTCTGACCGACGCAACCGAATAAATATTCGCGGTTAAACATAAAATATAAATCCCAATACCGTAAAAAAGAACAATTGGAATTCTCGCAAAAATATTGGCGGGGAGCAAAAACCAGAAAAACCCGACGCCAAGCGTATACATCACCGGCAGCACCAAAGTAAGGAGAGTCATGTTTCTACCCAAACTTTCAAAGAGAGACCAGAGAAAAAGCGCAAATGTCAAAAGTCCTAAAATCCCTATCGCCCAAAATCTGTTTTGGTCATTTAAAAACTGTACCCCAATAAAGCCGAAGGAAAGAATAAGTGAGGTAATGACAAAGCGGGTGCGTTTGGACATTGTATATTTCTTAAATCTTAGACATCACGTCGTCGGGAATATCCGCGTTGATGAAAACATTCTGGACATCATCGTGGCTTTCAACTTCATCAATAAATTTCATTATTTTTCCGGCAGTGGAAGGATCGGTAACTGTTACGAAATTCTTGGGTTTCATCTGAAGTTCCGTCTCGGTTACCTCAAAGCCGGCTGCAACCAGGGCTTTATGAATTTGTCCCAACTTATCGGGGGCAACATAAATCTCAAAACTACTTCCTATATCTTCCATGTCCTCTGCCCCGGCATCGATGAGTTGAAGCATTTGTGCATCAGGATCATCTTTTTTCTTGATAACCATAAATCCTTTGCTTTCAAAATTAAAGGCAACGGAGTTTGGGCCACCCATACTCCCCCCTGCCCTATCAAAAAGATTTTTAATTTCCTGCGCGGTTCTGTTTTTGTTGTCTGAGGCAACCTCTATCATAACCCCGATTCCACCGGGGCCAAATCCTTCGTAGGTAATTTCCTCAAGATTGGCAGCCTCGGTTGTTGCTTTGGCAATTGCTCTTTCAATATTTTCCTTGGGCATGCTAACAGCTCTTGCTTTGTCGATCTCAAACCGGAGCTTGAAGTTCATGTCCGGGTCCCCACCGCTTTTAGCGGCAATCATAATGGCACGGGCCATCTTACTAAAAAGGTTTCCCTTGGCTGCATCATTCACCGCCTTCTGGCGCTTGATGGTTGCAAAATGAGAATGTCCACTCATACTACCCCGTATTATACCAAATTTACCTTAATACAAAAGTCCTGGCTTGCCTATTGACAAATCGTACGACTACTCGTACGATTATAGCATGACTACTATAACTTTAACCGCCAGTGAAGCCAGGGAAAACCTGTACAAACTTATTAAAAAGGCCTCTATGGGTATTCAAGCTTTTGAAATCAAGTTAAGAGGTTCTGAGCCGGTTGTCCTTATGAGCAAATCCGAACTTGAGTCCTGGGAAGAAACTTTAGATATATTGTCCAGTCCGGAAGAAGTAAAAGCACTTAAAGAAGCTCGTAAAGAAACCAAACTTTATAGCGAGGCCGATGTGAAAAAAATGCTTGGTCTTAAATAATGGATCTTTTCTTCAAACCTGTTGCCACCAAAGAATTGAAAAAACTTCCAGTCGTCGAGGCTAGAAAGATATTTAAAAAAATTCAACTACTAAAAGAGTTTCCGTTTTCAGGTAAACCCTTAAGTGGAGAATTTGAAGGATCACGATCCATCAGGACTTGGCCGTATAGAGTGATTTACAGAATACAACCCAAGGTCGGAATCGTCATTGAAACTATCAAACACCGCCAGAGTTCATATAAAAGATAACACCATTCCGATTGTTATATTGACAGAAAATTCTTCACGATGTTAAATGATTTTGTGATAAAAAATTCTAAGGATGAACATTTATATAAAGTTTTTTCTGAGGCCTTCCATGAAGTTGTTGAGCCCCATCTGGAAGACATCAAAGATACATTGGAAAACGTTGAAACCAGATTGGATAAAGTCGAAACTAAACTGGATAAAATTGATGACCGGCTAGATAGACATGGAACGATACTCGATGGTCACGAAAAAAGAATGTCAACTCTGGAGGAAGTCTCCCCGATCCACTAAACCCCTAACTCCCAATAAGAAAAACTAAATGTTTTGTAGTCTGTGGCTTGCCATGAGAAGCTCTTCGGCGAGAAGTTTATGTTCAAGATTCAAATCTATTTGTAAAAATCTTTTTAGTTCCGGTTTTTCTTCAAGATTTTTCAATAAAACAGAAACAAATTTTTGGTTGGTACCCATTGCCGTCCAGTAAGCTGCTCTTCGTAAGTCTGATGCTGTATTTAAATAATCCAACTTTGTCATTTCAATAGATTTTCCGTAACCTTAGTAAACACTTTTCTTATGTCAGGATCAAGTATTTCCATGCTGTCATTCTCCTCCCCCGGTCTAATATTTATTATTGCCTGCATATCAATCTTTCCGGAAGATAAATCAAACCCTCCTCCCCATAAGTTTTTCTGTACAGAACCATTTTCTATAAGAATTTTTTCTGCATCGGCATGAAATTTTCCGCCGATGGCAATAATCTCTTTTTTAATATCCGCGACAACCTTTACATAACTACTAAATTCCTCAGAAGCTTTCTCAATTTCTTCTTTTGTGGCTTTTCTTTCCAAAATGACTATCACAAGAAGATTTTACCATATTATGGAGCCACTTCCCTCCAACAATCAAACCTCTAAATTAATCTTTCCTCGTTTGTAAAAAAATGATATTTGGCCCAAGTGGTCAAAAAATCCGATCTCACCCAAAAGAGAGAAGCCGTTTGATGGAATGTCATTAGTGAACACAATCGGAGTTGAAAAGCTAACACTTTCGCCTCTATTGTAAATCATTAAATCTAAAACGGCCAAAAATCCGGTTAATTTTTGACTCTTTTCACCAACTCCGCCAAATATTATTGGCTTGTCCATGTTTAGACTTAATCCAAGATCTTTGGCTATGGACAGGTGAAAAACATTAAAATCAGCACCAGAGTCTATAAGAGCTGGAACATTTACAGCTGAATTCTTATAGGAAAGTCTGACAGGAATAATTGGTCTTTTATGTGGGCCAATTTTAATATAATCAAACTTCATTTTCTTCATCCAATGAAAGCTGTTAAATTTGAGGGAACACGAAAAATATTGGGAACTTTATACCCCATTTTTTTAGCTTTTCGGTAAACAAACGAGGAGGTTTTGCCGGATACCACCACTTTTGCAAAACGATCGTCCATTGCTACCCACTTTCCTTTATATTTTTTATAAACCGGAGTTAAATCCTTGGTCATACAATTTTAGTATAACACAACTTTATGGAGCCACTTCCCTCCAAGTGGTTAGGCTGTAGGCAAGGTCGACCGGGAAGAGAAGTTCCTGGTCGGGAGCATATTCAAAATATTCTGCCGGTGTGGTTGTGTTTGTGGCAGAACCTAAATCCCTCTGTAAATTCATTCCCCCATAAGCCGCCACCGTTCCCCTCACCCAAAGTTGAGAGGTTCCTCCGGTTCCTGAGCTGAAAGTTCCATCGGCAACATAAATTCCTTCAAGGTTCGCCGATCCTCCCCCACCAACACCCGGATCAACAATAATATTTCCATAGCTTCCGGCAGTATTTTCACCCGCAACTGCTAAAAAGAATCCGCTTCCCTTGGTAAGTTTGATATTTCCTTTAATACTCAGGTTGGCCCCTTTAACAATCAAGATAATTTTTCTGGCCCCAAGATTGGCAGCAGAGCTAATGGTAAGCGGGATACCTCCCATAGCCGAACCGTCATATACGTACCAATAGTATCCATTGTAGGCAGTTCCGCCGCTTGCAAAGAAGCTACCGGCAACAGAACTTGATGAAACCGGGTTTATAACGGCATCTCCCGGAATTGAATTTACAAAATAATTCGAATCATAAATTTTGCTCGTAGAGTATGTCGTGTTTACAAGCCAACCGGTTGCCGAAACATTCGGTTTTGTCAGGTTTGTCGATGTACCGTAAACGGCAACGCCGGGGTATCCCCCGTCCCCATTTTTACCAAATAATTGCCCCGGAGGAATAGTGCTTCTTAGATCCTGATTTGTAGCCACGTCACTATCTTTTACCTGCCACCAGGGATTTGAGGTGACACTAACCGCCGTCGTAGCAGAACACCTGCTTACACCCGACATAATCACATTTGCCGTTACAGTAGCGGATCCCCCTGACACTCCGGTTATATTTGTTGTATACGAACTGGTTGTATCGGAGGCAGGATTAACAGTTGCTATACCCGTATTTGAAGATGCGAAATTCACACTGGAAATTGTTCCGTTTGAGAAAGTCACATTAGTACCGGCCGTCTGTGAACCTCCCACCGACATACTGTAATTCGGCGAGTTAAACGAAATTGTACAGGAAGGAGGCGGATAATAATGCCACCAGAGATCGGCATACCCATTGCTGCTTCCGCAGAATGAATTATCCGGCAAATTTACCGAACTTGACATTACAGGAGCACTGGTATGGCAAGCCGTGTTGTTATAGCAAAGTGTATAGCCTACAGTGTAATTTGCAGGAACAGATACGGATACCGTCCTTGTTTTACTTGCACTTTGATAAAACAAAAAATAAGGCTGGGTGGATGTGGATGTTAAAGGATCGTTCAAGGTAACAGTTTGGCTGTTTGCAGGGGCAATATTTTGATTGCCCGGCATTACAACCTTATAACCCTGAACTGTACAGGTGGGCGCTTCTTGCAAGAAAAACCATAGACCGTATGTTTGTCCGCTTACCAATCCGGTACAAGTTACCGTGCCTCCGGAAAGTGTACACTTTCCGGTACCTTCCTCAATCCATTTTAATGTATAGTTTGAAGGGAGATTGGCAAGAGCAAAAGTGAAATTTCCAGAAGCTGAAATTCCTTGTGCAGAGTAAGGGTAATTGTATGCTCCACCGGCGCAATTAGTGTGATAGTTTATTGAACCTGTAGCTGCACCGGAATAATTTATTGCCAGACCTGAAATGTTCGGGAAAGTTCCACAATTTACATCTCCCGGATCCTCAATTACCTGATAATATCCATCATCAAAAACGCCATTACGGTTTTTATCCAATCCAACAACTACCTGCATAGTTATACCTGATGGTGGAGGTGGGGTTGCAGTAGTACACCCGTCGGCAATTGGTTTACAGCCTGTGGAACAACAAACTTGGGTATCGTTATCACAAGTTTGGGTTCCACACTCAGTGGTTCCCCCTGGAGATGGAGTTGGGGTTGGACCACCACCACTTATCGAACAACTGTTGCTACCATCTACAACACATTCTGAAGATGAACAACTTGGGCTACAATTCAAATAATTACCACACGAAATTGAGCCACCGCTAGTATCTGCAGGGCAAACTGTATCGTTAAAACAAACACCACCACCCACACAAGGTTGACCTATATAATCACAAGATGTACCAGTTATAGTACACCTCAGCTGAGTCGTACTTGTTCCACACTCAAAAAAGCCTGTGCATGCTGCCAGAGCTCTGCCCACCTTAAACGGATTATTCTTTTCAAAAAAGGACAATATATACCTCAGCAGGTTTGAGCCATTTTTTGACACTTCTATAGGTCTTGGGGAAGTTTCGATATATCTTTTAATCATTTCATTAGTCTTTGTACTTATTTCTTCGTTCGTCCAAAAATCCGGATTTTTGGACATCATAAGTGCCCTACTTAATGCGACAATCAAAGCATATGTAAGTCTTTCTTTTTCTGTATAATCAGGTGAGATGTATATTTTTAAGCGAAGATTGCCTTTATCAAACTCCTGACCAAAAGAACTCAAAACTTCATTTTGTGCACCCACTACCCTTCCCCATTTTTGAGGCTCTTGGGTGAGAGTAACTGCAACATTTGAAAAATTCTGCCATTCTATCTTCTCCCAATCGTAGTATTTTTTGTCAGAAGGTGATCCAAAACCCGTTTCTTTTAATAAATTATTGAAGGTATCATTGTCACCTACCTGTACTGAATATCCATTGATGCCACCTGATATTTTAACCGGTATAGGAGAGTACTTAGTGAATAAATAATAACCCACTTCAGCAAGAATAACGACTACAAAAAATCCCAACAGGACCAAAAGAAACTTAACAACCTTGTCGGGTTTTTTGGTCTCAACTACTGTGTCATCAGACATTATCTAACTTTATATTAGTATCACAAAAAATTCAATTGGTGAGGTTTTAATCTATCTCTCCTCGATTAACAACAAGTTAATGTAATTCTCTATTCTGCTTCCTCCAGTTGGATTTAACCATAGATCTGTAATCAACTGATTAACCTCGGGTCTTTCTTTAAAAAATCTTGCTGAGTATTCAAGTATCTTGGACCGATTTAAAGTGGCATTTTGGTATTCAATATCCATAGATAAACTTTGTAAAGAACTCCCCAAAGTATATATATATCCCATGGCAATTCTTGGATCGTCTTTCTCAAAATCTGCTGTTCCCGTATAAGATATTAAATGTTCTACGCTTACATATTTTTCCATCCTAAGTGAACCGTCTATTACATAATTAAACGAACCCATGTCCCTAGCACTGGACCCGCCACTGTAGCCACCAATTTTGTTTACCAATACATACGCAACCGGTTTTAAGGGATCGACTTTCTCAACTGTTGATTCAAGAACACTTCCTGGAACAGCTGCAGCAATTTCATAACTCATATCTTCACCGTCTTTCAATCTTTGAATATACTCTTCAAAAGTAACTGGCTTTCTGTTTACAAAATCATCTCCCTGCCAGGCAAAATAGTGTGCTTTCATAATCTCTTTTGCTAGAACGTTTTCGACTGTGTTAGGGGACAAATATTCCTGTGCCTCGGGATTAACAATCCATTTATCCAGTGGAAGTTCTTCCCTGTCGTACATATCCTGCCCAATAGCAAAAATTACTTTTACAGGCAAACCTTCAACATTACCCTCTATTTCAAGAGAACTGTGGAGAGATTCATATTCCGGTGTAGGAGTAACTTCTACCTGTTGAGTTTGTTCCATTATCCAAATGTTTTTATCTGCATTAAACCAGCCTACTAGGGAATCTCCTCTGAAAGCACCTATTACACTCCAGCCGCTTTTGTCCCAAATCATTTGCTGGGTTGTTCCATTAAGCTCTGCGGGTTTAGTCAGTTCCGAGACTTTGAACTCCGGCCTGTTATAGAGATATGCAACCATTCCCATAGCACGGACTAATTGGTTAGCCTCGACCCCGCTTGTAATTGTGAACTTAAGAAAATTGCCGTTGGTTCCTTTTGCTGCCAAATCCCAATGGACTTCTCCACCCTCCTCATAAATAACAGGCAACATATTACTACTGGCAATTCCATTGGCTTTATACCAATCTTTCAGTGCTGAGAGGTCTGCTCCTGCCCCAAGCTCAACAATTCTTTTTTCCGCTTCTGCACCGCTAATACTGGGTGTTTTTACAAAGTTTTCGGCAGAAGTGGGATAAGGAGAGCCTTCAGCTGTCGGAGGAGTTTCTGTTTCCGTAGAGAAAGTTTCAGGAGTCGAAAAAGAGGTTGATGTCTCCAGAGGAACATTTGTTACTTCAACAGGAAGAGATGTGTTTGGAGTGATCTCAACATAGCTTTTGACAACATTTCCACAACCTGCGGCACTCAAGGCCATTGTGACAACTGTGGCTCCTGTGGCAACACTTCTTATAACCTTGCTTTTAATGGTAGATTCCAGTGCACCAAGGAACCCCACAGCTCCTTCTATATTTTGCCTAAATCCTTCAAAGTGTTCTTTTTGTTTGGGGTTAAGAGGGAGTTCGTTTTGAGCTGTATGTAGTTTGGCGGCTGCAACAACTAAACCGTCAATGGGATCCCCCATTTCCGTAAGCGGAGATCCAGTCCAGTCAACTGATTCAATTGCTCTTAAGGGATCGTCCTTCAAATCTGAAGCGTTTTTATAAAGTTTCTCAGAGGGCTCACAGAATCTTCTTCCGACTTGTAGAATAATTTTTTCTGGATCAAGATCCGCGTCTATTGAAGAACGAACCTCCACCGGCTCAAAAGCTTTTTCGTTGGGCATATAATTAGGTCTTTCTGTACCCATTATATAGAAACTATAAGTAACCCGCCACACCGATTAACTGGGCCTAAGTATACTACTTATGGAGTTTAAAATATAGATTAGAGATCATCCCGCAACCTGCTTGTAAGAAGAGGGTCTGCAAGCTATTGATCTTCAATAGACTTTTTTTGCAAGTCATCAATTCTGATCACAATTTTATGTATTTGTTTATCTAAATAGTTTTCAATATTTAGGTCTGCATCTAAAAATTTCTTAGAAGCCACTCTATCTGGAGCAATTCCCCACAACAAGATACTTATCCAATCTAAAGCTGCTAACTGAACGGCAATATCAATTCTCTCGATAACATGGAGAGGTAACGACGATTGTTCTTTAAATCTATTTAAGAAATATAACTTTTGCTCACGAGGAATGTCTTTAGAGCCTTCATGAAGTAAAAAGTTGGCTACTATTTTTACGGGATCGTCCCATCCAAAATACTCAAAGTCGATAAAGCATGGTTCATCATTATTTCTCATAATTATATTGTGTGGACCAAAATCAACTGGACTTAACCTCATGTCACTCTCTTTAATTGGTTTGAATAGTTTTTTAGTAGCAGAATTTTTGTGTAGCCTTTCTATCGTTCCTCGTACTATTTCACTTAATTGATATGTTTCAGCCAATTTAGTAACTTTAGGATGAATCTCTTTTGATTTTAAAGACTCCTCAAATTTTCCAAACTTAAATAATATTGTGTCTGAATATTCATCTAATGATCGTGAAGCAAACAATGCGTCCAGAAATCTAGCCCTATTTTCATTTTCAGGCTTTGTTTTCTGTAATTTGTTTAAAAAACATACCACTTTATCGATTTCTATACTTGTAAATGCTTTCGCGTCTGCAATCCTCCCTTTTTCAAACGAATATATCGCATAGTTTTGTGTTTCATCGGCAAAATAAGGAGTGGGTACGTCATCAAATCCAGATTTATTGAGAAACTCTAGGGCACCATATTCTCTTTGAAGTCTCTTTCGATCGTCTGGAAAGTACTCCTTCACGAGAAATTCTTTACAGTTTTCAGTGACAGCTTTGAAAAGCCTGTTATTTCCACCACCCAATATTCTTGAAAAATCGACAACCGTCGATGAGCTTATGCTTTCAATATTTAAATTTGCGACAGTTCTTAATTCCGTTTCTTTCATTATTTAAAGTGTTTGTTTTCGTAATCTGAAATTTTCTTCAATCTCCGAGAATGTCGTTCAACTTCAGACCATTTAGTGTTAAACCATGTATCCAACACTCCATGAAGCTTCTGTTGATTTTTAAATTTCAAGGCCGCTAAAATAATCACGTTAGCGTTGTTGTGTATTCTGGCAAATTTCGACTCTTTAATTGTTGTACATGGCAAAGCGCGTACCCCTTTAACTTTATTTGCAACAATAGTCATTCCACCAGACATCATACAAATTAATATTCCCTCACCAAATCCTTTAGAGACTTTCTCTGCTACCCTAAATCCATAGTCAGGATAATCATCCGAACCATCGTATTTATGAGGACCCACATCCTCGTGTTTTATATTTTTATTTGAGAGATATTTTAAGACCTTTTTCTTAAGCCCAAACCCTGCATGGTCTGATCCAACAAATACTTTTTTGTCTAATTTTCTAATCATTTGAGGTTCCATTTTAGATTATACATTTCTGAATAATTTTCAATTGTGCGATACTTATCAGGAATCCCACCTATTCCGTGGAGCGCTCCCAGAAAACATCCGCAAATGGCCGCTATTCCATCGGTGTTTCCCCCAACACACTCTAACAATTGTTCTGTCCACCCATAATTTAACATTCTTCGTTTTTCCTTGCCAAAATCTTCTCTAAATGAATTTGCAGCAGTTAATACACCATCTTCAAATTTGTTAGACTTTAAAGAAATATAAACCGCCAATGGTATCGTCTGAAGAATGGATGAGCCTGTCCCCAATAATTTTCTGGCTTTTTGCACCCCAACTTTTTTGTAATTATTTAATGACCACCTAATTCTTTCAATTAATTTCCTGGAATCAATACTGGAACCGTAGTTTTCAATTATCGATAACGAATCTGAAAAACTTTGTTCTAAACCAGCACCATTTAGTATTTTAGCTACAGAAATTGCGGCAAAGACCGAACCATTACGCGAAACAATGGAGTTGTGAGTATATGAAGCGCAAATTTCTGAATAATTTAAAATAGATTTGGCATCACCTGCACAAAAGAAGATTCCTATTGGAAGGGTTCTATAAACAGACGCGCACGAAGAAGTCAATTTTGCACCGCTATCTTTTGGACTGTGCCCATTTAGTAAATTTATACAAGCCCTTAGTGAAGTTTTTCCGGGCCATCTTTCAAAACCCACGATATCTCTGCAGTTTTTTGCCCACTTTTTTAAATTGAGTATCATGTCATTTTCATAATAACCCTTGTTTTTTATCAAAGATTCAATCGTCAACAAAAATAAACGCGTGTTGTCTGTAAACTGACCTTCATTTAGAGTATAGAAAAATGGATGGCTTTGGTTTCTTGTAAACCCAACTATTTCTCCAATATTGGTTTTGAGGTAATCACTTTTTTTGATCCCTGCGGCAGGAAATCCCATAGAATCGCCTATAGCAAACCCTAAAATTGCTCCAGTAATTTTTAATGAATTTTTATTTCTTGCCATTTAATATCTTAGATAATTTTATTCTTTCAATCTTAAATTTGTTTTTATGAATAACTCTTCCAAAGAAAGGCAGGCTTTTGGAATAAGTGTTGACGACAGAGCTTTCTATAATTGGGAATTTTTTAATCCTTTTATAGTATTCCCTTTGTTGAAAGAAATTTGGGAGCCATGGGTAGCAAGATATCAGTTTAAAATCTATATTGTTTGCTTTTTTGTAGTGTCTAAAAAGCCAACATAAATAAATTGCAAATGTGCCCTGGAGCCCTGTGTCAACAATGGTAATTGGAATTTGGAGTTGGAATACTATGCTTGGAATTTTCCTCTCAATGTTTTTAACAACTAATTCATTCATCTTCTTAAACTTTTGATCATGCACCTCTTTTAAGTGTAGTATTTTGGAATATTTTATAAAAAACTCAGGCCAATCTAAGCCAGGATTTTTATCTACAACATTATTAATTATAGAAAAAAGTTGTAAATATCTTCTGAAACTCTCCTGCTTATCATATCCCAAATCCTTTCTAGAAACCCTTAAGGAGAATTTAACTAAATTTTTGGGGTTAATTACATCAAAACATTCCTGCAATACGGCTCCGTCATGTAAAACAAAAATTACAATTCCACCTCTAGACTCAAGAGATTTTATAAGCCTTTTTACGCCAAAAACTAGTGCTGGTTCTGAAGATACACTTTTGCTTTGCATGGTAAATGGGGACTTGTAAAATTTAACAGATTTTTTAATCCTAGAGTATTCGACAATTTGAGATTTTACATCCTCACAAAATTTTTTGGGAAAGTTATATAGAAATATTTCTAAACTGTCTAATAGGTTTTCAATTTCGGGCAAAGATAGACTCTTTTTAGAATATGAGTTAATGATATTTATAAAACCACTGACATCGGGTTTATATTTTTCCATTTTGACTTATAGTCTAATTGCTGGTATTATACCACAAATGTCGCACGAGCTCAGACTGGACAATTCTTCAAATACTGAGGGTCTACAAACCGCACCTTCTTCCGCATACGTCCTGTCAGCTGGTTTTGGAACAAGAATGGAAACTTTGACACAAGGTAAATTTCCCAAAGGATTGGTAGAAATCGAACAAGGAAAGGTACTTCTAGAATTTGTCTTTGATATCGCAAAGGACAATGGTGTTAACAAAATAGTGACATGTGTTTCGCATCAATCGGAAAAAATAATTGACTTTTGTGCTGTTAAAGGCTGGGGATCGGATGTGTCATTTTCTATTGAAAGTACACCCCAAGGTGTAATTAAGACTTTTGAAACAGGACTCAAAAACTTTCCTCCGGTAGAAGATTTTGTCCTCCTTCACGGAGACGAAATTATTGCTAATTTTTCTCTGCAAAGTATGTATAAATTTCATTTGTCTCACAAAGGTTTGGCAACCGGACTATTAAGCAGCAACCCTCAGGCAAAAAGAACTGTTATTATGAAATTGGATGATAATGGAAAAGTTTCAGATTCTTTAAGAGATAGCGATGCCATTCATTCTGACTATTTAGCCAGTTTGGGTCTATTTATTTTTAGTCCAAAAATAATTAATGAGGTTGGTAGATTTAAAACATGGGAAGAAATGGTAAAAACTTTTTCTAGGGAGGGTAAACTTTACGGTTTTTCGTCCAAAGCCTATTTCTTCAATATAAACAGCCCGAAAGACATCTCCGATTTCTTGGATTATAAAAGAAATAATAAAGCTTAATAGTTTTATTTAAAGTTTTTAATAAATTCCCATTGAGATCTTGAAGAGGTCTCCTTGGTAAGCTTGTCTATTTCAGTAAACTTGACTTCTCCGGTATCCTGTCCATTACCGTTTGGTAATATTTTACCTCCGATTTTTTCTACTTCGTAATAAATAAAAATTCCGTGAACGTCGGTCCCTTTGAAAGTGAAAAAGTCTTCGCCAACTCCTAAAAGCTTCCCTATTCTTACTTTGATTCCTGTTTCTTCCTTAAATTCTCTTTCTAGCCCTTGAGATATTGATTCATCCATTTCGATTCCCCCTCCAGGAAATCCATATTTTGAAAGCAATTTATGTCTTTGGACCAACACTTTATTTTCTGCTCTTAAAACTCCATAAGCACTTGGTCTAAATTTAAAATCGTTTAACCAGCGTTTGTGCTTTTTACCAAATAAATCAAAGGCGGTAATTTGTCTGTTCCTGCTTTTCTTAAAAAGAGGTTCGTCAATCATATAAGTATTATATCAATTATTTGAATATCAATATCGTAATGGTAAATGTATGATGGTCTTATATACACATATAAGACCATTCAGCTTGGAGTTAGGTAAAAGGATCTTGCAGGGGTCACCTTTTAAAGGTGCTGGGTGATAAAAATTAGTTTACAGAAGTTTCCAATTTAGCTACTCTTTTTTCCAAAGAGCTGAATTGATTTATGGTTGGAGAATTTACAGCTACATTGGAAATAGACTTGATAAGTTCTTTTTTTGTTTTGTTTAGTTCCCGTTTAAGTGTGGTTTCGGTTACCATGCCAAACTCCTTTAAAATTGGCTTTAAATTATTTTTTGTCACCACACCAATCTCCTGGAGCTGTTTTTNNGAGTGTTGTCTCGGTTACAACACCAGCTTCTTGAAGTTGTTTCTGAAATGTTGTTTCGGTTACAACGCCAACCTCCCGGAGTACCTCTCGAATATCATTTTTTGTTAGTTGTGCCATATACTTAATTTATATCTTCGATAAATCCTGTCAAGAGCATGTGTTTAAGGATTTAGGAATTAACTTCCTTTGATTGCAGGACTACCTTGCAGAAGTCACCCTTTAAAGATAGATTAGGAAGCTATTGCATTAACTTTTGCTTTCAACTTGTCAAACTCATTTCTGGTGGGAGTGTCAGAAAGATCAGCTTTAATATCTCTTACGTCCTGCTTTACAAAGTAGATGTTTGATTCAATTTTATCAAGTCTCTTGTCAACACCATCAAATCTTTTGTCAACACCATCAAATCTTTTGTCAACACCATCAAATCTCGAATAAAGATCGTCCATTCCAGTCAAAATAGTTTGAACTGCCTCATCAAGCATTTTTTTATTGACAGTCTTATCGTCCTTATCGACCATGTCTTCATTTAACATCGTGGAAAAATTTCTGTCAACGTATCAAAACGAAATCAAAACCACTTGACTTTCGCACCCACCTCCCTATACTCAATTACAGTTAAATAAATGGATATTTCTGCCGCGAATATTGCCGTTGCCTCAGCACTTTCAGGAAGATGGAGTGAGGCAATCGATGCCAATCTCGAGATAATCAGATCAGACCCCGACGACACTGAAGCCTTGTGTAGACTCGCCCGCGCCTACTCCGAAATCGGTAAAGTCCATGAAGCACGCGACACCGCAAACAAGGTTTTGGGGATAGACCCCACGAATCAAATAGCAACCAAATTTCTTGAAAAATTAAAACTTGTCAAAAAGTCCGGCGGACAGATGTTTTCCCCCACCCGCAACGAGTCGTTTCTGGAAGAACCCGGAAAAACCAAGCTAATCCAGCTTTTAAATCTGGGGGAACCGGTAAATTTCATAAATTTAGACCCGGGTGAGGAAGTAAAGTTGACCTGCTATTCCCATAGAGTTTCCATAACCACTCTTGGGGGCGTATACATCGGCAGACTTCCCGATGATATCGCGGCAAGACTTCGAAACTTGATCAAAAAAGGAAACAAATATCAGGCTTTAATAAAATCGGTCAATTCAAAGGAAATAACTATTTTTGTAAGAGAAATCGAACGCGGGGCGAAAGTTGCCGACAGTCCCTCTTTCCCTCCGGAAAAAATTGATTATGTTTCATTCACTCCGCCGGAACTGGTCCATAGCGACATCCCCGACGTACAGACCACGGAAGAAACTCCCGAAGAATAATTTAGAATCTTTTTGCAAACTCTCTCCCCATTCTAATATCCAAATCAAAGGAGGTTTTATCGCTACCGACTTTACAGGAAAATAAGTTGGAGATTTTTTTAACCGCTTCATAGTTCAGCCCTGTAACCACGCAGTCGCTGTCCTCACTAACCGATTTTTTATCAATCGAGACCACTTTTCCACCAATTACCTGTAAAATTTCTCCAAGTTTTTCGGAAATTCCGCTGGTTCCGGTCGCATCGGTAATATTCACTCTTATGTTTTGGTCTCCTGTTTCGTTATCGGAAAAATAAACCGTTAACCGCTGGGAAACGGGTCCGGAGATAACATACCCGGGTTCACCATCGTTCAATTTTTTCTTGTCTAAAAACTGACTTTTACCAAGATCGATTTTCGATCTGTCCAATTCCTGCACCCCCATCGCAAAAAAACCCATTCTTAGTCTGTCACCAAAAGAAATGTTTGTTTGCCCCGGTAAAAAAATAAAATTCAGTATGCGTCCCGCTTCACCCTCATCAAGACCAGGTGATTTACTATTCCAAAGAAAAACCGGGAAAAGAAAATTTTGAGTTACCGTCTCTGCCAAAAGGCTCCCTCCAATTTTTTCGTTTACCCCAAGCTGCCAAACGTTTTTAATTCGGAATGTACCGTAATTTCGGGCAATGTCAACCTGAGTATCACCCGGGATAATCAAAGTAGTAACCTCGGACAAAACCGGATCAAGAACTGTTACGCCAATATTGCCCACACCCTCCCGGAAAACCAGAGAAACTTTATCCTTTCCATTCCAGACATGGGTATTTGCTCTGAGAAAAAGATAAAGTACCGCAGCGAGGGCAATGGGGATAAAGAATTTAAAAAGCGGAAAAGAATGTTTTTCCTTCTTTTTTTTTCGGTCGGCAATAGCTTGTCTTCGGGCAGATTTCATATTGTATTTAGCTCATTTACTTCGCGATAATCTCAAACTTTTTGTTACGGCTGAAATTTCTTCTTTGGTTTTACCCATTGAGCTAAAGACGTTTCTGATAATAGCCAAGGCTGCCTCAAACTCAGGCTGAACCACTTTGTCGACCTGTAAATTTTTTAGCTTCTCCCAATCGGACTCCTGATGTGCCCTGGAGATAATTTTGGTGCCGGGTGAAACGGTTTGAACATAAGCAATTAAAGTTTCCTGCGCAACCCTGTCGGGGATGGCTAGGATTACGGCTTTTGAATTCCTGACACCAACCGCTTCCAAAACTTCAGGCTCAGTCGGATCTCCATAAAGAGCAGGAATTCCACTGTCTTTCAGCTCCGAAATAATACTTTGATTGTATTCAACTACAACAAACGGTATATCAAAACCCTGAAAGGCTTTGCCTATCCACTTCCCCACTCTGCCATAGCCGCAAATTATAATGTGATCGCGCAAATTCTCGCTTTCCTCAGTATGCTTTTCTCCAGCGGAAAATAATTTAGAAAGACTCTGAGATTTGGCGGTGAGAGTTTTCATTTTCCTCCAGAAAGGAAGTACAAGATTGTAAAGAATCGGCGAGATAACAAGTGTTAAAAGCACAACCGAAATTCCGATTGATGTTTCCTGCGGCGTTAAAAGTTTAAGAAGAAGTGCCTCCGAAAAAATGACAAAGGCAAACTCTCCGACCTGGGCAAGAGCAAAGCTATTGGCAACGGCAGTTCTTCCGCGATATCCGAAGAGAAAACTGATTCCAAAAACAACAACAATTTTAAGAAGAAGGATTATGGCGGTAAGAGTCAAAATAAGACCCAAGTTGGAAATTACCACGTAAGGTGTAATCAAAAAACCCATCGTCACAAAGAAAAGCGCCACAAAAAGGTCTCTTAAGGGGCGTGTTTCGGCAAATATTGCATGATTTTCCTGACTCTCGGAAATAACGACTCCGGCTAAAAATGCCCCCAGAGCCGGAGATATTCCAAAAAACGAGGTAATTGCCGCAGTTCCCAAGGCCAGTGCAATTGACGCCAGAAGTAAAATTTCCCGTGAGTTTGTTCCTGCCAATTTGTGGATTATATAGGGCACCAGTTTTTTGCCCAAAAGAATCACTCCCAAGATTACCAAGGCTCCTTTTCCCAAAGAAAGCAAAATCCCCGGAGCCGCGTTTCCCCCCTCTCCCGCCAAAAATGGCAAGATTACCATCATGGGAATCACTGCCAGATCCTGTACCAAAAGCCAGCCGAAAATTATACCCCCGTGGATTGTGTCCAGCTCTCCCTTATCTTCTAAGATTTTGACAACAACCGCGGTTGAAGAAACCGAAAAACCGAGCGATAGAATAAACGCTGTCACATGAGACAAATTGAAAAATCCAAGAATAAAATAGGCAAAAAGCGCAGTTAGGGTAATTTGGATAAGAGACCCGAAAACTGCAATCTTGAGATATTTTGAAAGGCGATCAAAGGAAAGCTCAATTCCGATTGAAAAAAGAAGAAGAATTATACCAACCTGTGCCAAAGAGGAAACACTCTTAAGACTTGGTGGAAGAATTGCCCCCACAAGAATTCCAGCAAGAATAAATCCTACAAGACTCGGAAACTTTAGAAGTTTGGCAAAAAATCCCCCAAGCGAGGCCGCCACCATAACAAAGAAAAGTCCTAAAATGAGTTCCATAGAATTAGTTTAGAGTTTAACGAATGTTGTGTAAAGTGTCTGTGAAACTATATACTAAATTAGTAGATGCAATATCAATTTCTAACTTTTTCATTTTCGCTAATTTTCTTGATTGTTTCAGCTAATCTTCTTTTGAAATTCATTGAAAAATTTGCCGGGAGAATAAAAATTTCCCCCCTAGTTATTGGAGCAACTATTATTGCCATTGGAACCTCTCTCCCCGAAACGTTTGTAGCTTTTTCATCCCTCGCACAAAATGCGGCTGACATATCCCTGGGAGACATTATTGGATCAAATATTGCCAACATCAGTCTTGTTTTGGGTCTGGGAATTCTTCTTTTTCCCGTAAGGATAGGTACCGAGAAAACACAAAGAAATAACTTGGTCATGTTACTCTCCACAGCAGCTTTTGTCGGGTTATTTCTTATACCACCGGAATATAGAAGAATGTTGGGGGTTCTACTTATTATATTTTATGCCACGTTTTTAATTATGGAAACGGTTTGGGGAGAAACCGGAAGACAAAAAGAAGATAAAAAAGCATTATCTAAACTTTCTACGAGGAAAGGGAATGCTCTGGTGTATTTTTTGGGAATCTTAGCTTCTATTGCAGGACTTATTATTTCCAGCCGTTATCTTGTTGCCTCGGTTATATACTTTTCCAAATTATTTAATATAAGCGGGGAGATTATTGGTTTATCAGTTGTGGCACTTGGCACCTCCCTTCCCGAACTTGCGACTACTATTGCCTCGGGAATTAACAAAGACTGGAAACTTTTATACGGAGACGTACAGGGAAGTAATATTTATAACCTTTCGATAATTGGAGCCATATTATTTTTATCAGGCAAAATGAATTATAATCCACCGATCTATCCCTTAGTTATACTTTGTCTTGCCACCTTGACAATAATCTATTTAAGCAAAAAGTATGAAGGCACAAATATCCCCCGAGTATACGGGCTTTTATATCTTGGCCTTTATGCATTTTATATTGCAAAAATCTACACTTCCTAACATTTTTTATTTTGTTATCTTTTTTAAAACTCCCGATAGGTCTTCGGGAAGTTCCGAGGAAAATTCAACAGGATGCCCGCTAACAGGATGAAGAAACTTAATCGTTTTTGCATGCAGGAAAAGCCTTGGACACCAAACTCTATCGTTTCTGGCTGTTTTTCTACCGGCATAGAATTCATCGGCTACAATCGCATGCCCGATATATTTACAGTGGATTCTGATCTGATGGGTTCTTCCTGTTTTCGGATAAAATTCAACTAATGTGTGTCCAGCATTGTTTCCGGGGAAAAACTGCAAAACTTTATAGAAAGTCTGGGATGCCCTGCCCCCCGCAACAACTCCAAACCGATCTTTTCTCCAAGGAAGGCGCCCGACAGGCACACTAATCTCTCCCTCTTCTGGTGTTAACTTTCCATGAACCAATGCAGCGTAGGTTTTTTGCACTTCTCTGTTTTTGAATTCGGCCTGGAGTTTATCAAAAGCCTCCTTTTCTTTAGCCACGATCATTACACCGCTTGTTTCTTTATCAAGCCGGTGAACTATGCCATGACGGCAGTCCGTATCATTGACCAAAGGGTAATCAAACTGCCTGAGCCAGGTTTGGAGCACCGGCTGGTTTTTGGTGGTAGCGGCCTCGTTCACAATCCAACCAGCAGGTTTATCAATAACAAAAAGCGAATCGTCCTCAAAAATAATTTTGGGTTCCATATCGCAGTAAAATTGCAGAGTTACATCTTATTCTTCTCTTTTTGCCGCATCTTTTGCACAAAGAGTGGCTTCCGGAAAAGCTATCAGGCGTTCGGTATCTATCATCTGTCCGCATTCCTCACAAATTCCATATTTTCCTAGTTTAATCCTGGTCAAAACTTTTCTGACATTAATAATATTTTTCGTAAGCTCTTTACTGATAGCAGACGTTCTCGCGTGTCCAAACTGCTCATCCGCCTCAGCGTCGGGAGAGGCATTATCATCCAATCTGCTACTGTTCGCAAAAGGATCCTCTTTTGAAATTTCCTTTTTTCTTTTTTCCAATGTGTGAAGTTTGGCCGTCAGAAAATTAGAAACCGGTGTCAACACGCTAGCCGGAAAAATCGGAGCGCTATTTTTCTTTTTCCCTATCTTTTTTGTTTTATCTGTCATTCTTTTTCCTTTCCTAAATTAATCAAAAGGCCTATACAAACTAATACTACTGCTCCCGAGATTATTGCCTCAATTTTACCTACAAAGGATATCATGGTGAGTCCATTAATAGCAATGACTGTCCTTGCCAAAAAAAACAAAATTGCGGTGGTTAGACCCGCAAACCCAATCTTGCCGGATTTATACCAAACGAAATTTCTGTAATTAACATCAAGCCAGTACGAAAGAAAAATTAATACCAGGCTTCCCACAAAAGCAAGAAACGAATTTAATGAAGAACTGCTCATTGAATCTTTAAAAAACATTAAGGAAATCAGGGGCATTCCGGATAAAATCAAAGCTTCAAACGTCTCATAGAACCTGAGTTTAAACTTAAATATCATCATTAGCATTGCCGCCAGGGCTCCTAAAGTAGATATCCAAAAAAACCACGCAGGCAAAAAGAGTAATGAAACACTGTACCCCAGACCAAGCCCGATCAAAATCGCAGTTGCAACCTGAAAGATAATCTCGGATGAATAATCTTCATTCAGCCTTTTCCAAAAGATAAAAAGGAAGATAATAATTCCGACGGTCCCAATCAAAAAGTTGACTAACATTGCACAATTATAATAACATTGTCTTCACAATGCTAGAAACCCCTCATGTATTTATCGGTGCAGCCATAGCCACCAAAATTCCCGACCCCCTAATTGCCATACCGCTTGCTTTTGCAAGCCATTTTATTTTGGAGACAATTCCGCATTGGAATCCACACCTGAATAGCGAAACAAAAAAATACGGCTACCCAACTAAAAAAAGTACTACCATCACAATAATCGACTCTTCTATAGCACTAATTAGCGGCTCTTTTATTGCCTATCAGGCACTCCCGAATACGGGGCATGCAATAACAATTTTAGCTGCATGTTTCGCTTCGGTCCTCCCCGACTTGATTGAAGCCCCATATTTTTTCCTGAAGATCAAAAATAATGTAATTAAAAAATGGATTGATATCCAAAAATCTATTCAAAACGATGTCAGTCTCATCCCCGGTCTTATCACGCAGTATATAACCATATTTGCGGCAATCTTCTGGATAAGAAACTAAAGAACTCTAAGCAGTCTTCAGTCTTTTCCGTATGGCACCAACTATCTCATTTTTGATCCTCCCTGATACTTTTCTGGGTCTTTCTTTTTCTCTGGCATAATGACTGCCAAATTCAAGGTCTACAAATGTCATTCCGGTAAAATTGACCTCATGGCTATATCTCGGCATAAAATGCCAATGTATGTGGGGGTTGGGAGGATTATTTTGATACGCCAAGTTCATAAGACATGTCCAGTTAAATAATGATGGTCCAAAAGCTTCCTTAACCGCATTTTCTAACTTTCTAATAACACCCAATAGTTCCAACCACTCTTTATTATCAAGTTTGGCAATATCACCACAATGTCTTTTAAGAGTGACAAAGCACCTACCCAGATAGGCTTGTTCATCTGCTAGAAAAACTATCCAATATTTCGATTCGAAAACAGGATTATCAGCTTCCTTTACATATCTACAAATGTCACAGTTCATTTCGATAGTGCGTTCTCCATATTTTTAAAGGGGTTGTTGTCAAAAGTAATATGACTTATTTTTTCGAGTACCTCATCAATGGTTAAGCCGTAAACTTCTGCAAAAATATTTGCAGCTTCTGTTATTATTTTTTTGTCCCAATCAAGACCAATTTTCTTTGCAATTTTTTTGACCTTCATTTCCGAACCCGCCTCAATTTCGACAATCGGGTCAAGTCCCGGCCATGTATCAATAACAACCTCAGCGCCATCAAGTTCCCAAGTTTCTCTTCGCTTTTCCTGATAATAAGTAAGTCTTAATCCCAACCTTTCCAGGACCTTCACTGTTTTGTCAAAATCACTAACTTCTACATGGGTTTCTTTTTGATCACCAAGATCTCCCTCTTTTTTGGCGTGAATTTTTACACTAAGTCTTATTAAATTACCTTCGTTCCTAACCCTAATATAGTCACAATTAAGTTGATGGTTGTGTCGTTTGTCACCCAATACTGTTCTCATTGTTCTTTCACGAAATATAAGCTTTGCTCCCAAACCCTTCAATCTCTTTCGAAATTCTCTTTTATTTATCGGAAAAAATTTTGCTTCAAATTCATTGTCCATATATCCAAACATCTAAGAATAACACAACGCATTTTTATTCAAAGCCATACTAAACCGCAAATTAAGATCCGTTTGTCGAATATTTATGATTAATAAAAGTTTTATCGGCGTGTTTAGTTACCTCAGGAGGAAAACCTCCTTCCCGTCTAATAATATTAATTACATCTTCCGCCTTTCCCAAAAACTTCTCGTCCCCTACCTTAACTTCCGTTCGTAGATATGGGTATCCACCTATGTTTTCAGCCTCCCATGGGGACATAGACCAAAAAGAATGGTATTTATAGTTATAATCAACCGTTACTCTAAAATCATCCGGACTGTTGTCATCTACAACAAAGTGTTCTCTGATGGCGGAGACCATAACAGTTGGCACTAACCCAGATGGATGCCTTTCTCCAATGGCAGAGAAAACTTCTTGTGGAATCTTTGATATGAAAGGCGCCACTGAAATATGTTCAGCAGAATTCAGGATATCGGTAGCCATTCGGAGATTTTGAGATACGCGCAAGACTGTATTTATAGAACTTCTTTGTCGATATTTAATTTCATATTCCTTTCCATTTTCTAAAGGAAAGGTGACTTTTACCTCAAGTAAAGCTGACTGATTCGGATTGATCGATACTCTGTCAGTAGAACCGAGGCTTTCCAGTTCGGCTGGTTTCGTATACCATCGCGCTCGGATTCTGGTTGATAGTTCCTCATCAACCGGACTCCAAAAATATATTGTTGAGTATGCCCCTTCCGGAATGCTCCAAACTCCAAGACCCGTAGATTTTAACCCCTCACGCAAAAGTTCCAATCTTTTAATATCTATGTCAAAAGTTCCTACCACTAATCTTGATTGATCCGGTATCGGTAAGTTCCTATTAAACCACTTCTCCGTTGAACTTTGATATATTTCCGGTCTCATAGAAATATCATTGACATATCTAATATCGAAAGATGGGTAAAGTACAGGTGCCGAGGAGAGGAGTCGAACCTCCACGAGGTGTTAGCCTCACAGGTTTTTGAGACCTGAGCGTCTGCCATTCCGCCACCTCGGCTCGTGGTTATTTTAACACAAAGGAGGCTAAGAAATCAGGAGAAGCCTTATTATTTATGTTTGGTATCACGACTGTAGAATTTGATTCTATCTCCTTTGAAGCGAAGAGGGACGCTTTTTAAAGGTCCGTTTCTGTGTTTACTTATATCAAGCATAATATTTTCAGGGTTTTCGTCATCCTCCCTCCAAAGGAACATGACTACGTCGGCATCCTGCTCGATGCTCCCCGATTCTCTAAGGTCGGCAAGCTGGGGTTTTTTACCACCTCTTGTTTCAACTGCACGGGATAGCTGGGAAAGAACCAAAACCGGAATTTTGAGCTCACGGGCAAGGTTTTTCATCCCCTGAGAAATTTCGGAAACCTCCTGAACTCTATTTTCCAAATTACGTGATCTGGCAAGCTGCATATAGTCCACCACGAGTAGATCCAGCCCACTTTCAACCTGAAGACGTCTGGCCTTGGTGCGCATTTCAAGAACGGAAAGGGCCGGTGTATCGTCTATAAAAAGGGGTGCTTCCGCCAAAATTCCCATTGCATCACTCAACTTCGTAAAATCATCGGAGGAAAGTTTTCCGGTTTTAAGTTTCCAGGCATCAATATCTGCCTGTGCCACAAGAAGTCTGTCTACCAGTTCCTCCCTGCTCATTTCAAGCGAGAAGAATCCAACCGGACGTTTCAGCTCAACCGCAACATATTGAGCAATATTCATAGCCAGCGAAGTTTTTCCGACTCCCGGTCTGGCCGCCAAAATTACCAAGTTTGATTGCTGCAGCCCCGCCAAAGCATCGTCCAAATCAGGAAACCCCGTGGGAACTCCTCGTATTCCCCCTCCGCTTTTGTGGAGTTCATCAAGCCTGTCAAAACTTTCTGCCAAAGTATCCCTTACTGAAGTAAAAGCCTTGCTTAAAGATTTTTGGCTTAAAGAAAAGATCGCACTTTCGGCTCTATCCAAGACCTCACTTGCTCCCAAACCTTCGTCGAGGGAAACATCTACCAGCTTTGATGCCACAGACATTAGTGACCTTTTAGTGGCCGTGTCTTTTACAATTCTGCCATAGTGCTCAACGTGAGCCGCGGTCGGAACTCTGTTTGCAAGTTCAGCCAAGAAAGATGAGGAACCAAACTCTTTCAAAACTTTACGTTTCTTAAGCTTCTCGGTTACCGTCAGAACATCTATGGGGATTCTTTCTTCGTAAAGATCCGTGCATGCTTTGTAAACTTCTTTCAGACGCTCATCATAAAAATCTTCCGGAGATAAAAATTCCGCAACCGCAATTACGGCATCTTTATCGATGAGCATTGCCCCCAACACGCTTTCTTCTGCCTCCTGTGAGTGCGGCGGGACTCTGAGATTTTGTGTGTTAACTGCCATTTTAATTAGCTTGTACTATTTTAGTGGCAGGAAGTAAAGCACAAATTATTTCTTTTCAAACACTATCACTTTCGTACTCTGACCTTCAACAATATCTTCTTTTTTGATTGAAAACTTGGGCATAACCTCAACCGTTGTTCCTATTTCTTTCAGGAAAGTCTCTTTCGGTTCAAGACTGCCAAATTCTTTTTCGTTCATTTCCGGAGCTTTATAATGCATCGGTAAAATAAAATAAGGGTCAATTTTTGAAGCTATCTCCACCGCCTCTTTGGGTCCAATTGTATAAAATCCTCCTACAGGAATCATCAAAATATCTATCGATCCCATTTCGCTTACCAAATCATCACTCAGCCCGTGTCCCAAATCCCCCAGATGTGCAATTCTAAGCCCCTCCGTCTCAAATACATAGACGGTATTTTTGCCTCGTTCTTCACCTTTTTTGTCATCATGAAACGATTGGTATCCGATTATTGAAACACCTTTTATCTCATACTCGCCCGGTCCCTCAATTACCTTTTTAACTCCCGAAATTTTTTCAACGGCATTATGGTCAGGGTGCTGATGGGAAACGGTAACTATTTCGGCCTCTCCCCCCGAATTTTTCAGGCCGACCATTTTGGGATCAAAAGGATCTGTAATAACCGCAGCAGATTTGGTTTTAATCCTAAAGCTTGAATGTCCTAAATAAGTTATTTCCATTATTGTGTATTGGTAATTCTCAGTGCACTCTAGCAAATCCGGAAAACCTAATCAATACCCTAACTTCCACCAGGCTTGACTTAAAATGAATCCTACACTATATTATGATTTCAATGAGAAAAGAATTGTTTTGGGCCGGGGTTATCGGAATTTCATTTGGACTCATAATTGGATTTGGTGCTTGGAGGGTTCGTTCGTCCATGGCCCCCAAAGAAGCACCAACACCCACCCCCAACTCCCAGAGTAGTGTCGGCCAGTTTATGATTGCTGTTAACAAACCTGAAAACTTCGACGTTGTTACATCAAGCTCTATAGGCGTTTCCGGTATTACAAAACCCTTAACATTGGTCATTATTTCAACGGAAAAAGGAGATTACCTCACGGAGAGTCTTGATGACGGAACTTTTTCAAAAGAAGTGGATCTTGTCTCCGGAATTAACAGTATCAAAGTTTCTTCGATAAACCTACAGGGAAATGTTGCAACACAAGAAATTTTTGCCGTATATTCGGCCTCCTTCCAAACACCAACAGACGAAGATGAAACCGTAGCCCAAAAAATTGCCCAGGCGGGAAATCCCCCTAAAGCTTATATCGGAACTGTAACTGATATTGCCGATTCGACAATTCAAATAAAAACTACCGACAGACAAATTCAGCAAATCGAAACAGGCGGGTCGGGCGTTGTCGTTGTAAATACCAAAGGAACAAACAATAAAACTGTAAAACTAGCAGATATTGCAATCGGAGATTTTATAGTTGCGATGGGATACGTTGACGGAGACGATGTACTCGATGCCCAAAGAATTCTTGTTACAGACTCCCCTGTCGAAACAAAAATTAGCGTATCGATACAAAAAGTTAATGATGTCACCAAAAAATCTTTAACCCTTGTTTCTGAAAACGAAGGCCAGGCAACAACCATTACACCCGATAAAAATACGAGCATTGAATCTTTTTCCGACGGGAAAATAAAACAAATCAAGCTGACTGATATCTCTTCATCGGACACCGTGGTTGTAGTTTCCGACACGACAGGCACTCCGGCTCTCACACGTTCGCTTTTCAATCTTGAAGAAGAATAAAGCCAAATACTTGCAGTTTTTCTTGAAAGCTGATATAATGCCCCTTTGTGAGTCAAGCCTCTCGCTCCTTGTCCCGATATTTTTCGGGACAAAGACCGGGAGGTTTTTTATTACTCTCAAACTGATATATAATAACTATTATGCAAAAGGGTCCTGTTACACCAAAAGGGTTTGGCGATATTATGCCCGCCGAGGCCAAGAAAAGGCGTTTTATGATAAACGCTATTGCCCCTATTCTCGAAAAATACGGTTTTGAACCGCTTGAAACCCCAATCGTTGAGTTTGCAGATACGCTTCTGGGAAAATACGGCGAAGACGAAAAATTGATCTATAAATTTGAAGACAAAGGTGGAAGAGAACTTGCCTTAAGATACGACCTGACTGTTCCCCTAGCCCGTTTTGTTGCCAATAATCTTGGTCTTCTCAAACCCACTTTTTCCCGGTACCAAGTAGGACAAGTTTTTAGAGGAGAAAATCCTCAAAAGGGCCGCAAGCGAGAGTTTACCCAGTTCGACCTCGATTCTGTGGGGTCAAGTGACGTTTCTGAAGATGTAAGAGTAATTTCCGCAACAATCGAGGGGTCGCGTGCCATCGGACTAACCGATGCCATTTTACAAATAAATGACCGTGAACTTTTTGACAAAATTGGCTTTTCCAAAGAAGGAATCAGGTCAATTGATAAGATCGATAAAATCGGGCGTGATCAGGTTGTCACACTTTTAAAAGAAATTAATTTAGACGAGGCCGAAAAGATGTTTGCCGATCTGGAAAAATCCGGCAAGACAGAAAGACTAACCAAAATTTTTGAAGAACTTAAAATTAATGGATTCAAAGAAAATGTTGATTTTGTTTTTAACCCGTTTCTCGCCCGGGGCCTGGATTACTACACCTCAACAATTTTTGAGCTTAAGCTTGACAAAACACCAGGAGGACTTTCCGTTGGTGGCGGCGGAAGATATGACAACTTGATTGGAATGTTTGCCGGCCGCACTATTCCTGCGGTTGGTTTTTCATTCGGAATTGATAGAATAATTGATCTTATATAACTAGTATGAGCCCTGCCCGAAAACGCGCCTATATAGAACTTCTTATTGTGGCCGTGATTTGGGGAAGCGCCAGTCCTATCATTAAGTATACCCTGGGCGGTTTTTCCCCAGCCATATTTTTGGTCTACAGATTTTTTATTTCGGCAATCGTTGCCTTTGTCATTTTTGCATTTACCGGCATAAAATTTCCCAAAAAACCTAAGGTTCTTGCGGTAACCCTTTTAAACGGGTTTTTACTCTCAACTGTCGCGCTTGGACTTTTATTCCTGGGCACTGATAAGACCACCTCAATTGATTCTAATTTGATTTCCGCCATATCCCCCATTGTTATTGCCGTTGCCGGGGTTTTCTTCCTGAAAGAACATATCACCAAAAGAGAAAGTATCGGAATTCTGATTGCACTCACAGGAACTCTTATTACTATAGTCGAACCCATCCTTAAGTTTAATAACGGCTTCGGTGGGCTCGAAGGTAACCTCCTAGTTTTAGCCTCTGTGATAGTTGGTGCCATAACCGCAATACTTGCCAAAATACTTCTCAGGAACAATGTTGATGCCATTTTTGCGACAAATATATCTTTTATTATCGGATTTGTGACAATGTTGCCGTTTACCCTTCCCCAGATTCTAAATTCCAGATTCCAAATTCTTACTTCGGTTCCCTTTTCCTACCATCTCGGAGTTTTCTATATGGCACTTTTATCCGGAACTCTGGCTTATTTTCTCTGGCACAAAGCCGAAAAGACAATTGAAGTCGGAGAGGTCAATCTTATCGCTTACCTCTACCCTCTTTTCGGTGCGCCGTTGTCAGTTTTCTGGCTGGGAGAAAAAATCGGCACGCCTTTTGTTATCGGGGGTATTTTAATAGCGGCTGGGGTTACCCTTGCCCAAATAAAGAAAAAAAGGTATAATTCCTAAGTTATGAAGGCCACAATTCACCCAAAATGGTTCCCTGAAGCCAAGGTCACTTGTGCTTGCGGCAACGTGTTTACAACAGGGGCAACCGTTCCTGAAATTCGTGTGGATGTCTGCTATAACTGTCATCCTTTCTATACAGGACAGATGAAGTTTGTAGACACCGCAGGTAGAGTCGACGCGTTCAAAGCCAGAATGGCAGGTGCCAAAAAACATATCACAAAAACCGAGAAGAGAATGGTTAAAAAACTTAAGAAACTTCAGGAAGAAGCAGCCAGGCCGGAATCGCTTGCCGAGCTTAGGAGTAAGTAATCGGATTTGGGTAGTATGAATAATAATCAACTCCAGGTAGTCTATTTAGAAATCAGGGGTGCCACCGGCGGTGATGAGGCTAAGCTTTGGGGTCAGGACCTACTTCGAATGTATATCCGCTTTGCCGGGAAAGTTGGCTGGAAAGTATACTCCGTATCCGACAATACTATAAAAATTTCAGGGTTTGGAGCTTTTGACAGTCTCAAAAACGAATCCGGTGTGCACCGTGTGCAAAGAGTACCTGTAACCGAAAAAAGAGGTAGAATCCACACATCCACTGCCACAGTGGTTGTACTTCCCGAAATTAAAGAAACCGAAATTCAGATAAACCCCAATGACCTGGAATGGAGCTTTACCACAGGCGGAGGCCACGGAGGCCAAAACGTAAATAAAGTTTCGACAGCAGTGAGACTTGTCCATAAACCTACCGGTACCGTCGCAGAAGCCCGCGAGGAGAGGTTCCAAGAGCAAAACCGCCAAATAGCGCTTTCTCTACTCAGATCCCGTCTTTGGGAGCGCCAGGAAGCCGAGAAAATGCGCACCGTTGCCGGCTATCGCTCAGTTATAGGCCGTGGAATGAGGTCAGAAAAAATACGCACTTACAATTTTCCCCAGGACAGACTCACTGACCACAGAATCGGTAAAAATTGGGGCAAACTTGAAGCTATTATGGACGGTGAATTGGAAAAAGTCGTAGAACTAACCCGAAATATTCAATAATTACTGAACTATCTCAGTTAAAGTAACGTTAATATTTTTGGTTTCTCCGTTTCTCCAAATATCAAGTGAGATTGTGTCTCCGGGTTTTTTACCGGAAATTATCGTACTCAAAGCCTCGCTATTGTCCCCAACCGTATTTCCATCAATTTTGAAAATTATGTCCCCCACCTGAATTCCGGCTTTTTCCGCGGGAGAACCGGAAACCACATTCACAACATACATTCCTTGAGGCACCTGATTAAGGAGTGCGATTTGTTGAGAAATAACCTGATACCCGACTCCGAGATATGCCTTGGCAGGAAACTTTCCGGTGGTTTTAAATACGTTCAAGGCTTCTTTCACTGTATTTATTGGGATTGAAAAAGCAATGTTATTGGCCCCCTCGGCTACTGCCACATTTATTCCGATTACTTGGCCCGCCGAGTTTAAAAGCGGACCACCGGAATTACCCGGATTTATGGCTGCGTCTGTCTGAATTACATTATCCAATCGTTCCACATAACCCTGAAAGCTGCTCCCTGCATCAATTCCACGTCCGAGTCCTGAGATAACTCCTGTAGTAACGGTATTTCTAAACTCTCCCAGGGCAGTTCCTATTGCAATTACAAACTGCCCCACTTGCAAATTTGAGGAATCACCCAGATCAACCGGAGTAAGCCCAGAGGCATCAATTTTAATCACGGCAATATCATTATTCGGATCCCGGCTTATCTGTCCGACATCATATGTCTTACCGTCCGATGTTGAAACTTTATAACTCAAGGCAGCGTCAGCAACTACATGCTTATTGGTTATTATCAAGCCATCGGAGGAAACAACAAATCCGCTTCCGATATCCTGCTCTTTCCCGCCTTGTGTACCGCTTGTAAAACCACTAAACGGTGAAAATTGTATTATTTGTCTTACCGGAGCTGTGGCCGAAACGGTCACCACTGAAGGTCCGACCTTTTTGACGACCTCAACAACGTCACTGCTTTCCGTAACTATTCTCTCTTGAACAACGCCGGAAAGCTTGGGAAAGAATTTATCCAGGAGTTTAAATCCGAAGAGTCTGTCGGCCACCGCACCGGAAGTCGCTGCAGCTACAACTACTATTACTAATGCTGCAAAAATCAAAATTTTTTTCAAACCAATCTTTTTCATAACCCAATTATCGTTTAACGGCTGTTATCAGTCAATTAATACAACAGCTAATTAAAGAGTTTTATCGCTGCATTAAGTTGAATGTCTTCCGTCGCGTCATCGGGATTGGCTACCTCAACATCAGGAATCAGTCCTTTTTCATGAACCCAAATTCCGTCCGGAGTCAGCCATTTTGCGGTAGTTACATGTATTCCGCTGCCGCCGTTTATGTCAATTGGTTCCTGTATCGTTCCTTTCCCAAAGCTTTTATCGCCAACAAGTTTAATTCCTCTATTGTCTCTCAGGGCGCCGGATAAAATTTCGGATGCCGAGGCGCTTCCGCCGTTTATAAGGATAATTATCTGATAATTTTCAAGTCTTGGTAAAGAATTCGATTTATATTCTTGCTTAGTCCCGTCACCATTTTGTTGAATAACCACCGTTGTTCCTATCGGAACGAAATCCGAGGCCAGATCGACAGCCGCCTGAAGATAACCACCGGGATTATTCCTCAGGTCAACTATCACTCCTTTTACATTATTCCTTTCCAAAATTTGAGATACTGCTTTATTCCACTCATCCTTGGTTTCCGCGCCGAATTTACTGATTTTAATATCGGCGATACTGGATTCATCACCGACCCATGTCAAGGTGACAGAGGAAACATTGATTTTTTCTCTGGATAATTCCACAACAATCGGATCGGAAACTCCCTCGCGCACCAAGGTCAAAGTAACTTTTGTTCCGGCAACGCCCCTAATATAAGTAACGGCATCACTGGTGCTCATATTAGTGCTGTCCAAATCCACATTTTTTGCCTTATCGGTAATTTTCACTATGTAGTCCCCCGCTTTAACACCGGCTTTTTCAGCAGGGGTACCGGGAAGAGGGGCAATTACCGCCAAGTGTCCCCCTTTATAGCCTATTTCTATTCCAACTCCGCCAAAAGATCCGCTCAGATCCTCGTTCACAATTTTATTCTGTGCCGGAGGAAGAAAAGTGGTATAGGGATCCCCGGCTGAAGCAACCATTCCCTCTATTGCCCCATAAATCATTTGGGATGGAATAAGCTTGGATTTATCGTAATATTTTTGGGCCATCAAATCCCAAACCTGCCAAAAAAGAGAAAAGTCTATGTTCTTGTCGGGGGGAAGCTGCCTACTAATCGTAATGTTCAATGCCTTTGTTACTTCGGCTTTATAACCCTCTACACCGAGAAAATACCCGCCGGTAAAAACAGCAACTAAGACAAATACGGACAGTATTATTTTTCTGGCCTTTAGAAAATTAATCTTTGCAGACATAAAATACATATTACCCTTAAGATTTGATCTACTCAAGACTTAAATTTGATGGAGATTAGTCCAATGACGGGGTGTAAGGAAGAAGACTTAGGTGCCTTGCTCTTTTAATGGCCAAGGAAATTCTTCTTTGATGTTTGGCACAAATTCCGGTTCTGGACTTTCCCAATACCTTTGCACGATCGTTCATGTATCTCGCAAGCACATCAACCTCTTTATAGTCCGGCATAGTTTTGCTTTTGCAAAAAGGGCAATTCCGGGGAACTACTATCTCAATTTGTCTTCTTCTTTTTTTGTTGTCTTTTTTCTTTGCCATATTTTAAAATGGGATGTCTTCCTCACCAGGTTCTTCCGCTTTTTCTTCTTTTACCTCGGTGGGGGCGGTTTCAGATTTACCGGATTTTTTTGCGGGTTTTCTGGCAGATACTTCCTCGGGTGAAACTTGAGGCTCTACTTCAGGTTCGGGAATGTCAATTCCGGAATCTCCAGAATCTTCCTTTTTATCCAAAATAACCATATCGCTTATCACTACTTCCGTTCTTTGTTTTTGGGTTCCGTCAGTACCTTGCCAAGAACGTGTTGAGAGCCTGCCTTCAACGTAAACTTTTCTGCCTTTCTTCAAAAGCTGCGTGCAAATTTCGGCCAATTTATTCCAGGCTACAACATTATGAAACTCCACGTCTTCTTTCTTTTCTCCGCTTTCTGTTGTCCAGTTTCTGTTTGTAGCAACCCCGAAAGTACAAACCGCGGTTCCCTGGGGGGTATAACGCATTTCAGGATCGCGGGTTAAATTCCCTATCAACATTACTTTGTTTAAACTTCGTGCCATTTATTTATTTTTATTTATTAGTAAAAACCTAATTAAATCAGGGTCTACTCTTAGTTTATCATTTAATGATTTTGCCCCTTTGGGGTCAAGTTCAATTTCGAAGAATAGGTAAAGCCCGGTCTCACTCTTTCCGATTTTGTAGGCAAGCTCTTTTACTCCCCAATCTTTAGACTCTTTAATTGATCCCTTAAAAATAGCCAAAACTTTTTCCAAAGTTTCGATTATTTTCTTTTTTTTGGCGGCTCCCGCCTTGCCGTCCAAAACCAGGGTTAATTCGTATTTATTCATGCTCAGATTATAGATTAGAAATTAGAAATTAGCAATTAGAAATTAGTTATGCTCCAATCTTAAATTCCACCACTTCTCCGTCTTTCATAATATAATCCCGCCCTTCGCTCCTTACTTTTCCGGCATCGCGAGCCGCCTTCCAACCGCCAAGGGTTACAAAATCGGTAAAAGCAACAACGTCAGCCTTAATAAACTTCTTAATAAAATCCGTATGAATTACTCCGGCCGCTTCTTGGGCGCTGATCCCTGCCGGAATGGTCCAAGCTCTAACTTCTTTTTCTCCCGCTGTTAAAAATGTTATTAAACCAAGCGTGGCAAATGCTTTTTGAATTAAACGCTCAAGGCCTGATTTCTCAACCCCCAAATCGGCCAAATATGCTTTTTGGTCTTCGGGTGAGAGTTCCGAAAGTTCCGCCTCGGTTCTGGCAGAAATTATCACAACCTGATTTTTATCTACCCCCAGCTCCTCTACATATTTATCTTCCAAACTGCCGGAATTCTTCAAATCGGCTTCATCTACATTCAGCACAATCAAAAAGGGTTTCTTTGAAAATAGCGGGAGGTTTTCGGGGTCCTGTTCTTTCTTTTTTTTATGATTTTCTATCGTTTCCGCATCTGCCAAATCAAGTTCCAATTTTAAAACTTCCAAGTCGGTTTTTGGGTTTTTTACCCCCTGCTTGATGATATCGGGGTCGGTAAAGGCTCTTAAAACGTAGCAAATCGCGCTGGTTTCCCTGATATGGCTTAGGAATTTATTTCCTAATCCCTCGCCTTTACTTGCACCTGCGATTAGCCCTGCGATATCTACGAATTCAACCGTGGCTGGAACTTCAGGAGGAAGATTAGACATACTTTCGGATTTTTTTGTCACTTCAGCCAATTTTGAAAGCCGTTCATCAGGAACAGGAACTATCCCAATATTCGGCTCAATCGTTGCGAATGGGAAGTTCGCAACGTAAGCCTGCTGCTTTTTGAGAAGAGCATTAAAAAGTGTGCTTTTCCCTACGTTTGGTAAACCAACAATTCCTACAGAAAGACTCATATGAAGCTATTTTAGCACAGTTAATTTATCTTTTTTTTGTTTAACAATATCTAGCAATGATAACGTAGCGTTTTCTAAAATGTCATGGCGGGATGATATTTTTAAAACCATCATCCTATAAGCGTCTGCTGCGCAAGCAATTAGATGAACCAATTTTCTGTCTGTGGGTATGTTAACTTTGCCCTGTAATTTGATAAAAACTAGCCTATATTATATACTGCTCAACATACTATGGGAAATGAGAGATATGTTCTACGTGATGAATCGTTCGGTGGCACACTCTACGATCGCAAACTGTTAAAGCATGACTTCTTATACAAAGATCAAATAGACTCAACAGCCATCTCCATAAATGGACAGGAAATAAAATCTTTTGAACATTGGGAGGCTGAAGTGGAGAACTTAAGGACTGACATATTATATTCCCCAATTCGTGTTTATATAGAAAGAACCCGTAAATGTAATTTAAGATGTGATACATGCTTTAATAGTTCTGGTGTGGAGCCAGAGGGTGAATTAACAACAGACGAACTTAAAAAAAGTCTTGACGGCATGAGAAAAGATAACATATTAGACCTGCGTTTTTCAGGAGGTGAAATCACAACTAAACCCAATTGGCACGAAGAAGTGGGTTATGCAAAAGAGTTAGGATTTGCTGTATCAGTTAATACTAATGGTGTTTTCCAAAATCCTGACAAAACTGTAGAACAATTAGCCACTCTGCATATTGATCAGATAACAATAAGTATTGACGGAAACCAAGAGCATCATGATAAAAACAGAGGACGGGGCACATACGAAAAGTCTCTAGAGGCGTTAAAAGAATTAAAACGTAGAGGCGCATCAACGAGAACAAACACCGTATTAACAACTCTTTCCATTAACGATCCTGAATCTATTATTCAAAGCGTTGCACCTTATGTTGATGAAATGGCATTTTTCCACATGAGACTTATCGGAAGAGCGCAAGGGATACAAAACAGAAGAGTTGATTTCTACAACTTAGTTGAATTTTATAATCGTATGGAAATTTTGGAAAAAAGATACCCCAACATTCGGTTTTTTTATAAGGAAAGGGCTATACAAAATACATCAATAATGCCAAATGGATACGGATTACGAGTTGGGTCTCCCGACGGATTAACCAGATTAAATTTGAATAATGGTGGATCTTTGTGGGCTGGCGGATATACTGCGTATATTGACCCAGATTTTAGACTTGGAAATATAAAGGATGAAAATTACTCGCTTAGACAAATTTGGAACAACTCTCCTATTCTTGAGTCGTACAGAGATTTTGGACAAAAATTAGTTGAAAGATGTCTAAGTTGTGTCGAACTGGACACTCGTTGTCCCGGAGTAAATGTAGAAATGGAATTAATAAGAAAAAAATTTCCACTAATAGGAAATCCCAACTGTATTTATTAAGATGTCACTGACTAGAGCAGAATCCTCATATTATGTATATTTAACTGAACGCATGGATAAGGGCGAGAGTAAAAACATAGTTATTCCAACAACTGTTGACCTTATCTCCAAACACTCACAACTCAAATCCGTAGTTAAAATATTAGATATTGGTTGTTTTAACGGAGCAATGCTTAATCAAATAAGACTCGGTACACCAGCTGAACTCAGGCAACGGGTTAGTTATACCGGAGCAGAAATTGACGGAAGTTTAATAGAAGATGGTAGAAAGAGATATCCAGAATTAAATTTTCGTAAATTAAATTTGCAGGAACAATTACCAGACCTAGAACAATATGACATTGTTATATTATCAAATGTTTTACATGAAGTTATACCAAATAGCGAAAATATAGATGTTGAGAAAGTAATTGGTGCATCATTAAAAAAGATTTCTTCACTTGTAACTGCAGATGGAGATTTGTTAATTTTAGACGGCTTAAGACCTGACAACGATACTGATATTGTAGAGGTATGTTTTGCCACAAGTGAAGTTCATGAACTTTATAAGCAATTTGCCGAGAAATACACCGCTTTTAAAATATATGCAACAGATCTTGGAGAAAATATAATTCAAACCAGAGTTAAGGATTTAGCAGCATTTCTTACTAAAGCAAGGTATTTGTTTGAAAGTTATTGGTCAATTGAATCACAACAAATTTATCAATACTTCAACAAGCAGCAATTTACCAAAGCGCTACAATTATCAGGCTTCAGAATTGAAAGGCTTGAGCCGCAAAGATTTGATCAGGAGCATGTAGATAGAATGTTTTCCTCTATAACGCCTAAGATCGAATATCCTGCCAAAAATTTGTTAATTGTAGCGACTAAGAATAACTAACTTGCATTTAGAATGTCATGGATCGTCTTGGACACTTGGCCAAGATTTCCACCAGATACGCTCATTATTCCACTTTTTTTAACCATTTGGTTGATACAGTCTACTCGCCTATTGTGTTTATCTTCAGTATCCAACGAAGGCATGTAACCTAAAAACTTTGCTTCTTTACTAAATACACTTATAGCTGATCCTCTTACAATTCTAGACATATCTTCATACAATCGATACAAAAATGGAATTCCATCATCTTTTTCAACCAACAGAGGATCCTGTTCTTTACTGTCCAGGTGAATCTCAAAGATTGCATCTAATTTGTTAGGTTCTAGAGCTGAAACAAGACCTATTTGTTCGGGATTAACTGAAATTTTATCTTCCCAAGCCGATCCATTTGTCCCATGAAATAAGTCTGCTAAATCGGGAAAATTTCTTAAAACTGTTGACAGTCGTAATCTCAAATCCTTTGTACCATTAATTAAGTTTATGTCACCCGAGGCAGAATTATGCGATACAACAGTTAAGTCGTTCGATACGACTTGCCCATTATATTTCCGACATAAATCAAGCATCACAGAAGTCTTTCCTGCACCACTATGCCCTAGTAACAACACTCCCTTACCATCAATGGTTAAGGCTGACGAGTGTAGCGTAAACAATGATTTCTCTTGTCTTTGAGCTTCCATTAACCAATAACTTGTCCACAAAACAGCCTGTCCATCTATGAAGTCGTCTTTACTTCCCATTAAGATGACTGAGGTTGTTTCTTCGTCAAACCTGAGTGATTTTGTATCACTTTCTATAAGAATTAATGAGGCCGAATTTTCCACTTTTGATTGGCCCACTATTAAACCAGGTACTATCCCTGAAAGATCTGCAATATTTGTTAATAAATCAACCTTTCGATCGTCAAACTCTGTAAACAAATTGACACTCCCCTCTGGGGTTTGAAGATTGCCTTTAAAACCAGCTTGAGCAAATTTTTCTTTATCCTTGTTTCCGATTAAGCCTTCGCGTTCAGGCATGGCCTGTATTATATCACTATAAGAAGATTAAATTAATTTATTTCGCCCAAGTAGCCTATTGGACCATTAAAACCGTTTTTGTAGTCATTTAGAATTCTTCTTACAAGACCTTTTGGCTTTATGTTGTATTGATCAAGTTTGTTTAAATCTAGCCATATTTCCCTGTGTGTATCTTTGTATTCTTCATCTACAACACCATCTATCTCTTCAAATTTATCAACATCGCCTAGAACAAAAAGTTCTAAACTATGTTCGTTTTCTTCAAGAATTATAAAATCTCTCACATATAATATCTTTTTGAAAGTAAATTTTGCTTTACATTCTTCCTCTATTTCCCTTTCACAAGCACGTTTGATAGTCTCACCATATTCCATTTTGCCACCAATAAAGAAATAAAAATCCTCATCGCTCACATAGGACATAAGTATTTTATTATTTTTGATAATAACTAGTCTCATTCGTACTTTTATTTTTTTTGCAACTTCATCCATACCGAGACAGTTTAATATACTCTGAACCAAAATGAAATATCTTGAAAAAGTTAAGCTAAATAAATTTTAATGCAGGTAGTTTAGAATGGATGATTCTTCCTAAATAATCCATTTCAATAATTTGTCTAGCTCTTCTTGGCTTTGGCAACTTGAATTTAAATTTGAAGTTCAAAAATGGAGATGCAAATTGTGAATTCCCACGGATAATCCCATACTCTGTATTTTATCACTCACCGACTGAGATTGTTTTCGGATTCAAAATAGAGAAGTAAAACAGCTAAACTGATTCCACATTTTATTTTGCCTGAATGTATCAAACTTATTATCTCTTGTTTACTATACTTCTCGACCGATAAAATATCTTTCTCCAAACCCAATGATCTTGTTTCTGTTAAATTCTGAGCTAAATAGGCAATAATTTTTGTTGTTTCGTGCCCGGGGGCCACATAAAACTCTCCAATTTTGTTCCACTTCATGGCCTTTATTCCAGTTTCCTCAAACAATTCACGCTTGGCAGAAGCAAGATGTGTTCCTGAATCCACCATTCCTGCTGGCAATTGCAATATCCTCTTGTCTAAAGGATACCTATACTCTCTTATAAAGACGATTTTGTTATCTTTAGTTTTGGCTATAACAAAAACAGCTGGTTTCTTTCTGATTAAGAAATAAATGTCATTTTCAGAAATTTTATGTTTCTCAACAGAAAACCATGGATTTTTGTGGATTACTTTTTTTACAATCATATCTTTATTGGCTGACATCATGTTTCCTGAGGCCATTTTAACACAATTGGTTTATTGTTTAACAAATCTCTCCTTAATTTTTGGTAATATCTGGCAACATCTGGAAATATCTGGTAGTATTAGGCAATGTTGATTCCTCCAAAATATTTTCTCAATACTAATATCTCTAAACTTCTATCTAAAATAGAGGCTGCCAAAGAGATTGTTGAAAATATATCAATTCCCCCCGAAGTTGAATTAAACATCAGGCGCAAGTCAACTTTGAAAAGTTCCGTTTTTTCGGCAAGAATTGAGGGTAATCCCACACTTCTGGATGATTATTCAAGGCTTTCCTCAAAAGACAAAAAGAGAGTTGAAATAGAAAATATCTTAAAAGCAATAAATTGGATTCAGGAAAGGAACAAAAAAGATATTTCCGTAAAAGACATTTTGACTTTGCACTCAATCGTTATGAAAGGGATTGAATATGAAGAATTGGGAAAATTCAGAAAGAAGCATGAAGGTATATTCACAACTGCAGGGACTGTTGTCTATCATGCTCCCCCTCCTAGCCTAATACCCAAGCTGATTGAAAGACTTTTGAAGTATACCAATGGCAACAAGGAAACCCTTGTTCCTGTTAAGGCGCTTCTTTCCCACTTTGTTTTCGAAAAAATACATCCATTTACAGACGGCAGCGGAAGGGTCGGAAGACTTTTTATCTTGATGGTACTGACAAAAAATGATTATGGACTTAAAGGAATTTTACCATTTGAAGAGAAAGTCGATAAAAGACGTGAGACTTATTACAAAATGCTTGAAGAGCCAGAACGTGACACCACAAATTACCTGGAATTTATGCTTGAATTGATTGCCGAGGCGGCCACAGAAGCAAAAGGGCTAGTGCTCAAAAAACAAAAGGTTGAAAGCTACGACACGCTTTTACCCAGAAGGGGTGAAATACTACGGCTTATAAATGACCAAAAAATAATCAACTTTGACAGCATCAGAAGGAGATTTAAAAATGTTAACGAAAGGACGCTACGCTACGATTTAATGAGGTTGGCAAAAGAAGGTTTTATCCAAAAAATGGGTTCTACCCGTGGTGTGTATTATAAACCCAAGAACTCATAAAATTATCCTTCTCGAGAATTTAAGTCGACTTCCATATTCCATTCTTTTTCATATTCCTTGGTAAACTGATCAAATCTTTCAAACTTTTCGCGTCGGTTTAGTCCCTGGTTCAAAAGCTCATCAACCATGCCTTTTACTTGTTCTATCTTTAGATTCAATTCCGATGAAATTCTATCAATTGCGCGATCATATTCGTTAAAGATTTCAAATGTGTCAAAAGTACAAACTCTCCTAACCAAAAATTTGTAAAAACCATCGTTTACATGGGGATTCTTGCCTCTGGCTATGGGTAAACCAATCGAATTTCTTAATTCATTTTTTCTGTCCTGAACATCTTTTCTTAACAATCTTTCGTAATCCTGATTAAAACGTCGAGAGGAAGACTTGTGTAATTTCATCAAATATTTTTCCGGGTCGTAGAAATCTTCAGGCTCCGATTCTGATATACTTTTGAGGCTGGTTTCTTCCCAAAAAGCGGGTTGGAAAACCTTTTCTCCCGATGATTTTTTATGTTTCTTGTGGTCTTTTGCCCTTCCGAGTTCTCCGGATGTGTAAAGCGGAATTTTTCTGCCCTTCTCAAGCATTTGATTTTTTATGAGATTGACCCGCTCGGCAAACCTGGGATCATCCGACATTACCCCAAGATAAAAATCCATTACCATCTGGTTATTCTCATCCATATCTTCCCTTTTAATTTTTCCGGACAGAAAAAGAGCTAGTGTGTGAGCAATGTCTTGATTGTTGGTGCCTCTTTGTTGTTCAGAACTCATGAATTTCTCCTTATGCCCCCGTACTATACCAGATTTTTTTCCGTATGCAATTTTCCAACAAAAAACCGGAGATAAACATCATCTTTTAAAAAACAAAGATGAAGCTTAGAGCTCCGGATTTGCTAAAACAATTTCAAAAACTATTGAGAGGTGTCTCTTCCGACAGAACCTGTTAATATCAGTATCTGTCTGCCGTCTAAAACGACATAAACATTCCCAACTTCTTCAATATCAGGATCGGATGATCCGCAAGACGGTAAGTTAATAGCCTTACCACCGGATCCGCCTTCACCTGTGGCAACAACTGCCCGTAAAATAAAAACAGGGCTGCCTGTCAGATCGTAGCCAATTCTGTTTGTCACGACTTGATAGCCATCGGGTGCAGTACATCCAGCGCCGTTTGCCAATGCTGGCAATATAAAGACAAAAAACGACACAAAAATAACTGCCACCAAAACTGCAAGGGATATCTTCAAACCTTTCTTTTCCATCGCGTCCTCCTTTGGACTAAAACTAAGTTCTTGAAATTTAAGGTACTAAAAAAACATTCCAGGCGCACGCCTAGATGGGCAAAATTCTAACACTATAAGTCTAAATTGTCAAGCTATAGGATCTGTTGGGATTGGCTTTGAAGCTTTACGGTTAAGGAGGATTCCCAAAATAAATACTGTTATCATGTCCAGTTGACAGAGAACACAGACAGGACAAATTACATGAAGTTGGAATAGCTCACGGTAGGCAATATAAAGACAGAATGCCAGGCCAAAGGCAGCCATTCCTAAAACCAATTTGGCGTTTTTCTTGAATGCCGCGAAAAGAATTATTATGTAGCCAACAAGACCGATTAGAGGTGTCGGAATTCCTAAAGTCTTTGACACTTCCCCACTTATAACGGCGTCACAATTAACTGTCGCGTTTATGTTGCAAGGCTGAAAACTGGGGCGGAAAATTTGCTCCCAAAGAAGAAAAAGTGCTAGAAAAATTCCAAGTCCTGCTAAAATCTTAATCCAATTAAAAAACTTTTCTTTCATCTGTGTAATTCTATAACAACACTCAACAAAACCGCAAGCATTTTTAATTACTTCTTGCAGCCATATGATAGAATGGCAGCATGAGCCAAGAACGTAGGCAGAATCACAATCAAAAACACGATTGGGGTGAATCCCCCATAATAAGTCATCTTCTTGTTGTAAATTTTGACAGAATCAGGGAGATAAGAGATTTTGCCCGGCAACAAGAGGAGTTGCAAATATTTAGAAAGCTGCTGATATCCCCTCTCGTTATTAGTAACATACCTGACGATATTATAAAAAGCCTCAAAATAGACATCACCCACCCCAAAACGGACGAGGAGGATCTGGTTCCTACCGAACCAGTACTTTTTGGGGTCAGAGAAAATTTAATTAATGAGTTTGGCCATGAAGTAGTTCGCAGAATTAATATTTCTTTATCAAACGGTACCGAAATTTGACGCAAACTGCACGCTAAAAGTACTTCCGTTCCCTATTTTGCTCTGAACCTTTATTTTTGCTCCTAACCTTTCCGCAATTGATTTGACAATAGAAAGCCCAAGTCCGAAGCCTTCTGTGTTTTCTTTTGATCTTGAAGAATCTGCCCTGTAAAATCTGTCGAAAACACGAGGAAGGTCATTTTTTGCTATCCCTATTCCGAAATCGCGGACAACTAAAAATCCACCTTTTTTGGTTGAAACTTCTATTTTTTTAGCTTTCCCTGAATACTTTATGGCGTTTTCGATAAGAATACTTGCAAGCTCAGTTATATATTCCTCGTTGCTGTTCACGTAGACCTTAGCAATATTTTTAACAATCCTAATTTTATTTTGCTTGGCGTAAGAACCTTTACTTTTAATTACTCTCGAGATTACGTTTCCAAGATCAATTTTGTCCATTTTCATATCAACTTCGGAGTTCTCAAATCTATGCAGTTTCAGAAGATAATTAGAAAGTTTTTGCATGCCATTTATATCATCCAGATTGCTCTTCAAAATATTTTTGGCCTGCATCGGACTTAACTTCTTATCACGCAAGGCTACCTCAATTTCAGTTTTAAGCGAGGTCAGTGGTGTACGAAGTTCATGGCTGGCATTACTGATAAATTCTTTTTGTTCTTTGACCATCTTAGAGATAGGGTCCAGTGTCAAACCCGCCAAAAGATACCCGCCAATCCCTGAAATAACCAAAATTGAGACATTAATAAGGCCAAGTGCGTAGATCACTCTAAGTCTTGCATGTTCTACTGTTTCCATCTCGAGAGACTGAGTCTCCAGTGGGAACGGAAGACTGTTTTGAATTAGAAATTCTCTTAGATCATCGAGTCTTGCTTCTCTCTCTTTCTGAAGATTATCTACCCGAATCAGTTCTCTGTTTATACCAACATAAATAATTACAGAAAAAGAAAGGCTCACGATCATAATAATGACCGAGTACCAAACAGTTAACTTTATACGTGCTTCCTTAAACATTTTTCAAATCCTGTATCCAAACCCCCTTACGGTATGAATTAAATCGTTACCGAGCTTGTCGCGAAGATAGCCAATAAAAACCTCTACTGTGTTTGGTAGAATATCCGCTTCGTAATTCCATACATGGGCAATTATATTTTCTTTAGAAACCACCTTCCCGGAATTTCTCATTAAATACTCCAAGATTGCAAATTCTTTTCTGGAAAGTTCGATGTTTTTACCATTCTTTTTTACTTCAAAAGTATTCGTGTTCAAAACTAAATCATTAACTCTTAGTTCTGAACTTTGAGTTTCTTTTGGACGCCTGACAAGTGCTCTAACTCTTGCCAAAAGCTCTTCAAATGCAAATGGTTTAACAAGATAGTCGTCGGCTCCGCTGTCCAAACCCTCAACCCTATCCCCAACTGCACCCCTTGCCGTAAGCATGAGTATTGGGGTATGGTTGCCCGCTTTTCTCAACTTTTTACAAATCTCGATGCCGGGCATTTTTGGAAGCATCAAGTCCAGCACTATAACGTCATAATCCTCCGTTGAGGCCAGATCGTAACCTTCTTCACCATCATAGGCAACATCGGTAGCCCACGTTTCCTGTTCAAAACCGCGTTTTATGGAGTTTGCGATTTTATGCTCGTCTTCAATTACTAAAATTCTCATAATATAAAGGGCAATGATGTCTTGCCTTGGCAAGACTGAATATGTTCATTTTCCATCACCAATAATCGCATAATGAGACTATATTATACCCCCACAGTCTTAAAACCAGCTGAAAATATTTTTGTGGTAAAAAGAAAAAACAAATCAAGAGTTGATTTTCTTACCGTTTTCAGACAAAATTTCCCATATGACCAAATACAAGGCGTATTTTGACAAGATGGTTTCAGAAAACAAAGATGCTTTTAATAAATTCACCAAAGCGCACTTCGAATATTCAATTGATCAAGAGAAAAACCAGGAGGAATTTAATAAAATCGGTGCCGAAATCCTTAATATTATCCATGAATGGGAAGACAGGCTCTGCAAACAATCCGAAAACGCCGGATTCGGTTCCTATACTTCAAATCTTGCTGAGAAATTTCAAACTGAAATAAAAAGTCATTTTCCTTTAATCGACCACATAGGAATAGTTGTCAATAAATTTTCAATTAAAAAAATTAAACTTCACTAGAGCACTAGAAGAATTGATCCAATTATTACTAATATTCCCACTGCTGTTCCAACTATTGTTGGCCAACTCATTCCTGTTACAGGAATCGGAACCGGCGTTGCCGAGCCTGTAGCTTGGGGTGTTGCAGAAGAGGTTGCGGTTCCTGTGGGTGTTGCACTGGCAGTCGCAGTGGCAGATGGTGTCGGAGTTAGTGTCGGCGTCGGGCTTGGCGTTGAACACATCGTTAAATCTGTAGTCCAGGAAGCACCCAGCGACGGACAGCAAAAATTTGTTGAACCGCAAAAAGTTGTGGCACCGACGTTAGTAATCGTTGAACAGCTTATATCCCTCGGTGAGTCCCCTGCATCCGCTGAATAGCAGCTTTTTAATAAAGTTGGATCCCCTGCGACAGGACAAGCTTCGGCTGCAGGGCAAACAAGAACTGCTTCTGCCTTTTCCCTAATATCTTGCTGCTGTCTGACAAGAATGACTCCTGCAACAACAGCTATAGCCAAAAAGACAACAACCAAAGCACCTATTATCAAACCCTGTTTGGTGTTTTTACTTGGCTTGTTAGTTGTTACAACGTTAAAGCTCGGCTGATTATTTTGCTCCATGACTTAATGTTAATTCATTATCTCACAACTGGTCTATCGCTTGGGCTGTAATTTCGGAAAATCCCTCAACCACCAAATCTGCTTTTGAGAGAGCTTGTAAATCCCCGCCGGAAAAAATGGCAACAACTTTCATTCCGGCACGCCTTGCCGCCTCGACTCCTGAAGGTGAATCCTCTATAACCAAACATTCATACCTTTCAATACCAAGTTTATCCGCCGTTACAGTAAAAATATCAGGATCGGGTTTGTTGTAAAGAACCTCATCGGCTGTCGTTATGACATCAAAGGCATCCCGTAAGTTGACCGTATCTAATATCTTTTCTGTCTGTTCCCAAATGTTCGAGGTGGCAAGCGCAACCCGTACTCCGCTGTCTTTTAATTTTTCAAGAAAATCATCAAACCCCGCTCTTACCGTTACCTCGCTAATACTGGCCAGGTATGCATTCTGAGTTTCTTTAGCTAGGGCTTCAGGAGTTTTATCCGTATTTATCGAATATTTCTTAATAAGAAGATCCCAGTTTTCTTTAACCCCAATTCCCTTTTCCTGAGGAGTGTCCGTCTTTGAATCAACATTTAAGTTTTTAAGAACTTTGTTAAATGCTTTTCCATACTCATCCTCATCTTCTAAAATTGTCCCGTCCATATCAAAAATTACAGCAGAAAGTTTCATTTTATTTTAACGATTTATCACTTACATCAAAGCCGGCATCTTTTATTCGGTCACGTATCTTATCTGCCTCTTCAAATTTTCCTTCGCTTCGAAGTCTGTCTCTTTCCTCCATCAGAGAGGAAATATTTTCCGGGATTTCGATACTTTTTGTTTCATTCAATTTCAGTCCCAATATTTCATCAAAACTCATGGCTAAATCGTATTTATCTCCGGACGGAATGTTACTGCCAAGCATTGACCACAATACCGCCAACCCCCTGGCAGTATTTAAATCGTCATTGATTGCCTCTGAAAATTCGTTTCTGTATTCCTCAATTTTTATCTCCTTATCCTCCGACAAAACGGTTCGATTCGGCTCCCCGGCGGAACTTTGGTGAAGCTGGAAAATTTGAGATTTAAGTTTTGAAAGTGCTGTCTGGGAAGCTTCCAGTGAATCCCAGGTAAAATTCAGAGGGTCGCGATAGTGTGCTCCTAAATAAAGATATCTTAGATCCAGCGGGTCAAATCCCTTTTTCTCTACATCCTCCACTGTGTAAAAATTATTTAAGCTTTTACTCATCTTGCGTCCATCGACCATTAAAAATGCCGTATGCAGCCAATATTTTACAAAGGGAGTTTTGCCAGTTGCCGCTTCACTCTGGGCTATTTCGTTGGGATGGTGAATGCTTATGTGATCCTCCCCACCGGTGTGAATGTCAATCTGTTCTCCCAAATATTTCATACTCATCGCGGAACACTCTATATGCCAGCCGGGAAATCCATCCCCCCATGGTGAATCCCAATGCATGGTGTGGTTTTCAAATCTGCCGATCCTTTTAAACCAAAGGGTAAAATCGGCGGGGTTTTTCTTGTGTTCCCCTGTTTGGACTTCACCTCTTACCGCAACTTTTTTATCTTCAAGTTTTTGTCCGAAAGCCTCACCGTATTTAGGAAATTTTGAAATATCAAAATAAACCGCTTCGGGAGTATCATAGGCAAACTCTTTATCCATTAATTTTTGTACCAGTTCAATTTGCTCCTTGATGTGGTCTGTGGCCTTACAGATAAAATTGGGTTTTTCTATGTTCAATTTATCCATCGATTCATAGAAATTATTAGTAAAGAATTCTGCAACTTCCCAGACTGTTTTACCCTGTTTAGCTGCTCCCTTTTCCAGTTTATCTTCCCCTTCATCCGCATCGGACACTAAATGTCCGACATCGGTAACATTTTGAACATGTTCAACTTTATAACCATTTACAGTAAGCACCCTTTTAAGAATGTCGTCCGTAACATATTTTCTGCCATGCCCTATGTGAGCGTAATCGTAAACTGTCATGCCGCAGGTATACATTCCAACCTTGGGAGGATTGATTGGTATAAATTTTTCTTTTTTGTGAGTTAGTGTGTTGGTTAAAAAAATATCGGCCATGGGATCATTTTACATTGTTAATTGATAATTGTTAATTGTTATCCCGATGGAGGTATTGGTTTTTCGACTCTGGTTTGTTGTTTTTCCGCTTCATGTCTTTGCCCGGCACCAAACCGGCGGCTTGGTTTTGAGTGAATGGCAGGAATTTCGTTCAAACCGGTATTTTGTTCCTCATCAATCCGGTTTTTGACAGCCTCTTCTTGAGCTTTCAGAACCTGTCTTTGCTCCATGGAAAGCTCTGTATAATTTTCCAGTGGAATATCTTCCCCTTCTGCAATTCTACTTTGAAGATCGTTGAATAAATCCTGTTTACGAATGTCTGCAATCTCTTGATTAAGAGCCTCCATTCTACGGCTTGATTTGGCTTTATCCTGAAGTTCGTTTTGATAATGGGTGGTTTTTGGTCGGCTTTCAGAACTCTGGATATCCGGAGGTTGTATAATATCTTGGCTTTTTGTATCTTGCTCACCACCGGCAACCTGTTTTCCCGCTTCCCTTAATATTTCCAGTGGTTCCTGCGCAATTTGCTTTGCCAGATCCTGTGCAAGTTGTTGTGTATTTTTGGCAGTACCCATATGATCACAATTCTCTCCTTCCCTCAAGCGCGCGGGCCAGAGTCACCTCATCGGCATACTCCAGATCGGCACCGGTCGGAATCCCCATTCCCAATCTTGTAATTTTTACTTCTGAATTATTAATTTTTAACTGCTTCATCAGAAACATGCTCGTTGCTTCACCCTCCATTGTTGGGTTTGTGGCAATTATAGCCTCCTTTATGTCATCTTTATTGTCCTTTACCCTATTTAAAAGATCCTGTATATAAATTTCATCGGGACCAATATTTTCCAACGGATTAATGGCACCATGCAAGACATGGTAAACCCCTTTGAACCTACCCATTCTTTCAAAAGCCAGAACATCCAGGGGTTCTTCAACAACCATTATCACCGAGTGGTCTCGGCTGTTATCTGAACAAATTGAACAGGGATCGGTCTCATTCACATTTTTACAAACCGAGCAAAGGACCGTATCTTTTTTAAGTCTTGAAATACTTTCCGAGAAATCGTCAAGTTCTCGCTGAGGAACATGGAGAAGATAATAAGTTAGCCTCTGGGCCGATTTTGGTCCAATTCCGGGAAGTTTTTGAAAAGATTCAATAAGTGCTGCAATCGGGCGCGCTATTTTCATAATGTTATTCTAGCAGATTACTTTAGTCCACCCAGAAGCCCGCCCAAACCCCCTCCCATTTCCATCATTTTCCTTGCCGATTCTTTTTGAACTTTCTTCATCGCTTCATTTATAAGTTCTGTCAATTCTTTCATATCTTCATCACCGTTTTTGATGTAGCGAAGTTTTTGGTCCCCCGTCACAGAAACAGTCCAACCGTGTTTTTCCTCGGTTTGGATAATTTTCTCAAGTTCTTTCTGCAGCTCTTTTGCCTGACGCTGCATATTTGCCAGGTTTTTAACTTTGTCAAACATATATATCGATTTTACTTCGTAAAATTACAAATTACAATTTTGAATTTAAAGTTGGCTACTAATTGCTGAATATTTTTTCGGCAATTTCAACAATATCTTTGTCTTTTCCTTCAGTTAAAATAGTTTCTATTTTTGTCTCTTCAACAATTTTCTTGGGTGGCGGCTCGACCAGTACACAATTTACTTTTGTCGGCGACTGCAGTACTTTTGCAACAATCTCCTCCAGAGTTTTTCTGTGACGCGCTTCTTCAATCCTCTCTTTATGAAATTTATAATAAACGCCCAGGGTGAGAATTTTTCCATTATAAGAAATTGGCTTAGCGGCACGAAGAAGGGCTTCCATTGTGGCGTTAACCGGTTTAACGAGAGCCAAAATATTCTTCCACACATCGTCTCGAATCTCCAATATCTCACCCGATAGGCTTTCCTGAAATTCAGTCTCAGATCCAACCTTGTCATTTTTTTCTTCCCTGGTCTCCTCTGCCTTAGGAATCTCTTTGGATTTGTTTTTTTTGCTTTCATCATCATCTTTTTCGTCTTCACCACACCAGGAAATAAGTGCCAGCTCCAAAGGCAGTTCCTCGACAGGACTTGATCCAATTTCCCGAAAAGCCCCGGTTAGAAGATCGATGAGGGTAATGAGCTCGGCCTTTGATAAACTTTCCAAGTTGTCATTTCCGACACCGACTTTGGATAAAAGGCTGCTTCTTAGTTTTTTTATTAAAGATTCCAAAAAGTTTTCAATCGTTACCCCCTTTGTGCCCAGTTCCTCGACCTCCGAAAGAAGTTTCTTCAAATCTTTCACTGCAAGGAGTTTTGTAAAATTATCCAAATCAAAAGATTTATTTTTAAAGAGAAACTCTTCAAGAGACTCCTCGGTAAGTTCTTTTTCTTCTGCCGTCAACTGTTCCAAAATCTTAATTGCATCCCTGAATGATCCGTCTGAAGCCTCAGCAATAAGTGTTAGTGCCGATTCCTCAATTTTTATTTTCTCCCCATCAACCACCCTTTTAAGAGATCTTATTATTTCGGGAATACTCGCCTTTCGAAAAGGAATCAGTGTGGTTCTGGAACGAATCGTGCCAATTAATTTTTCAGGGTTAGTTGTCGCTAAAATAAAAACCACATGTTCGGGAGGTTCTTCTAGGGTTTTTAAAAGAGCATTGCTTGCTTCGGCAGTTAACATGTGTACCTCATCAATAATGTAAATTTTCTTTTTACCGGACACAGGAGCAAGTTTAACTGCATCCCGCAGAACCCGAACATCATCAATACCCCGATGGGATGCCGCATCCATTTCAACAACATCAAGGTTTGACCCGTTGATTATAGAAATACATTGCCCGCACTTATCGCACGGTTTGGTATCTTTCAAATCCTGGCAATTAATTATTTTGGCAAGAATTCTTGCAGCTGAAGTTTTACCCGTACCCTTTGGTCCTGCAAACAAAAATGCATGAGGGATAGATTTTTTGGAAACTATTTTTTTGAGAGATTCACTGACATCAGTTAAATCCAGTTCATCCAAATTTTTTGACCGGTATTTAAGATATAATGTCATTCTTTGTGATGAATTCCCATCAGATGCATGGCTCCATGTTCTATTAGTTTATAAACTCTTTGGTCAATCAGTATATTTTCCTCAATTGCCTCTTTCACTGCCAACGGGTAGCAAACAATAATCTCACCCAGATGAATCTTTCCGTTCGGCGGGTAGATGAATCCTCCTTTTGTTTCCTCGGTTACAAATGATAAAACATTGTGAAGTTTTTTGTCCTTCAAAAACTTTTTCCCTATCTCAAGCATTCTTTTTTCTCCAACTATCGCGACAGAAACTTCGGCATCGGAAACAATTCCCTTTTTTGTAAAAAATTCCGCCAGCTTTTTTTTGATAACCGCTGATTTGACCGGATAGTTAGATTGTTTAGTAATTAAAACTTTAATCATGATATACGAAGCTCCACCCTAACCAAGTTCTCCTCTTACCAGTTGAGCAATTTTTCCTCCATCAGCATTTGGTGCTTTACCTTTTACGAATCCGATTACTTTCCCCATATCACCCATTCCTGCAGGTTTGATTTCGGCAACTGCTTCATCAATCAATTTCGCAAGTTCTTCATCGCCCATTTCCGGAGGTAGATATTCCTGAAGGATTTTTAGCTCATCTTCTTCTTTTTGGGCGCGGTCGGACGATCCGGCATTTTTATACATCTCAACCGCTTCCTTTCTTTTTTTTGCTTCACGCCTTATAACCACAAGTTCTTCCTCGTCTGTTAGTTCATGCTGTTTCTCAATTTTTTCGTAATTAAAGGCGGAAAGAAGAAGCCTCAGTGTGGAAGTTCTCGTTTCATCATGGGCTTTCATCGACTCACCAATCTTTTGCTGTAAGGTTTGTGTAATCATATTTTTTTATCACTCGAGATTTCACCCAGCAGGTGCATGTGCATGTGGTGCACAGCAGCCGCGTCACCTGCATTCGTTGTCATCCTAAAGTTAGTTATACCCTTTTCTCCCATCAGTTCCAACCCCAATTTTTTGATTTCAGTCCAAAGCAAATCGTCCAACCCATTCACGTCTTTGATATGCCTTTTGGGAATAATTAAGATGTGTGTACTCGCCTGTGGATTGATATCATTAATCGCAATTAGACTGTCTGTCTCTTTAATTTTGTCAGACGGAATTTCCCGGTTTACAATTTTACAAAAAACACAATCTTCCATCTATTTTTTAAGTCGTTTAATGACCTCATCGAAATCCAAAAGTTCGGATGCGTCTGTCGTTCTTTCCTTCCACTCGATTTTATCTCCATTACGTTCCGATACAACTAAGCGAACGGGAATTCCGATTAGGTCGGCATCCGCAAATTTTTCTCCCGGAGCAACATCCCGATCGTCCCACAAAACATCGATATTGTTTTCTTTCAATTTTTCGTATATCTCTTTTCCATTTCCTCCAGGAAGTTCCACTAAGTGAATGTCAAACGGAGCGATTTGCGGATACCAAATAATCCCTTTGTCATCGTGTGACACTTCCACCAAAGTTCCCATAACACGTGTGGGGCCAATTCCATAACTGGCAAACCAAATCGGTTTTTTAAGTCCTTTTTCATCCGTGTAATAAACATGCATCCGTTCCGCATACCATGTGCCAAGAGGAAATATGTTTCCAACCTCCACCGTTCCTTCAATTTTTTCAATTTTCCCCTCTTTACATTTTGGACATTTTTCTCCCTCGTTTCCTTCGAATATTTCCTTATTTACGGAATAATCACACTTATTACAAGTAAATATTGTATCCTCGCCATTTGCGCCGATTACTTGAAATTCGTGGGTGTGTCTTTCGGTAAAAACCCCTCCTGATGCCTCAGCGACTTTAAAATCAAATCCTAGTCTTTTGAAAATTTTTACATAAGCTCCTTTTACCTTCTCGTAATAATTCATCATATCTTCTTCATTTGCATGTGCAGAATAAAGGTCTTTCATCATAAATTCCTTCCCTCTTAATATTCCGCTTTTGGCTCTTGCCTCATTTCTAAATTTGGTTGAGAGCTGATATATGGCAACCGGTAAATCCTGATAACTTTTGATATTTTTGCGAAGTAAATCCATTACTATTTCTTCATGGGTGAAAGATAAAACATATTCCTTTTTCCTGGTATCGGATAATTTATACATTATCTCGTCAGCTTTATCCCACCTCCCTGTTTCACTCCAAATTTCTTTCGGATGAAGAAGGGGCATTAGCATTTCCTGCCCACCAACCGCATTAATTTCTTCTCTGATGATCTGGTTTATTTTTGTGACAACCCTAAGTCCAAGTGGAAGAAGAGTCCAACTTCCGGACATCAGCTGATCAATAAATCCTGCGCGAACAAGAAGTTTATGGTTTAAACTTTGTGCGTCTTTCGGAGCTTCTTTTCTTGTTTTTGGAAAGAGTTGTGATTGTTTCATCGAGCCTATTGTATCATTTTCCCAACGAGTTAATGAATCCGTCAATTCCACCGTTTGTTACAAGTCTTCGCACATCCCCGACTGTAATTACCAGAAGAAGAGTTAAAAGCAGGAGAAAGCCTATGTTGTTAATTGTCGCTTCAACTTTTCTGGAAACTTTTTTTCTGGTAACCGTCTCAATTCCTATAAAGACGAGTCTTCCTCCATCAAGCGCCGGGAAAGGTATAACATTCAAAATTGCCAGGTTGACGGAAAGAATACCGACAAAATTGAGAAGAGTCAGAAAACCGCTCTTTGAAGCTTCTGTAGTCACCGCATAAATCCCGATCGGTCCTGAAACCCCTTGAGGGGTCTTTCCTTCAAAAATCCCGGACAGTAGACCCCACAGCCCCGTCGCAATGGTTTTACCCCAAAAAATACCGTCTTTAAATCCGTAATAAATTCCATAAAAAGGTCTGAGCAGTACGGGCGGATAATAAATTTCCATTGTTGTAATCGTCACCCCAACCGATCCCTCGCCGGAGGGTGGATTCTCTCTGGGAATAAGGCTAACCGTCAGGGTTTTTGTCTGACCGTTTATATCCCTCTGAACCTCATAAGTTACCCTTTTACCCTTATAAGTGGCTGTTTTTGCAACAAACTCGTCAGACAGAACAATTGTTTCACCACCAACTTTAGTGATAATATCGCCAACCACAATTCCGGCATTTGCCGCGGGAGACCCTGATGCCACGTCGATTACTTTCACTTTTCCTCCGTCTCGGGGTATTCCGGAGAATGAGTAAACAATTGCAAAAACTATAATTGCCAAAAGGAAGTTCATAACAACTCCGGCAATTACAACCATAGCTCTTACTTTTTTGCTTTTATGCAAAAATGAATGTTTAACATTCGTTCCCTCATCCTCCTCCTGTTCCCCATGAAGTCTTACAAAACCACCAAAAGGAAGGGCATTAATCGAGTAGACAGTTTCACCTATCTTCTTGCTGAAAAGTCTTGGAGGAAGTCCGAAGCCAAATTCTTCAACTTTTATTCCGGACTTTCTAGCAACAATAAAGTGTCCGAATTCATGGGATATAATTAACACCGAAAGCACAAGTATAAAAACAAGAATAGAGACCAACATATATGGATGTATTATGTATTAGGTATCACTCAGAAGCAAGAAGATCATGGACACGGGAAGAATGTTATATTTGAAGAAGTTCCGCTTTTTTCTTCCCACCCATCTCCTCAATCTTACCGACAAATTCATCGGTAATTTCCTGAAGTTTTTTCTCAAACAAAAATTTATCATCTTCCGTAATTTCTTTTGCCTCAAATTTATTTTTAATTTCATGCATCTCGTCTCCCCTTACTTGACGTATTGCAACTTTGCCATTCTCAAGTTTTCCGGAGAGAAGTTTGACATACTTTTCTCTGTCTTCCGTGGTCATTGGAGCAATAATAATTCTTATTACCTCGCCATCGATTGAAGGATTCAGGCCGATACCGGCTTCGGCTATTCCCTTTTTAATGTCTCCGATTATGGATTTATCCCAAGGATTAATAACTATCTGGGTAGGATCCGGAGTAGAAATCGAGGCAAGTTCCACAACCTTTAATCTTTGTGTTCCGCCATATGCAGGGCAAATAATATTTTCTACAAGTGCCGAAGATGCTCTACCGGTTCTTATTCCTGAAATATCAGAAGCAACAACGTCTAGAGTTGACTGCATTTTAGAACGTATCGAAGATTCGTCCATTTTGTGGAATTGTACTACTTTCCTAATTCTACACGAAAAACCCGGCCCAAGCGAACGTTTTCCCCTGTCCTGGCAATAAGTTCCTTAATTAAATCCGAAACTTTTTTGCCGGAGTCTTTTACGAAATCCTGTTTTTCCAGATTAGCTTCTCCCATTGAGGCAACCTGCATAGCAAGGTCTTTTCCTAATGCTTCAAAAAGCTCATTTCTGGCGACAAAGTCAGTTTCGCAAAGAAGTTCCACTATACCAACAACTTTTCCTGTGTGGTGTGTGTAAACAAAAACCTTTCCCTCGGAAGTATTTCTTCCCTCACGCTTCGAGGCTTTTTCAAACCCTTCTTTTTTAAGAACCTCTAGTGCCTTTTTTTTGTCCCCGCCAACCTCTTCCAAAACTTCACGGATCCGAATTATGGCAACCCCCGTTTCTTCTCTGAGTTTTTTAATAAGTTCAATATCTATTTTGGCCATTTTTACTTTTCGGTCTGCGTTTTTTCTTGTCCGATAGCCCGTCCCACCAAATCCAGAATATATGTCAGGGCTTTGCTGGCGTCGTCATTCATTGGAATCGGATAATCAATAAAGTCCGGATCTGCGTTGCTGTCTACTATTCCCACTACAGGAATTTTTCTTTCAGCTGCCTCACGGACTGCGGCTGATTCTCTCTTAGTATCAATCACAAAAAGAACATCAGGAACACCGGTCAAGGATTTTATGCCACCGAAAAATTTTTCAAGGCGTACGATTTCACGGTCAATAAGAAGTTTTTCTTTTTTTGTGTACTTGTTATAGAAACCGGTCGCGAGATTTTCTTTCATCTCTTCCATCTTATCGATGGATCTTTTCATTTGACCAAAGTTGGAAACTGTTCCACCAAGCCATCTTTCATTAACATAAGGGATTCCAACTTTTTCCGCAACTTCTGCTACTTTATCTTTAATTTGTTTTTTAGTTCCAAGAATTAATATTTTCTTTCCTTCTTTGGCAGACTTTGCCAAAAACTCCAAAGCTTCTTCAATTAGGGGTTTAGTTTTTGTCAGATCAAAGATGTGGACACCTTCCTCTTGTCCATAAAGATACTCCTCCATTTTGGGATTCCAACGTTTTGTTTGGTGCCCAAAATGGGCCCCCGCATCCATCAAATCTTCAAGTGAAATGTTTATTTTAGACATTTAAAATCAAATTGCTTTCTTTTTCCGCCATCGATCGGAAGTTATCCAGAAAGCACGATCGATGTGTGACTCTCACCAGGGTCAAATTATATATGAAGGGTGTTAAATTAGCAAGCCAGAATCAGATTTTCCAACAGACAGGAAATCGTTACGGGACCTACTCCCCCGGGCACAGGTGTAATAAAGCTGGCTTTTGCCGATACTGATGGATCAACGTCTCCATTTGGTGAACCCACATCTATAACAATAGCACCGTCTTTTATCATATCCGGCTTAATTAAGTGTGCAACCCCTGTTGCACTTACGACAATTTCTGAAGTTTTGAGTTTTTCCGTCAGATTTTCCGTTTCGGTACTCACCTCGGCAACAGTGTAGTCCTCTTTCCTTAATTCTTTTACAAGGGGTGTTCCCACCATTCCGGTGGCACCAACAACACACACAGATTTTGGATTGGTTTTTAAAGATCTTTCAGCTTCTTTGAGAATATCAATAACGGCTTTTGACGTTGGATGTAAAAATTGACTGTCATATCTTAAACCATCGATGTCTTTGCCGGGATCAATCGCGCCAAGTATCTTTTCTTTAAATTCAGAAAGCGATTCCGGAAGCGGAAGTTGAATCATTATTCCGTTGAAATTATCGTCGCTATTTAACGACTCTATTAACTGTAAAATTTCGGAGAACTTAGAGTTTTCCGGCAAAAAATATACGTCTATTTCCGCCCCTATTCTCTCGGCAGCCTTTTTCTTGAGATTTACATAAAGCTCGCTTGCGGGATTATCGCCAATCAAAATTGACGCCAATTTAGGATAAACCCCTCTTGCCTTAAGCCCCAAAACTCTGATGCCTAAAGAGAATTCTTTTTCCGCCGCAAAGGCTCTACCATCAAAAATTATTGCCATAACCTGTATTATATTACATTCTGAGGCTAAGTGCAGACAGGAAAGGATCACCTTCTTAGGGCATGGGGAATTTTTTACATAAGTCCCTGACCTCGGAAGCGATATTTTTTAAGAACTCATCATTGGCAACTTTAATTCTAAAAGATTTAATATATTCTCCTCTTTTTTCTTTTACCTCGGGTAGTTTTTCATCTTTAACATGATCAAGAACTTTTAAAATCCAGCCGGCAATAATTTTCATTTCAGGTTCGGTCATTCCGCGGGTTGTAATACCGGGAGTACCGAGTCTGATACCGGATGGATAAAACGGAGGCGCCGAGTCATTTGGAACTGAGTTTCTGTTAACAATAATTCCTGCTGCTTCCAGCACTTCAGCGGCAATATTGCCGGATAGTCCAATCGGCCTCAGATCGACAACCATTAAATGACACTCGGTTCCTCCTGTTACCAATGTAAGTCCCCCATTTTTAAGTTCTTCTGCCAGGTATCTGGCATTAATAACAATTTGTTTTCCATATTTCTTAAAGTCCCCAGAATCGGCCTCGATTAAGGCCTGTGCAATACCGGCGGTTGTGCCATTGTGAGGTCCACCCTGAAGCCCTGGAAAAACCGCTTTATCTATTTTGGAGGCTGTTTCAGGATCTTTTTCGATTCCTTTCTTGGTAACCATAATCATTGCCCCTCTCGGACCCCTTAGTGTTTTATGCGTCGTGGTTGTGACAATATGGGTAAACGGAACCGGAGAAGGATATTCTCCTGCCAAAACTAAACCTGAAACGTGAGAGATGTCTGCCACCAGCCATGATCCGACCAAATCGGCAATTTCTCCCAGCTTCTTCCAGTCAAGAATTAAAGGATATGCAGTCGTACCGATTATCATAAGTGCCGGTTTTTCCTTTCGAGCCAGATTTTCAACCTCGTTATAATCAATAATTCCATCGTCTTTAGTCCCAAACTGAACCGATTTATAAAATCTTCCAGAAAAAGTTATATCCGGATGTCCATGGGTCAGATGCCCACCTGAAGAAAGTTTAAGTCCCATTATTGTGTCACCCGGATTAAGTAGCGCAAAAAGAACTTCAGCGTTTGCGGGAGAACCGGAATATGGTTGGACATTTACGTGTTCAACTTTAAAAAGTTCCTTTGCTTTATCGATTGCAAACGTCTCGATCTCGTCGATAATTTTATTGCCTTGATAATAGCGCCTGCCGGAGTAGCCCTCGGAATATTTGTTCATAAGGACAGACCCAACAGCTTCGCGGACCTCTTTTGAGGCATAATTTTCCGACGGGATCAACATCAGGGTCTCCTCCTGACGCTTCTGCTCTTCTTTAATTAAATCGGAGATTATAACCATATCTAACTATTATAGACGTTCAAGCTTTCTTTCGAAAATCTCTTCAAGGACTTTGGCGACAGATTCAGCTACTACCTCAGGTTTGGCCTCACCGTCTACAATATACCACTTAAGACCTCCCCATCCTGTTTTGACCATTTCTCTGTACCCTGCTATAAGTCGGTCAAAATATTCCGAAGATTCTTTATCAAACGGGTCGCCATTTACGTTTTTACCACGCCTCTCAATGGAGGTTTCCTTCGAAATATCAAGAAGTATTATGGCATCGGGTTTATAATCTCCCAAAATTACATCGGCAATTGCCAGAATTTGTTTTTGATCTCCACTTTCCGCATAACCTTGATAAGCCCCTGTTGATGTGTGACATCTATCCGTTAAAACGTTCGCTCCTTTGTCTAAGTTTGGTACAACTACACCGTCGACCCAAAGCTTTCGTGCCGCAAAAAAAAGAACCATTTGTCCCTCCGCCTTTATAAGTTTCTTATCTCTGAGAGTAAAAATTAATTCTCTGATTTTCTCCGCCGGTTCAATTCCACCCGGTTCCCTCGTGTAGATTGCCTTAATCCCGTTTCTGTCGAGGAGATCTTTTGCAAGTTCTATCTGGGTTCCTTTACCGCTTCCTCCGATTCCTTCAAAAACAATAAATTTTCCTCTTTCTTTCATCTTCTTAATCTTGATACATCACCACCACTTCCGGGAAAAATATCGTAGTTTTCTACCACAAGCGCTGGCTTAATTTTGGGTAAAACAAACTTTCCGTTTGTCCCAAATTCGCGACAAATATGGCTCTCAACCCTGTCAGCCAACTGTTCAACATTACCGGATGATCCCCCGGCTGATGTGTTGGCAATAAATTTATAGGAGTTGTTCTCTCCCTTCATTCCCCATTCATGCACTGATTCTGACAATCTTTCCAAGTATTCCGGATAATTTTTTAAGATCCCCATCTCATAATTTCTTCCCCTATCAATTATTCTTTGTTTTAGTTCTTCCTGATCTGCGGCAACAACAATATGCATATCGGGATAAACCAAACTATCTTTAGTTGTGATTGTAAAAAAAATGTTTTGATATAAATTCCACTCGTTTTCATTCATCCAGCCCATTTTGAAATGAGTTTTGGCATAAATAAAATCCATATTTAATTCCGGGTCAATTAGGGAAACTTTGCTTCTATCAATACTTTTAAGTTGTTCAACTTTTGAAGATAAAAAGAACACCTGAGATTTGAAGCTGTATTCTTTGGGGTCCTTGTAAAACTTTTCCAAAAACGGATTGGCGGGGTAGTTTTCTTCAATTGGCTCAATTCCCCATCTCCGAGCGAGTTCTTCAGAGAGAGTGGTCTTTCCACTGGCAAGGCATCCAACCAGTCCGATGACCAAGGGCTTTTTTTCCAATGTTTCTTTCCCTTCAATACTTTCTACCATTTAATTAATCCCTTTACCCCTTTTCATCTTGTTCTTTATATTTTATTATCCTAATTAATGTCAACTGGTAAAGTCTCCAAAAATAATGCCGACAGGGAGTATCAAACTCTTCTTAAAGATATTCTAAAAAATGGGGTTAAAAGCAGCGACAGGACCGGAACCGGAACAAAAAAAGTTTTCGGTAGAATGCTTAAATTTGATCTCTCCGAAGGTTTTCCCCTTCTCACCACAAAAAAGGTCTGGTTCCACGGAGTTAAAGAAGAGCTTCTCTGGTTTATAAGGGGTGAGCGGAATTTACGGCCTCTTGTTTTAACTGGTGTAAACATCTGGAATGAATGGCCATATCAAAGATATTTGGTTGCCAATAAATTGGATAAAAAATATCCAAAATATACGCCAATCTGGGAAGGGAAAATGAAAGAGTTTATTGAAAAAATTGAAGCTGATGAAAAATTTGCGAATAAGTACGGAGATCTCGGTCCGGTTTACGGATATAAATGGCGAAACTGGAAAGGTGCAAATGGCAAGGGTGTAGACCAGCTCGCAGCTGCTGTTAAAGATATCAAAGAAAATCCAAATTCTAGAAGAATAATTGTAACAGCTTGGGACCCCTCGGTCCTTTCCGAAGTGGCCCTGCCCCCTTGTCATATGGAATTCCAATTCCAAGTGGTCGGTAAGAAACTAAATTGCTTCATGGTCCAGAGATCGGTGGACACATTTCTGGGGCTACCTTTTAATATCGCCTCATATGCGCTTTTAACCCATATTGTTGCCAGGGTAACTGGGAAAGTGCCGGGAATATTAACCATGGCTCTTGCTGACACCCATATTTACTTAAACCACATAAAACAAGCAAAGGAACAAACCACAAGGAAACCTAGGCCTCTCCCTAAACTAAGAATCAGCTCCAAACTTAAGAATGTTGATCACATTGAATCGGACTGGATAAAGGTTGTGGGCTACGATCCGCACCCCGCAATTGCCGCACCCATATCCGTATAAAATATATTATGAAAATTTCAATAATTGTAGCGGTCGCCCAAAACAATGTGATAGGAGGAAAAGGAAAGCTTCTCTGGCATATTTCTGATGACCTGAAACATTTTAAAGAAGTTACCATGGGGCATCATATTTTGATGGGTAAGACAACTTACGAATCAATCGGACGTATTCTCCCGGGAAGGACAAGTTTGATTTTATCCCATGACAAGAATCTCAAAGTCCCCGACGGATATGTTTTTGAAAATGAGAAAGAAGCAATCGATTTCGCGGAAAAAAATGGTGAGAATGAATTAATGATAATTGGTGGCGAAAGTATCTATAAATTGTTTTTTTCAAAAGCAGACAAGATCTATTTAACCAAAGTTCTGAAAGAGTTCGATGGAGATGTGACTTTTCCGGAAATTAATATGGAAGAGTGGCGTCAAACCAAAAAAGAACCTCACCCAGACGAAAACCCTCCTTTTGAATTTATCGAACTGGAAAGAAAATAATCTATCTATTGTCGCCGTCTCCGTGAATTTTTCCTCGTATTTTTCTTGAGGCGAGTTTTTTTAAGTTTCCCTTGGCAACGTCTGAAAATTTTATTCCGAGTTCCTTGGAAAGCTGGGCCAAATACCAAAGAACATCCCCCAACTCTTTTGCAATTTCCTCTTTTCTTTCCTTAGTTAATTTTCCCCCATCATCCCTGAAAAGTTTTTTGATTTTTTCCGAAACCTCACCTGTCTCTCCTTGTAAACCCAGAAGCGGATAAACAAATTTTTCTCCGATTTTAGGATAGACTGCAGTTTTTCCACATTCCTTTTGGTACTTATCAAAGTCCGAGAATCCCATTGCAAAAGATTTTAGCATAATATATTAATATACAGAATGTTAATTATCGGTATTACGGGAACTCTCGGTGCAGGTAAAGGAACTGTGGTTGACTTTTTAGTAGCCAGTAGAAACTTCAAACACTACTCCGTGTCGGAATATTTAACCGGGGAATTAATTAAACAAGGCAGAACTGTTGACAGAAACGGTATGAGGGAAATTGCCAATGAAATAAGAACCAAACACGGACCTGATTTTATTGTTAAAAAACTTTTTGAAAAAGCAAAAAAAGAAAGTACGAACGCAATTATAGAAAGTATCAGAAATCCTAAAGAAGCGGAATTTATTAAAAATAATGGTGGCCACCTTTTTGCGGTTGATGCTGATCAAATGACAAGATATAAAAGAATAAAATCCCGGAGTTCCGAAAAAGACAATGTCACGTTCGAAGAATTTAAACTGCAGGAGGAAAAAGAAAAACAATCGCGTGATCCAAATGCTCAAAATTTATCAAAGTGTATATTGATTGCCGACTATAAATTTGATAACAATGACAGCATCGAAGATCTGTATGACAAAGTCGAAAAAACCGTCAACAAAATCAATTAAAGAAAAATATACCCGTCCGACTTGGGATGATTATTTCATGGAGGTTGCAGATGCCGTTTCCAAAAGAGCTACGTGCGACCGGGGTAGAAGTGGATGTGTTATAGCCAAAGACAAACAAATTTTGGCAACAGGCTACGTCGGTTCCCCGATAGGCTTTCCCCACTGTGACGAAGCCGGACATGACCTTAGACGCGCTTTTAATGAAGACGGCACTGTCTCAAACCATTGTGTCAGGACGGTTCACGCGGAGCAAAATGCAATCTGCCAAGCAGCTAAGCGCGGTGTTGCAATAGACGGAGCAACCGTATATTGCAGAATGACCCCATGCCGAATTTGTGCAATGCTTTTAATTAACTCCGGAATAAAAAGAATCTATGCTGAAAGAAAATATCACACAGGTAGTGAATCAGAAAAAATGTTTAGAAAAGCCGGTATTAAATTAGAATATAAATTCAAAGAGATAGTTAAATATAAAAATCAAAAAGGTTAATTTGAAGGTTCTTCTTTTTTAGGGCTTCTCCAAGAAGCATATTTACACTCCGGATACCTTGAGCAGCCAAAGAATTTTCTGCCTTTTGAAGTTTTCTTAACAATAACGTCTCCGATTTTACACTCCGGACACTTTACACCGACTTTTTCCAAATATTTTTCTGTGTATTTACAGTCGGGAAATCTGGAACAGGATATGAATTTTCCAAACCTACCGATACGGATAACCAGCTCTCCCTCCTTACATTCGGGGCATTTTTTACCAAGTTTTTCCGTTTCTATTTTTACCCTTTCGGCTTTTTTATCAACTATTCCAATTTTACTTGCAAAGGGTTTGTAAAAATCTTTAATTATTCCGGTCCATTTGGCCTCTCCGTTAGCCACTTTATCAAGACTGTCTTCCATTCCGGCAGTGAATTCATATTCAAAAATATCCGTAAAATTTTTAACCAAAAAGTCGGTTACCGCCTCTCCGATTGAGGTCGGAAAAAACTTACCTTCGGTCTTTTCGACATAATTTCTGATCTGTATTGTAGAAATGGTAGGTGCATAAGTCGAAGGCCTGCCAATTCCCAATTTTTCCAAAGTTTTAATAAGAGAGGCCTCGTTATATCTCGCCGGAGGTTGTGTAAACTTCTGTTCACCCCAGGTCTTTATATGATCCAATTTTTCATCTTTTGAAACCTCCGGTAATTTAACAACACTGTCAACTTCAAGTTTTGCCGGAATTACTTTTCTCCAACCGTCAAATTTCATTATTTGCCCACCCGCGCGCAACAAATAATTTCCGGGTGCAGCCGCAACATCGATAACTGTCTCGTCATAAAGACTCGGGTTCATTTGGCAAGCAATAAAGCGGGACCAAATAAGTTTATAAAGAGTCTCTTCATCGTGACCCCATTTGTCATCCGCAATTTGCAACTTGGAATTTATATTTGTTGGCCTTATGGCTTCGTGTGCCTCCTGGGCAACTTTTGATTGAGTTTTGTAGGCCCTGGGGGTATCCGGCAAATAATTCCGGCCAAATTCTTTTTCGATATATTTTCGGACAGTATCCACCGCCTGACTTGAAAGATTAAAGGAGTCCGTCCTGTGGTATGTAATCAGTCCCTCTTCATAAAGTTTCTGGGCTATCGACATTGTTCTTTTGGAAGACCAACCAAAAATACGGGAAGCTGCCTGAGTCATTGTGGAAGTCGTAAACGGTGGGTATGGATTTTTGGAAACTTCCTTTTTTCTTACATCAAAAACCGTGTATTTCGCCTTTTCCAAATCCGAAACGATTCCATCGGCATCCTTTTTATTTTTAACTTCAGCAGTTTTCTCATTTATTTTGACCAGCTCGATATCAAAATCTTTTATTTCTTGCCTTTCGCCTTTCACCTTTGAATAGATTTCCCAATATTCTTCCGACTTAAAAGCTTTGATTTCCCGCTCTTTCTCCACAATAAGCTTAACTGCAACAGACTGCACACGTCCGGCCGAAAGACCCCGTCTTATTTTTTTCCAAAGTAGCGGTGAAAGTTTATACCCCACAAGCCGATCCAATACTCTTCTTGCGATTTGTGCATCAACCAGATTTTTATCAACTTCTCTAGGGTTTTGAATCGCCTTCTCAACCGCTTCTTTTGTGATTTCATGAAAAACAATGCGTTTTATCTTGGAGTCTGCATTTAAAATCTCGGCAACATGCTCCGCAATAGCTTCTCCTTCACGATCAGGGTCAGTTGCCAAATAAACAATTTTTGCTTTTTTTCCTTCGGTTTTGAGATTCTTGATAATATCTTTTTTCTTTGGAATATCAGCAAAGTCCGGTTTAAAATTATTTTCTACTTCTATTCCAAGTTTGCTTTTTGGTAAGTCTTTAATATGTCCCGCGGTTGCCTCAACAACATATGATCCACCCAAAAAACGGCCTAGGGTTCTGGCTTTTGTTGGTGACTCAACTATTATCAATTCCATAATTTATAATGCTTTAGGTTTACAAGCTTCGCTTATATTCCCCGCCTCCTAAACTCCTGACTTGTCCTTTCATTTCCATGATAGTCAGTCTAGCAGAAATCTCGGAGGTTTGGATACCTGTTATTCTAACAAGCTCGTCAAGGTGCAGGGTTTCGTTTTCCAAAAGTTCTATAAGTTTAGTCCCTTCAAGTATACCCGGCCCAACTTTTTTCATTAGCTCTAACCTCCATATCAAGTTCGTCTAAAATATCCCGAGTTTCGGTCGCCATTCTCGCTCCGTTTTTCAGGAGATAAAACGGGGCTTTCGAAAGGGGTGATGTAATTGGTCCCGGAACCGCAAACACGGTTTTACCTTGTTCGGCTGCGTGAGATGCTGTTAAAAGTGTTCCGCTTTTTTCCGCCCCTTCAATTACGAGGACACATGTCGCAAGTCCAGAAACAATTCTGTTTCTGATAGCAAAATTAGCAGGGAGTACGGGGTAGCCAAGCGGATACTCACTAATAACTGCACCGCCTTTTTGAATGATTTCCTCCGCCAGAGTTTTATTTTCGGGAGGATAGACACTGTCCAAACCGTTTCCCAATACTGCAATCGTAATACCACCCGCTAAAAGAGATGCTTTATGCGCCGTTGTATCAACTCCTCTGGCAAGACCGGAAATTATAGTTACACCGAATGAGGACAGCTCTGAAGAAAACTTTTCAGTGACTTCCTTTCCATAAGAAGTCATCCTCCTTGTCCCTACAATTGCAACCGAATTTGTTTTCAAACCGTTGAGTGATCCGCGGTAATACAAGACAACGGGCGCTCCGTCCAAGATTTTAAAAATCTCGGGAAATTTATTATCCAAAAATGTCGTAACTTTTATATTTAACTTTGTTAACCTTTCAAAATAAGATTCGATATTAAAATTTTTCCGAAAATTTAAAAACTCTATTGTTTTCTTTTCAGGTAAACCGACTTCGGCAAGCTCTCTCAAAGTGCTTTCCCATACTTTTTTGGGGCTCTTAAAATATGAGGTCAAAAGTCTCACCCTGGCAGGTCCAAAATAAGTAAATGCACAAATTGCGGTTAGATATTCACTTTCTGTCACAATACCAGATTAGAACCAAATACTTTCTAAGAAAAGGGTTAATTGGCAAAAGAAGCGTAATAATAGTCTGCAATTTTGCGGGCGATGGGCCCGGCGGCGGATGAGCCCTCGCCGCCTTTTTCAATCAAAACAGTGGCAACAATTTGGGGTTTATCGGCAGGGGCAAAAAAAGTAAACCAGGCGTGTGGCGTCCCGTCTGTACCAACCTCTGCGGTTCCAGTCTTACAGGCAACATTTACCCCTCCGTGTCTTTCTGAAAAATCAAAAAAGGTATATGCCGTTCCCCCTTGAGAACAGGCTTTGCCCATTCCCTCTTTCACCAAGTCAAGGTTTTGTTTACTAACCCCTATTTTTTTACATTTAGCCGGTAATGATTCATTAAATCTTGGTTGACACAAATTTCCGTTTGCGGCAACAGCTGAAATATATGTATTTATCTCGGCAGGGGTCACAGAAACATCTCCCTGTCCGATTGACATGTGATAAGTGTTTCCTAAAAACCAGGGTTCATTTTTCGTCAGTTCTTTCCAAGATGGGGTTGGTATTAGTCCTTTCACTTCACCGGAAATGTCAATTCCGGTTTGACTGTCAAGGCCAAAAGTATTTGCCCATTTGGCAATTGCATCCGGCCCAACCATTTGTCCAATGGTATAGAAAAACGTGTCTGTTGAACGCGCTATGGCCTTTGTCAAGTCTATTGATCCTTCGGTCCGTCCATATTCACTAAAGTACCAATTCGAATAGGAATAATTGTTTATCGTTATTACACCCTGGTCATTATAGATAAAGTTTTTATCGATCGCCCCTTCCTCAAGAGCTGTAATTGATACGAGTGGTTTAAAGACCGATCCGGGATGAAAGGTACCGCTTATCACCCTATTAAAAAAGGGGAGGTTATCATCATTTAATAGGGAACTTATTTCATTATTGTTGCCTTTGTTGATGAAAATATTCGGATCAAATGATGGATAAGAATAAAAAGCCAAAATCCGACCCGTTGTGTCGGTAACAATAGCAGCACCTTTTTTGCCGTTCATTTCATTTGCAATTTCAGTTTGGAGACCATAATCAATGGTTGTCTGCAGATCCTGTCCCGGAACAGGATCTTTTTTACCAAGCATTCTAAGTTCATATCCAGACGCATCAACTTCGATAATCTCCTCGCCGGGGGTACCGGAAAGAAGGCACTCGTACTTCTCTTCCAGTCCTGTTTTCCCAATTAGAGAATCTGAAGATATTGGACCTTTCTCCGGACAATCAGGGTTTATTTTATCTACCTCATTTTCACCGACTCGTGCCAAATACCCTAAAGCGTGAGAAAATTTATCACCCATCGGATAATATCTTTTATAGTCTGTTATTACTTCTTCTTCCGCCGCTCCAGTTAAATCCTCAGAAAGGGTAAAACCACCGGTATCTGTAAACTCAATGCGTTTTTTGATTTCCGTATTTCCAGTCAAAATTTCTCCTCCGCGTGCCAAGATTTTTCCTCTTGGTGCAGGAATAACTACACGCCTAATCCTATTTTCTTCGGAAAGGTTTCTGAAGTAGCTACCCTTTATTACTTGCACTTCTATAAGTTTGGCTATAAGAACCATAAACAGAAGTATCAAAACTCCCCTTAAAGACCATGATAACCATGATTGAGATTTGTCCGAAGATAAAGAATGCATAGTTTAATTATCAATTAACAGCTTACAATTTTCAAAGACCTTTAGTGACTCTTATTCTTTTTAGTAAACCATTGTCCTCAAGACAGAGTCCACAACCTCTAACCACACACGTCAGAGGATCGTCCGCAATATAAACCGGCATTTTTGCAGCTTCAGATATGGCTTTATCTATTCCGGGAATAAGCGATCCGCCCCCTGCCAGGGTAATTCCCTTTTTCATGATATCACCAGTCAGCTCCGGCGGGGTTTCTTCGATAGTGTCAACAATATTGCTAATTATTTCCTGCAAGATGGGGCTTAGAGCCTCCTGGATTTCTTCGCTTGTCAGCTTTATGGATTTCGGAAGTCCTGTTTCAAGGTCACGTCCCCTCACAACGGTAAGTTTTGTTTCCTTTTGCGCGTCTTTGTCTTCACCCATTTCTACTCCGCCGACACCTATTTTGACAGCCTCTGCGGTTGGTTGGCCCAAAAGCAGCGAGTATTTCAGTCTTACATAATTAATTATTGCCTCATCCATTTCGTCTCCGGCAATTCTGACACTCCTTCCCAAAACTATTCCCCCAAGTGAAATTACAGCAATCTCACTTGTCCCTCCTCCAATATCAACGATAAAATTTCCTTCCGGACCTTCAATTAAAAGACCCGCACCAATTGCGGCGGCCATAGGTTCTTCAATTAAATTAGCCTCCCGGGCTCCTGCATCAATTGCTGCCTCAGCAACAGCCCTTCTTTCAACTTCAGTTACACCTGAGGGAATTCCGATTACAACTCTTGGTCTTGGAATTTTTGGAAAAGTACTTTCTGTTTCGTGAACTTTTTTAATATAGTGGGAAAGCATGGCGGCGGTCGCATCAAAATCTGCAATAACACCGTTTCTTAAAGGTCTTATTACCTCAATCGCCACAGGAGCTCTACCCATCATTTTTTTGGCTGAAGTTCCGATTGCCAAAATTTCTTTTGTTTTTTTATGTCTGGCCACGGCCGAAGGTTCTCTTATAACAACCCCTTTTCCTCTAACATAAACCAGCGTGTTTGCGGTTCCCAAATCAATGCCGATGTCGTGTGAGAAAATTCCCAAAAATCTATCGATGGGATTCATGATCTTCATAATAGTAGCAACAGGAGTATACCTATTTAACGAAAAGTTGCAAAGGGTCTATGAGAGATCGTGTGTTAAAATGAATTGTGAAATCATTTCAAAAAATAATTTTCTTTCTTTTTGGAATTCTTCTTTTCCTGGTGCCGTTAATTTTATGGCCTTACACATCTGAACTTTTCGAGTTTAACAAAATAGTAATTACATACTTTTCGACCATCTTAATAATTGCTTTCTGGACGATGCGAATGGTCTCGGAAAGAAAACTTATCTTTCGTCGCACAATATTAGACATCCCTCTCATTGTTTTTTTGGGGTCGCAGTTAATTTCAACACTTATATCAATTGACACCCAAACTTCTTGGCTCGGATACTATTCAAGATTTAACGGCGGGTTTTTATCCACCCTCTCCTATTTGCTTCTTTACTGGGCATTTGTTTCAAATATTGATAAGGGTGATGCCAGAAAATTAATTAATATTACACTTGGCTCGGCGGTAATTGTTTCTATCTACGGCGTTCTGGAACGTCTTGGAATCGACAAGGATATTTGGCAACAGGCTGTTCAACAAAGGGTTTTCTCGACGTTGGGACAGCCCAACTGGTTAGCCGCATGGCTTACCGCTTTATTACCAATAACCTGGGTGTTAATAATTAAGCGTGAGGAGAGTAAAATTACTTTTTTCTCGGTAGTTCCCTATCTTCTGAGTTTGCTCTTTTTTACGGTCTTACTTTTTACGGGTTCGCGTTCAGGAATTCTTGGTTTCGCTGTAGCCGAAATTGTATTCTGGGGAATTATATTTTTAAAAAGTAGATTTAAATATCTTAAAAGGTTTTTCATTTCCAATATGCTCCTGGCAGTTGCGGCTTTAATTTTTGGAACACAATTTACACCAAGTATTTTTAAGATTATCGAAGGATCTCAGAACAACCAACCGGCAATATATGCTCAAACAGGAGCAACAGCTTTAGAAACCGGCGGAACAGAATCCGGAACAATCCGAAAAATTGTTTGGCAGGGTGCAATCGAAGTTTGGAAACACTATCCCATATTCGGAACCGGCGTTGAAACTTTTGCCTATTCTTACTATCTCTACCGCCCGGCAGCACACAATATGACCACAGAATGGGATTTTATTTACAATAAAGCACACAACGAATATCTCAATTTTCTCGCAAATACGGGGATCATAGGTATTATCGCTTACCTGACGATGATCGGGTTTTCAATTTATTTGATTGTCAAAAATTTTCATCCCAAATCAAGTGATCAAAATGATTTATTTCCGTTAATATCAATCGCACTTGTTTCCGGATATGTTTCAATTCTTGTCACCAACTTTTTCGGGTTTTCCGTCGTGCCAATACAGCTTTTATTCTTCCTATATCCCGCTTTCTCTATGGTTCTGGCTACGGAAGATATGATGAAAAAAGAACAAAAAATAAATTTAACCCCGAATCAGAAAATTTTAAACTGGGTTGTAATCTCCGCCGCCGTATATCTTCTCTTCGCCGCCTCCAGATACTGGTATGTAGATTATCTTTACGCAAAAGGTCTTAACTACAACAAGGTAGGAAGACAGGACCTTGCGTCACAATACTTAAACCAAGCAATAAAACTGGAGCCGAATCAAAGCATTTATTATGCAGAACTCGCGAAATCATATGCCAATCTTGCCCTTTCCTATAATCAGGCAAAAGAGTCTACGGTAGCTTCACAATTAACCGAGCTTGCGATCGACGATTCCATAAAAGCAGTCGATCTTTCTCCGGCAAATTTAAATCTCAAAAGAATGGAGTTTGGGGTTTTTGTTATGCTTTCTGTAATTGATCCAAACTATCTCCTGAATGCCAGAGATGTTCTTGTTACCGCAGCCATGCAAGCACCAACTGACGCTAAAATCCGCTACAACTTAGGTTTAATTTATTCCAGAATCGGACAAAATGATTTGGCGCTTCAAACCCTCAAGGAGACCGTTGAGTTAAAACCAAATTATAAGGATGCCAGACTTGCTTATGCCATCCTCCTCATTGACGCAAAGGAAAACTCAGAAGCAAGGACCCAACTTGAATATATACTGACAAACATAGACCCCACGGACTCCATGTCAAAACAATATCTGGAAAGTATTAATTAATTAAAGCTTTTCTTACAGATTGGCCGATTTTTTGATATAATTCGGGTATGATTAGAAAAATTGTCCTCTCAAATAACCCTATTTTACGAAAGAAATCTAGACCGGTTCCTAAGATCGATAAAAAGATTAAGGATCTTATAAAAGACCTTAGAGACACGCTGAGTATACAAAAAGATCCGGAAGGTGTTGGTCTTGCCGCCCCCCAAATAGGAAAAAATTTAAGGATTTTTGTGGCTAAATATAAAGATTTTGAAAAAGTTGTCATTAATCCGGAAATTGTCAGAGTGGAAAACAAATCCCGTTCGGCTAAATCTAGACAAAGCAAAAAGGAAATTCTCGAAGGGTGTCTTTCGCTTCCTTATTACTACGGCCCTTTAAAACGTGCTGCTAAAATAACAATTAAATATTTAGATGAAAAAGGAAAAACACTGACGGAAACTTTTGATGGGTTCCACGCCCAAATAATTATGCATGAAATTGACCACCTTGAGGGAATTCTTTTTATAGACCATCTTTTAAGCGAGGGGAAACCTCTCTACAAAGTGGAGGGTGATGAATGGGAGGAGGTTGAGCTTTCGTAGGAAAGCGAAATCCTGAGGCAGCAGCTGAAGGATTATTTAAATAATATGAAAATAGTTTTCTTTGGTACACCGGTTTACGTTTTACCTATCTTGACTGCGATTCACAAAAAATTTGTGACCGGGCCGGGAAAATCTCCCATAACTGCCGTTGTAACTCAGCCACCAAAGCCCATCGGCAGAAAGCAAATTCTTGCATATTCTCCTATCGATAAATGGGCGCATGAGCATAAAATTCCAATTTATTATTCTGCGAATGATCTGATTGATAGTCCCCCTGACGCTAACTTAGGAATACTGGCATCATATGGCGAAATTATCAAAAAAGATGTCATCGATCTTTTTCCCCAAGGAATTTTAGTAATTCACCCCTCTCTTTTGCCAAAATACAGAGGTGCCTCTCCCGTTCCTGCCGCCATTACCAATGGTGATCAAATTACAGGTGTTTCAATTATTAAAATGGATGAAAAAATGGATCATGGACCAATTATTTCTCAATCAAAAGAAGAAATACTCATAGACGATACCGCGGAAACTTTAAGAAATCGCCTATTTGAAAAATCAGCTGATGTTTTAGTTGAGCTACTGGAGCCTTACATCAGGGCGAAAATTAATTTAAAACCACAAAACGATGAAGATGCAACATTTACAAAAATTATGAAAAGGGAAGACGGCTTTTTCAACATAGACGAAAAAACTCCGGCTGAGGTTGAAAAACTTGTAAGGGCCATGTATCCCTGGCCGGGAGCTTGGACATTTATCCGTTTATCAGCCACGGATGAAAAGAGTAAGAGATTAAAAATATTAAAAGTACATCTTGAAGATGAAAAACTAATTCTGGACGAAGTTCAACTGGAAGGCAAAGAGCCTGTAACCTGGAAACAATTTAAAGAAGGTTACAAGGAAGCAACTTTTGAGGAAGCTGCCTGAGGTTTTTTAATTTTTCCGATCTTTCTGAACCTGGAAATACAGCTTGCACAAAGCTTCATCTGAGTTTTTTTGCCGGCAACCACCACTGAAATCTTTTGAAGATTGGGCTTAAATAATCGAGGTGTTTTCTGTGCCCTTTTCTTCCATCTTTTTCCAGCAACACCTCTGCCGTGTGTGCTCTGACGGCCATGAACTGTTCCTTTTCCACAATTGTCGCAAATATATGCCATATTTTTATTTTTAGCTTCCGTAGATTATACTATTAACTACTTTAAACCGCAATGGATATCCTGATACTAATAATCGGAATTGCAGGCTTTGCCCTGGCAATCATTTTACATGAAGTTGCCCATGGACTTGTGGCTGAAAGACTGGGAGACCCAACCGCAAGACTCATGGGACGCCTTACTCTTAACCCAATTTCCCATATCGATATTGTTGGCAGTATTATCCTTCCCCTGACTCTTTTGATACTCCGCTCACCTTTTCTTTTCGGTTGGGCAAAACCGGTACCCGTCGATCCGTACAATCTTCAGCATCCAAAAAAAGATCTGGCACTTATCTCTCTTGCAGGACCTCTTGCGAACATTTCTTTCGCACTTGTTTTATCCATATTCTTGAGAATCATTTTAACGGTCTTTCCCAACACAAACATTTTTGCAATGTTTTTCTACGTTATCGAATTCAATATTGCCCTTGCAGTCTTCAACCTAATCCCGGTTGGCCCCCTTGATGGTGCAAAAATCCTCACCGGCCTTCTTCCTAATAAACAGGCCAAAGCTTTTGGTGATTTTTTGGACAAGTTTGGAATGATTCTGATTTTGGCTTTAATCTTTCCTATTTTCGGTGGAAGTTCCTTGGTTACACTTGTTATTAGTCCTGTAATTAACGTTTTTCTCAAACTTCTTATTCCCGGGTTCTCATCCATCTGACTTGTGCACCTCTGATATAATTAATGTGGACCCTGTCGAAAAGTGTTCGGTTTAAATTTCCTGATCAAATAAAAGTGCTTTGGGAAAGCGGAGTCCAACCAAAGCTTTCATGCCGAGGAAGGCAGCTTACCCACCTGGTTTATCCAGGAATGCAGCCGGACTTTTTGAGGCAGGGTCTTTTTTCCTCGTAAATAGCTTCATTTATTGATATAATTCATTAGCGCCGGCGTAACTCAGTGGTAGAGTAGCTGTTTTGTAAACAGCAAGTCAGAGGTTCGAATCCTCTCGTCGGCTCAGCGCTGAGGTGGCGGAGCGGTCAAACGCACGAGACTGTAAATCTCGCGTCCGAAAGGGCTACTCAGGTTCGAATCCTGACCTCAGCACTTGTTTTATTTGCCTGGGTAGCTCAGTGGTAAGAAAATCTTGCCACTTTCTCTACCCAGGTTCGGTGACTCGCCTGGGTAGCTCAGTGGTAGAGCACGTACTTGGTAAGTACGGGGTCGTGAGTTCAATCCTCACCTCAGGCTCAAATTACTATTCACTATTCACTATTCACATATAATTTGCTAGAATATCCCCATGGCTAAAAAAGGTGCTAGAGAAATTGTGGCTTTGATTTGTTCTGTTTGCAAAAACCAAAATTATATTACAGAAAGAAACAAAGTTAATATGGAGTTAAAAGGAAAAAAAGACTCAAAACTTGAACTGAAGAAGTACTGTCACAATTGCAGAAAAGTTCAGATCCACAAGGAATCTTCAAAGCTAAAGTAATTTACAACCGTCAGATCTTGGTGGGAACAATGCGTTCAACTGTTTCGCGGATAAAGTCCATGCCCTTTTTGACTTCGCTGCTTATTTCATTTCCAAAGTAATTGTCAAGACTTGAGCTTAGAAAAGCGTATAATCTTTCGTCAGACAATCTATTTTCTTTAATCGAAAGTGAATCACATACCGTTTTTTTCAGATTTTCAAACATCACGGTAGAGCCGCTCTGATATAAAGAAACCAATCTGTCCAGCACTATCACATTCATGTGATCTCTCACGTCTTGGCTTTGTTGTAATATTCCTTGCAGAGAGTCTGCCTTATTATCAACTAAATTTGAGGCAAATTCAGTTGCGATTCCAAAAACAGAATTTTTTTCCACATCGTTCATAGCCTCTCCCGATAATAGCTTTTTTCCTACCAACTCATAATTAACTTGTGACCGTGATTGTAATTCTACATTTGCCATTCGTTTGGGACACATTGTATACCATTAAAGCTACTTAATCCAAAAATCCTCATATACCTTATAGTTAATTGACTTTTGAAGCTATTTGGGATATCATCTCCCCATTCACCAATTGCGGTGAAAATTCGCACCTACACATTGAGGAGGAAAAGGAAATGTCACGGAAAAGTTTGTCAGAAAAAGTCATTTTGGAAAATCGGGCTGGCGGAAAGGAAAGTAAAGTCGAAATATATATTGAAGCAGCCAAGGGACATCGGTCAATCAACCTTTGGGACTGGTCGGTTAAGATCACAGTCACCAGAAATGGGCATCCCTTTTCCAGCCAAGGCAACAATAAGCCAAATGAAAGTTTGGTCCACTTGATTAATCGGTTATTTGATGACATTCGCAGTGATATTTGTAATGCATACAAAAATTCGAATGTTGATTATGACCCGGTCTGTAGGTTTATTTCAGAAGCCCAGAAGAAATTTATGGCAGAACTATCTGCTGAAAAATAAATTCTAGGCACCATTTATTGGGCGTTTTTATACAAGAAATTTTTGTGTAGAAACGCCCTTTATTTTTCCTTCCTTTGCCCTCACAGGCTACATAAGGTAAAATTAGTAGTTGTTAACAAAGGGGCGTAGTTAAACGGCAGAACAGCGGTCTCCAAAACCGTTAATGGGGGTTCAATTCCCTCCGCCCCTGCTTAGTGAATTTAGCTTCAAAATATTAGATGCCTGGACGGAAGTTTGAACCTATACATAAAATTGATAATCGGGCTTGGATTTGATGCAATCAGCCCGTGGTAAACAAAAATAACTATATCGTAAAAGCTCTCAGCGACTAGAGGCATCTTTTAGATGCTCTAATTGTCGCGCCATCCTTTCGGCTGATCCGCTAGGCACAAGACACAGAAACCATTGCCCGCTTTGCCTGTGGTCTAAACATGTAGACCTGAATACACCAGGAGATCGTAGGTCAAGCTGTTGTGCCAGAATGAGGCCACTAGCTCTAGCCTTTAAGAATTACGAAATCAACCCGTTTACTGGAAGGGGCGGAGGTGAACTGATGCTAATTCATCAGTGTGCTAACTGTGGCAAATTATCCCCTAACCGAATTGCTGGAGATGATAATGAGTATCAACTTCTTTCTATTTTGAGGGAATCGCTTAATCTAAACAGGGATATTTCTAACCAACTTCAAAATTTGGGGTTAGAGCTTATCGTGTCTAAAAACAAAGAGGAGGCTTTGATTTCATTATTCGGAATCAATTACAAAAACTATTTGTCTCAAGAAGTTTAGATCAATCTGCGGAGAACGATAAACCAGTGATTGTTACTAAACTAATGACCCATTCAATAGGCATAGTAAGTTCGAATGGCTTCCATCCAGGGCTGCAAAATTCTTTGAAGTAATGTTAGGCTAACAAATCTAGTGCTGCTTTACACGTATCTTCTAATGTACTCAAGATTTGTACGTCTGGACAATCTTGAGAAAATCTTCTTTTAATATACTTCGTTCCCGAAAAACCCTCTTCTATTCCTATCACTATTTTTGCCCCATCTCTTTCGTGTTTTACTTTCCACTCGAACAATTCTCCTCTGGTCGTCTGTGCATAAGCCCTTTCGCAAACATGCGTTTCTTCCTTTGCCAACCAAAAAATGATTACACCGTTTCCTCCAGCTCTTCTGAGATGATACGTTTCCCAATCAACTTGTTCATTATATTGAACATCTTTATTAAAAGGTCTTTTTGGCGAAGCAATAGTGATTTCAGGATTTATTCCATTAATAATTTCTTGAGCTTTAGATTGCCAATCAGGCGCTCCCTGTATTGGACCAGCCAAAAAGATTATTGATTTTCCCCCTTCTACATATTCGGGTGGAATATATACACTTCTTTCAGACATACACGGATTTTATATCGTAGGTGATATTTTTTGAAGTGTTGGAATATAACAAGGCTCTTGAAGCTCAAGGTAATAAGTTCTAACATCCCTTACGACTTTCTGCCACACACTTCTCCATAAATTCCATTTGATATAATGCTCACATGCCGATAACACCAGAGGAATTCAGATCTTTTCCGGAGCCAATCAAAACTTGTCTCGAACAATTTAATGTTACATTAGTGCTTGAGGGTAATTTTCCGGAGGATCTTTACAAAAAACCTATCGCTATGTACTTACCCAATATCACTGCTGAGCTGGTTGATAATTGTGTTGAAAAAGGGGCAAAAAGAGTTGTTCTAACCACCACTTCAAATTCTATGAAAATCGAGGATGACGTTATAGAAACGTATCCCGAAAAAACACTTAGGCTTCTAAATAAAATAAAGTCTTCATGTAAACCAATATCCACCAAAGACCTGCAAAGAAAAGGTACACCGATTCCTGCACATGGAGGTATAGGCATATTCCAAACAATGAATTTTCTAAAACGCGTTGGGGGTGACTTGAACTACTATATTGTTAATCAAAAAATTGTTGCAGAAGTTACCTGGGAATAAATAACTGAGGTTTTATATCTTAACCATTCCCAACTTTCTGGGCCAGGTTTCATTTTTGGGAGTAATCACAAACATCATCTTTTTATCAACAATATTCTTTCCTTTGATTTTGTTCGTATCCCACCATCTTTTTTCAAAATCTTTGATTCGAAATCTTCTATCCACTCCCACAAAATCGGAATAGGAATCGCAAAGTCTCAAATAGTTGGCTTTTTTGTCGACCTTGGTAATAACCGCATAATGCCCATTATCCTCATCCTCATCTTCGTAAAAAACACCCTGCCATTCTACCCCGACCGGATAGCCATATTTATTTATAGCCAAGGAGATGTCATTGATGGTAGATCGGTGTTTCCTCCAAAAAACAACCTCATTTTTACCTAAGATGTTGGTAGCACGAGCCAGGTCGTGAATATTAAGACCCAACCGTCTGATTTTGTTTTTTGCTCTTAAAGACCTAACAATTGCAATTTGTGAGACGTTTTTCCCCAAAAACGAAAACAACTCCAAAATTACAGCCGGGCCGCAGTGATAGCTGGAAATTTGCCTGACACGCTTCATTCCCGGAAAGGGCTTGCCGACAACCTTATCCTCAAGCTTAAGAAGCCTTTGAAGCAATTTCCTGGTTTTAATGTTTTTCTCGAGTTCCATAATCGGTCTATTTTACGACTCAAACCGGGTTTTGTCCAGGTGTAAGCTAGGAGATATTTTTGGCGTATTTTGAAAGCAGACTGGCCATGGTGTCTGAAAATTCCACTCCATGCATTGCCATTACTTCGGTCATGGGAAGCCCCATGTCTGGCCCGAAAGCCGTATTTGGGTTGCTGTCTGTAAAATACGGCATACCGGTTTCTTCATCTACTCTGACATCGAATTTTGCATAATCTTTATGTTGCAGTGCTCCGAAAGCTCTCACTGCAAGCTTGGTAATCTCATAACGCAAATCGTCTTCAACGAAAACATATTTGTATGCCCTTAAATCATCGTATGATTCAAAGCTTGTAAAATAATGCTTCCCGTCGGGCTTGGTTCTAAATACCTTTTGTCCCATAAAAACGTGCCTTTTTCCTCCATCATCAAAAACGACAACGGTTATCTCAGGACCATCTATAAATTTTTCCACAATTACAGGAACATGGTACGTAGAAATTAAGTTGTTTGCCCTGAGCTTAGCAGCCCGATAAGTTTCCTTGACGGCGTGATTGTTTATTCCCACACTTCCCCCACCCTCATTTAGTTTTACTATTAAAGGCAAGCCCAAATCTTCATCAATGCTCGCCCCCACCCTTCTAATAAACTGAAATGGTGGCGTATGAACATCGTAGGCCATGAGAAGTCTTTTGGTCAGATTTCTGTTATTGCCGATTATCAGACCTTCCATCCCTGCTCCCGTATAGGGAATATTTGCCAGTTCAAGAGCTGCAGGCACTGACGGCTGGAGCTTATCTCTTCCTTTTAGGGTATCAACAAGATTTACAACCAGATCGGGTTTATCCACCAATAGGTTTGTGTAAAAATACTGATCCCCCGGTAAAGTCCGTACAGGAATCCCCAATTTTCTGATTTCTTCGGAAACCTCAATTGCCCGTTCTTCCACTTCAACCTCTGCTTCGTAAGCTGACTGTGTAGCAAAATGCTCTCTTTGAACGCTTGAGTAGGCTACTACCACAAGTCTGAACTTTTTTAGTGTTTCTTTATCAATATTAAGTTTGATCTTCTCTTTAGAGGAGGCTTTCTTTACTTGCGCTTCGTCTTCGTTTTTGGCAGTGGGCATAAATATATACTAGCAAATAGTAAAAAGAAAAAATAGGAGCTGGTGTATAATCTTGTTGTGGAAATCGGGGTATTAATCATATTTACTGGTGCCTCCGGCGCCGGAAAGGATTCTGTTATGGATGAATTTTTGAAAAATCCCATTGTCCAAAAATTTAACCTTAAAAAAGTGGTTACTTGTACAGACCGTCCTCCGCGACCCGGCGAGACGGACGGAATTCAATATCATTTTGTAAGTAGCACCCGACTTCAAAAAATGGCTGAAGATAATGAACTTGTTGAACCAATCACAAAATATGGAACATCAAATAAAGCAACTCCTAAGGTTGAAATTGAGAGACTTCTGGCCGGTGAAAATTTAGTTTGGAGAATTGATCCTTCCCGCGCGGCTGAAGTTGCTTCGGGGAAATTTTTCCAAAGAATTTTCCCTGAGAAGGCACATTTGCTTCAAAGTCATACAATTGTGTTTTTTGTAACTGCACCAAAAGAAGTCATTGCCGAAAGAAGAAAAAGAAGAGATCTTGATAAATATGACCCGGAAGAATATAAGGTCCGTGATGATCAAGACCAAATTTATTTAAACATACTTCAAGAAAAAGCCATTCTTATAGAAAATATTAACAGCAGACTTAATGAGGCAGTAGACACAGCCGTAAAATCCGCCGTGGGCATATATGACAAAATCAAAAACTAAAGTAATTCTAACCGGCGGGTGCTTTGACATTCTCCACTACGGACATGTTTACTTTTTGAAAAAGGCAAAATCTTTGGGAGATTACTTGGTTGTTGCCATAGAATCGGATGAAAGAATAAGAGAGTTAAAGGGTAAAGGGCGGCCTTTTCATTCACAAAAACAAAGAAAAGAAACACTTGAGTCTTTGAAATTTGTCGATAAGGTAATTATTTTAAAAGATAAAATGACTCATCAAGATTACATTGACCTGGTTAATAAGGTTAACCCTTGTATAATCGCGGTAACCGAAGGTGACCCTATTCTTGACAAGAAAAAGGAGCAAGCAGAAATGGTTGGAGCCAAAATTGTCCAAATACCCCACATCAGAACCCACTCAACTACCCAAATATCCAAATTTTTAAATTTAGATTAATTATTCCCAAGTTTTGATTTCCGTCTGGGGTAATTTCAATTTTCTTGGCGTAACAAAAAGTAATATTATCGAGAACGTCAACACGATGACCCCTAACCAACTAAATGTTAATCTTTCCCCAACCTTAGACGAGATTAGTCCGGCAAAAACTGGCCAAATTATATAGGAAAGGTTCATCACCGACCCGGTCAGTCCTATCATGTCTTTCTTCTCACTTCCCATTCTGGTAAGAATATCCGTGTAAACCCCCTGCAGAAGCGGATAACAAACTGCCAACGCACTTGATGCTAAGCAAATTATTGCAAGCTGCCAGGAAACGCTCGAGGAAAAAGCGATGGCTATAAAAAATATTCCGGACAAACCCAAAAATTTTTCAGCTAACTTTTTCTTACCGTTCGAAATATTCCACCTGGAAAGTGGAATTCCTAAACAAATAGAAGGAAGAAGGTATAAAGGCAAAAACCATATACCCCAAGGATTAACCAAAGTTAATTTCTCCGTCCAAACCGCGCCAACTGTATAAAATGTTGCATCGATAAAACCCAACACTAGACCGATAGCCAGAGCCGGCCAAACTGTTCTGGAAAGGGTCAGCCAGTGCCTAAGTTCCGCCCACGGATTTGCATGAGAAAAATCAACAGCAGTTGGAACATCATGTCTATTTTTGTTCAGTGTTAAAAGCACTAAAGCGACAACAAGAAAAATTATTATCGTCCCCTGGGTAATCAAGATTCCGTTGGATAAAAGCTCTGCGGCAATAAACGGTCCCAGGAAATATGCCAGATTGACAAAAATTCCGGTAAATCCCCAGGCAGCGGCTCTCATTTGACTGGGAACAACCGTTCCCATAAATTGAAAGTTGGCAAAATTTACAAGTTCATAATAAATTCCCCAGAGAGTCATTGTGGCAATAAAAATAGCCAGTAAAGGTTTAAACGTAGACGCGCTTAAGAAAAACGACGTTAAGGCAGAAACCAATATTGCCCAAAAAATCAGGCGTCTTGTACGAACAGTCTTAAAAATTCTGGGGAAAATCAAATCGGCAGAAAACCCCACAATTGATTGAAAACTGATAATAGCACCCATAATAACCGGGTTTTGCAATGAATTTTGAATTTGATTCGGAGCCCAAAAAGCAATAATAGAGTCAGACAAACGTAGAAAAAATAAAATCAAAGAGAAAGTAAGAAGCCTATTCCAAACAAGATTCTCTTTAAACATCAAAATATACCTTTTCACAAACTAATAATGAGGCAAGTGAGAAGTTATTTCAACCTTGCAATTTGCGCATCAACCATCAGGTGAACTAAATCCTTGAATGTAGTTTTTGGAGTCCAACCTAAAACTTTCTTTGCTTTTGAAGGATTGGCAACGAGTGGTCCTGTTTCTGTAGGGCGGATAAATCTGTCATCAACTACCACATGATCTTTCCAGTTAAGCCCCACATAGCCATATGATTCCTCACAAAGTTCCTGAATTGTGTGGGTTTCCCCGGTTCCGATTACGAAATCGTCCGGTTTGTCCTGCTGTAGTATAAGCCACATGGCTTCAACATAATCCCCGGCAAATCCCCAATCGCGCTTTGCCTGAAGATTTCCAAGAGCTACTTTTCCGTTTTTGACAATTGGCTCGCCTTCTTCGTTGAGATGTTCGGAACTTTTAACTCCAAGTTTCGCACAGGCTGCAGCATATGTAACTTTTTGAGTTACAAAACCAAGATGTCTTCGGGGCGACTCGTGATTAAACAAAATTCCGTTTGAAGCAAACATATTATAGCTTTCCCTGTATATTTTGGTCATGGCATGAGCATAAAGCTTTGAAGCCGCATAGGGATTGGCCGGATTAAATGGAGTTTCTTCGTTTTGAGGAATTTCTCTTACCCACCCGAACATTTCGCTGCTGCTGGCTTGATAGAATCTTGATTTTGGAACAACATCCAGAGTCGCATCCAGAACTCTGTGAGCTCCAATTGCGGTAATCTCTGCCGTATGAATCGGCTGCCTAAAGCTTTCCGCGGGGTGACTTTGAGACGCTAGATTATAAACTTCATCGGGTTTAGATTTTTGCAACGCCTCACGAATCGAAATCGGGTCCAGTAGATCCGCCTGAATCAAATTTAACTCTTCTTGAATGTGGGAAATGTTGGCATAAGCCATATTACTGGTTTTTCTCACAATCCCTGTAACAATATAATCTTTCTTAAGAAGAAGTTCCGCAAGGTAACTTCCGTCCTGGCCGGTAATTCCTGTAATTAATGCTACTTTTTTAGACATTACAAGAAATCATAACATATGTTAAAATTACAAGCTAGTATCACCAGGAAGGAGGCGATTTAAATTTATGTTTACCGCATAAGCGGAGATATATTCAAAATATGTTTATTATTAAAAAGAAAAAAGGAGAAAGCGACGACAAGCTTATTGCCCGCTTTCGTAAAAAAACGATAGTCGAAGGTGTCATGCAGGAGTATCGCGACCGCGAACACTACAAAAAACCGGCTGAAAGAAGAAAAGAGGCCAAGTATCGCATCGCCCACTCTATCGAGCTTGAGAAAAAGAGGAGTTATTAAAATAGCTTTCCACAAATTTCTTTCTGTGCAATCTGGTCAGTCCGTATTTTTGGATAACATTTCTGTGAATAAGCGTGCCGTAGCCTTTATTTTTATCCCACCCGTATTTTTTGTATTTACGGTTATTAGATAATTTGGCCATAAGCTTATCACGGTAAACTTTGGCTATGATTGAGGCCGCAGCAATTGAAATTGATTTAGTATCCCCTTTTATAATCGGTTTTTGATTCTTTCGGCGCAACCCTCTTACATAAGGAACGTAAAAAGCATCAATTAAAATATAATTTATCTCGATCCCACAGTTTTTTATCGCTTTCCTAAAAGCTATCTCACTGGCTTTTTTGATTCCAAATTTATTAATTTGAGCAACACTCGACTTTCCAATTCCAAAAACCAGTGCGTTTTTTCTGATCCATTTATCAGCAATTTCTCTTTGTCTAGGAGTTAATTTCTTCGAGTCATTAATCTTAGGTGGGTTTTCCCATTTATCATTAAGACCAAAAACAACAGCCCCTGCCACAACCGGTCCCGCAAAACAACCTCTTCCAACCTCATCCATGCCGGCAATAATTCTGTATCCTTTTTTAGAGACTGTCTTTTCGAAAGAAAAATCCGGAAGATTCATTTTTTAATCCGTTCCCTATACTTTCTGGGATACCTGTCATACAAAAAAGTGGCAAACCTGTCTACTAATTCATTCCGTTCTCCTGTAGACATTTCACCAAGACTGATTTTGACCCTTATTGCCGAATTGCTGTTTACTACCCTTCCGGCCAATGTTACGTGCCCTACCCCGGCCAGAAAATACTGAAAACAGGCTTTCTTTAAGCTCATCGTCGCCTTCTCTTCAATTTCCTCCCAATAATCCATATCTGCAACACCAAATACACTTTCCGGGTACTCACCCTTTAATCCAACCAAAACAGATTCCCACGAACCCTCGGCAATTTTAAACTTAGGCTTTTTTTCATCCTCAAATCGGATGGGTCTTTTCTCACTTTCAGCTCCCATGGCCAATTATACACCGAGAGGCAATCTATCTTGTGCGCTTCAGAATAATTTGATACAATTCACATCTAGATGAAATCGGTCGTTACTTTCTTTTCAGAAGTAAGAAGTGAACTTTCCAAGGTTACCTGGCCAAAGAAAAATGAAGTCGTCAGACTTACGAGTATCGTTCTTTTGGTTTCGGTGATTGTTGGATTTTACGTAGGAGGACTCGATTATTTGTTCACAACAGTTTTGACAAGAATATTAACTAAATAAACAATAACTATGAACGAAGACACAAAACAGCAAGAAACAGTTGCAGGAGTAGCAGAAAGAGGTATCGGACATAAAAAGATCCAGGGCCACATGATCCTTGCCCAGACAACCGATCCTAAAGCAAAGTGGTATGTAGTTCATACCTCTTCGGGCCATGAGGTACGTGTCATGGACACCCTCCGCCAGAGAGTTGAAACCATGAACCTGGAAGGTAGGGTTTTTGAAATGTTGGTTCCGACACAAGACAGAGTTATTATCAGAAGTGGTAAAAAAGCAACCATCAAGGAAAAGATTTTTCCGGGATACCTTCTTGTAAAGATGATTTTGGACGATCCGACTTGGCTTGCCGTCAGGACAACTGCCGGAATTACGGGGTTTGTAGGAGCGGGAAATAAACCCACCCCTCTTTCCGATGCTGAAGTTGCAAACATCCAGAAATTTATCAGCTCTCCCGCTCCCAGATTTAAGACCAAATTTAGTGTTGGTGAGGCTATTAAAATCGTCGACGGGCCTTTTTCGGATTTTCTTGGAACAATCCATGAAATTGATGAGGAAAAAGGTAAAGTCAAAGTTTTGGTTTCAATTTTCGGCCGCGAAACACCGGTCGAGCTTGATTTTCTACAAATTCAGAAAGTTTAATGTCTGAAAATTTAAATAAAAAAGAGGGGTTCGATTCTCCAGACTATCCCACAGTTCTTGACGTTGTTATTTGGAAAGACACCCATTATCAAGTAGTTGGCATTGCGCAGACAAAATCTTACAAAAATGACCTGTTCACTGTTCAGGGGCTGGAGGATAAAGATACACCTTTCCGAATTAAAGGTGCTAGATTCCATCGTACAATAAGCCAAGACCCACCGGAAGGAAGGGTTTATAAAAGAGAAGAAGGCGTGAGAGTTACAGGAGAACTTCTTGGCGGAAAACGACACATTTAAGGTTTTGTTGGGTCTTTCCTCGGAGCAGGCATGCCTTCAACAACCTCTTGATAAATATCTGCTACGATTTTTCCGTCTTTTCCGGTTTTGATATCAAGTCTTACTCCGTGTTGCTCGGCCGCTTTAGACAGCTTAGATGAAGAAACACTTCCTATTGGCACATCCTTAGCGACTGGTATTACCCAATCAACCTTTTCGCTAGCGTCTTCTGACATACGTATATATTACAATAATTCTACTTTACTCCGCAACTTTCCAATGATACAATGCCCTTACCTCGGTTAAATCTGAGGTAGACCACCAGGTCGAAACTTCATAATCGGTTTCCCTGTGTCTTTCTAACTAAGTTAAAATGGCAAAAAAGATCAAAACAGTAGTTAAAATCAATCTTAAGGCGGCTGAGGCTACCCCTGCTCCTCCCGTAGGAACAGCTCTTGGGCAGCACGGAGTTGCCATCATGGATTTTGTCAAACAGTACAACGACAAAACAAAAGACATGAAGGGACAAGTTGTCCCCGCGGTCATCACTATTTACGAAGACAGATCATTCGATTTTACAATCAAGAAAGCCCCTGTTTCCGACATGATTAAAAAGGCTTTGGGAATTGAAAAAGGAAGCGGTAAAACCCCGAGAGAGCCAGCAGGAACCATAACTCACGAGCAGGTCAAAAAGATTGCTGAGGAAAAATTGGTTGATTTAAACACAACTGATGTTGAAGCAGCAGCCAGAATTGTTGAAGGAACAGCAAGAAGTATGGGAGTAAAAGTAGAGTAAAAGACACAAAAATTATGGGAAAAATGAAAACAGCGTTTGTCGGAGAAGACTCCAATAAAAAGAAAGAAAAAGAACAAGAAAAGGTTCACTTGGCCGGACTTAAAGGTGGTCAAAAAGTTAAAGTGGTTGAGGCAGCACCCGGCGAAGAGTCCCCGATTATTGAAGAAGGAGCTCAGAACACCGAAGTCACCAAAAAATCAAAAAAGATCGAACACATAAGGGGTAAAAAATATAAAGAATCTAAAGCTAAATTTGATCATGAAAAATTGTACAAAGTTTCTGAAGCAGTCAAACTTGTAAAAGAAACCTCTTATTCAAAATTTGACGGAACAATGGAACTACACCTTGTTGTCAAAAAGACGGGAACGTCCATCCAGATTACTCTTCCCCATCAGGCGGGTCGGGTTAAGAAAGTCGAAATCGCCAGTGAAGATACCATTACCAAACTTAAAGAAGGAAAAATTGATTTTGATATCTTAGTGGCAACACCCGATATGATGCCAAAACTTGTCCCGTTCGCGAAACTTTTAGGACCTAAAGGCCTTATGCCAAATCCCAAAAATGGAACTTTAATAAACGATCCCAAAAAGGTTAAGTCGTTTTCAACCGCAACGGTTACGTTAAAAACAGAAAGAGAAGCCCCTCTTGTACACACTGTAGTCGGCAAAACAATTCAGGCGGATTCAGAGTTGGTTGAAAATCTTGAAGCCATTCTCAAGGCTTTTGGAGGTATAAAACAAATAGAAAAAGCATATATCAAAGCCACAATGGGCCCATCAGTGAAAGTTAAGGTATAACTTTTTGGATTTGATGAATTTTGGTTTTTTGATAAACTATAACCAAATGACAGAAGAATCGACGGAAAGAGCCTTTAATCAATTGCCCCAAAAACCGATTTTAACCACCAAGGTGCTGGAAACTCCCGACTCAATTCAGAGAGAGTTTGATGTGGCTAAACTAAACCCAACTAGACTACAGGAAAAATTGGATGCCCAAAGAAGAATTGAAAAATTAAAAAAGAGTCAAATCGATAATCCCAGTTGACTTTGCGCTTCAAAAATTAGATAATACCTCTGTCCTAAGAAAGTATGCTCCAGGCAAAACTTGGCATAAGTCATACCGAGGCAAAAGCGATTTTCGCGCCTCGTGCGCGATTTTTTTTGGACAAAATATAAAAATATGAAAAAATTGGAAAAGATAGTATTTGTAGACAATTTAAAAGTTGAGCTAAAAGACGCCAAGTCGGTAATCCTTGTCAATTATGCAGGACTTGCCGTTAAACCCCAACAAGAACTTAAAAGAAGACTGGCCGAAGTTGGTGGAAAAATGGTTGTTGTTAAAAACACGCTCCTCTCCCGTGCCGGCGATGCGGCAGGATTTGACAGTAAAAATCTAACCGGCGAAATTCTTTCCGGTCAAACCGCTCTTATTATTGCAACCGACGATCCTGTTGCCCCAATTCAAGTTTTAGGAAAATTTGCCAAAGAATTTGTCAGTGCAGCCGGCGAATCAGTTCCGAAATTTAAAATCGGTATTGTTGAAGGATTATTCCAGGATTCTCAATCTCTCTCTCAAATCTCGCTTCTTCCAGGACGCGATGCACTTCTTGGACAATTCCTTGGAACGTTAATGGGTACCCAATACGGGTTAGTTGGAACATTGAATGCAAATTTGCAGAAACTGGTTTATGTGTTAGACACAGCCAGTAAAAAGTAAGGATCGGAGGTGAATTATTAAATGGCAGAAGAATCTAAAAAAGTATCAGAAAAAGTTGAAAAGATTGTGGAGGAAGTTTCTAAACTTTCTGTTTTGGAACTTTCCGAACTAGTCACAGCTTTGCAAGACAAGCTTGGTGTTTCCGCCGCGCTTCCGGTTGCAGCAGCAGCCCCAGCAGCCGCAGGAGAAGCTCCAGCAGAAGATGCCGGCAGTGCTAATAAAACAGTAGTCATGACCGATTCCGGTGCAAATAAAATTGCAGTTATTAAGGCTTTGAGGGAAATAAATCCCAACCTAACCTTAATGGATGCCAAAGGAATGACAGACACTGTTCCAGCTGAAGTTTTGAAAGATGCTAAAGCAGAAGATGCTAAGTCAGCTTCCGACAAACTTACCGCAGCAGGAGCAAAAGTGGAACTTAAATAATTTTAATTAATTTGAAGTTATTGACAGTTCTACAACAAAAGGTCCCGCCAAAAAGGCGGGATTTTTTGTTGGGTAAATTCTTTGCTTCGTATTTTCTTTGGGGTGTGAAAGCCACTATCTTTTTATAAAATGAAGGGTAAGTATTATAATCAAAATACTGTTAATTAGCCAAATAATCGACTATTTTAGATGCAACATTAATTCCTGTTGATTCCTCAAATCCTTCAAATTGACAGGCTCTATTTACTTCAAGCACAACCCACTTACCTTCTTCGTTTTTCATAAGATCTATACCACAATAATCCAATTTGAAAAGTTTTGAAGTTTCTAAAGCAATACTGTTCGCCTCTAAATCTTCTCCGATTTTATATGATTCGACCTTACCTCCTTGCGAATAATTACTCAAAAAGTTCCCGGGTAGGGCAATTCGTTTCATCGCCCCAACTATTTTTCCATTCAAAACAATAACACGCAAATCTTCAGCTTTGGGTAAAAGTCTTTGGAAAAGAAGGGTTTTAATTTTAAAGTTCGAATTAAATGTTTTAAAAAGTTTAAGAAGGTCGGAGTCTTCTGATATTTTGAAAACCCCAATTCCACTACTTCCGATAATGTCCTTAGCGATATACGGATACGCGTCTACACTCCATTTTTTGAGTTCTTCAATTGATGTAAAACTAAAACTCTCGACAACCGGAATGCCTGCCAGGGCTAAATTAATATATTGAGTGGTTTTATCTAATGAAGGCCATTTACTAAATGATTTTTCATTTAATAATTTTGATCCTTTTAATTTAGACCACACAATAATCGCAGTCCGGATTGGATTATATACACTATCCTCCCCCAACCCCCGCAAAAAAATCCCATGAGGGACAGGCATTTCTTCACCTTTTAATTTGAGTTCGAATTCCCCTGTTGTATAAACAATGTTTATGTCGTTGTATTTAATCACCCGAAGATTGATGTTCTTATTTTTTGCTTCCTCGATCAACCTTTTTGGGGCATAAGCTTTCGGGCCGTGGGTAAATAGAATAATATCCAAATCAAATTTTTTCATAACTCGCCATTATATTATATTTTTGACGAAAAATTTTGGACAAGTGCATTCAAAAAATTATCTCTATTTTTCATCTCCCACTTTGGAAAACCTATCTGATCATTTATCTCAAATATTTTGGGATTGCCATCTTTGTCTATACCAAAATCGAGACTGAATATCGGGTTGTCGTATTCTTTGTAAAAAATTTTGGAAATTATTTTAACTATTTTCTTAACAGATTCCGGAACCTTGGAATAATCAACCTCCGTTAAACTACCTCCCTGAGCAGCATTGGCTAAAAGTGATCCTTCGGCGGGAACTCTTACGTGACACCAAACAGCCTTTCCATTAACTACAACTATTCTTAAATCATGTCTTCCCGAAGTTATATTAGGAACTCCATTTGAAGTATCAATAAATTCCTGAAGTATGTATTTTTTTCCTTCTTTTTCCGGACTAAAATTTTTCAAATCCTCTTTTAACCCTATAAAAATCCCCTTGCCACGAAGACCGTCATATGGTTTTAAAACGACATTGTCAGTTGTTATTTTGCTAACTAGTTTAGCAGCGTTTTTTAAATTTCCTACCCAATACGTTTTGGGCATATAACTCGATAACTTAAGATATGTTTCCCATTTATTACAGGTCAATTCCTTAAACTTTCTGATATTTACAACTTTTAGGCTTTTCTCATTTTTGGGTGGGAATAACAAATTTCCTACCCAATCAAAAACTAAATCTAGTCTAACCGTTTCTTCTACTCTCACAAATTTTCCATTTTTAAATAACCATGCACCATCAAAACCGTTGCCTCCCTTGTACGTTTTTCTGGTAAGAATATATACTTTCCAACCCTCGGCCTGGCATAATTCTAATAGCCGAAGATAAACCGGTAATTTCTTCCCGATGTGGCTTAGTGGAGCAACCCCTTCAAAACTTCTGGAAAAACACATTCCAAATCTAATCATTGACATTTTCCTTATTTAAAAATTTGGAAACCTCATCAATTTCCGGACTAACGGTTTTATCGTAATTAAATCCTGGCCCCCTATTAACTTCGAGAACAAAAACTTTTCCTGTTCCTTTTTCAATTGCGATATCAACTCCACCTATTTGAATATTTAAACTTTTTACCGCACTGACCGCGATTTTCTGGATTTCGCGACTTATAGAGCTAACATCCAGATATTCTTCATTCTGATTTAGATTGGAATAATTTAATTTTAGTGAACTGTAATCTCTTGGAACTTTTGTGTGAACAACTTTTACCGCGTCTCCCAAAACCAAGAACCTGTATTCACTTTCTAATGGGATATATTTTTGAAAAAGATATTTTGCGGTTCTTTGCTTTTCTCCAATTTTTTTGGGTAACTGGTCAAACTGTTTCTTATTAGAAATGGAGTAAATTCCGGTCATATGTTGACCAACCAACTCTTTGGCAATGATCGGAAAACCCATTTTGTTAATAATATAGTCTTCATATCTCTTTATACTTTCGCCCATACAAAAAATTGTTTGCGGCACAGGAATTCCAGCAATCGATAACTTTAAATATGATGTTAGTTTATCCCCCGAAGCTCCAATTTCACTAAAACTTCTATCAAAATAGGTAATTCCCAATTTATCAAGACATCGGGCAAGACTTCCTGCTAAGGAAAAATGAGAATGGTCTGCCCTACGGATGTAAACCAATTTATATTCGGTTACATCAATTCCTTTTACAAGAATTTTTATATTCTGCCCATCAACATTGAACATAAGATCTGTGAAACATGCAACCTGCGCATTTGCTTCGTTACCAAGAAATTTGACCTTAGGACCAATTTTATCAACAAGAATTAATATTTTTTTCATCATTTTATGTAAACACTTAGTTTGTCTGATCGTCTACCTTAACTAAAAAACCCTGAAGATCACGTCGTCCAATAATAAAGATCTTTTTCAAACCTTTTCTGTTTGATACGGAGGCTATTGTATTAATCCTTCTTCCCGCCAGGTAGAAACTAATATTAATAACCGCTCTTTCCTCAGATCCCAAAGCGCTTTTAAAAACTTTTGTCCAAAGAATATTATTTTTTTGCAGAAGACCATTATTCTCTGCAAAAGTTTTATCTATTGAGCTTCTCCATGCACCCGTATCGATCTTCGCAGTTACCTCTACTCTGCGTCTTTCTGGTGTCACAATTTTGACTGTTTCGTCATTTCTGATTGTCTTAATACCCTCTTGAGCGGCCTTTCTGTTCTCAAATCTTCCTGCAAAAAGCGCCTTAGCAAGCATTACTCCTCGTTCTGCATCGGTAACATCTAGGTCTTCGACCCTTTCCAGTCTCTTTTTAAGTCCCTCCCCATTAGCCAGCTGAATTTGAAGCCCGGGTTGAGCGTTAAGTTCCAAAACCATAGGGCCTTTTTCCGGATGAATTACAATATCAACCCCTAAATATCCCAAATGCGAAGCTTCCTGGGCTCTGACCGCAGTTTCCAAAACCGCATCCCAACCGGGTATTTTTATTCCCCGAAGTTTACGTTCTGTCCCCGGTTTGAATACAATTTCCTCTCCATGCCAAATAGCTTTTGTTGTAATCCCTGTGGCAATATCAATACCAACCCCAAGCGCCCCCTGGTGCAAATTGGCACGTCCGCCGGATTCTTTCGTGGGAAGCCTGAGCATTGCCATTACCGGAATTTTATTAAAAATAATAATACGTATATCAGGAGTGCCGCGATATGCCCATCTCCTGAAAACTTTAGCACGCCCCACATACTCCTGTATAAAAGCAACGTCGGGAACATTCCCCATCGAATAGGCTCCTTCCAGAATATCCAGTGTGTGGAGCTTGAGATCATCGGCCTTTATTCTCTCTTTTTGGGTAGTTAACCATCCTCCATCCTTGAGTCCTCTTTTTACTACAATAATCCCCTCTCCTCCCATACCACGGCTGGGCTTCAAAGCAAATTTGGGTGGAAGGGAATTCCAGTCAAATTCCATAACCTGCCTGGGATCGGTAAGTTTTTTATAAATTTTAGGGTGGGCAACACCAGCTTTTTTTAATATCCTTGCAGTTTGTATTTTTGAATCGGCAATGTTTTTACCACGCCTAGTATTATATTTATGCGCAAACAACTGACTTCTAGCATTCAAGCCAAGAATGGATGAGACTTTCATTTAGTTTCAGGTTTATGACCTAATAAGTTTTCTAAAACGGTAAAACTCCATGACCCTAAGACCGGTGTATTTCCCGAGGATCAAGTCGGCGAGAGCAACCAAGAAAAGGGATGCTTCGGGGTTTAGAAGTACATATTGCCTTAAAGGTTGGAGAGTTAAAAATAGATAAGAAATTATGGATAATATTAATGTCTCAAAAGTCAGGCTGACGGCTGTTTTAGCACTTTTCCCAAGTTGAACTCTACTGAAATCTTCTGCCAGAAGAATCAAGACAAGTACCGCAAATATCGAAACGTTGGCAAGAGCAGAGAAATTAAGCAGAGGGGCCATAAAAAGAACACCTAAAACTCCAAGCACAACCGCCCAAAGAATAAAAGACATTCTGGGAAGATATTGAAGTTTAAGCTTAAGTTTACGAAGAACCAAACGAACAACTGTCGACACGGTAACAATAACTAAGAAAAGGCCTATTCCCACAATGGGTCCCGTTGCTACAAAAACCACCGACAAAGCTGCAGGAAGAAAAATTCCAAATCCCCTAATTCCCACAACGTTGCGCGAAAAAGCTATAACAAAGGTTACTATTGGCAAAAGGAGAAGTAAAACCAAAGTATTTGCGGGGACACCCGAGGCGACTGCTCCACGAATGGCATGTTTGATAGGATTAAACGGCCAGGCTGAGCCAAGTCTCTGATTTTCCAACAGCATTTCCAAAGGGCCAAGTGATTCAGAACTTTTTTGGGTAATATCAACTGGAGGCGCGACAGGAGTTGGTTCTAATGTTGCGATCGGTGTGGGAGAAAGTATAGGACTGGGAGTCACAGCCACCACAGGCAACGAGCCCGATGCGGCCAATACCAAGACTATAGCAAATAGCAAACCAATTAGTTTTCGCATGGAAGTAAACTTTTTGAAAGTATGTATATTGTAGCACAAACTGACTTAAAAATCTCTATGCACAAGGCTAAGTCTTTGGTATACATAAAGTACTTCTTGAATATAGGCTACGCACAGGCATATAATTAAGTTTCGCCGCAATCTCACTCCGCAAGGAGTGTTTTTGGCGTTCAATCCCCCTTCGCGAAACATGTTCGCTTCGGCGGGATTTCGCCCCTAGACCCACGAGGTCATGGACCATTCGAGAAATTGTAGGCTCAAAAATATGTGGAAAACATTTAAGACATTTTACGGTTTTATACTAAAGCGTCGCCTGGTTTTTGCCGGGTTTGTTTTGTTGATTTTACTCTCAGCTATTGTCAATTCAATTATCCCCTACTTTTATAAGATATTTGTAGACGCAATCCCTTCACTTGATACGGGAAGGCTCCTTTCTATTGTATATATTTATGTTGGTGTTGCTGGGGCTGGGCTTATTGTCGATATTTTTAGTTATTTTGTTGGAGATATTATTCTTTTTAGAGCATCTGCCGATGCCAGAAAAAAAGTTTTTAAACACGTACTAGATCTTGATTTTCTTTTCCACTCCAATAAAAGTACAGGAAGCCTGATTTCAGCTTTCAAACGAGGTGATGGTGCCTTTTTTGAGTTATTCCATGTAATACACCATAGAATTTTTGGGGTATTTGTAGGATTTGGAGTTATGGTTTATTTCTTCACCAGACTTAGTCCAATGATAGGAATTATTACGGCGGTAACGATGACTGCCACGCTAATTGTAGCCAGATTCCTTATCAAATATAACGTAAAAAAGAGGGGTGAATTCAATAAAGAAGAGGACAAGATCTCAGGGATTATTGGAGACAACATGATAAATTACGAAACTGTTAAGCTTTTTGCTCAGGAAAAACGTGAGGAGGCAAGGCTTTCTACAGCTTTTGTAACCTGGACCAAGGCTCTTTGGGGGTATGGAAATTCATTTAGGCTTGTTGATATTTCTGTCGGAGCACTAATTAACATAAGTATGTTTTCAATTCTATTTATTACGGCCAAATCTGCCGGTGGGGGGCACTTAAGCGTTGGGGATTTTGTACTAATTGCATCATTCACCTCGTCACTATTCCCCCGACTTTGGGATTTGGTCTGGGGGTCCCGTGATCTAGCTAAAGCTTATTCGGATATTCAAACATACTTTGGTCTTCTAGATAATGAGATTGAGGTAAAAGATTCCGAAAAACCAATTGATGTTGGCCATGTTTACGGAGAAATTGAACTTAATGACGTTAAATTCTCATACAAAAACAGAACAAAAAACGCCATTGACGGATTCAATCTTAAAATAGAACAAGGGCAATCGGTGGCCTTCGTCGGCAAGAGCGGATCAGGAAAGACAACTCTCGCAAAGCTACTTATGAGATTCTATGACATTAATTCAGGTGAGATTTTGATTGATGGAATAAATATTAAAGATTTTAGAAAAAGCACATTAAGAGGGTTTATTGGCATGGTTCCTCAAGAACCAATTCTTTTTAACAATACAGTTTCATATAACATTGCCTATGGTTTTCCTAAAGCTAAGCTTTCAGAGGTAAAGACAGCGGCACGCTTGGCTAATATCGATGATTTTATTCAGAGTCTTCCCGAGAAATATAATACTGAAGTCGGCGAGCGCGGAGTTAAGCTCTCCGGAGGTCAAAAACAGAGATTGGCAATCGCAAGAATGATCCTAAGTGACCCTGATATTGTTGTTTTTGACGAGGCTACAAGTCAGCTTGATAGCGAATCCGAAAAGCTGATTCAGGATGCTTTCTGGAAGGCTCGTGCCGGAAAAACTACTATAATTGTCGCCCATAGGCTCTCAACTATTATGAGAGCAGATAAAATTGTGGTTATGGAACACGGCCAAATAAAAGAAACCGGAACTCACGAGAGTTTGTTAAACCAAAAAGACAGTCTCTACTCTCACTTCTGGAATCTACAAATAAAGCTCGACTAGCTCGCTTTCATACCCTTCTTTCTAAGAGTTTGTGTAAACTTAATTAAAGGTGAAGTTCTTATTCTTCTTTGGACTGCATCCCTAGTAACCAAAGTACGGCTTCTTTTTTATAACGCCTGTCTCCCCTGGAGTTAATACGGATAGCGGGAAGTTTGCCTCTTTTTCCCCAGCGCTTGATCGTTAAAGGAGAGACTCTGAGAAGTTCACTAACTTCTCTCACTGTAAGTAAATCCGGAAGATCTTCCAACCTGATTTTCTTTTTAGTATTTTGATCCATTTTTATACGGTCACCTGCCTAACACCTATCTATCTTAGTCAGAAGATAACAAAGTAGTTCAACAGTGTCAATAGTCAATTAATAGAATTGAGGGCAAAGAAGAAACTGACTCAAAAGGCTCTGGCCAAAAAGCTTGGAACAAAACAATCTGCAATTGCCAGGCTTGAATCCGGGCGCGCCAATCCCACTTTGGAATTCATGCAGAAAACTGCTGAGGCGTTGGATAAAAAACTCGTTATTAGTTTTGAATGATTACTTCCCCGCTACGAAAAATTTAGAATTTTATGCTACCCTTTCTTTAAGTGCTGAGTAATACTTTTGGAGATAATCTTCTGCCCTCTCCCAATGTACTTCTCCCATTCCAGCAAGAGCTAAATTCTTCTCAACCCCGGCCAAAACTCTTAAATGAGCCGCTTTGGTAGCCTGGAGAAATGAAATTCTGTAAACTTCAGCAAGATGTTTACAGGCGATGTCTTCAGCCTCAGATGCTGAGGCCATACTGTCTTTTTTGAACATTTTTCTGTTAAAATCCACCTCCATGGAGGCGACTATTTTAGGCTCAAAAGCTAGTTTTATTTCCCCTTTTATGAGTTTGTAGAATTTTTTCATTTTTTCTTCAGCTTTCTCCCACTTTTCGTCCCTTTCCTCAATAATTGCCTCAACAAAATATTTAGCCGCCTCTTTGGCTAGCTCTTTGGAAAGACTATATTGCTCTTTAAGATGTTTCATTGCATAGTCCCTGAGTCTTACACCCTCAGGAATCTTGGAAAGCCTCCACCAGGAAAGCTCAAGTCTAGCTGTAATTTTAGGATCAAAGGTAAGATGTTCGACCTTGTCATTTCCCCCAAACCTGCGTCTACGCCTTGAGTAATCAAGAATAATATCTGCAAGTTTTCTGGGGGTCATATCGGGAAGATTGGATAGCTCCCAATAATACTCCGCATAATTTAACTGCCATGGTAAAAATCCGGAAGTCCTCTGTTCTCCTGAAGTTCTCAAAAACAGATCAATATAAGGATAAGGCTGGTCTTTTGTATCAAGGTATGATGTAAAAAGCTTTTCATTAATCTTTTTTGAAGGAATTTTGTCATCCACAATTTTTCTGACAGCACGCAAGATTTCATCATGCCCGCCATAATCCAAGGCTACGTTAAAAACATGGCTTTTGTTATTTTTGGTTTTTTCCTCAACTTCCCTGATATAGTCAACAAGTTCCGACGGCAGCCTATCCTCACGGCCCAAGTGAATAAAACGGATATCATCCTCCATTGCTTCTTTTTCAACTACGCTAACCATTTTCCTAAATAGTTTAAAAAGATATGAAATTTCATCGGGAGATCTGTCCCAATTTTCGGTAGAAAAACCCCAAACGGTAAAAGTATGAACCCCCCAACCCCTGGAAGCTTTAGCTATTTTCATACCGGCTTCAAAACCTGCTTTGTGACCCGAAAGAGTCGGGAGACCTCTTGCTCTAGCCCAGCGGCGGTTACCATCAAGAATTATCGCAATGTGGTTGGGAACAATAGTCCCCTTTGGAAGTGTAATTTTATCCTCGGACATAACAAGTATTATACATTAATCATCTTCAAAATAATCTTAAACCAAGGAGTGTGTTTTTTAGGATCCTTTACCACGTCTTTTTTTAGTTTCCTTATTTCGACCCACTTATAACTTTCAATTTCATCAGGATTTGGTTTAATCGGTCCTTCATGGCTTCCGCTAAATACATGGTCAAGTTCATGTTCTCCCCAATCCCCACTCTCCATTTTAGCTTTGTAGATGAAGGAGAATACTTCTTTAAGCGGGGTTTTGAAGCCAAGTTCCTCATAAATCCTTCTTTCAGCTGCTTTTTGGTAGGTTTCTTTTGGATATGGATGTGTGCAAACCGCATTGCTCCAACTTCCACCCCAAGTTGGTTTTGAGGCAGCCCTTTTGGTTATGAGCATTTTAGTTCTGTCTTTGTCGAATACTACTATTGATATAGCCCTGTGAAGCGGAACCGGAATCTTGTGAGCAGCAAATTTTTCCTTAAAACCCAAAACATTATCTTTTTCGTCAACCAAAACAATAGGTTTTGCTGTTTTTCTCATTTAAGAATGTGTGTCCCTTCTGAGGCCTTGTTTACAATAACTTTTTTGACTCCCGGAATTTTTTTAAGCTTTATTCTGACCTTCTTGACGTCCTTGGACAGGCAAATGATATGCACATTGGGGCCTGCATCAATCGTAAAATAAGTTTCTAGGTCCTCCTCCCGCCAGGTAATAACAGATTGCATGATTTCTAAAGTTTTAGGTAACCAATAAAATAGTGGAGGTTTACTTGTCATCATTACTGTGTGCATATTTATAGCCTCCTCCTCTAGAATCCTGCCAAACTTTGTAAAATCCTTATTTTTCAGAGCCGATTTAATCTCTTTGACTTTTTTATTCATTCCCAAAATCCTTGCTTTATAAAAAGGACTACTGAAAGCCTTCGTATGTCCCTCGGTTGAACTAACTTTTTTGGCTTTTTCCCCTACTACCACAATTGTGTCGCAGATATCCCAATATCCCGGAGCTTGTAGCGAATAAGCATATGAATCACCACTTTTGACACCCGTCTTCCATTCAACAAAGCCATCAGGAATGGAACGGCAAGCAGAACCAGAACCAAGTCTTGCCAAAACTGAAAGCTCTTTTTCCGAAAGATTAAGACCAGCAGCCTTTGTGCCCGCGACAGTCAAAGCAGCAAAACCTGAAGCAGAAGACGCCATTCCTGCACCTTTCGGAAAATTATTCTTACTGACAACCTCCGCAAATGTATCAATTCCTGCCATTTTTCTAATAAGATTGAGGTGATCAACAATTCTTTCTTTCTCATTGCCTTCAACACTTTTACCATCAATTACTATCAAGTCTTTACTTAACTTATTGTCAAACTCCACAAATGTTTCCGTATAAGCCTCTGAAAGGTTCATGGAAATGGAGGTATTGGCCGGAATTCTTAACTTTTCGTTTTTTTTACCCCAATACTTAATAAAGGCAATGTTTGATGGCGCGCGTGCTTTAACTTTCATTTTTCTATTCTAACTCCTTCCGCATTAAATTTAACATCAAGAACTACTCCACCAGATTTTTCAATAGCCTTTTTAACTTTTGCAGTTTTTGATTTATCTGCCAAGGCGATCATACAGTCTCCTCCGCCGGCACCGGATAATTTGGCTCCGAAAGCCCCAGTCTGCCTTGCCGAACCGATGAGATTATCTAGTTCAGGAGTGCTCACAGATAACTTATATAAAAGTTTTTGATTTTCGTCCATAAGTTCGCCCAATTTTGGATAATCCGTATTTTCCAAGGCTATTTTGGCAGCTCTCACAAGCTTTTCTATTGAATCAAAAATCTCGTCAACTTTTTTCTTATTGTTTTTATGAAGCCCAGCTACCTTTCTGACCAGAGTCGCAGTATCTGCTTTAATGCCTGTATACCCAACAACAAGCGGCAATTCCTTTGTTTTGAGAGGCAATATTTTCTTTCCCCCACCAACAAAATATATCGTACCGCCCCAAATGGCTGCCGCTAAATCAAATCCCGATCCCACCCCCTGAACTTCCAAAACAGTTTTATAACATATATCAAACAGTAATTTATTGCCTACTTCTATGTCAAAAATCTCTGATAATGCTTTAATCGTGGAGACGGTCACTGCTGAAGAACTTCCGAATCCGAACAAACTTGAGAACCCACTTTTTGTTTCCAGGTTAAGCCCACTTTTTACTTGGTATTTTTTGAAAAAGTTCTCAACAGCTTTTAAAACAAATTTAATCTCCTTCGGATACTCGATTTTTCCTAAGTCGGATATCTTGAGAGAATAATCCTTTACTTTGACCTCAGGAGCATTAACAGTTATTGAACTTCCGCCAATTTTTTCAACCCGGACGCGTATTCTTTGGTCAACTGCAGTAACGATGCAGGGCTTTCCATAGATAACTGCGTGTTCACCAAAAAGCATCAATTTGCCCGGTGCCGAAACTGTAATTTTATTTTTCAATTCTTACACCCTCCTCTCCAATTTTAACCGAAAAAAGATCTAATTTATTGTCTTTTGCAAATTTTAATAATTTATCGGAGTCATTATGATAAACAATAACCATACCGGAGCTTTCTTTTTTACCACCCGCACCTGTTATTTTTGCAGCACCTCCGATTTTTTCAATTTTACGAATTATATTTTTAGTTGTCGGGGAAACTACATCCAGTTTTTCCAATAGTTCTTCATTATATTTAACCAATTCATCGAAATCGGAATTACTATCATTTAACAGCAGGCCTAGAAACTCTTTTGTTATCTTTTCAATCCCTCTAAATACTGTATCAAAATACGATTTTCTACCTCGATAGAGATCAGAAACATGGGTCACCATTTCCTTGGTTGATTCCACAGGTTTACCGGTATTAAGAAGGTATATTTTGGGAAACTTTGTTTTCGGAACTATAACTTTAAATGTTTTGAGATTCTCACTTTCTTTTCGATACCATAGAAAGCCACCGTAAGTACAAATAGTGTTATCAACGCCACTCGGACTGCCGTGATGCTTTTTTTCCAATTTATAGGCTAACTCATTTATTTTCGGGAGATCTATCTTTTTTATTCTTAAAGCTGACGTGGCAACGGCGAATGCCGCAGAAGAACCCATTCCCGCCCCTATCGGAATATCAGAGGTTATTTTGTCGTCTTTTCCAGATCCTTCAATAGACAGCCGTCTATCTATTGCCGTAACCAAGGCCGGATAGCCGTAGACAACTGCATGTTCCCCCGAAATTATTAATTTACCCGGCGCCGAAAACTTAAGTTTTGCTCTCATTGATTTTTTCTAAAAGTAAATCTAAGACTTGGTTTTCCAAAACAACGGAACCCGTTGCAACCATTTCCCAATACTCTCTACCCTCTTTTGTGTCCGGTTGCAAAGCTTCCGGCGGAACCATACTAGGCTCCTTATCGGTACCAATATTGACAAATTCTGTGCTCATAAATTAATCACCTCCCAGGTTTTTGTATTTTACACCAAAAACACACTTTAAGTAGAAATTACAAAATGATACACTCTATTAGTCTTATAAATGCCAAAAAATACTCAAAAGGGCCCTGGTAAATCTTTCACCATTGCCCCATTTGAAAAAATTTACAAAGAATTTGCCTTGCCTTTGACTAAGTTTGTAATGAAAAGGATGGGGGCCAACGAAAGACAGGTTGAGGAAGTGGTGGAAGAAACGGTTGTGGCGGCGTGGAAAGGTTGGAATACCTTTAGGCACAAAAGTAGTTATTTTACCTGGCTTTGCAGGATCGCCTTAAATAAAATTGCCGATTATTACCATGACCAAATCAACCATAATTCAAAACTAATTGTTCCTTTCATCGAAGCTTTGACTGATACAGACAACAGATCCCTGTCCCCCGAAGAATCTTTGGCACTTAAAGAACTGAGAAAATCCGTCAACAGTTGTTTGGATCTGATGTCTCCCGAAAAGCGTAAACTTCTGCAATTCAGGTACTGGTATGACCTTTCCTACACTGAAATAAGTAAAATCTTGGGTATCTCCGAGCGTGCAGTTGAGGGACAAATCTATAGGGCCAAGACTGAGTTTGCAAAAGTGTGGACTAATAATTCTAAGTAAATAATTTGTAGACAAAGACTCTCCAAGGAAAAATTACCACCGCATTAATTACACGCGCCACTCTCCTGGGCTCACTAATGAGCCTCCAAAGCCACTCAAGACCAAATTGAACCATCCATTTTGGCGGGAGTGGAGAAAGACCTCCAACATAACGGAAAGCCCCTCCTACGGCCATTGCGCCGCCAATACTCAGCTTTGAAAGGTTCCCATGAATCCAAATCTCCTGCTTGGGATTACCAAAGGCTACAAAAAGAAACTGAGGTTTGAATTCATTAATCCGAACAATTACTTCAGCTTCTATTTTTTTATCAATATCAGATATAGCTTTTGCGTCATTATCGAGTCTGGGCCCTTTATTGTATTCAATTTTGAGGTTTGGGTCTTGAAGTTTGAGTTTTGAGGCTGCACGGGCAGCTTCATCATTAATTCCGCCCAGTAAAAATATTTTCCAGTTTTTCTTTTCGGCAAGTCTAATAAGTTCCATAAACAGTTCCCTGCCTTTAATAATTTCTAATTTAGGATCGGCCAATTTAAGACCTATTCCGTCCGGAATTGACAGGTTGGCCGAGTTAAGCGCAATTTTTAGTTTTTTATTCCTCTGAGCCATCAAAATGAGCTCAGGATTGGGTGTAACTATATAGAACCTATCATTATGGGATATTAAGTTCTCCACTCGTGCTAGCACTGAGGAAGTTGTTGTGCTATTTACATTAATTTCCATGATTTTGCCGGTTTCACGGACTTCTTTGGTCATTGTTATAGTATCTTTTAACATCTCAGGGTGATTATATATCTTATAGATTTTGTATAAAAATTGCTTTGCCTCATTTTTACCGCAGTCTATTATATCTTATATTTAATTGCAAATTATTACTTGTCAAATACTAATTACATCAAATACTACAGGAAATATTCTAAACAATTATTCTTTTCTTTTTACTTGGAATTGTGTATATTTTTTGTTCAATTTTCGATATTCAATTTCTGTCAGTTATCCTCAATCGACTAACATTTTATTTGATCTAGGTATAATCTTATTATAAGTCTTAACTATTGAAAATTTCACTATTGGAATTTCATTAAAAATTAGTTATTAGAAATTAGAAATTTTAAGTCTTATAATACAAAATATTCCCTATTTCTCCCTATACCCTATAACTAGGTACCTGTCATCACCCTTTTGTTGTAACACTTCTTTTCCAAAGCTCTATGTTTTCCAAAACAAGCCCCGTTCCCCTGACAACACAAAGGAGTGGTTCATCGGCAACATGCGCAGGAACACCGGTTTCTTCGGTCATCAGCTTATCAAATCCACGAAGAAGCGAGGTTCCCCCGCTCATAATGATGCCTTTATCGATAATATCCGCGGCAAGTTCGGGCGGAGTATCCTCTAGAACCCCTTTTACGGCATTTATCACTTGCATTAAAATAGGCCTAATAGCCTCGGTAACCTCGTTTGAGGTAAGGATTATTGTTCTTGGAAGCCCAAAGACAAGATCTCGGCCTGAAATTTCCAGTTTTTCCACTTTCGGGGTGGTTACGGCTGAGCCTATTTTCAGTTTTATGTCTTCTGACGTTTGATCCCCGATAATTAAATTGTGCTTCTTTTTAAGATAGTTTTGGATTGCCTCATCGATTTTGTTGCCGGCAACGCGGGCCGATTTATGAATAACAACCCCGCCAAGAGAGATAACCGCAGCCTCAGTTGAGCCTCCTCCGATATCTACAATCATATGTCCCGATGGTGCCGAGACGGGAATCTGAGCCCCAATCGCGGCAGCTAAAGGTTCATCTATAAGGTATGCATGCGATGCCCCGGCAGAGAGAGTGGCATCAAGAGCCGCACGGCGTTCTACTTGGGTACATCCTGCAGGCACGCAAACCATGACATCGGGCTTAAAAAATTGAAATCTCCCCACAACTTTACCTATAAAATATCTGAGCATTGCCTCCGTTACCTGGTAGTCGGCAATCACCCCATCTCTCATGGGGCGGCTGGCAATAAGAGCTTCCGGAGTCCTTCCCAACATTTTTTTAGCTTCTTCTCCCACGGCTACTACTTTATTGTCGTCTGCAGAAATGGCTACAACTGTAGGTTCATTTACTACCAAACCCTCTCCGGCAACCCAAACAAGGGTATTGGCAGTTCCCAAGTCTATGGCAATATTTTTACGAAGCATAAGTGAGTAGATTATAGCAGATTCAAGAAGGCTCTAAATTACAAGTAGTCTCGAATCCTGATATAATACACCTACATGACAAAAATAAGGGTTTTCTTTTTTATTGTCACTTTAATCATTGTCGGAAGCATTGGAATGTTTGCGACATATTACGCCAGAGGCTACAGATTTGATTTTAAGGCGCTTAAATTCCAACCGAATGGTATTCTTGTTCTGAAATCCGAGCCTGATGGCGCTTCCGTGTATATTAATGGTGAGCTCAAAACCGCCACCAATGCTAATCTCTCAATTGCCCCGGGAACTTATGATGTCGAAGTCAAAAAAGATGGTTATTTTGGCTGGTATAAGAGGCTGACAATTGAAAAAGAGATCGTAACACAGGCTTCAATTTCACTTTTTAAAAATGTCCCCTCACTCTCGCCCGTCACTTCATCGGGAGCCATCAATACAATTATTTCTGAGGACGGATCAAAAATTGTTTACAGCGTTCTGCCATCAAAAAATTTAAGTGATGATAAAGTCGGCCTTTGGGCACTTGATACTTTTAGTTTGCCTCTTGGTTTTGATACCGGACCAAAAAGGATAGCTGACGGAGACATGACTGACGCAACTTATGTCTTTTCCCCCAATGGCAGACAGTTACTTTTAACAGTATCAAACGGTATATTTCTAATAGATACAGGATCATTTACATCCCAAAATCAAAGAGTAAATGTCGCTGTTCGTAAAAACGAGATTCTTACCGGATGGAGCACGGAAAAAGAAAACACCAACCAAAGTATTATTAAAAATCTACCACTGGGCCTTATTGACATTCTTTCCAGGAAATCATCGGTTTTTATTTTTTCACCTGACGACAATATGATTCTGTACTCCGCAAGCTCCTCGGCCATACTGGCAAGCAATTTAATCAAACCCCTACCCGGAGCCTCAACTCAAACTCAGGAAAGAAACATAGAACCCGGCCGCACCTATGTTTATGATATAAAAGAAGACCGCAACTTTCTAATAACGGATCAGCCTGTTACGATCAATAACAATGACAAAACCCAAATTCCGGCCTTAAGGTGGATGTCCACCAGCAAACATTTGCTCTGGGGAGGACAAGGCCAGGTTGTCATTATGGATTACGACGGAATGAATAGGCAAACTGTTTATTCAGGATCATATACCATGCCATCAATTTTTCCTTTTTCAAACACGACAAAACTTTTAATCCTTACAAACCTAGGATCACCGGATTCAGCGGCAAATCTTTATACCCTGACAGTAAAATAACTGACATCGTAAATACGTCCCATGCCGTATAAGAATCAAAAAAGGAGGTAATATGTTAAAATACCTCCAGGCAATAAATAATAGAGTTACGGAGCTTTACTCAAGAAGTCCTCATAGTTCAACGGATAGAACGGAGGTTTCCTAAACCTTAAATCCAGGTTCGATTCCTGGTGGGGACACAAAAAATTTACGGAGTGTAGGTCATCGGTAGACCGCCGCGTTCGGGTCGCGGAAGCAGACGGTTCAATTCCGTCCACTCCGACCAAAGTCAGGTTTACAATTCTTCCTTGGAGTAAATCAGGAAATCGGTTGCGCTGTCGTATTCAAAGATTTCATCACCGTTAAAGATTAAGCCTAATTCTTTCTCTGCAGACTCAGGTGAATCTGAAGCGTGAATTATATTTTGTGAACCGCTCATACCAAAGTCTCCCCTGACTGATCCGGCCTCAGCTTCTCTTGCTTTAGTAATACCAACAATTTTCCTGACGGCGGCAATTGCTTCAATCCCCTCCCAGACCATGGCAACAACCGGAGTCCACTCCATAAAGCTTTTGAGTGTGGCAAAAAAAGGTTTATCCTTGTGGTGAGCATACCAATTATCCAATATTTCATCCGTCAATCTGATCATCTTAATTCCCACCAGTTTCATGCCCTTTCTCTCGAAACGATGCATAATTTCCCCTACCAGTCCCCTTTGAAGCCCATCCGGTTTAATAAGTACTACCGTTCTTTCCATATTATTTGATCAATTGTACAAATTTTTCTTTGTCTTTAAAAGGTCCAATTATGGCCAAATTGAGGCGTTTAGGAACAAAAAGTTTTTTGGCTTCAGAGTTAATATCGGCAATGGTGACTTCATCAACTTTTTTGTAAATTTCCTCCGGTGTGAGGCACTTACCCAAGAAAAGTTCCTGGTCACCAAAAAATCCGCTGACATCTCTCGTATCCTCAAGAGCCAAAGCCAGATTGCCTTTTAGAAAACCCTTAGCTTTGACCAATTCCTCTTTTGTGACCGGATAAATACCTTGCGCAAGACCATAACACTGATCTAAAATTACCTTAACGGCTTCGTCGGTTTTTTCTACATTCACTCCTGCATATGTACTCATATAACCAATCTCTTGATACCTCTCAAAACCGGTTCTGACCGAATAAGCCAAACCGCGCCTCTCACGGACCTCAATAAAAAGTCTGGAGCTCATTCCCCCGCCCAAGATCACCGATAGAAGGCTTTGTGCAAATCTCTGTTTGTAATCCCTCCCCTCACCTATAAAACCCAGGATTAGGTGAGCCTGTTCGCTTTTTTTAGTTTGGAGTTTGAACCGGGGTTTTGTCTGTCCCGATCTATAGAATTTGGTTTTGAATTTTGATTTTTGTGATTTGAAATTTCCAAAATACTTTTCGACAAGTTTTAAGACACTCTTTTCCTCAATTCCTCCGGCAACAGTTACTAGCATATTTTCGGGATAATAATGAACTTTACGGTAATTTAAAAAGTCCGATCTTTCAATTCCGCGAACGGATTTTTCGGTCCCAGCAGTATCCCTGCCCAAAGGATTTCCTTCAAAAACCAATTCCTCAAAGACATCTCCTATATGCATCATCGGAGTATCCTCATACATTTTGATTTCCTGAACAATTGTGCCTTTTTCCCTCTCAATTTCTTCAGATTTAATAAGCGGGTTTAAAACCATGTCGGATAATACATCCATTGCGGTTTCGAGATTGGCCTTACCGGCTTTGATATAAAAATTTGTCCAATCTTTACTGGTTGCCGCATTAAATTCTCCTCCAATAGCATCAACCGCTTGAGAAATATCTCGGGCACTGGGACGCTTGACACTGCCTTTGAAAACCATATGTTCCATAAAATGACTTAATCCGCTGGTTTTCGCATCCTCGTTGCGGCTTCCTGTTTTAACCCAGATTGCAACGGTTACCGATTCAAGACTTGGCATGGGCACAGTCAGAATCCTGAGACCGGAGTTTAATTTATGAAGTGTATAGTCCATCTGTGACTCAAAGATTGTAATTCAGTTTTAAATAATCTTCAATACCCGACTCGCGGTTTTCTTGTATTTATTATAGAATAAATTAATGCCGTTAAATCACATAAAAAGATCCCGCCATATAATAAGAAGTTTTGAGGCCCAGGAACTCAAAAAGAGGCCATTTATTGTAAAGGTTGTGGATGCACTTACAACAAGCTTCGGTACGATTGCTTTTCTCCTGGGCAACCTCATCATCTACGGGTTTTGGATTTTGGCTAATACAGGGAAAATTCCCGGTATTCCAATAATCGATCCTTACCCCTACTCTTTTATGAATTCATTTGTCTCCATTGAGGCCATTTTTCTTTCGATAATAGTACTTATGAGTCAAAACAGGGAGAATCAAAGAGATACTCTGAGAAGTGAGCTTGGGCTTCAAGTCGAGCTTATATCCGAGAAAGAAATTACCAAGATACTGGATCTTCTCAGAGAAATCCTTGAAAATCAAAAGAATCACAAGCATGATTCGGAGTTGGAAGAAATGACCGAAGAGTTGGACGCTGGCTATATTGAAAGAAAGCTCATCGAACAGCTGGAAAACTCGGAAGGACAACCGATTGTAGAACTGAAAGAGAAAATCAAAGAAAGGATAATTAAATAAGTCTACATTCTCTCCGGAGATGTAATTCCAAGAAGCTTCAGTCCGTTCTTCAGAACCTGGCCAACCCCAAAAGTTAACGCAAGCCTAAAATCTTCGTTTTCCCCACCGATAATTTTGTCCTTGTTATAAAAGCCGTTATATTTCGAGGCCAGATCATAAATATAATTACAAATAAGGTTCGGCGCAAAAGACTCTGCAGCCTTTTCAACGGTTTCCGGAAACTTAATCAGAGTTCTCAAAATTGAAGTCTCTTCACTATCTAAATTACTATAATCGGCCTCCAAGGATAGTCCTTTAAAGTTGGCTTTTGCAAGAACACTGTTGCAACGCGCTACCGTATATTGGAGATAGGGACCACTGTTACCCTCCAGATTCATCATCTTTTCCCAGTCAAATACAACATTGCTTGTAACAGAATGCATTAAATCAAAATACTTAATTGCACCAATCCCCACATCTTTTGCCGTACCCTTATTGTTTCCAAGTTTTTCGGCTCTTTCGATAGCCTCACTAAGAACATCCTCCAATTTGATGGTTTTTCCCTTTCTTGTAGAAAACTTCTTACCATCGGGTGCCAGATAAAGCCCATGGGCGGTGTGTGCTAATTTTACAGAATCTTTAACTAGCCCTAAAAGCTTGGCTGCAGCAAAAATTTGTTGGAAATACAGGCTTTGTTCGGCACCAACCTCATACACCATAACCGACGGGTCCCATTTTCTCACCCTGAATTTTATAGTTGCCAAATCACGAGTAGCGTAAGTTGTTGCCCCATCGCTTTTCAGAAACATTAAAGGTGTTTTTATACCTTCTTTTGACAAATCTATTACCAATGCCCCCTCATCTCCCTTGATAACATACTTTTTTATATCTGAATCGTTTAACATTTGCTTCATTTCACTTTCATAATAAGATTCACCGAAAGCAAAATCCGTTTTTATTCCAAGCGTTTCATAAATCCTGTCAAATTCAGCTATAGAAACATCTACGCATTTTTGCCAAATCTTTTTTGCCTCGGGATCCCCTTGTTCAAGCTTTTTAAAGCACTCTCTGGCTTTTTCTTCCAAATCGGGATCTTTCTCTGCCATCTTGTGGAATTCAACATAGAGTTTTTCCAAAGTTTCAATGGACAAATCGGCCGGTTTCTCGGTTTCAATCATGTAGATGAGCTTTCCAAACTGCGTTCCCCAATCACCCAAGTGGTTATCCCCCACGACTTCATAACCCAAAGCTTTATAAAGGTTGTAAAGCGCTTGTCCAATTATGGTCGAGCGAAGATGCCCGATACCGAATGGTTTGGCAATATTTGGGGATGAATAATCAACTATTACAGTTTTTCCTTTACCAATGTTTGATTTACCAAAATCAGATTTTGCTATATCAATTTGTTTCAAAGTATTAATTAATATATCTTTTTTCAGCCAAAAGTTTATAAATCCAGGGCCGGCTATTTCAATTTTTTCAATAATTTCTGAGAGATCTTTATTTTTTTGAAGTTTAGACAGAATTTCTTCTGCCAGTTTTCTGGGGCTTTCTTCTTTTTCTTTTGCTAATACCAAAGCAGAGTTTGTGGAGTAATCTCCGAAGGCTTCATTTTCCGGAGACTCGATATCAACTTCCTCGAGTCCGGTAACTTCATGTAAAGTTTTTAAAATTCGATCCTTTATATCGGCCATAGTTTATTTTAACAGTATTTTCCCAAACTTGTTAAATTAAAATATAATTTAAAAGTATAACTGGCCTGAAATTTACTCCACCCAATACTTATCTCCGTCTGTTACTATTTCAATATCCCCCATTTGGTCGGTCTTTAAAATTTTAACATTATATTTAGCCAACATCTCCAAAATCTCGGGTCTGGGAAATCCCCATGGATTTTTACCCAGCGAGATTACCGCAACTTTAGGCATAACCACCTTGAGGAGATTCTCTGTAAGCCCATTGACGCTACCATGATGAGGTATTTTGATGTAGTTAACGGTTCCTATACCTGGGTCTCCTGCCAACCTGTCGGAAACTTCAGGAGGCATATCCCCCGAGAATAGCCCGGTAAAATTTTTGAAGCTAAGTTTATAAACAACCGAGTATAAATTCGTTTCCTTTTCGATGCTGTATTTGGCAAGTTTATCATTATCATTCTCAATAGTCAGCTGACTCAATAATATATCTGTTGGGTTAAAGATATCTAAATGTATCAAACCAATACCTAGTTCCATGCCTGCAACGGGATTCACGACAGGTATACTCCTACCCCCCACCTCCTTTTTTAGCGCTTTATATACTTGAGTGCCAGGATTGATTGGATTTATGAGTATTTCATCTACATCATAATTTTGAAGTACATCGACAAGTCCGGTTGAGTGATCGGAGTCGGGATGGCTCGAAATAACCAATTCAATTTCCCTATCCCAAAATGGCATATACCGTCCAAGGCAAGTCATGACACTTTTATCAGGTCCGCCATCATTCAATATCTGCGTTTCGCCATAAGTAATTAAAATTGCATCCCCTTGTCCCACATTGCAGGCGATTATGTGCAGGTTTCTGTCCGGACTTTGAATTATGGCAAGGACAATACCCGTTAAAATCAAAAGCAGAATGGTAAATGTGTACTTCCAAAGCTTCATATCAGAAAATCTCAACTATTTTGGCAAACCACCAAGTCAGAGGATAGCATACATATAGTATTAGTTTACCGAGGGCCGGCAAAACGAGTCCCAACATTCCCCCTAAAACACCAAAAATCATAATATATGGCACCGTCCAAAGAACAAGCGCATTAATTATTGGCGAAAGTATGTTAAATTGTCCAAAAGTAACAAAAAGTATCGGCGCAACCCCGATTTGAGCCGCAAATGAGGTTGAAAAGCCTTCCTTCAATACTTTAGGTATAAATTTTAGCCGTTTGGCAATCCTTTTTTCAAAAACCATGATTGAAGCGGTGGAAACAAAAGACAAAATGAAGCCGATGTCCCCTATCCAGGAAGGTTCCACTGCAAGCATAATACCTGCGGCAAAAAACAGGTTTCTCCAAGCACTAAGAAGTCTGCCGGAGCTTTCTGCCCAAAAAGCCAAGAAGGCCATGATTGCTGCCCTTATTAAAGGTGCTTCAAAACCTGAAAGAAACAGATACAAAATAATACTTAATATAACAATAGGTTTCGCCTTTTTTCTGGACAGGAAAATATTTGTTACTCCGAAAATAAACGAAATAACAAAAGTAACATTAGTTCCCGATGCAACAATTACATGAGCAACCCCCGTACTTTTTACTTTGTTCCAAAAATCGCCGGTCAGGGTTCCTTTACTTCCCAAAGTTATACCGGCAACAAGCCCCGACATTGGTTGGGGTAAAACTTTTTGGTAAAAATCGATAATCTTAGCTCTTACCCGAGATCCAAACCCCACAAAAGAATTAACCGAAAGCAGTTTTGCATTTTTTAGTTTTCCGCCGTCAACTGTTCCTTCAACCACAACTATACTTCCGTAATACACCTCGGGGAAATTTGGTAAGGAAACTTTTAATCCCGCAACGGTAAAAGTTTGATAATTGCCGTAAACCAAGGGATCCGAAAAGACTGTTGCTGTTATCCGAATGGTATCACCATTTTTATAAGCCGGACGGGTCGTAAAGTAACGGAAAATTATTAGTAAAATCAATAAAAGCCAAACAAAGTACTTCATGAATTACTAATATGAGCATTGGTTATTCATTAGATAATTTTAAAATTAGAAATTAATAGACCGTTATGTTGTTTTTAATCTTTTCGTATAATGTTTGGGTGATTGCCCCACTAGTTACCAGATCTTCCGGTTTTGAGTACGGACGGTGTTCAGTAATCTTTTGGGCGTAAGTAGGGCCAATTCCGGGCAACGAATCAAGGTCTTGAAGGGTCGCTGTATTGATGTTTACTAATGCATTACTATCGGTTGAAAAACTTGATGATACACTTTGATCCCCTACTGTGGTTTTAGCACTTAAGACATTTGAGTGCTCACTAACCGACGGTATATAAATCTTTTGTCCATCAGTGAGTTTTGCTGCCCTGTTTAAATATTTGTCTGCCCAAACCCTATCGGCATCAACAGAAAAACCGCCGGAGGCAATTAATAAATCGTCTATCCGACTTCCAGGAGAAAGTTTATAAACTCCGGGAATTATCACCTCCCCTGAAATTTCCGCGGTAATTTCAGATGTTGCTCCCCCCTCCGAAGAAGTCTGTAAAATTTCCACTTTTGTTGATGAAAAATTCAATGATTTTTTAAAAAATAAAAAGCCGGCACTAATCAAAATAATTCCTATCAGAGCAATTAATAGGTGATAGCGATATTTTAGAAGAAACCCGTCAAAATAAAACTTTTGGGGCAAGTTCTCCATTTTTTATAAAGTAGTTATTAAACAACAAAGTTAACAAGTTTTCCCGGAACAAAAATTACTTTTTTAATGTCATGGCCTTTCAACCACTTTGCAGCATTTTCGTCTTTCCTTGACAACGTCTCAATATCTCCCTGAATAGTTGATTGTTTATTACCAACTACCAACTGAGATCTTACTTTTCCATTGATCTGAATAACAATCGTTACTGTATCACTCGCGATCTTACTATCATCATATTTTGGCCAACTAGCCTTGTGAATACTAAAGGGTTGACCCAGTACTTCCACCCAGACCTCTTCGGCAAGATGAGGTGCAAAAGGAGCGACCAAAAGACAAAGGCTTCTTAAAACTTCCTCATTACTGCCTTTGTCAGAAATGGTGTTAACAAGCTCCATAATCGATGCTATAGCTGTATTATATTTGAAATTATACATATCCTCCGTCACCTTTTTTATAGTTTGATTGAGCTTGGAAACTACCCCTTTTGATGGTTGACCATCTATAGTATTCGGTTGGTTAAACAGTTTCCAAAGCCTTGTCACAAATCTCTGCATCCCCTCAATTCCCGAGTCTCTGAAGTCCGGTGAGGCATCCATTGGACCTAAAAACATGACATAAAGCCTAAGGGTGTCTGCGCCAAACTTGGACACATATTGATCCGGATTGACCACGTTTCCCCGGCTTTTGCTCATCTTGGCGCCATCCTTAATCATCAACCCGTGCGCAAAAAACTTAGGAAAAGGCTCATCAAAACTTAAAAGCTTTAAATCGAAAAGTACTTTTGTCACAAATCTGGCATACATGAGGTGAAGTACCGAATGCTCTGCACCACCGAAATAAAGATCAACCGGAAGCCAATTCCTGGTTACCTCCCCATCAAAAGGCACGGATTCCCTGTCCGATGATGGGTATCTCAAAAAATACCAGCTTGAATCCACAAAGGTATCCATGACGTCAGTCTCACGGGTGGCATCTCCACCGCATTTCGGACACTTAACCTGATAAAACTCCTTATGATTGGCAAGGGGTCCTTTCCCTGTACCTTCAGGTTTATAGTCTGATATATTCGGTAGTATTACCGGAAGATCTTTTTCAGGAACAGGGACCCAACCACATTCCGGGCAATCAACCATTGGAATTGGTGCACCCCAATAGCGCTGGCGGCTTACCAACCAATCCCTTAAATGATAATTGGTATGTTTTTTACCAAAACCTTTTTCGGAAATCTCCTGCCAAAGGTTTTTATCGGGATCCTTCTGGACTATATCCAAATGGTATTTTTCAGCAAACTCCATATCACGCTCGTCGTGTGCAGGCACCCCCATGATAGCTCCGGTCCCATATCCTGGTGCCACATAATTCGTCTTCCAAACGGGAAGGCGCCTTTTACTGAAAGGTTCCAGTGCATATTTCCCGGTAAACTCCCCTACTTTTTCAGAGCTTTCCTGGTTATACAAACCTTCATCGGCTATAGCTATAAAAGTAGCCGCATTTAGCGTGTCCGGCCTTGTAGTAAAAACCTCAATCTCTCCATCTCCATTCTCCGTCTCAAACTTGATGAGCATTCCCTGGCTTTTACCGATCCAGTTTTTCTGAGCAAGCTTCACTCGAGTACTCCAGTCAATTTTCTCTAAACCTTCTAGAAGTCTGTCAGCATACTTAGTAATCTTAAAAAACCACTGGTCAAGGTCCTTTTTTTCGACAACCGTTCCACATCTTTCACAAACTTTAAGTTCCTCACTATTGGTTATTGATTTTCCGGCCGCATCTTTAGGCTCCTTTCCGGCAGCTGCAGGTGTTACAACCTGCTCATCCGCAAGCACGGTTTTGCAGGAAGGGCAAAAATTAACGGTAGCTTTCTTCTTATAAGCCAAACCGGCCTCCCACATCTTTAGAAACAACCACTGTGTCCATCTATAATAATCAGGATCGGAAGTGGTCACTGTGTGCGTCCAATCATATCCATGCCCCAAAGATCTCATCTGTTCTTCATAATGCTTGGTTGTTCTTCTGACCACTTTGTGGGGGTCTTCCCCGATTTTAATTGCGTAGTTCTCCGAATGAATTCCAAAAGAATCATACCCGATTGGCTGAAAAACATCTTTGCCATGCATTCTCATAAAACGCCCAAAGACATCGCTCCCCGTCGAGGCAAAAGCGTGTCCTGCATGAAGACCTTCAGCCGAAGGATACGGAAACATCCACAGGTTGTAGTATTTATTATCCGGCCTTGAGAGATCCGGAAAATATATTTTTTCCTTTTCCCATTTTTCCTGCCACTTCTTTTCAATTTTAGCGTGGTCGTATTTGATGCCGTTCATATTTGTCAATTTTATCACTTTAGCGTACACTTTTTTAAGACATACTGTCTAATTTCATGCTATCTGTATCTAAAAAAGTGTTTGTCCACAGTATACTGGTTGCTCTCGCCTTGGGACTTTCTTATTTTATTGCAAAAACTCCCCTTGCGGAATATAGCCTTCAAATCTCGGGTCTTCTTGTCGCACTCTATATGTTAATCTCATTTCTGATCAGAAAAAAGTTCCTAACAGCCGGTTCCAGAGTAGTTTTTGATATTTTTATTTTTTCCTTTGCTGTTTCATTTCTTCTTTTTACAACGGGTGGGTTCACCTCACCCATATTTTTTCTGACTTACTTTCTTCTTTTCGGAATGGCACTTCTTTCGGCACCTGTAACATCAGTTGTTGCCGCCCTGGTCTTTGCGATTTTATTTGTTCTTACACCCAGAAGTGACTTTTGGACAGAAATCCTGCAAATAGTTTCCCTTATAGCAATCGCACCGATTTCAACAATGTTTGGCAAACAGTACATTCAAATTTTAAGAGACAGTCAAAAAATTCAGGTTTTGAAAAATGTCAGTCAGGATTTTATGGAGGAAATTAAATCACAAGAAGAAGAGGTAAAAAACTGGGCAGAGGGAGATTTTAGACTAAAACTGGTTAACGTCCAAAAATATCTCGACGAGCTTTTGAAAGACCCAAACCTGGATAATGATAGGAAAGGTAGAATCAAAGATCTTTATCAACAAATTTACGAGCTCTTTTTAAGCGGAATGGAGATGAAAAAAGAGGTCGGTAAATAACATGGCATCCTCAAAAATTTTAGTTTTTTTGACAGCATTACTTTTACCTTTTAGTTTTTACCTTTCACCGCCCGGTATCCATGCCCAGGCAAAAATCACATCCCCCAATTACATAATCCAGATGCCAAATTTGAACTCAGGTGCCGGAATCCCCTCCTCGGCAGGTTATAAACTCGATACAACCATTGGTCAAACCGCACCCGGGCTTTACTCATCCACAGGCTACCTGGTTCGGTCCGGTTTCCAATATATCCACTCCATAATTCCCTTTTCTTTTTCCATGAGTAATTTTTTAATTAATTTTGGCACCCTCATGCCGGGTACCCCAGTAACCCGCACAAGTACTCTTGTGGTTTCTGCGGGAGGGGCTGGTGGTTACAGGGTTACGGCCAGAGAGGCAGGCTATCTTCAGACATCAACCGGTAAAACTATTCCTGATTCAACCTGTGATGCCGGAACTTGTTCAGAAACGGCAGCGGGGGTTTGGTCACTCGCGACTACTTACGGATTTGGCTACAACATGTCAGGCAACGATGCCCCTTCGGATTTCATAGACGGAACTTATTTCCGCCAGTTTGCCAATGCGGCTCTCAGCGAAGGAGATCAGTCGGTCATGTCAAGTGTAAATGTCGGAAGAGATAGAACTGCCACAATTACATATAAAGTAAATGTTTCGGCGGTTCAGGCGGCAGGAAGTTATCAAAACAGGGTTCTATTTACAGCCATACCATCCTTTTAAATTTCCAGTCAAATACTAATGAATAAATTATTAAAATTCAAAAATAAAAAAATAAAGGGCAGGTTTTTTGTTTTCTTGATTACTCTTATTTCATTGTTCATTATTCATAATTCTGTTGCTGAGGCCCAAACTCTAGGTCTTTCCATCACTCCCCCGATTGCTGAGGTAATGATTATTCCGGGCAAAATTGTTACTCAAACGTTCACTATTACAAATGACGGCAACGATGGCATGGCGAGCATTTATATCATACCTTTTAAGGCGCAGGGTGAGTCGGGAAACGTCGCACTTGATGAAAAAAATGCCGTCACTGCAACATCTCCCTATGCCTCATGGTTTAGTATAATCTCTCCTGTAAGTGTTTTCGGAGAAAAGTTTTACATGGCTGGCGGGCAACGCCAGGAAATAACCGTTAAAATTACTCCCCCGGAATCTGCCACAGAGAAAGATTATTACTTTACACTATTATACGAACTGGATAACAATATCCCCGGAGGCACTCTCTCCATGGGTCCAACAAACCAAGCTAGAATTGGTTCCAACCTCATTCTTTCCGTCTCCAGCGACGGCAATCCGCCAAAGACTGCTGAAATTGTCGAATTCAAGGCTCCAAAAATCATCGATTCGCTTGAAAAACTTACCTTTAATACAAGAATCGGCAATTTTGGCTCATATGTTTTCAAACCCGATGGTGAAATAACAATTAAACCCACATTCGGCAGTGTAGAAACTCTAAGTCTTGCCCCTCTTAATATAATTTCCGACTCGGTAAGGAATATTCCCTGCCTGAAAGGTGAAGAAATTATCGTTTGCCAATCCAATCGCAAGGTCTTGGTCGGAGTTTACAAATCAACCTTGGAGATAACCCCCAACGGAAGCGGTGAAACTCAAAGTAAAACTGTTACCACCGTTGCCTTTCCTTTTTCGATAATATTTGGGCTTCTTTTAATCTTCATAACCTACAGAATTATCAAAAAATCCCAAAAGGTTGGCAAAGAATCCTCTTGACAATGTTTTTTATGGGTTTAATAATGATCCTTAGCACATATCTTAACTAAGATAGATTGTTTTGTATGCAAAGCGTAAACACAAAAAAATATCTAGCTACTTTTTCAGTGTTTCTTCTATCGTTATCATTCTCCCTGGCGCTTTCTTTTTTCGCCATCAAATCTTTTAATCCAACCAAGATAGAGGCGTCCACTCTCACAAATTCATCGGCTACCTTAAGCAATCCCCGGCTTTCCTATAGGGCACAAACAACTGCCGGCACGTCAGGAACATCAACGGTCACAATCAACGGCGCCGGAAGTTATCCGGATCTTAATACCAACCACCTCTTTCCAAGCGACAACGTTTGTTTCTTAAATCAAGGTATAACCGGGTGCATCGGCAGTGTTAACTACACGGTTGCAAACGTATCCAGTGCCACAACTTTCAGCCTTTCCTCCCCACTCACTGCCAATGTTGATACAAGCGGCTATGTTACGGCGACACAATCGGGAAGCCTGACAATGACTTTCACTTTGGTTAATACAATTCCTGTCGGGGGCAACATTTTTGTTACCATACCGGTTGCCAGCACCGGAAATGTCAATGATGGAATTCCGGACACAGGGAGTAGTAATACAACTGACGGCTTTGATTTTAACAAGCTCGAACCGACAAGTGTCAATGTCAGCTCAACAGGCGGGACCTGCACCGGCGGCTGGGATACTCCGGTAGTTGCCTCCGCAAGCGGAACAATAACCATTACAAAAGCAACCAGTTCTTGTGCGGGTGCAACCGTTACGGTAATAGTTCCCAACTTGGTCAACCCCACCCCATTTACCACCGGACACACACAAGGAGCTGCCGACAATTACAAAATCGCAATAGTTACGAGGGACGGCAGCAACAACACCCTTGATTCTGTAAGTGTGGGGGTGGCTCCCGTTGAGGGAGTTTTGGTCTCAGCAACAGTTGATCAGACTCTTGCCTTTACAGTTGCCGGGGTTTCTGCAGATTCAGGTTCGTATTGTGGAGTAACCAGAACTGCTTCGACAACGGATTCAACGGCCACATCTGTTCCTTGGGGAACAATTGCCACCGCCAACAGTTTCCTAAATGCCAACCAGGTATTAACCGTATCAACAAACGCCGGCGGTGGCTACACCGTCAAGATTGAAGAAAACGACCAAATGGGCATGAACGGGGTTACCTGTACGGGAGCAACTGCGGGTGAGGCAAACGATTGTATCAAGGATACTACTTGCGATTCGGGAACCTGTTCGGAAACAACATCCGGCGAATGGGTTACCGCGACCAATAACGGTTTTGGATATTCGCTTGCAAACGTGTCAGGAACCGATGCTGGATTCCTCTATAACGAAACCTCAAGGACGTTTTCCTCAAAACAAATTCCGGATCAGGAAGCTTCTGAGGCAAAACAAACCGTGATGTCAAACGCGGCCCCGGTTTCCGCTAACCAAGTGTATGCCTGTTATAGAATTTCAGTTTCAGGAACCCAACCTGCTGGTTACTACTACAATAAAGTCAAATACACGGCAACAGCCACATTCTAACTATGAAAAATCTGCTCACAAAACATACTAAACACAAATTTGTTTATTTGGTTGCCGGCCTAGTAATTTTTATCGCCTTATTTGTTTCAGATAAAGCATCAGCACAATCAATCATTCCCCTGGTGGTTGCCCCCGCAAGACAAACAATTGAAGTCGATCCAGGCAAGACCACGAGTTTTGTCGTCAGATTTTACAACACAGGGATAGAACCTATCTCCGGAACGTTTAAGGTGGCTGATTTTATTGTGGACAACAACGAGGGTTCTCCAAACTTTCTTGAAGGCCCCACTACTCTGTCCAAACGCTTTGCGGCAGCCCAATGGGTGACCCTAAGCACCGAAAAAGGAACAATCCCCTCAAAAGATATGGTTATAATTGACGGCAAAATTCGTGTTCCGGCTGACGCAAACCCCGGCGGAAAATATTTCGCGGTATTTTTTGAGCCCACTTCCGAGATTCCTGAAGCCACCGGGTCAAAACAAGAGGAAGCCGCAAGCGTATCAATGAGAATTGCAGGACTTGTCTATCTGAAAGTGTCGGGCCCTATTGCCGAAGGCGCCAATATCGTAAGCTTTAGTGCCCCCAACTTCTCCGAATACGGCCCTGTCGCAATCACAACCGAAATCAAAAATAGCGGAGACTATCACATCACTCCTAAGGGGCAAATTGTTGTTAAGAATATGTTTGGCCGTGAAGTTGCCAGAGAAAGCTTGCAGGAAACCAACATTTTTCCGGATGCCTCAAGGGTAATTGTTTCCAAACTCGGAACAAAATGGATGGTTGGTAAGTTCACCGCGTCTCTTGATGCCACCTATGGGGAATCGGGAAAAGTTCTCGCCTCCGCTCTCGGCTTCTGGGTATTTCCCTGGAAGCTTGCTGTAGTTATAACCTTGGCAATTATCATAATTGTACTTATCATAATCATTATCTTTAACAGATTTGTTAAAAAGGAAAAGAAGCTCGAAGAGGAGCTTTCCGAGGAGAAAGAAGAACTTGAAAAACTCAAAGAGTCTTTGAAAGATAAGATCAGCGGAATAATTCCGGAGTCCAAAGTTGAAACTCCATCAACTGAAGAAAAAAAGACTGAATAACGTAATATAATTAATCAGTGAAACTTAAATTTGCCCTGCTGTTTTCAGTATTATTTCTTTTGCTTGAGACTAGGATCGTACATGCTGATGTTCTACCCTCAGAAAAGGTCATTGTGAAACCCAATGTAATCGTTTCTGCGACCATCGGAACCCCAAGGATGACTCTCTGGGGGTATGGCGCTCCTTCCAGTGTTATAGAGCTTTCAGGTATTGGTGTAGACCAATCTGTAGTCTCCGGAGCAAACGGATACTATTCTTTTGACTTGGTATATTTAAACACTTCTTTCCCCGAGCTTTGCGTTACGGCAATTGACCAGGGAAAAAGGATAACTCCCCCAACCTGCATTCCCCCGATCGGTCACGGAAATTACTTTTATAACGTCGGCCCTGTAATACTCCCTCCTACAATAAGCCTGGGAACACCCCAAACCAATGAGAACGGTCAGGTCTCAGCCCAAGGCGAAACAATTCCTAATTCAAATGTTGAAGTTAAACTGGGCAGACCGGATGCAAAGCCGGGAATTTTTGGTTTTCAGCCGATTAGAAGTGTTCTTGCCTACTATATACCATCGTATAGCGTCCTTTCGGATGCCGAAGGAAACTTTAGTTTCAATATGCCTACCAATGGAGGCAATTCCTGGAGAGTTTTTGCCATAACCGACTACGAAGGAGGAAATAAATCCCCAAAAAGTAATACCCTTAAGTTTAAAACCCTTACGCCGGCTGCTTACGCGTGGAGTAATTTTTTGGCATTTCTTGCAACTTTCCTCGTCTGGCCGAGAATTATAATCCTGGAGATTTTGGTAATACTAATTTTGATAGGTATCGTCCTGACAATTATCAAAAGGAAAAAGGGAAAAAACAAAAAAATGGAAACTAATAAAAAGGATCAAAAGTATTCAGAGCTTGTCGAAAGATATCAGGAGTTTCTAAAAAAGACAAAACCTATTCAATAATTAGTTGAATGAAACAGTCACCTTTTGACTTAATTTTTTGCTACCCACAGATGCCTCAATTGTAAAAAGACCTGCCTCTGTACTTGAAACATCAAAGGTTGCCCTACCGGAATCATCGGTCACCGGGGAAATCGGATATATCTGCAGGCTTGTATTACCGTTTCCGAGGATAACCTGCTTTCCGGATACCCCCATTCCCTGTCCGTCCAGAATATAAGCAGTAATTCTAATACGCTCAACCTTTGCTGCCGCCCTCAGAGGCGAAGCGAAAAGGTAGGAATTGTCAAACGATACACTTTGTGGTGTAATGACTTCGGAGTCGGTGGGCTCAGAAGTGAAATTCTCACTTTGAGCAAAGCTCCCAAAAAACGCAGGCCGGCGGACTAAATAAAGGAAGAGAATAAGGATCAAAACAAAAATAATCAAAAGAATCAAGGCTATTATGACTGTACGGGAATTTTTGCTACGCTCTTCCATATAGTAATTATATACACCGGATGTCAATAATTGGTAGTCAAATCGCTTCTTCAGAAAGCTTCAAATTTAAATTCCGAAAGATCGGACAAAAGTGCCCATATATATTTTTGGCAATCCAAATTAGTGATCGCCAATTATTAACCTTATAGTCTTAAAGATTCAAAAAATAAAAATAGATATATATTGATATATTAAAGTAAATCTATAGTATATCAATTTAGCGTTATTTCCCGAAAGAGTTTTAAGCATAAGTTATTTACCGCAATTTCCCGCAACTGGTACTTCGAGGCTAAATTTTGAGTTAAAAATACGCCTAAATTTGAGTTATAGGCCATATGATTTTGGTGTGTAAAATATCATTTATGCGTAATATACGTGCGGTAAATATGTTATATAGTCTGTGAAAAGAGTAATTTAAAATTCATAATTTATAATTCGCTATTACCTCAATACTCTATATAAAAGGCTATTGACAGGCCAATCCCCCTTTACAATAATGTATAATAAATATAATTCGTATAATCTAGCCTTAAATTAAAATGCAATTAATCAGCGATAATACAATAAAAAAATTTCTTAATAATCTTCAGGATCAGGGAAAGTCTTTAGTTTCAATTAAAAATTACAAATCCGATATTAACCACTTTTTAGCCTGGGCAATACTTAAACTTAAATCTCTCGGATCCTACGCGGATAATGTTATCGAGCTTACTCCATTCATCAACCGGGATTTTTTCAATGAATACAAAAGCTATATGGTTGAGAACAACATCAAGGTAAAAACAATCAACAGACGCCTGTCTTCACTTAGAAACTTATCCAATTTTCTTTACTCCTCCCAAGCTCTGGACAGGGATTACATGCAGGGAATTCAAAATGTCGGCATCGGAACATTGACTCCTATGCGGGTAAAAGATCGGGATATTGTTGAGAGGTTCAGGGAATCTCTTATCAAGGACGAAAATGTTTCTTCTAATACAGTCAAGAATTATGTTTCCGATGTAAGAGGCTTTCTAGCCTGGATTGAAAAGAAAGGAGAACTGCCCAATGGGATTTAGGAAAGTAGTATCAGACCACATCAAAAAGTATCGAAGTGAAGTATTAAAGGATTCTTCAGCCTCAACTTTCGATAGGAAAATGTTCTCACTCAAGAAATTCTTTGAATGGACAGTTAAAGAAGGATATCTGGATGAAAATCCGGTGGAATCATTCTTACGGGAAGAGCAGGAAACAGTCAAAACAAAGCTCGGAAAAATTGAGAGACAAAAAAAGCTAAATCCTCCATCCTACGGCTCAGCTCAATCTAGAATTGTCGCAAAATTTGCGGGAAAACCCAAGCTTCAGAAGCTTGCCTACAATCTTTTTTATGCCAGACCTAAATGGTATAAATCATATCACAATCTACCAATTGCCAGTTATTTCAACTATGCAATTCTTGTTCTTTTGATGTCCAGCCTTGGTTTTGGAGTATATAATCAATTCTTCAAAACCACCTCCGGTTCCCTTGCCTACCCAACCTCCCTAACCCGTGCCGGAAGGTATTTATCTTTTCAGGGAAGATTAACCAACAATCTAGGGAATCCCATCACAACTGCAACCAACCTGGTTTTCAAACTCTACAGCGTTGATACGGGTGGGGCGGCCCTTTGGAACTCCGGAACTTGTTCGATTACACCCGACACCGACGGAATCTTCTCTACTCTTTTAGGAAGCTCCTGCGGAACTGAAATTGCATCATCTGTATTTAGCGAAAACTCTGCCATTTGGCTTGGAGTGACTGTGGGAGTAGACGCCGAGGCTACTCCAAGAGTGCAAATCGCAACAGTTGCCTATGCTATTAATTCCGAAACACTTCAGGGTTATCCGGCCAGTTCCTCCGCAACAGCCAATACGGTTCCCGTGATGAATAACCTGGGACAAATTGTCTTGGCAGCCGCTTCCCCCAAAATGCAGTCTACAAGCGGCACTTTTGCTATTGAGGGACAGGCACTAACCATCACGACACCGGATGCTTCCAACGGATCAATCGCTATCAATCCGGATGGAACCGGCACACTTAATCTTATTTTCGAAGGAGCCGCCCCGGGAGGGGGCGCTGGAGGTTTTGTCAATGCAACCAATGCCAATATAACATCGGGAGCTCTTTATTTCGGACAGGTTGCCAGTAATGCCACAGGGTATAATCTTTTGCAACTTAAAAGCGGTGCAACCCCAACAGATAAATTTGTAGTTGACTCAGGAGGAAACGTAACCGCGGCAGGAACATTTAACGGATTAACGGTTTCCAGCGGAACAATTTCAAGCGGTACCTGGAACGGAACCGCCATTTCAACGACATACGGCGGAACAGGACAAAATTGGTCGGGAGTGGCTCAAGGATCTCTTCCCTATTTCTCAGCAACAGGAACAATGTCTACCCTCTCTCCCGGAACTTCAGGCTACGTTCTTACAACCCAAGGAGCTTCAGCCGATCCAACCTGGACAAGTGCTTCCTCAGTTGGAACAAATTACTGGAATCTTGGAACAGGAACAATATACCCGGGTAACACCACGCTTGATTTACTTTTGGGTGCCAGTGCCACAACCAGTGCCAAGTTTGCATTCAAAAATGTTTTAACAGGAACTCCAACGGCCAGTATCTCCGGTTCCACCGCTAATGTAGCGACATTCATTGACGGGAATGGCAATATTTCAACAACCAACAGAGCTGATTTAGTGCTTGGCAACTCCGCTACCTACAACTCAACAGGAAATATTCTTCTTAATCCAAACGGGATTGGATATGTTGGAATTGGGACAACAACACCCTTATATCCTTTAAGCATAGTCGGAACAGCCCCCAATGTTGCTACGGGGCGTGTAGTTGATATCGATGGTACTTTATCTTCTACAACGAATGACCAAATTGGTTTAAAAGTATCTCCAAGTGTTTTACCAACTGCTTCAACCAGCAGGACCTACTCCGGTTTACAACTGTCGCTTTCCGGAAACAGCACAACCAGGCTTACCAATGCTGAATTTCGAGGCATTGAAGGATATGTCAGTTTCAGCGGAGCATCAGGTTCTTTGGGTACAGGAATTGGTATAAGATCTAGGGTTAATAATACCTCTACAGGTACAATTACTAACGCATATTCTACATATATTGCCACCCCAACAAATACGGGAACAATAACCAATACTTATGGTTTATATGTTGATACCCAAACCGTAGGAACTCAAACAAATGCGCCTTTTGCAATATATCAAGCAGGAACAACAAACAAAAACTACTTTGCAGGCAATGTTGGTATCGGTACCACCTCCCCCACTGTCGAACTTGATGTAGCAGGAGCTGCTTCAATATCAGGATCTTTAACTTTCAGAACGGGTGCAGGATCAATCCAAACTACAGCCTTTAATCCACTAACAGTTGGGGGGTCAACTACAGGAAATATCACACTTAATCCAAGTAACGCCGTATCGGATGGGTATGTGGCACCTGCAGCAAATGGCGTAACCAATCTTGGTACAGCTTCTCTACTTTGGAAAGATGTATACGCATCAGTTCTTCATCAAGGAGCAAATCTAGTTTGTGATTCAAGCGGTGCCAACTGTCCGGCAGGAGCAGTTTCTTATTGGGGACAGGCTGCGGGAGCCATATATACACTCAATAATACCGCCGATGTACTCATCGGAGCCACCGCAACGACTTCTGCAAAGTTTGCATTTAAGAATGTGTTAACAGGTACCCCAACCGCTTCAATATCCGGTTCAACCGCTAATGTTGCTTTGTTTATGGACGGTAATGGCAACATTTCTACAACAAACAGACAAAATTTAGTACTTGGAAATTCAACAACATATGACACAACAGGAAACATTCTCCTAAACTCCAATGGAACCGGAAATGTTGGTATCGGCACCACTTCCCCCACCGCACTTTTAGATGTTGCAGGGGCTGCTTCCGTATCGGGATCGCTCACATTTAGAACTGGGGCAGGTTCGATCCAAACAACAACATTCTCCCCGATTGCAATCGGCGGTTCAACAACAGGAAATATCACACTTAATCCAAGCAATGCGATAGCAGGGGGTTATGTCGCCCCCAATACAACCAATATGTCAGATTTTGGAACCGCTTCCCTACTTTGGAGAAATATATATGGAACAACCCTATACCAAGGAGCTAACCAGGTTTGTGATACAAGCGGTAACTGTTCGGCAGCTACTGATATCTGGAGTATTGCCGATGGAGCACTTTATCCGAAAAATACTTCCGTAGATCTATTACTTGGATCAACCGCAACCACAAGTGCTAAATTTGCACTTAAAAATGTTTTATCTGGTGTTCCTACCGCCTCAATTTCAGGAAGCACGACAAATGTAGCCACATTCATTGACGGAAATGGCAACATTTCTACAACCAATAGAGCTAACTTGGTGCTTGGAAACTCCGCAACTTACAACACAACAGGCAACGTTTTGATTAATCCAAACGGAACCGGAAGAGTCGGTGTAGGAACAACCACACCCAACTCTGCACTTGAAATATATAGTGCTGCTGGTGGAATTAATGATTATATAGGCCTTAAAAGAGGTGGTACAGATTGGAGAATCTGGGTAAGTGATGGAACCACAGGAACAGCATCGTTAAGAATAGGTGGAAATGCGGTGGATAGTTATGCCTGGCAATTTGATTGGACCGGAGCAGCCGCAAATCTTTTTAAGTCTCCCAATGGTGAGGCGGGCCAAATCCCATTGGCTGTAAGGGCTGCCGGTGCTCAAACAGCAAATATATTTGAAGCCCAAAACTCTGGCGGCACTGCTCTGTTTTCTGTGGGTAGTACCGGAAATATCACAGCAGCCGGTGTAATTAATGCAGGTGGACTTAGTGGCGTTGCATACAATGCCCTTGCCGGAGGTGGCGATACTCCCGCTGCCACGGCTGCTATCACCACTTCAAACGATTTATTTATAGGCGGAGATGCTGAAATTAAAGGCGGACTCTATTTAACCGGCAAAAATATTTTTAATGTTGTCAGCGGAGTTGCAACATCGACAATTTCTCTGGCCCAAAATCCGGCTACTATAAACAATTACAATGCTTTAAGTTACGGAAGCTGGCTTGTAAACAATAGTACAAATAACGGTATAGCAGCTCTCATGGTAAACCAAAGCAAAGGTGGAGATATTTTTACTGCCAGTGCTTCAGGATCACCAAAATTTGTAATTGATAACTCCGGTAATGTTGGAATAGGTACAACAGGGCCAAGAAATGGGCTGGAACTAGCCAAGCTTGACAGCAACTACATAACGAGTTTAAGGGTTGGAGGGATTTTGCAAGGAACTACAGCTGTTGCTATTGGAGCTGAGACATCCAGACATCAAATTCTATTCTCAAGCTGGAGAGATGTTCAAACGAATACTGTTGGCGCTAAAATAGCAGCTATAAATTGGAATAATTATGCATTAAATAATCCTTTAGTTCAAAATACTGATTTGGCATTCTTTACCCTTGGAACTACTCCGGGATCAACTGACGCTACTACTGAAAAAATGCGCATTACTGCAGCGGGCAACGTCGGTATTGGTACAACTAGTCCAGTATCTAAATTAGATGTGATAGGTGCTCAAAATAACACAATAACTTCTACTAATTCCATCGTTAAGTTTTTAGGTGATGACGCGGGCATTCATATTGGTAATTTAGCTGGAACTCCAAGTTATGGTGCTTGGTTACAGGCGATGAGAGCCGATAATTTTGCATTCCCATTATTATTAAACCCACTTGGCGGCAACGTCGGCATCGGGACAACGAGCCCGAGTTACCGGCTCACTTTGGGAGGTACCAGCACTGTGTTTGGGATAGAAAATGCAACTGCATTCGCAGCCAAAAATTCTGTTGGAGGCTACGAAAATTACCTCTGGCCTCGCTGGTCTGACAATGTTACATATCTAAATTTTGGGTCAGCTGGATTTAATATCCGAAACAACGGATCTTCGTCAGTGATGGTTATGCAGAATACCGGCAATGTTGGAATTGGGACGACAAGTCCGGATACAAAACTTGAAATCAACGGATATGCAGATACTTTAAGCGCATTGACTCTTGATGTTGCCCATGGTACATATTTCGTTGAACTTGATCGAAATGGAACCAAAGTTGCAGATATTTATAAGAATACAAGCGGACCGCTTATTTTTGAGTCTTTTGCGGCTGGGAGTACAACGGCAGAGTTTTCGTTTTCTGGCGGCAAAGTGAATGTCACCGGAACAACTACTTACTCAATAACCGGACCTTTTTCGGGAGCCACTGCCAATGCTGCTTGGACAACCGGTTTTGCAACCCAAAATATAAGCACCAGTATCCTTGCCAGTGGGGCTTTAGTAGCCAATGGTGTTTTCTCTGCGTCAGACCAACGACTAAAAGAAAATATTGATCAGATCAATCCGGAGATGGTGAATGACTTCATGCAAAACATCATTCCTGTTGGCTTTAACTGGAAAAGGGATGGTCTTTACAATACAGGTTTTGTCGCTCAGGATCTTATTCGTAAAGGTTTTGGTTATTTAGTAAAAGCCACACCGGATGACAGCATCAGTCAAAGCATTGATGAGGATGGTTTTATAAGTCCGGCAGGGTTCCAATATAACGTTGACTATCAAGCAGTTGTTCCTATTTTAACCTACGCTTTACAGCAGCAACAAGCTCAAATTGCCTCTCATTCTTCCCAACTGGCTAATCTAGCTCTTACTTCCGATGGAGATTTATTGATAGAAGAATCAACTAATGACGGATATTTGGTCCAAAAGACAGATGGAAGTGTTATTTCACAAATTGCTGCTTTAGCCGAAATGGTTATTGCCAACATCAAAGCAGGAGCAATTGTCACGGAAGATCTGGCTACCAGTTCCTTTACTGCTTTCCAGGGAACGGTTGATAATATGCTTGTAAAGTCCGGGCTTGTCTCACCAATTGTCCAAACTGCCCTCATCTCTCCTCTTCCCGGTGACACTGATGTAACTGTCCAAATCGGATCGGTAGCTACCCCTTCCGGACAATTTGCTATTCAAAATACGGAGGGTGTGGATGTTGCAACTATTGATAACCAAGGAAATGCCACTTTCTCCGGCACTCTTTTTGCCGAGGATATCAAGTCTAAATCTCTTGATGAGATACAGGCTCTTTTGACCCAAGTTCAGGTAGACCAAAATTTACTATCTCAAAGCGCCGGCTGGAATGTAAACACTGCTACAGATTCGGCCTCATTAATTGCCGTGGCTAACATCGCTGACCTTTATGTCACGAACCAGGCTGCTATTAACTCCCTATCCGTCACCAATTCTTTAACAATCGGAGCTGATATGGTTATTCAATCGGCAATCGGTGGTGATCAATTGGTAATGAATAGTATTGATTCACTAACTGCCCCATTAAGAATTCAGAGTCTTGCCATGGCCCCTGTTGAAATAATGGCCGGCCTTATCAGAATAGATACTGAGGGAAATGTTCAAATCTCGGGTAATCTTGCGGTCGCGGGGAGAATCAAATCTTCCGGACTGACATTACAAGAAGAGAACCTGCAAGGTATGGCCCAAAACACAGTCTTTAATGTACAGGACGCTTTGGGTAGTGCGGTAGCAACAATCGACGCCTCCGGTTCCGCCAGCTTTGGATCGATTTCAACACCCCAACTTGTCATCGCCGGAGCCGATGCAACAGAGTCAGGTACTATTATAGATGGCGTGATTACAACCAATTCTACAATCGGGCAGGCGGTTATTCCCGCTGGGGTCTCCGAAATTACGATAAAAAATCCAAAAGTTACCGATTACACTCTTGTATACGTTACCCCAACTTCAACAACTGAAAATTATGTACTATATGTAAAGAGCAAAAAAGCGGGAGAATTTGTAGTCGGATTCACAAACCCGATTTCAATTGACGTTAACTTTAACTGGTGGATAGTGCGTGTGACCCAATAAATGACAAAAACCATATATAAAACCACATCAAACATTATCTCTATATATAAAGTAACGATGATATGGAATGATGCCGTTGACACTAAAATTTTCACAATCAATACTTATAGGTACCCTGTCTATGGAAAAATTGCTTAATTCAATTCAAAAATATTTGGTGGTTGCCGGTGCGGCGCTTTTTGTAGTTTTTGTCCTCCCCGGTTTCCCCTCTCCTTATCATGTTCCAAAGGAAATTTTTGCAGCAGTTATTATCTCTCTGGCTCTTATTGCTTCACTAATAAAATCTATTATTAAAGGGGAGTCAAAATTCTTCAGGGGTAAATTTGATATCGGAATTATCCTTTTGGTAATCGCCTATCTGGCTACCACCATTTTTAGGACACCTAATAAAATGGAGGCATTTTTCTATCCGGGAACAACCACTTTTGTTCTTCTTTCCGCACTTTTTTATCTGATTGTCAACCAATTTACCAGAAGGGGTAAAAACGCTGTTCTTTTAGCTCTTTTTACGTCAGGAATTTTTCTCTCTGTCTCGATTCTTTTCACCCAGCTTGGTGTTTTTGCAAAAATCCCTCAGCTTCCCACTTTTATGAAAGATCCTGCTTTCAATCCGATGGGTGCCAGTTTACAATCTGTCATTTATCTTTTTGCTCTTTTGCCTATCGGCGTTGCCCAAATTATTAAAGAAAAGGAAATTGTTAAACGAATCTTTTTTGGAGTTGCGTCGGCAGTAATTATTTTTGGAATTGCTCTGTCCGGAATCAATATGCTTCCCGGTAAGCCACAAGCCCCGGTTCTTCCCTCCTGGCAAACATCGTGGGAAGTAGTTGCCGAAGCGTTAAAGCAAAGTCCCCTTTTGGGTGTGGGTTCCGCCAACTATCTTTCCGCTTTCAATGTCTACAGACCTGTTTCCTACAACGGAACGAATCTTTGGCAAGTCAGATTCTACTCGGCAAACAATTATTACTTCACTTTAATGACCGAGCTTGGATTTATTGGAATTGCCGCCATCACCATACTATTAATAAGCATTTACAAAAAACTCTCCCTCGACTATAAAAGTAAAGCCTGGGAAGAAATTTCTATAGCCATTCTGGTTCTTGCATTTGCCGTTTTTCCAGCCGCCCCTGCTCTGATATTCCTGTTTATGGTTCTTCTGGCTGTATTCTCAGGATCCGAGGATAAACCGATTACCATTGCCACAAATAAAGTTCCTGCAATAATTGTCGCCTCTCCTATATTTTTGGCAATAGTTGCTCTTGCAATTTTCGGAACAAGGGCTGTTATGGCTGAGGCTAACTACAAGAAATCGCTTGATGCCCTGACTGCCAATGATGCCAAAAATACTTACAACTATATGGTTCAGGCGGTAAAATTAAATCCCTATGTCGACAGGTATCATGCCTCTCTTGCTCAAGTCGATATGGCTCTTGCCAACTCTCTTGCCGGGAAGAAAGATTTAACGGAGGAGGATCGCACTGCGGTCACCCAACTTGTTCAGGAGGCTATTTCCGAGGGTAAGGCAACAGTTACACTTAACTCGAGTCGAAGCAGTAATTGGGAGGTTTTGGCACAAATCTATAGAAGCATAATGTCTTTTGCCGAAGGAAGCGACCAGTATGCAATCCAAACCTATTCTCAGGCAGTGGCACTTGATCCCATTAACCCCGACTTAAGAATTTCTCTTGGTGGAGTTTATTACGCTCTGGGAGATTATGACAATGCGATAGGAGCCTTTCAATTAGCGGTTGTTGCAAAAGGCAACTCTGCCAATGCCCACTACAATCTTGCTGCAGCATATGCCGCCAAGAAGGACTATGACAAAGCAATTGCTGAAGTAAACACCGTAATTTCTCTTGTACCCCAGGGTTCTGACGACTATAAAACTGCTCAGGCAACCCTGGAACAGCTTAAAAAGCAAAAACCGGCCACTACTGATACCACATCTCAAAACTTAACCTCACCGGAAACCGTTACAGAGTCCAATATTAAGCCCCCGATTACGCTTCCTTCTGATTCTACCCCACCCGCTACTCAGTAACAGCTAAAAGGTCAATAAGGTCTGCTTCGTCAATTAGAAGTTGTAATGATTCATTTGATTTCAAAATGGCTACCCCTTCTTCATACGATTTTGTAGCAAAAACTTTAACCAGAATTTCATTTTGCTTCTCAAAAATACGTTTTTCTTCATTATTTAGAGGTTTTTCAAGTCCCTTGGCGTTAGTTACCTTAATAATATCTATCAAGTTTGATTTTTGACTGTCAAAACTAGGATCCTTGGAATTTAGCTTGGCCAAACCAACATAGGCTGTCCTATTTTGGACCAGATTGGAATAGTGTATAGAAACTTCTCTATTTTTTGCCTGGTGGGGTAAAAAATAAATAAAGTAATATCCCGCTGAAATGAGTACAAGAATAATTAAAGTCTTGACTGTAAAGATTAAATATTTCACCCCTGATAATTATATCGTTTGTTACTTGCAAAATGAAATTTAGGGTGTTATATATTTACTACCATGGAAGAAGGCTCAACAGGGACTCAAACGGAAGCTAAAAAGAAAGGTTCTAAATGGCTTTTCAAGTCAATCCCCTACATTATTATCCTCGCAATTGGTATATACGGCGGAACATACCTTGTCAGACAAAAACCCACCTGGTTCGGTCTTCCCCAGGGAACGGCACAGGCCCAGGCAGAAGCAAACGCACTGGTTGCTAAAGTTTCAAAGCTTATGACTCTCCCCACCGACGAAACACCAACCATTGCAACGGTCACCGATGTCTCAATTGTCGCCGATCAACCGTTTTTCAAAAACGCCCAAAATGGAGATAAAGTTTTGATTTATCAAAAAGCCGGAAAAGCAATTCTTTACCGTGAGAGTGAAAACAAAATCATAGAAGTCGGGGCAGTTAATTTTAATCAGGCCGCCGCCAGTCCGGAAGTTTCTGCTATTGCTACACCAACTGCGAAACCAACCGTTGCACCAACAGCTTCTCCGGTAGCCTCGCCGGTTTCAACTCCTACCCAGTAAATTTACAAGTTTCTACAACACGCAAGGAAACCCAAAGTTGTAAATTTGGGCATGTTTTTACAAGTTGTTACAACGTACTCCCCGATTCTGTCGCTATTGGTATTTCCACTACCCCGCTTGGCGTGGCACTTAGTTCGTCAAGAATTGTATTTACAGATTGAGTATCTGCCGACTCTGTACTTTCCGAAAGTGGCGCCAGATTTAATAAAAACAAATCGTCAACCGATAGAGAAAACTTTTCCTCTGCAAGACTTTCTGCGGCTAAGTAAATATCTCCATTTTTTATTTTAGGATTCCTGGCCTTTTCCCCGGTTGTAACATCAACCGATTTATTGTCGTTAATGGAATAGACAACCGCTCTCCAGGTGTCTGTTATGTCACGTCTTCCATAACTAATGTAGTCGTCGGAAAAATCAGGATTTAGAGAAGTATCCCCTGTTGTTAATTGTTTGGTCGATAACCCGTCAAAGAAAAATATTTGCCAAGTATTCCCATCCCACCCTTCCCAAACAACCCTTCCTTTATAATCAACCCTAGGATTAAGGTTGGTCCCCAAAAAAGTAAGCTGAGTTTTTGAATCCGAAATTGTATCATAAAGAAAAATCTGCCCTGCCTCGTTGTAATCGGAAACATATGCCACATATCTGCCATTCGTGAACGGGCTGCGGCTATTCCGACTTTCGTTCGTGATAAAGTGTTTGCTTCCCTGATAGGTATAAAAAACTTGTTGATACCCGCTAACCACTTCAGTGCCAACTTGCAAATCGTTTGCCTTTATATAGTCAGATAAACCTGCGTCTAGCTGTTGGGCAAGAATTGGTCTAACTCCAATAAAAAGCAATCCCGCAATTAATAATGAAGCTGACCACGAAACAAATATTTTTCGCATACAAAAACTTAAAACTGTGTTATACCTTGCAAGATGTTTATTAAATTAACCGCAAAGGCGTGGAGACTGTCAGCCTGACTTTGGGTCAATTTATTACCTCTTTGACCCTCAACTTCATTAATAAAAGCGTTTAGGGCATTTGTTGCTTCTGTATTTGAATTATTACTCGCTGCTGACAGAGCATCTAAAGCTCTCTGTAATTTTACATCTAAACTGTTCTCTATCCCCTGTTGTAGATTTAAATCTTCTACGGCATTAACTAAATCTAGAACGGTTGGCTCTGTCATTACTGCAAAATCAGAAAAGCTTGTTGTAACCCCACAGATTATGTCATCAGTTGTGTCCAGTGAAGTTGTTATATTAGCCCAATTTTGTCCATTAAAGTGCATCAACTTTAGCTTGGATTCACTTCCTTGAAACGCCGTATCATCATAACTAAAACAAATAGTTATATTTCCAGTAAACGTCGCTGTCGTAGAAATATTATAGTAAGTCGCCGGATTACCCAGCCTAAAACCGCTTGGAGGTTGGGTTCCAGAAGTACTTGTTGTTACTGTTGTCACTCCACTGGTATTAACTTGAGAAAAAGCCAGTGTTGTTCCATCGAGAGCAACTGACACACCATCTCCCACGGGAGTATTTGTAAAACTTAATTTTGACAAAAAGGCATCACCTAGACCAAGGCGATTAATTTGGATTGCGCCAGGGGTAATCGGGAAGTCTGGTGAGGAAGCACCACCGACAACATAGGCATTCAAGGAATTATCTAAAACTATGCCATTGGCAAAATCACCCAAAAAACCACCCAAATAAGTTGAGAAGAGTAAACTCGAACCAGATTCATTAAGTTTTACAACAATAGCATCACTATTGCCTTTATAGGCGCTTTGGATTGAATCCAAAAGTGGAAAATTTGATGAAGAACTTTGCCCAGCAAGATACAAATTACTTTGGGAATCTATTGCTATACTTCTCACTATATCGGAGCCATTTCCTCCTAAATAGGTTGAATAACCAAAGTTGCTTCCATCTGGGATAATTTTTGCTACAAATGCATCAGTATCACCTCCGGCAAAAAGAGGCTGAAAGGAGCTACTTGTTGTAGGAAAGTCTAAAGAAGTTGTAACTCCCACCAAATACGCATTGTCACTCGAATCAACTTTAATGCTCCTGACTTCGTCTCCTCCAGTCCCCCCTATAAGGGTAGAATATACAAATTGAGAATTGGGAATATCTATTACACTTATAAAACCATCTCTGTCACCACGGTAAGTTTGCAGAGGATTTCTAACGGGATAGTTAGAAGATGCGGTGTAGCCAGCTACGTAAACCAGACCCGATTGACTTACATCAATCCCATATCCAATTTCATGCCCACTCCCCCCTAAATAGGTGGAATATTCAAGGTTGGAACCATCACTACTAATCTTCGCCATAAACGCATCTGTATCGCCCCCAGGGTTTGTCTGAAGGGCATTTTGTGTGATGGGAAGGTAATATGCAGAACCTGTGATGTAAACATTATTATAGCTATCTAGAGCAATAGCATAAGCACCAGACTGGGAATAGCCAAAAAATGTTGAGTAAATCAGCCCTGTCCCACTACTGTTTATTTTAGTTACAAAAACATTGCCAGCACCCCCAAGAAGGATTGGCTGGATTGCGTTAAAAGTGGGATAGTCAGGTGAGTTTGTCTCTCCAGCTATGTAGGCATTGCCACTTGTGTCAACGGCTATTGTCCTGCTTTGATCAGCCCCAGAACCAAGACTGCCGCCAATGTAAGTCGAATACAACAAAGATGACCCATCCGAACTAATCTTTGAGACAAAAGCATCAAAATTACTACCGGCAGAATGTGCAACTTGATAGGAACCCGGTGTTACCGGAAAATCGGAGGAGGTGGTCAACCCTGTAAGATAAATATTGCCCGCAGGATCAATCGCTACTGCATTGGATGAATCCAGATTGGAACCCCCTCCCAAAAAAGTACTATACGTCAAAACAGGATCGATGTAGAGGGTGCTATTTAAGTCATAATCTCCAATTTGAAAACCAACATTTCCTCCACTGACAACATACCCTACATCCACCTGTTTACGATGCCCATCAATGACTTGCCAAGCCACTGGTGACTGTTCTGTCAAGACATACCCCATACCAGGAACTTCGATTTCCAAACTTTCATTTTCCTGGTTTACTCGCTCACTAGTCGATCCATCATATTTCCACCGTATGGAATTTGGAGAGGCCCCTGGATCTACTTGATAGGTACCCTTGAAAATCCCTTTGTCCCCACTATAATAAAGGTTTATACCTGGATATAGTTGCTTATACTCGATTATTCTATATGTAGGGATTCCTGTTCTCCAATCCTTGGATTCATTCCCTATAAAGAAATTAGCTGTCCCAGGTAAAAGGTCTTTTCCTGTTATTTCAGGGGCCGGATTAGCTCCCAAAAAAAACATACTTAAAACAGTACTGTTTGTCTCCGTTAAGTCTGAAGCTTTAACACCCAAACTAGAAGTTCCCCTGTTACCTTTTCCTTTAGATATTAGGGATAGTGTTATTCCACTCTTGGTCACAAATATTGTTCCACCAGGTAGCTGGGTACGAAAAACAACACCCGAACTGAACTCGCCTTGATTTGGAATAAACGACAGTGGTAATTTTTCGAAGCTTTTTGTTTCCTTAAAAGAGCTTCCCGATCTCAAATTTAGAAATATCCAACCCAGAAACGCCAAAGAAAACGCTAATATAAGCACGGAGTAGACTTTATATTTTGTTTTCATTCTCCTATATTATTATAGCCCCTTGGTAACATCTTTCAAACAAATCAATTTGTCCAATAAAAACCCTGTTTAATTCCCGATGAGAATGTACTGCCGTGACGAAGCAAGTCTCCTGTCCCCGGCTCAGTTGTCAGTGCTGGACAGTTATTCCATCCTGCAAGGCTAGTCGTTCCGGTACCATCAGCTGTTGTCTCCACTAATCTGAACAAATATCGAGTTGATGACACCGAACTTGTCCCAACAATATGGAAGTCAAATTCAATATCTTGCCCCGTTGCAGAAGTACCAGTTGGGGTATTGGCGGGCTTTACCTTTGAATATGTCTCAAGCATGTCGGTTCCTGTCAATTTTGCAACCGTTAAAGTCGTATCGTCAGCAACCGACGATGAAGCGTATTCCCAGGTGGCACTAGGAGCTACATCTGTCCACGAACCAGCAGAACAGTCAGAATCGGTACCAGCCCGAAACTGAAGTTTAAAGTATTTAGAACCTCCCGTAATAGTTGCAGTATTTACAGTTATATTTGTCCTTAATCTAAGTTCCTGGGCGGTGTCGGGCGGATCGTTTGCAATGGGTATGATCGTAATTCCTGTATTCTCAGCTAGATCTATTACTGAGACTGCGGACCAAGGATCGGTTACGTTTTCTGTGTCATTATCAACATACCACCTGTAAACATTTTGAGTAAAAGTAGCAGATGCTGACTGAAGCGTTGTCGTTCCCGAAATCGCTACTGCGGTTCCCGGAGTTACCGTTCCGGACGACACAGTCATCTCTGTTGATGGGTTGGCAATTTGAATTTCTATCGTCTGTGTAGCTGAAGCTCCAGCACCTACATCCAAGACAACATATACACAAACCTCTGTTGTACCGACTGACATTGAACCGGTTATCGTAGATTTTTCGGAAGCGTTGAAAGTGGCTCCGGTACCAAAAAGTGTCTCCGTACCGCCGTATGTTTCACTGGAACAGGTAGTGGCAGCTGTTTCATAATAAATATCAGCATTGGAAAGATTGCTGTTGGCGTTTACGGTTCCTGTATCGGTAATTATGACTTGAGTGACCGTTGCCGTGTTGATATCTGTCGCGAAGGTAAACGCGCCACCAACATAATTATTGGTAGAACCTATATTCATGGTAGAGGTTTGTGTACCTGTCGTACCAACTGTCATTATTGGAAGAGTGTAAGTAATAGTAATTCTTACAGAATCCACATAGGCAGTAGTTGCCGCACCACCCCCTGAAACTTTAACGTTTTTGGCCGAAATCGCCGCACCAAAAGTTGAGCCATTTATATCCGCTGCCGTCCAAGTATCTCCCCAGAGATTGGCAGCTCCGCCGTATGACACAAAAGTGTCCGTTGTTGTCCAATTACTAATATTTGAAAGATCTGTGGCGCCAATAGCGTCAGTTTTAACTATCCTCACTGCATTATCCTGAGTTTCTCCAGTCCCGCCGTCAAGGCTGTCGCTTTTTTCCCATTCAACCGTAATACCGTCTATTCTGGCGTTTGAGGGAACAGAAAAGTTAAAACCGGTTGCTTTTATGTAATTGCTTACTCCTGTATTTTTTGTAAGAACTACGGATGCCTTGCTGTCATTGGTGGTAGTAGCATTCCCAGGAGTAGTCCAAGCAAGTGTGCCGATTCCTGCGTCGTTAACAGCCGTCGAAGCATAACTTGGTCCGGCAGTAGCTGCCATTGCTTCCTGAATTTTTGGGGGGAAAATTCCGAACCCCGGAATTGAAATTGCAGGATAGCCGGTTAGAAGCCAGGAGAGAACCAAAAAAGTTACAAAAAAACTCTTGGTTATTCGAATAGTTTTTTTGTTCAATCTAATCATTTCAAAGCTTAGTTGCTTGTAAAGTAGTTAAGGCTAATTTCACCAACATCTGTTATTCCACCCGTTGCTGCAGCCGTTACATCAATCTGAATTGTCATATAGCTTCCTGCTGTCCAAGTACCTCCCGAGATATTTATTCCGTTCTGAATCCAGGTATTGGCGGCGCCCGCAATTTCCGTTCCCCCGGCATTATTTAATGCATTAGCGGTATCATAGACTTTTATATTGACATGTCCGTTTGTTGCATCGGATCTTTTCGCATAAGCTTGGATGGAATTACTCGTATCCCAAGCCGAGAAATTATCCGGAACTCTCCATTTTAGATATACTGTATATGTTTGAGGGGTTCCCTGGGTAGTTGTCCAGTTATAATAGTTATGAGTATCTCCCGAAGTGTTACAAACCGTTGTATTCGTTGCGGTTAAGCCCCCAACACCGGCTGATGCTGCACAGAAATCTGATGTCATTGTTCCCGTCCCGCTCCCTGTGAGAACAGCACCGGGAAATTCCGGAACAAGTTCTTCTCTTCTGTCAGGACGTGCAGTTCCGGCAAGGGCTGGGGCAGCTGCAGGATTAAATGTATATGTATTTCCCCCGCTTCCGATTGTTACTGTACTGGACGCTCCCAGTGTGGTTACACCCGAAACCGCCCCTGAGTTAATTATCATACCGTTGATTGTATTAGTTGCCGTTGCGCCACTAATTGCACCTGAAAGACCAAGTGTCGAGACACCAGAAACGGCTCCTGAGTTAATAATGATCCCGTTAATTGTGTTTGTGGCTGTTGCAGCAGTGATAGCTCCGGAAAGACCTAAAGTTGTAGCCCCACTAAGTGCGCCTGAATTAATAATAAGTCCGTTAATAGTATTGGTTGCAGTTGCGCCGGTTATGGCTCCGGACAGACCAAGTGTTGAAACGTTTGAAACCGCACCCGAATTTATTATTACTCCATTAATGGTATTTGTAGCGGTCGCGCCGGTTATCGCTCCCGTTGCAGAAAGAGTTGTGAATGCTCCACTTCCTGGAGTTGTGCTTCCGATTGAGCCGGGAGCAGCAAAAGTTGCTCCGTTAAGGGATGAGGCGTTAAGATTGGCAACATTGGTTGTTGAGGCAACCACAAATGGAGCTGTTCCTGTAACAAGAGTTGAAGTAATTTGACCAGAAGCATTGATTGTCGTAATTCCGGATAGAGCTCCTGAGTTAATAATCAAGCCGTTAATTGTGTTTGTTGCCGTTGCTCCGGTAATTGCTCCCGAAAGACCGAGCGTGGATACATTCGAAACTGCACCGGAGTTAATGATGATTCCATTAATAGTGTTAGTGGCTGTTGCGCCCGTGATAGCGCCTGTAGCCGAGAGTGTTGTGAATGCTCCGGTTGAAGGGGTTGAAGCTCCAAGTGTTGTCCCATTAATTGATCCGCCGCTAATTAAAACTCCTCCTGCAGCAAGAGTACCGTTAACTGTCGTCGTAACAGTTGCTCTACCAATTGCAAGGTTTGAGGCATTGGTTCCACCAATGGTAATTGCCCCATTTGAAGTTACTCCTGCCCCCGTATCAATTGTCACAGAACCCGAGGTACCGGACACGGAAGTTCCACCTGTTTGAATTGTAATTGCACCTGAATTTCCGGAAGCCCCGGTTGCTGTATTGATAGTAACTCCATTCAAATTACCGGTAGTACTAAAGGTGGCTCCGGCATCAAATGTAACTGCTGAATCGGACTTTCTAATTATTTTTGAGTTCGCATAATCAATTGTGATTCCTGCTACTCCTGCAGTTTCATCCGTGATAATAAAATCAGCCGCTACATAATTAAGAGCAACGGCAGAAGTTACAATATTGGTACCACCTTCTTTAATTGTTGAAACTCCTCCCCCGGCACCAGTGTTGTCTGCTGAACATCCCCAGGTGTCTGCAGTTTCATTCCACTTTAAGAGTTGTCCATCGGAACATCCCTGAAGAAGGGTTACTCCGGAGACAAGAAGTTCCAGTCCGGAACCTGATGATGTGGTTACTGAAAGAGCATCTGTTGCGGCCGGAAGATCAATCCCCAGGCTTCCACCTTCCGTGCCGGTCATTGTTAGCCCCCCGTTTGAGGTGGCCGAGGCAATGTAATTACCCGTTGTGTCGGTTCCCAAAGCTACAGAATTTGCAGCAATTGTCAATCCTCCCGAAAAAGAACCAGATATATCTCCTCCCGTTGGACTTTCTCCAACGTTTACATATATTGAATCAAGGGTTGTGGAATAGTTGGAAGTTGTCAGATCGTCCGAGGCAGTTTGATCCCAAGCTGAGAGTTGAGCTGCTGCATTTGATGATGTGACGACAGTCCCGGAAGAGCCGCTAAATGTAAACGTTGAGTCGGAGGTGGAAAGATCCCCAATATCTAATATTCCATAGAGTGTTGGTGTTACGCCCGATTCCAACATTTTAAGTTCACTTGAGGTATTGACCAAAACAATGTCAAAGGCTCCCGTTTGATTCCAATCGGCGGTAAGGGCCGCCAGAGAAATTGTCGGAGCGGATCCTTCTCCCGTCGCGGCTGCGCTGATACCGTTTCCCGATGTCAAAGTCGCAACATAATCGCCTGTTGTATCAGTTGTTAAGGCTACAGAATTTCCAGCAATAGTTGTTGCAAAACTACCTGTTCCCGAACCCGTTACATCCCCTGTTAAAGTAATTGTCTGGTCTCCCGTGTTGGAACCTGAAACATTGGAGGCAGAGAGCGCTCCGACAATGGTTAAGGCTCCTGCACTTGTGATTTTGTTGCTTGCACTGAAGAATTGTATATCTCCTTTGGTAATATTACTCGTTGAAACAAGTGTTAAAGTCTCACTCGCAGCTGTCCCGCCTGTGATGGTAAAACTACCGGTTCCTGATAAAGCAGTGCCTGAATAAGTTCCACCTGAAAGGGATCCTCCTGATAGAGTTCCGCCTGAAAGAGTGGCACCGTTAATTGTTGATGAGGCTGATATTGTTGTAATACCACTTAATGCGCCTGAATTAATAATTAAACCGTTTATTGTATTTGTGGAGGTGGGTGCAGATATTGCACTCGTGGCGGATAAACCGGTAAATGCGCCACTTGCAGGTGTTACCGCTCCAATTGTTGCACCGTTAATTGTTCCCCCTGTAATTTGTCCTCCGGTGATAAAAACGTTACCCGCAGATTGAGTAGCAATTGTTCCTAAGCCTGATATATCGGTTGTTGAAATACTCAATAATGTTTTAACTTGAGCGGCAGTTAAAGCAATCGGAGTTGCGGAACTTCCAGTGTTGTTTCCGATAATTGAGTTGGCTGCGAGATTAGCCATCTTTCCCAAAGTTACTGCTCCATTGGCAATTGTTACAGCAAAAGATCCCGTACCAGAACCTGTTACATCACTTGTTAGACTAATTGTCTGATCTCCTGTGTTTGTTCCGGATGAACTGCCTGAAAAGTTTGATCCCAACAAAGTTCCAGTAACTGACAAATTCCCTGTTGTTCCCGCATCAGTTAAGGTAAGAAGAGTGTTGGGTGTAGCATTACTGTCTTTGATAGTTAACACCCCCGCGGCATCGCCTGCCCCCAAAGTCAATACCGGAACCGAGCTCGAGAAAAGTAATGGTGAGGCAGATGATAATGTAATTCCATTTGATGTTGTTGCTCCCCTGCCCGTAACTGACAATAGAGTATCGGCTTCGGTAGTAGATAAATTAAGAGTTCCACCAAGAGAAAGGGAGCCTCCGCCTGAGAGAATTCCACTGGTGTTAATAGTAACCGAGGAGTTGGTCAAGCTGGAGTTGCCGATATTGGATAGTGTGTTGGTAGAACCCGATATAGAAAGACCCGTTGCGGTTCCTCCAATCGTCACACCACTAACTTGCCCCCCTGTTATGAATACATTACTTGCACTCTGAGTGGCTATTGTACCTAAGCCCGACACATCAGACGTTGAAATTCCAAGTAAAGTTTTGACCTGAGAAGCAGTTAAAGCAATCGGAGTTGTGGAACTTCCCGTATTATTTCCAATTATCGAATTGGCAGCCAAGTTTGCCATTTTACCTAAAGTAACTGCTCCTGAAGCAATAGTTGTAGCAAAAGATCCGGTACCGGTTCCGGTCACATCACTGGTTAATGTGATTGTCTGGTCTCCTGTGTTGGTACCGCTTGATGTTCCTGAGAAATTGGATGCACCAATTGTCCCTTCAACAGAAAAGTTGGCAAGTCCTGTACTACTGTTGGTAATGGTTAAAGTTCTATCAAGAGCATTATTAAAGTCAAATGTCAGGGAGGCTCCGCTTAATGGAATATTTGTGTCTGAGATAGTCAAGTCACTGAAAGTCCAAGCCCCTGATATTGATTGTATTTGGTCAGTCCTTGTAATTTTTGAATTGGTGTAATCAATTGCTATGTTTCCCTCTCCTGCCGGGGAATTTGTCGCATCAAAATCGGCTGCAAGAAAATCAACTGTTGTAGCGCTTGTAACCACATCAGCATCACCAATTTGGATGGTTGATATTCCTCCTCCTGCACCTGTGTCATCAGTACCGCAAGTTAAGACTCCTGCCACTGTCTCCAGAGCAGAACAGTTTGCAAATGAGCTATCGTACAATGTTATGCCAGCTCCACTACTACCCGCTTTGATTGTCAAAGTATCTGTATTAGTATCACCCAGGGTGGTATTTCCATTAGAATCAAGGATTGTGAAGTTACCACCTGCTCGGGTTGTACCACCAATGGTGATATTGTTAATAGTTCCACCCACAAGTTGACCTCCTGTTATATAAACGTTGCTGGCAGACTGTGTTGCGATGGTGCCAAGGCCTGAGATATCGTTTGTTGAGATACCTAGTAAGGTCTTAACTTGGGAAGCTGTAAGTGCGATTGGTGTGGCAGCAGAACCAGTATTATTACCGATTATTGAATTTGCTGCCAGGTTGGTCATCTTACTTAGAGATACTGCTCCGTTTCCGATCGCGGTTAAGCCGGTATTATTTATTGATATATCTCCCGTAACGGCAACACCTGTTGCAATGTTTGATCCATTACCCACAAAGATGTTGGCGCTTGTTAAGGTTTTTGAAAGCTTTCCCGAAAGAGAGGCTGTAAGATCTGTTTGATCATCAAGTAAGCCCGTGATTGCTCCCCAGGCAACTCCGGATGAGTTGGTAATCCAGGAAAGAGCAGAGCCGTTTGTACCCAGAACCTTGCCACTGTTGCCTGTTTGATCGGGCAGAACTTTGGTTGGGGAAAGGGATGTAATCCAGCCGGGATCAGCGTATGAACCGGTTGAAAGAATTATATTTCCCGTTGTCACTCCGTTGACGGCTACCGTTGATAATGATCCTCCGGAAATGGAACCACCCGAAATTGTGGCACCATTAATCGATACTAAACCACTAAGCTGTCCACCGGTAATAAACACATTGCTGGCAGATTGAGTAGCAATTGTTCCCAATCCCGAAACATCTGAGGTTGAAATCCCCAATAAAGTTTTAACTTGGGATCCGGTCAATGCGATTGGGGTGGCGGAGGATCCAGTGTTGTTTCCGATAATTGAGTTGGCTGCGAGATTGGCCATTTTTCCTAAAGTTACAGCTCCACCGGCAATTGTGGTAGCAAATGATCCTGTGCCAGATCCCGTAACATCACTGGTTAAGGTAATCGTTTGGTCTCCTGTGTTGGTACCGCTTGATGTTCCTGAGAAATTGGATGCGGATATTGTCCCGTCGACTATGACATTGGCAACCTGGGAAGTCGTTGAATTAAGAATATTAAGTGTCCTCGTGGTGGCCCCGGTTAAATCAAATATCGTATTCCCGCCCGAGAAAGTAATTGTGGGGGTCGTTCCTGAAAAAGTAATCGGGGTGGCGGATGATAAAGTCAATGCTGTTGCAGTTGAAGCTCCGCGACCGGTGACCGATGAAAATGTATCCGCCTCAGTTGCCAAAAGATTTAATGTTCCCCCAAGAGATAAACTTCCGCCGCCCGAGAGAATTCCACTGCTATTAATGGTAACTGAAGAATTACTAAGACTGGAATTGCCAATGTTGGATAAAGTGTTTGATGCCCCCGAAATTGTTAAACCGGAGGCTGTACCGGCAATTGTTACCCCACTAATTTGCCCTCCTATTACATATATATTGCTGGCAGATTGAGTAGCTATTGTTCCCAATCCAGAAATGTCCGATGTTGAAATGCCCAGCAAGGTTTTTACCTGAGCTCCTGTTAGGGCAATTGGAGTCGCGGAACTTCCTGTATTATTTCCGATTATTGAGTTAGCCACAAGGTTGGCCATCTTGGAAAGGGATATTGCACCATTTCCGATAGTTGTACTAATTGTGGTTGCCCCGCTTCCTGAAACGTCCCCACTTAAAGTAATTGTTTGGTTACCGGTTAAATAATTTGAATTATTGGTCCATTGAGAAATATTTCCTGACGTAAAGTTGGCAACTGAAAGACCGGATATGGTGTTACTTGCTCCCGAGATAGTTTTATTGGTTAAAGTGTCGCTTGTTGCCCGACCGATAAGAGTGTCTGTAGATATCGGCAAGGTTAGAGTTCCGGTATTACTAATTGTTGAAATAATAGGAGATGTACTAAACGTCCAAGTCCCGGTAACCGACTGAGTTTGATCACTTCTGACTATTTTTGAGTTGGTGTAATCAATCGATAAATTCCCCTCGCCTGCGGGAGAATTCGTCAGATCAAAATCAGCTCCCAAAAAATCAATTGTAGTTGCAGATGAAACTACTGTTACATCATCTGCTTGAAGTGTTGAAATTCCCCCTCCCGTTCCTCCTGCATCAGTTGCACAGTCCCAGGAGGAGGTACTATCCGTCCACTTTAAAAGTTCGCCGTCGCCGCAAGTCCGGATTAAAGAAAGTCCTGACGAAGTGGCCACAAGCCCTCCCCCCGATTGAATATTCAAAGCCAAACTAGTAGCACCCGAGGTTCCTCCTCCGGTCAAACCATTTCCCGCGGTTACACCGGTAATTGTCCCTGATCCTCCGGATGTTCCACAGGACCCCCAAGTAAAGCCCCCGGTACTATTGTTGTAAGTTAAACATTGTCCGCCGGTTGGATCATTCGAAGATGCCAAATCGGATTCATTTATGGAGCTATCGGAAACGCCTACCGCTGTAATTCCAGAAAGATCAACTGAAAGCGTTGCAATGTTATCAAGTGTGGCAACTGTTAATTTAGAACTATCGCTTTTTATGTCGGTTATTCCCTGAATTATCTCGCCTACCGTCTGTTGATAAACACTATTGCCGCTTGAGATTGATTGGGCAACACTCTGAATATAATTCACAACTCCTTGAATTGGAGATGTCAAAATGGCACCGCCTGACGTTCCACCAGCAAAAGCCCATGTTCCCGTACTCTCGTCAAAGATCGGCTTATTGAATCCCGTTGGCTGATAATCAGAAATTCCCAAAACATCAATATTCGCAGAAAGCTCATAAATTGAATTGAAAAGGGAGATTGCGTTCTTGGCAACCGTACTTTCTACTTCGGTTGTTTTCTGAGCGCCGGTTTTTATGACGACATTTAAGATTTTACCGTTCTTATCAACCGTTCCTGCAACTACAAATCCGGTATCATATGTCTGTCCCACAAAGTCACCAATCAGCCTTCCCTCTTCAACCTTTCCTTGAAGAATCTTAATTGCATAGGAGGTGTTGCTATCTAAAACCAAATTGGCAATCATTCTATCCATAATTTGGCCCACAGCTCTTGTGCCGTCTTTCAAATAAAAAGTGGTTATGATCCCATCACTAAAACTATCAAGCGCTTGGTCACCTGATAAGAATAAAATTCTTGCTCTATTAACAAATTGGTTGCCGTCCCCTTTTACCTCTCCGCTGATAACTTTATATACAGAAAATGAACCGTTTGATAAAAGTGCTGTCCCGACAACCTTATCATCAAAAAATGAATTTTCTACTCTTTCTTCGTCAAGATAGCCTGATCTGGTCTCGACATCTTTGACCATTTGAGAGATGTTCGATGTCAAAAATCCCTTTTGTCCAGCAAGGTTTAGAAAATATCCCCCTCCAACAGCCACCGCTGAAGTAATCGCAAGAACCAATACAACGACTAAGGGTATTACCCCGTCGTTATACTTTTTCTGAGACTGATATTTTGTTATCCGTAACAACTTATTTATTTTTCCTTAAGAATGTAACGAGTGTTAAACTTCCGATAGTGGTTATAATAAAAAATAGAAATGTTGCAAAACCCATCAAACTATATATCCTTATAGCGGCTGACTGGGATTGTGCAGCCACAACTCCCCAATTGTAATCGTCAACATTTTTATAAGCCTCAAGCTTCAAGACTCCTTCATAATCATAAGTAACCAATGATCCGCTCGTTCCCGAAACGGCTTTCATTACCAAACTATCAGAGGGTGCCTTTATTATTGTATCTTGAGGGTCGGGATTTAGAATATAATTTCCACTGGAATCTGCTACCGTAAATGAACTTGTTCCAGTGTGGTCAATTTGTCCTAATTGTCTTTGAAGTTCAAAGATATCAACCGAGCCTAAAATCACGCCCAAAAATTTGCCGTCTGTACCAATTATAGGAAGTGAGATTAAGATCGAGGGTTCAATTCCCGGAGAGTTGGGTTTGATAAAACCCGTCACAAAAACTCTGCCTGTCTTCGCTGGTTCACTAAAATAATCCCTATTGGAAATGTCTACATTCTGACTTTGAAAATAAAACGGATAAGTATCAACAATCTTACCGTTTCCGTCTGTAACAACCATACGGACAAAAGAATTATTTGAAGACAGATAGATTTGTTTAAGTTCACTATCTAAATCAGCAGTAGACCCTTCGATCAACAATTTGGACAAATTGTTGTCGCTTAGAAAAGCTGAAAGGGTTAGTGTGTTTCTGTCCATGAAATTTTTAGTCACCTCGGATGCTAACTCAACCCTTCCGTTCATCTCGTCTAAGATGATAGTTTGAAAAGAACGATATGCCATCCGAAGCATAAATGATCCGATAAAGAAAACACCCAAGATCCACAAGAAACAAACCAGAGCCTCTTTTTTAGTCTTTGTTTTAAAAGTATCAAATTCACTGGCGAAGGGATAGACAAACGAAAATGTTCCTAGGGTTATTCCAAAAATAGATCTACCCCAGTACCCACCTGTAAAAGACATTGCGGAGTAAATAAGCGCTATTGTTCCGGCTATAAAGGAGGTTATTATCATGAAATATTTACTTCCTTTTAAAGCTTTAAGGCTCAAGAATAAAAGTAAACAAAAAAATGCAAACCAAACCGCAGCAAACACGTCCCGGGAGACTATTCCGGTACGAAAAAGAATGGAGAATGTAGAAGAACCTGGCCAAATAAGAAATCCTAGACCAATCAAAACAAACAAAAGGTTTATAAAAATTAGATATTGCAAGCGATAATTTATCCTTTTTATAGCCGAGAGTATAAGAACAACCGACAGCGATAAATATCCTACCGAAGAAACAGATTTTTGAGACAAAAATATTCCCGCTAGAACCAATGACAAAACGCCAATGTAAAGATATAAGGCTGTATGTTTGTGGCCTTTATTAATCATGAAAGTATCAAAACCAAGTAAAAGTGCCCCCCCAATAAAAAGAAGAATATTTACAACGTTCAAATATGGCGCAATTTCCATTAATGGCTGTTGGGCATTTGCATAAACTGGATTTGTGAATTGGGAAAAACCGAGACCAATTGCAAGAAATCCTATAAACCAATCAAAAATACTGAGTGATTTTTTAGGATCAGGCGCCGAAGATGGTGTCTCCTGAAGACTTTTACCTCTTTCCTGAAGAAGTCTGTTCACTTCGCTCGCCGGTATTCTAAACCTCCCCTCGGCACCCAACCTGACAGCTTTAATGCTGCCGTTTTCCAAATATTTATAGACCGTGTTTGTAGAAAAACCAAGAAGATTTGCTACCTCTTTTACTGTGTAGGTCGATTTGGGCATTTTGGCAGTTTTTACAAGTACTTCTAGGGTTGTTTTTACAAGTTTTTGTAAGTATTCACAACTCCAATACTATATATAAAAGTTTTCACAACTCTTGTCAAGCCTGAATTTGTAAAAACATGAGGCTAAAAATGATATAATATTTGAGGTTCCTGAAAAACAGTGAAAACTGGGCTCGTAGGCAAACGGTATACCGTATCATTCGCATTGATAAGTTCCGGGTTCAATTCCCGGCGAGTCCACAACTGGAGAGAAAAATCAAAAGGTACTTACTTCAGGTAATTGAAGGGGTTCACTGCAGCCCCATTTAAATAGATTCTGAGGTCCAAATGGGGACCTGTTGAACGGCCTGTAGAGCCCATTCTTCCAATTACCGACCCCCTTGCAACATTCTGTCCGGTGGTAACCATAATCTGACTTAAGTGAGAATAGCGGGTCTTAAAACCGTTTCCGTGATCGATAAACACCATGTTTCCATACCCACTTGAATCCCAACCCGCATAAATAACACGCCCACTGTCGGCGGCAACTATCGGCGGCAAGCTTGGATTGGCAACGTCAATTGCGGGGTGATACCAGGAAAATCTTTGCGTAATAATTCCTTGCGTGGGCCAGACAAATTGCCCGGAAGCTGCTACCGTTCCCGCATCGGGAGTCATCTGCCTTGCTTTCGGGGTTGCAGCTGTAGCCAATCTGACACCCTCAGGAACAATTATTGTTTGTCCTATTGCTAACTCAAAAGTTTCATCATTTGTAAAAGTGTTAAACGGAAAATCAACCATTCCCTGCGGACCTGTGTCATATTTTTTTGCAATCGAATAGACTGTATCTCCTTTGACAACGGTATGAGCAACTCCTGTTACCGGCAGGATTTTAAGCGTCTGACCGATTTTTATTCTGTCTTTAACTAGATTATTTTCCCAACGAATGGTGTCCTCTGAAACACCAAATTTATCAGCAATCGACTTTACCGTATCTCCGCTTTGAACTTGATAATCAATGATACTATCCCTTACCTTATTAGATATTTGTGTATCAATTCCCAGATCATCGGTAGACGCGGAAAGCACTGACGGCGCTGCCGAAATTGACCAAGGGTTAACTGATTTACCGGGAAATTCTTGTGCAATTAAGGGGGCCAGCATTACACCAAGTGTGGCAATTGCCGCCATACCTGAATGACTTAAAGTTCGCGACAACTTTCCCCTCTTCCGATAAAGTGCGGTAACAACAATTCCTTTCCTTTCCTCAAGTTTCAAAAAACTGATGTGTAGACTTTTCAGAATAAAATTCGTCAGCTCAAAAAAGAAAGTTCTTATCTCCTCCCATATTTCTAAAGGCACCTCAAAATTTTTTTCCATACAATACCCCGGATGAAAATCCTAGGTGGATTGATAATACATTATAAAAATACCTGAAGCAAATTTAACCGGAGAGTAAAAAAGTAGCTCAATTAAACAGTTTTGAGACTGTCAAGAAACTCATCGTTGGTTTCTGTCTTGGCAAGCCTATCAATCAAGGTTAAAGTCTTTTCGTCATCATTCATCAAGTCAATCATTCTTCTTAATGTATTAACTTTTCTGAGTTTTTCCATTCCAAAAAGGAGTTCGTCCTGACGGGTCCCTGATCTGGCAACATCAATTGCGGGGAATACTCTCCTATCGGAAAGTTTTCTATCAAGATGAAGCTCCATGTTTCCTGTACCCTTAAATTCTTCATAAATAAGATCATCCATTCTGGATCCCGTGTCGACCAAACAAGTTCCGATTATGGTTAGGGATCCCCCGTTTTCAATATTCCTTGCAGCACCAAAGAATTTTTTGGCCGGGAAAAGCGCCATTGGATCAAATCCTCCTGAGAGAGTTCTGCCGGAGGTTGGAAGAGCTAAATTGTAAGCTCTCGCCATTCTGGTAATCGAATCAAGAACTATGACAACGTCGTGTCCCATTTCGACAAGGCGGCGGGCACGCTCGAGAGCCAACTCTCCTACTCTGGTCTGGTCTTGTGGTGCTTCATCAAAATTACTGGCAGCAACTTCTCCCATCTTATTGGTAACCGTGTCCATTGTTCTTATAATGTCAGTTACCTCCTCGGGGCGTTCCCCGATTAAAACCGCCATAATATGAACTTTTTTGCTTTTTCCTTTACCATCTTCAGCATAATTACCGGCAATGCCTTTAATTATATCTTTTACAAGCCAGGTTTTTCCTGCTTTCGGAGGAGAAACAATAAGTGCACGCTGTCCGAAACCAATCGGAGCAATCAGGTCTATCATTCTGGTCGTTAATGTATCTTTATCTGTCGAAAGTATAATTTGTGCATCAGGATAGACCGCTGTCATATCATCAAAATTTGGCCTCTGGCCAACGGATTCGACAGGTTCACCATTTATTTTTTCAACTTTCAAAAGACCCCAATATCTTTCGTTTTCCTTGGGGCGCCTGGCCTGCCCGGCGATAACATCCCCTACTCTGAGATTAAACCTTCTTATTTGAGATGCTGAAATATAGATATCATGATCGCTTGGAGCAAATCTGACAGGCCTTAAAAGACCCGACCCTTCATTGGCAATGTCAAGTACTCCGATAACGGTTTCTGTCGGGAGTCCAGCGTCGGGAATCAATCTGTCGTCAACCACCAAAGGATTGGGCGTAGACTCGGTTATTGCAACTCCGCTTGAGGCATCTGACGAACTCTCTGCCACAGCAGAAATCTCCTCTTCTTTTTGAGGAGCGCCAACCAAAGACTGCAAGTCCTTATTTTCTTCCTGAATTTTACTGACTGATTTTCTTGGCATGTATTTAGAATTTAGAATCTAAAGCTTTGAATCATGAATTACGGAATCCGGGCAAACTCGAAGTTCAATCACTAGTATAGCCCAATAATGAGCCATGTCAAGATGATCACCCCTAGAGCCAACCCTCCCCACTCGAGAACTTGGGGCCAGTAAAGTAAATAAACAGTAATAGGTGAGGCTGAATCAGATTGAACCTGCCACCCGTTGGCCCAAGAGTTGACTTTTACATGCTCCGCAACCTTTAATCTATAATCCTTGATTTCAAATCCGATCCAACCGTTCTCATAGCCCTGACCAAGCTGCAGTAAACCTGAACCTTCAAGATTGACTTTATAGGCCCAAGTTCCGTATTTTTGTACACCATCGATCTGTAAATTATTTGAAACTGTCCCCGGCTGAGTACGCATTGCATTCAACTCGTAAAACGTTATTCCACTAACCAAATTTTCAGACTTCATCTTTCCGAACGATCGTGTTTCAACATTTAAAGTGTAGCCATATCCCAAATCCTCTGAACTTCCCGTGGGTAAAACTACGTAAGTTTTATCAAAGGAACCTTCCGGAAGAAGTTCATCCATGTAAATTTTTTCTTCTTTTACGTTATAAAGGTAAAGTCTTAAAGACCTGCCGCTAAGATTTATCCCGGAAATATGCATTGCATAGGCCTTAGAGTAATCCAAAGTCGGATAGTAAAAATAATCACAAGAAACACCGTCGCCGTCTGCGGCATAATAATTCCCTCCGTTTTGTTTTCTTTTGACAACGTTTCCTCTTTTATCAAGATTGCAGTTTTTCGCTTCTTTGTAGCCTTGATTTTCAGGAAAAGTTTCGTTTACGACTAAAGTGCCCGTTTGTCCAATTTGATAAACCGGTTCACTGTAGTTGATTTGAGGAGCACCAATAAAATTATTGATTTCAGGAAGGTTCACCTTGTAAATTGTTATCTTACCAAAAGTTCTATCTTTTGAAATTAAACTTGAAGACTCCAAAAAGGCCTTTTGTTTTTGCAGGTCGGTGGTGGAGCTCGAATCACCCAGTTTAAATATTGATTCATCAAAAACCAGGTAACTAACCTGGTACTTACCCAAGACCCCCTCTAAATCGGATACACTGCCCCAGGAGATAACGTAGTTGGCCTCGTCATAAAACTGTTCATTATAGGGACTCCAAACATCAAATGCCCTATCAAGTACTGGTTGGGACACGCCATACCACAAAAAACCACTACCCCGGTATCCCCAATCGTTAAATTTCCAACCCCAGAAATCCGTCAAAGGAAAATTTGCAATTCTTTTTGTAGAATCCTGTGACTTAAAATAATTTACTGTTTCCAGGTAGTAGGATGGTAAAATTACCTTCATGTTTTGGGCAATTAGTTTCCCCTGAAAAACAGGCAGTACGGTAAAGACGCTTCCTCCAATTAGCAACCCTGAAATAACCACTCCCGAGATGTATTTAAGTTTATTTTTGATAATTCCGGAAACCACATAAACAAAAAATCCAAGTCCGGTGGCGTAAATTAAAGCAGCCGCATTTGCCCATTTTGTGAACACATTTCTAAATATTTCGGAGAAAAATGGAATCCAAGGTATGGCTCCCCCTGAAAGCATAAAGTATGAAATTCCCAAAAGAACAATAAACGAAACTCCGAAAGCATTTTTGGATTTAAATAAAATTATAGCCAAGCCCACGGCCGAAACAACAAATAAAGCAATGGAGATTTTATCAACGTTCAAGTTTTGACCGTAAGAAATCCAGTCCTTGTACAAATAATCGTATTCACCCGATAAATCCCAATCATAGTAATCAAACCAATACCCTTTTAAAGTTGCTATGTCGGAAAAACTTGATCTTGCCTGGTTCATCAACTGTGTTTCGGGAGTGGCAATTGAGTTAATATGCGATCCCACAGAAATTTGCGGACTTGTAACGGTAAAGTAAAGTGCCGGGGCAAGCCAAAAGGCATTTATAAAAATCGTAACCAGAGCCAATTTTATCGACCGCGAAATCCCCGCTTTCCCATTCCTGATTATTCCCTCAAGGGCAAAAATCAGAAGAAAAATCGCGTAAACAATAAACATTGTTTGGACATAAAAAGCACCGGTAGCAAGGAGTGAGATAGCGGAAAAAATAACAAGGTCACGCTTCCTTCCGTTTTTTAGGAAAAGGGTTGCAAAGAAAAGTAACCAAGGGAAAAAACCATAAAAGCAAATAAATGTTTCGAAAGGAGTAAAAAAGGTCTGAACTGTGGCTAAATTAAAGATGTAGAAAATTGCAGAAACAAAGCCTGAAAGGTTTGCCAAAAACCTATTCTTTTTTCCGATTAAACCTCTGGATACCAAAAAATATACACCCAGAGGGCCAACCAAAAACATTAAAAACGTCCAGAAATATCTCAAAAAAGACGTCGGCAAAATTAGCGACGCCACCCCCAAAATCAGTTGTCTGGGCAAGTCCGCCGCATGTGCCATTCCACCAAGGAGTCCAAGCCCCTGATATTCCTGCCAGACTGCTGACAAGGATCTGGTAATGTTAAGTTTTAAATTAAGCTCCGGCACCAGGTTGTCCCAACCCAAAAGCCAGGTACCCGGCGTGTAGTTTCGGAAAGCGATAAAAAGGGTCAACCCAAGGATAAGAAGCGGAAAAAACCAATTCTTAAAAAGCTTGCGCATAACTAAGTTTAGGATTGATTGAGGTTTCTGGCAAGCTTTCTGCTAAATACATTGCTGCTGCGTTCTTCCAGGATCTTCCCTGAACTTGAGGCGACATTGTCGCATTAAAGGCTAAATTTTTTCTCAAAGAATAGCGAAAATTTTTGTAGTTCAATAAAAAGGTTCTACCCTCTGCTTCGTTTTTACTAATATTTTCCGAAAAAGCTTTTGAGACCAGATAGGGTTTGTCATATCCAAGACATAATGAGAAAGCTCCTGAGGCAGACATCTTTGTTCTGTATGGAAAAACAAACAGATCCGCAGCGGCAAAAACTTTCCTCACATCATTTTCCGGTACAAAACCCGTACAAATGATGTTTCCATTCGCCTCTTTTATTACTTTTTGAAGCTTCCTGTGGTATTTTTGATAAGCCAAAGTTCCCTTTAAAGTCGGACTTTCCCCACCCGCTACCAGAAGTCTTACATTCGAAGTTGGGTTCTCTCTTGCAAATTTGGCAAAATTTTCAATTAGCCAATCAGTACCTTTGTACCAGGAACAATATCCGAAAATACTCACAAGTTTAGTTCCGTGTTTTACCCCAAAATATCTCCTGGAACTTTTGGTAAAATTGCTGCTGATTTTCTTCTCCATAGTTATCCCGTGAGGAATGATTTTAACCTTTCTTTCGTCAACAAACTCTGAAATTCTTTTAGCTAAAATGTCATCGTGGACAAAAATCTTATCGGCTAAAACTCCGCATGATTTGTAAAAAACCCTAAGTAACAAGTTCAATATTTTGACTTTGATTCCATTTTTCTTAATTGCCAAGTGCCCCGAAAGAACATTTATGTTGGTTACAACCTGATGAAACATGATTTTTGTGCTTTTACCCATAATCCTAAAGGATAAAATAAGTGCCATAATCTGTGGAATAATAATTTTTCCCCCAAAAATACTAAACTCAAACTGGATCATAATATTGCTAATTGCATCAAAATCGAGGGTTTTTTGTAAAATATTTTTAAAAAATACAGGCGAATCTAGCCTGTATGTAGGCATAACAAGAATATTGGGAGCTTCCAAATATGGCTTTTTAAATTTCCCAATTTCACAAAAAACTACAATCTTTTGAGTTTTGGGGAAATTCTTTGTAAGAAGATAGGTGTATCTGGAAATTGCATTTCCACTGGCGACCTCCCCGCCATGAGCGGGGTATGACGAAATAATCCCAAGTGTGTTGGGCGAATTAAAAGATTTATACATTTAAATGATTGATAAATCCCAAAAATATTAACTTTGGGGACTTAAAAAATCTGGCAAGCTCTTGCTTTGATAACCCGAAGGTTAAAAAAGTAGTGTGCTTGCCGATTGTAATCGAGGCTATTGCTTGGCAACCCAGGCATCAATTTGAGCCTGATTCCAGGTAGCAGGCATAAGCCAGGCTTCGATCACCTTAAAGGTGACGTTATCCTTAGCATCCTGCCATTTAGCCCAAGATCCATCGATCTTGGCTGCAGTCCAACACTTCTCGGCGCCAATAGAAGCGTCGAAAGTTTTATTACCGGAATCGTAAATTCCAGTAACATTGATCCGCGACGGATCAGTAAAATTGCAGTTGTTTGGCAAGACCGCGCCAACCTTGTCACCAGACTTAAACTCAAGCATATTGCCCGAGCTCAGATGAACGAAGATCGGCCAGTCATAACCGTTTTGCTGCATATTCTGACGCTTGGCGTCAACGAACTCTCCAGCAATAGGCGCTTTTGCGGTTGAGAAATCTTCCATATTCCAGTTGCTTGGGTATGCCCATGCACTGAATTCTTTCGCGCGGAAGACCCCATCGGCATCTAAATATAGCTTATCGCCGGGTATTAAAATCCAGATGTGATGCTCTTGATTAAGAATCTTGCGACCCTCGACAAGCACCGGGCATCCGGAAAGGTCTACGTCGGCTTTCAACTCCGGATGAGTTACATCACCGGCGACGCGCGACGCGTGACTGGGATCGAATTCCCAATCGGTTCCTGTTAACTGCTTAACCGTAAGCTGCACGCCGAAGCGGGCATTCTCGGGAAAGCTGTCCAGGATACAAGTTGCAGCGACTACTGATACAGATGTTCCCGCAGTTGCAGGAACAGGTTGTACTGCTGACTGAGCCTGGGCAATTTGATTCGCCACAGCCTTGTCGACAACCGCTTTGAAAGCGGGATCGGCCGGATCCATTGCTGGACCAGTGTCACCCTTTGGGCCTTGCGGACCAGCCACTGCTGCCTGGTTTTTAATTTCAGAAAGCGTGCTCATCGCATTCGCGATCTGAGGACCGGGCCACACAAACCATACAAACGCAAACACTGCCAATACAACTATTACAGACAAGATTAACCACAAAATTTTTTTCATTTCACACCTCCTATGTGTGATTTTTGAAAAAATACAGATTATTCTCTGGCCAGAGAACCCGTCTAGCGACGAGGGTCTGAAAACTAATGAAGGAAAAACAAAAAACTTACGCCTTTAATTTTCAGAATCTCGCCGCCATGAATTTCTAACCAGAATTTGCCTCGATTTGTTAAAGAACCCTTCGATTCTACCCGAGGTTAAACCTCGCAAAAGAGGTTGCCCGAGTTTCGAAGATTGAAAATAGTTAGCTGTCTCGAAAAGTGTTTGCGGAACAGTTAACTACCCTCAATTACTCAGTTTTTTTGAGTTTTCTTGAAAAATATGTAATAACGCCTGAGGCGCCAAGAAAACCTGAAGCAATAAGAGGAATGTTATCGGCAATACCTGTTTCAACCGGAGTGTGAACTCCACAAACAACTCCGCCCCCGTAGGATTGGGTGCAGATGGTTTCCTGCCCCTCCGCCAAGACTTTACCCGGCAGAAAGACAAACGCTAAAGCAATTAAACCTAAAATTAGCTTTTTCATTAGGGTTGAAGTGTATATCATAATTTCCCATTTGTCAACATTATAGGTATTCTTCATGTTAGGAAATGAGTCTGGCATATACAAATATTCTCTCCGGCCCACTCAGATTGATACAGGTATAAAGGATGAGATCGGCCGAGTAGTCAGTAATTTCCTCACCATTTTCTGTTTTATAAACGCCGTATTTGTACTCCCTTTGTTGCCAATCGATCGTAATTATATCCCCCACTTTGACTTTAGGAAGATTGTAAAAAGAGTTCTTACGCCTGAATGTGTTGGTCCAGGCTAAGTATCCATATCTGTGAGCAGCCAAAATAATAGGTGCCCCCGTTTCGTCCGGTTCACCAAAATTGGAAACCCTCCAAACTCCCTTTTTAAGAGCCGCCTCATAATTGTCATAGGTTGCTTCCTCGATATCCGTATCCACCCCAATTGAAGGAATGAATATACGGTTGGTTTTGGGAAGAGCTGGGTCAAACGCCGGCAAAGGTCGCACTGTAGCACCCTGACCCTCATTGGTAAGTTCCTGGACTTCGTTTCCGGAAAGTTTATAGTTGCTGGCTCCCCAACTCCAAACAGATTTGGCTAAGGAGGCAGCACCGGGAGTGAAATAAATTGCCAAAATAGCGATTCCGATTACGGCCAAAATTTTTGCCAATTTTAAAGAAAAACGGCCGGGACGTGATACAGTCCGACTTTCTTCAGCCACAAAAGAAGAAACCTTTTCCAAGGCTAGACCATCAAGGAAATTGATTTTCACGCTTTCTTTCAATCCACCGTCTTCGTTTGGATTGTGGTCCAGACCTGCGTTATAGACCTGATAAATGATTACTTCTGTCATATTGTGACAATATTATAGGCTTATTGGAGGTAAAAAACAAGTTTTCCCACAAAAAATCGGCTCCATTAGGAGCGGGTAGATTTCCTGCCCTAAAATCCACCCGTCCCTACCAGAGCCGATTAATCAAAGGGATCTTTACTGAAAGACCCTTGACAACCCCATCCAATCGTTTTAGTCTAATTACGATTTGTCTTGAATCCTAGTCTTGTTACCTGTCCGCAAGACAAATCCCGTGTACGAAGCATTTTTACTATTTGCTTCGTTAAGTTTGTAAAAGAGCATCTCTATTCGTGGCGAGTCCCACTAGTAATTTAGAGGAGAACCCAACGATGGCGATGCTCTTTTTTTGGATTTTAGCCTTCTAAAGGCCAAACCAAATAGATTTCAAAGTTCTGACAAAATTCTACACCCCCGTGTCAATTCTGTCAAACCCCATAATGTAAAACACTGTATAAAATAATCTCCCTATAGTTAAAATAGGCTCATTTTTGGCCATATTTTCGGGCATAAAATCTATTCAAAATAATATGTGGATAATTCGTGGAGAACTCGGAAATGGCACAAATAAATACTTTTGGTTATTTTAGAAGTTTTTTGATCGTCTCTCCAACGTAGTCAAAGTCTTTGGAGGTTATCGCTGTAGTGAACCCGAGCCTGCTCGCCTCTTTTACTCTTTTGGCCTGCGCTACAACTTCTCTTATTTCGCCCAGAAGTCCTATTTCACCCACTGCAATGATTTTCGCAGAAATCGGTTTGTCAAAATACGCGGAAGCGATTGCGAGACAAATTGCCAAATCAGTCGCCGGTTCCGTAACTTTTAAACCCCCTGCGACATTTACAAAAACATCGCTATCGTAAAGAGGCAGCCCGCAACGCCTTGTGAGAACCGCCAAAAGAAGTTCCAAACGTCTTGAGTCAATTCCTTGCGCAACACGCCTCGGAAAACTCATCTTTGTGGGCACAATTAGTGCCTGAATTTCTACTAAAATGGGACGTGTTCCCTGCATCACGCTTGTCGCCACACTCCCGGAAACATGTTTTTGATCTTTTTCTAAGAATACTCTCTCAACATCGTCAACCGGTCTTAGACCACGATCCTCCATCTCAAAAACACCAACCTCATCCGTTGGGCCGAATCTATTTTTAACCGCGCGAAGAACTCTTGTAGTTAACGTTTTATCCCCCTCAAACCATAGAACAGTATCAACTATATGAGTTAGAACGGCCGGTCCGGCCACTGTTCCTTCTTTGGTCACATGTCCAACTAAAAACAAGGGGATATCCAAACTTTTAGCTTCTTTCAAGAGCCTAAAAGCGCACTCTCTCACCTGTCCCACACTTCCGGCCATTCCGCTAAGGTCCGATGTTGTCATTGTTTGCACCGAATCAACAATTACTGCTTGCAAGGACTTTTCTTGGAAGTTGTCTATGGTATTTATTACGCTGTCTACATCGGTATCCTCAAGAAGCTCAATACCGGATTTCTTCACCCCAAGTCTGTCAGCCCTTACTTTTACCTGCGTAGCCGATTCCTCACCGCAAACATAGAGAACTGTGGATGATGTTTTGTCACCAGTGGATAGTGAGGCTGCAAGTTGGGTAAGAAGAGTTGATTTTCCGATTCCAGGTTCCCCTGCAATAAGAACGGCTTGCCCGGGAACTAAACCGCCCCCGAGAACTCTATCAAGTTCGGAGATTTTTGTAGAAATCCGTTTTGTTGTGGTTTGCTTGATTTCAGAAAGCTTAACAGTTTTACTCGCAGGAGTGTTTGATCCTCTTTTACCTTTTACCCATTGCCCTTTACCTGTGGAAATAATAGTTTCAACTAAAGAATTCCACGTTCCACACTCCGGGCACTTTCCCATCCAACCCGTAGACTCATAACCGCACTGCTGACAGACATACTTGGAGTGAAAAGCCATTTGGCCAATTGTAGAAGTTATTTCAAAACCCCGCAATAGTCTCGGTATCGAAGATTATTTGTAGCCAACAGGGAGCGCAGTCAAAACGAGACCAAGAGCGATCCTTTTGTCCTTAGTGTTAACTTCCTCAACAGTGCACTTAACTTCCTCTCCAACTGTCAGCTTAACCGCAGGGGGAACTTGTGTAATGTGTATTAGACCCTCAACTCCAGGAATAAGCTCGACAAAATATCCAAAGTCACTTGCCCTGACAATTTTACCCACGACTTTGTCCTCAGCTTTAAATTTCTTTTCAACTTCCTCCCAAGGATCCTTTTTGGCCTGTTTGACGGAAAGGGCAAGTTTGCCTTCGTGAGCTGCTAATACCTTAACTTTAACTTCGTCACCGACCTTAACTATGTCGGAGGGAAGGTTAACGCGGCTATACGAAAGCTCGGAAACATGCACTAAACCTTCAACTTGGGCTTTCTCTTTTTTAATAGGTACTTCAATTTTTACAAAAGCGCCAAAAGTGGCAACAGTTGTCACTACTCCATCATAAATTTCACCCTCCTTGATCTTTTTCAGAGCTTCGCGAGTCAAGGCAATATCCCCTGCTTCCGAGATTTCTTTCTCAGAAAGAACAACTTTATTGTTCATCTTATCTACCTCTATAACTTTTGCTTTAAAGTACTTGTCAACCAAATCCTGTGGATTTTTGGCTACTTCCTTGCCCAATTGAGATGTTGGAATAAAACCCTCGATGCCAAGAACATCGACTACGAATCCCGGAGCGCTAACTCCTTTGCCCAAAACCGGAACTGGCTCGCCGGACTGCTTAGCTTTTTCAAGTTTTATCCAAGAGGTATCCTTCATTGCATCTTTGAGGCCTAAAATTGTAATTCCATCACGGGTTTCGGGCACTAAAATAGTAACCGCAACTTTATCCCCCACTTTCAAAGATTCTATAAGTTCTTTAGCATCGGTGTAACCCTTTTCCTTAACAATACCTTCGGATTTTCCACCAACATCAAAAATTACATTTGATTCTGTTTTAGAAAGAACTTCAGCCTCAACTCTTTGGCCTTTGGTGAATTTTTGAATTTTATTTTTGGCACGGGCAAGAAGCTCGGCCATGGTGGTTGCGCTATTAGAAGTTGTTTTTGTAGTTGTCACTATTCATTACCGCCTTTCTTTTTAATAGGTACGTCAATTATATTTTAAAATCTGAAGATTTGCTAGTAATTTTCAAGGCATTGTTCTGGCGGTGACATATTTTCGCGGTAGGTTGCCCCACAACTATCGTCTGCGCTAACCCGTTTCACTTCTGAGTTCGGAATGGAATCAGGTGGTGCCAGATTGCTCGAACCACCAGAACATTGCCTTGAAAAATAGGATTATTTGAATTCGTAAAAAGAGGAAGGTCGCGTCCCAAAAGTGTGGGATCGCAAATATCAATCTATTCGTACAGGTTACCTTAAACCCTTACGGGTCTTCCAGTGCCTGCCGATCAACCTGGTCTTCTTCCAGGGATTTAATATGGAATCCTAATCTTGGAGTTGGCTTCCCACTTAGATGCTTTCAGCGGTTATCACAAGGGAATGTAGCTACCCGGCGTTACTGCTGACGCAATAACCGGCACACTAGGGATTCCCCCAGGGAGGTCCTCTCGTCAATCGCTCCTCTATTACTAGAGGGATTAGACTATACCTTCACCCTCCTTCGCCATAAGGCTACAGAAGGGGCTAGCTTTATTATGGAAATACTTTCCATCTCGCCCTTGCGGGCTCAGTCGTTACGGGGATATCTTTTTTTCAAAAATTCTTTTACGAATTCAGCCGTATATCGCTTTTTTGTTGTGACGTAATTATATTTAGAAATTTCATCCGATATTTTAGCTATCGCCAAAATATCAAAATCTCTTTCTCTTATCAGTTTCAGTGCTTTCAAAACAAGATTAACTTGCTTTTTCTTGAAATGAACAAAGGGTTTAAGAATAATTAAAATACGTTCTACCGATTCAAATCCTTCGATTTTAAGCTCAGTCATCGAATCGTTTCGATTGTAAATATAACCAATTCCTAAACTTTTCTGAATCCATTTAAGACTACTGTCGTGCCCAGTCTTCTGAGCAAACGAGATTATAGTTCTTACACGAAAACCCAATTTGGAAGTAATTCTTGGCTGCAATTGCAACCGAACACTTCCGTCGCCATCAAAAAAACCAGCGATATAGGAGATATCTTCCCTCGGTATTGTCCTGTACTTAGATAGGACCATCATAAATGATGGTACAGGATTTCACCGATTTTGGCTAGAGTGACGCTGGAAATTACTCTCCAGCGCAGCAAATTTCTACTGTCCCCAGCTCTCCTCAANNCTATGAGGATCCGACCATATCTTTCCTGATTTGTTGTCAGGATCAGACGTATGGCCTGTGAGGATTTCCTTTGATTTCTCAAAGGATCTTTCCTGCTGATTAACCGCACTTGATGCTTTATTACCTAAATTAGGTAGCCCAAGATACACCGGTGTTTCCAGCAAATAGTCTGATTTATTCTTGGCGGGGGCCAAGACTATACTAAATATAACAAAATATAACCAACCTCTATGATTGTAAATACAATCTGATTCAAAAACGTCTGTATAGTAAAGACAGCTTAAACTTGTCGTCTTAATATGCTTAAGACCAACTGTCTCACGACGTTCTGA